>NZ_JBNCKV010000006.1:306488-427062 GCF_049841695.1 Micromonospora sp. DT178
GGCCCCCCGGGGGGGGGGGGGGGGGGGGGGCGGGGGGGGGGGGGGGGGGGGGGGGGGGGGGGGGCCCCCCCCCCCCCCCCCCCCCGCCCCACTTTTCTCTCCAGACCCTGATGGAGTGTCCCTTCATTGAACTTCGACGACCTGTTCTCCAACTTCGGGACATACACGACGACCGGCCTGACGCAGGGCGCGATCTACGCCCTGGTCGCGCTCGGCTACACGCTGGTCTACGGCGTGCTGAGGCTCATCAACTTCGCCCACTCCGAGGTCTTCATCGCCGGCGCGTTCGCCGCGATCTGGACCTGGAACGGCTTCGGGCTCGACCAGAACTCGCAGGTCAGCGGGATCGGCTCGATCCTGTTCTACCTGCTGGTGGCCATGATCGTCGCGGCGATCGCCTCCGCCGGCACGGCCACCGTGATCGAGCGGGTGGCGTACCGGCCGCTGCGTAAGCGCAACGCGCCACCGCTGGCCTTCCTGATCACCGCGATCGGCGCGTCCATCGCCATCTCCGAGGCGTTCGGCATCTGGACCCGCCGCCGCCCCGAGGGCGCCCCGATCCTGGTCAGCCAGGACCCGCTGTTCCACGTCTTCGGCGTGCCGATCGACGCGGTGCAGCTGCTCACCCTCGGCGCGGCGCTGGTGATGATGATCGCGCTGGACCTGTTCATCAACCGCAGCCGGGTCGGGCGCGGCATCCGGGCGGTCGCCCAGGACGCCAACACCGCCGCGCTGATGGGCGTGAACAAGGACCGGATCATCCTGATGGTCTTCATCGCCGGCGGCAGCATGGCCGGCGTCGCCGGTCTGCTCTACGACGTACGGATCCAGACCCTCACCTACAGCGTCGGCTTCCTGCTCGGCCTGAAGGCCTTCACCGCCGCGGTGCTCGGCGGCATCGGCAACCTGCGCGGGGCGCTGCTCGGCGGCCTCCTGCTGGGCGTGGTGGAGAACTACGCCTCCGGCCTGTTCGGCAGCGAGTGGAAGGACTTCGCCGCGTTCGCGCTGCTGGTGGTGCTGCTGATGTTCCGGCCGACCGGTCTGCTGGGTGAGTCGCTGGGGAGGGCACGGGCATGACGACCGTCTTGGAAAAGGTGCGCTCCGGCCGCGAGGCGGCCGGCGAACGGTGGCGCGGCGCGCCGCGCTGGGTGCGCTGGGCGCTGCTGGCCGCGGTGATCGTGTTCTTCTACGCGCTGCCGAACAAGGAGTTCTACCAGTACCTCGGGCCGATCCCGACCCCCGGTGCGAACTTCACCCAGGTGATGTTCACCGTCTCGATCTACGTGCTGCTGGCTGTCGGTCTGAACATCGTGGTCGGCTTCGCCGGCCTGCTCGACCTCGGCTACTTCGGCTTCTTCGCCGTCGGCGCGTACACCGTGGCGGTGCTGACCTCGCCGAGCAGCGACATCAAGACGCTGTGGCCGTGGCTGCTGGCGGTGCCGGTGGCGATCGCCCTGACGATGGTCTCCGGCGTGATGCTCGGTACGCCGACCCTGCGGCTGCGGGGCGACTACCTGGCCCTGGTGACGCTCGGCTTCGCCGAGATGATCCGGATCGGTGCGGTCAGCTCGGAGTTCCTGAAGGGCCAGCGGGGCTTCAACCAGATCCCGCACCCCCCGGGCCAGTACGCCGACGGCAAGCCGTTCTTCGGCGTGCTCGACGCCCGCCCGTACTACTGGCTGGTGCTCACGGTGATCATCCTGGTGGTGATCGGGGTGCGGAACCTGACCCACAGCCGGGTCGGGCGTGCCTGGATCTCCATCCGCGAGGACGAGGACGCCGCGCAGCTGATGGGCGTGCCCACGTTCAAGTTCAAGCTGTGGGCGTTCGCCGCGGGCGCCGCGATCGCCGGCCTGGCCGGCGCGCTCTTCGCGGGCAAGCAGAACTTCGTCAACTCGCAGAACTTCGAGCTGCTGAACTCGATCATCATCCTGGCCGCGGTCATCTTCGGCGGCTCGGGCAACATCGTCGGCGCGATCGTCGGCGGTGGTCTGGTGGCGTACATGATCGAGCGGTTCCGCGGCATCGAACTGTTCGGCATCGAGCTGTACGAGTACCGGTTCCTGTTCTTCGGCCTGGTGCTGGTGGTCATGATGATCTTCCGGCCGGAGGGTCTGATCCCCAACCGACGACGTGCGGCGGAGTTCAAGGATCGTCGCAAGGAGGTGACCGTCGGTGAGTGACACCGAGCAGACGCCGGTCGTTCCGGCGCAGGCCGGCGCGCCGGCCGTGGAGGCGGTGCCCACCCGGGAGCCGCTGCTGGAGGTCGACAAGGTCACGCTGCGCTTCGGCGGCGTGGTCGCCCTGAACGAGGTGGACTTCACCCTCTACAAGGGCGAGATCCTCGGTCTGATCGGCCCGAACGGCGCCGGCAAGACCACCTGCTTCAACGCCATGACCGGCATCTACCAGCCCACGGAGGGGCAGATCCGGTTCCGTGGCCAGAAGGTCAGCGGCAAGAAGCGGCACCAGATCACCAAGATGGGCATGGCGCGGACGTTCCAGAACATCCGCCTCTTCCCGGAGATGACGGCGCTGGAGAACGTCCTGGTCGGTGCCGACGCGCACAACAAGACCAGCGTCATCTCCGCGCTGTTCCGCCTGCCGCGGTACTGGAAGGAGGAGCGCGCGAGCCGGGAGAAGGCCGAGCGCCTGCTGGAGTTCGTCGGCATCCGCAAGCGGATGCACGAGTTCGCCCGCAACCTCTCCTACGGCGAGCAGCGGCGGCTGGAGATCGCCCGCGCGCTGGCCACCGACCCGGTGCTGCTCTGCCTGGACGAGCCGGCCGCCGGCTTCAACCCGGCGGAGAAGGAGGAACTGCTCCAGCTCATCCGGCAGATCCGGGACACCGGCGTGACCGTGCTGCTCATCGAGCACGACATGCGCCTGGTCATGGGGGTCACCGACCGGATCGTGGTGCTGGAGTTCGGAAAGAAGATCGCCGAGGGGCTGCCTGCCGAGGTGCGGGAGAACCCGAAGGTGATCGCGGCGTACCTGGGGGTGCCGGACGATGCTGCTTGAGATCGACGATGTGAGCCTGCTCTACGGGCGGATCCAGGCGCTGCACGGCATCAGCCTGACGGTGGACGAGGGCGAGATCGTCGCCCTGATCGGCGCCAACGGCGCCGGCAAGTCGACCACGATGCGGGCGATCTCCGGGATCCGGCCGGTCGCCAGCGGCAGCATCCGGTTCGACGGTGAGGACATCACCAAGCTCCGGGCGGACCTGCGGGTCCGGCGGGGGCTGTGCCAGGCCCCCGAGGGTCGCGGGATCTTCCCGGGCATGACGGTGCTGGAGAACCTGGACATGGGCGCGTACACCCGGCGCGACCGCGCCGGCATCGCCCAGGACCTCGACCGGGTGCTGGGGCTCTTCCCGCGCCTGGCCGAGCGGCGCAAGCAGCAGGGCGGCACCCTCTCCGGCGGCGAGCAGCAGATGCTGGCCGTCGGGCGGGCACTGATGAGCCGGCCGAAGCTGCTGCTGCTCGACGAGCCCTCCATGGGTCTGGCACCGATGCTGATCCAGCAGATCTTCGACATCATCGTCGAGATCAACCAGCAGGGCACCACCGTCCTGCTGGTCGAGCAGAACGCCCAGCAGGCGCTGGCCCGGGCCCACCGGGCGTACGTGCTGGAGACCGGCCGGATCGTCAAGAGCGGCACCGGCGCCGAGCTGCTGCACGACCCGGCGGTCAAAGAGGCCTACCTCGGCGTGGCCTGACCGGCCGTCACCCCTCATCGCAAGGAGTACCCCATGTTCCGCATCAGTGGTGGCCGCCGGGCCGCCCTCGGCGTCACCGGCGCCGCCCTGCTCGCCCTCTCGCTGGCCGGCTGCGGCGAGAAGGAGAGCACCGAGCAGCCCGGCGCCGGCCCCAGCGTCACCGCCGCCGCCGACTCGGCGCTGGCCGCGAAGGTGCCCGACGCCATCAAGGCCGACGGCGTGATCAAGGTCGGCACCGACTCGACGTACGCCCCGGCGGAGTTCCTCGACGCCGACGGCAAGACGGTCGTCGGCTTCGACATCGAGCTGTTCAACGCGGTCGCGCAGAAGCTCGGCCTCAAGGCCGAGTACGAGTCGGCGCCGTTCGACGCGATCCTGCCCGGCGTGGACTCGGGCAAGTACGAGGTCGGCGTCTCCTCGTTCACCATCAACGCCGAGCGGATGAAGACCGTCAACATGGTCAGCTACTTCTCCGCCGGCACCCAGTGGGCGACCAAGGCCGGCAACCCGGCCAAGGTCGACACCGAGAACGCCTGCGGCAAGAAGATCGCCGTGCAGGTCGGCACCGTGCAGCTCGACGACATCACCGCCCGGTCGAAGAAGTGCACCGACGCCGGCAAGCCGGCCATCACCATCGACCAGTACCAGGCGCAGAGCGACGCCACCGCCGCCGTGGTCAGCGGCAAGAACGACGCCATGCTGGCCGACTCCCCGGTCGGCGCGTACGCGGTGAAGCAGAGCAACGGCCAGCTGGAGCTGCTCGGCGACATCTACGAGTCCGCCCCGTACGGCTACGCGGTGAAGAAGGATCAGGCCGCGTTCGCCGAGGTGCTCAAGGAGGCCGTCACGGCGGTCATCGCCGACGGCACGTACCAGGGCGCGCTGAAGAAGTGGGGCGTCGAGGGCGGCGCCATCACGACCCCGGCGCTGAACCCGACCAGCTGACGATGTCTGTCGAGACTGACACACCCGAACGGGCACGGCCGGAACCCATCCGCGCCGTGCCCGTGCGGCATCCCGGGCGGTGGGTCGCCGTCGCCGTGATCGGGGTGCTGGTGGCCATGTTCGTGCACCTGCTGGTGACGAACAAGGCGTTCAACTGGTCGTTCATGGTCGACGAGATGTTCCGCCCGCCGATCGTCGAGGGGCTGCGCGGCACCCTCGCGCTGCTGGTGACCTCCATGCTGATCGGTGTCGGGCTGGGCGTCGTCATCGCCATCATGCGGCTGTCGGAGAACCCGATCCTGCGCGGCGTCGCCTTCGCGTACACCTGGTTCTTCCGGGCGGTGCCCCGGCTGGTGCTGGCGATCCTCTTCGGCAACCTGGGCATCCTCTGGGCGCGCGTCGAGTTCGGCTTGCCCTTCGACCGGCAGATCGGCGCCCTGTTCGGCGTCGACGACTTCGAGGCGCGGCTGTTCGGCTTCTCCGCCGTGGAGATCCTGACGGGCTTCGTCGCCGGCATGCTGGCGCTGGGCCTGTCCGAGGCCGCCTACATGGCGGAGATCGTCCGGGCCGGCATCCAGTCGGTCGACGAGGGGCAGACCGAGGCCGCGCAGGCGCTCGGCCTGCGCCGGGGGCAGATCCTGCGCCGGATCGTGCTGCCGCAGGCCATGCGGGTGATCGTCCCGCCGACCGGCAACGAGACCATCGCCATGCTCAAGGACACCTCGCTGGTGGCCTTCGTGCCGGTCTCCACCGAGCTGTTCTTCCAGCTCAGGGCCGTCGGCAGCCGGACCTTCCAGGTCTTCCCGATGTTGGTGGCGGCGACCATCTGGTATCTGCTGCTGACCAGCGTGCTGCTGGTCGGGCAGTACTACCTGGAGCGGCACTTCTCCAAGGGCGTCGGGCGCAGCGGGCGGGCGAAGACCAAGCTGCGGGGGCTCGCGGCGGAGAGCGGCGGCACGACCGGGAAGGCGGACGGCGCATGACCGAGCTGACGGTGCCGGCAGCGGCTGACGGGGCGGCGGTGGAGTCCGTGCCGATGGTCCGGGCCGAGCAGGTGCACAAGTCGTTCGGGGCGATCGAGGTGCTCAAGGGCATCGACCTGGAGGTCCGCAGCGGCGAGGTGTGCTGCCTGCTGGGCCCCTCCGGCTCCGGCAAGTCGACGTTCCTGCGCTGCATCAACCACCTGGAGAAGATCAACGCCGGTCGGATCTGGGTGGACGGCGACCTGATCGGCTACCGCGAGCGCGGCGGCAAGCTGCACGAGATGCGGGAAAAGGACGTCGCCGCGCAGCGCCGGGCGATCGGCATGGTGTTCCAGCGGTTCAACCTCTTCCCGCACATGACCGCCCTGGAGAACGTCGCCGAGGCGCCGGTGCTGCTGGGCCGCGAAAAGAAGGCCGCCGCCCGGGACCGGGCCGCCGCGCTGCTGGAGCGGGTGGGGCTGGGCGACAAGCTCGGCAACTACCCGGGCCAGCTCTCCGGCGGGCAGCAGCAGCGGGTCGCGATCGCCCGGGCGTTGGCGATGCAGCCGAAGCTGATGCTCTTCGACGAGCCCACCAGCGCGCTCGACCCGGAGCTGGTCGGCGAGGTGCTCGACGTGATGAAGGACCTGGCGCGCGAGGGCATGACGATGATCGTGGTCACCCACGAGATCGGCTTCGCCCGCGAGGTCGGCGACTCGCTGGTCTTCATGGACGGCGGCGTCGTGGTCGAGTCCGGCGTGCCCCGCGAGGTGATCGCGAACCCCCGGCACGACCGGACGAAGGCGTTCCTGGCCAAGGTGCTCTGAGCGGTACGCCGGCGCGGCCCACCCGGGCCGCGCCGGCGCCCGTGCCGGTGGCATCCGTCGCGGTCGCGCCCGTGCCGGTGTCCCGGAGTGTCGGAGCGGGCGGCTAGAGTCGCTGCCGTGACAGCTACGACGCCGCGCCTGCTTCTCGTCGACGGACATTCCATGGCATACCGGGCGTTCTTCGCCCTGCCGGTGGAGAACTTCTCCACCACGACGGGACAGCCGACCAACGCGGTCTACGGCTTCACGTCCATGCTGATCAACGTGCTGCGCGACGAGCAGCCGACGCACATCGTGGTCGCCTTCGACGTCTCCCGTCGCTCCTTCCGCACGGAGAAGTACGCGGAGTACAAGGCCGGCCGCAGCGAGACCCCGACCGACTTCAAGGGCCAGGTGAGCCTGGTCAAGGAGGTCCTCGCGGCGCTGCGCATCCCGGTGGTGGAGAAGGAGGGCTTCGAGGCCGACGACATCATCGCCACCCTCGCCTGCCAGGCCCGCGACCAGGGCATGTCGGTGCTGATCAGCAGCGGCGACCGCGACGCGTTCCAGCTCGTCGGCGACCAGATCACGGTGCTCTACCCGCGCAAGGGCGTCTCCGACCTGGCCCGGATGGACCCGGCGGCGATCGAGGCGAAGTACGGCGTCCCCCCGGAGCGCTACCGCGACCTGGCCGCCCTGGTGGGCGAGACCAGCGACAACCTGCCCGGCGTGCCCGGTGTCGGCCCGAAGACCGCCGCGAAGTGGATCACCACGTACGGCGGGGTTGACGGGGTCGTCGCGCGGGCCGACGAGATCAAGGGCAAGGCCGGCGACAGCCTGCGCGAGCGGCTCGCCGACGTGATCCGCAACTACGAGATCAACTGCCTCGTCTCCGACCTGGAACTGCCGCTGCGCCCCGAGGACGCGCGGTGGGAGGGGTGGGACCGCGAGGCCGTCCACCAGGTCTTCGACACCCTCGAGTTCCGCATCCTGCGCGACCGGCTCTACCAGTACCTGGAGGCGGTGGAGCCGGAGGCCGAGTCCGGGTTCGACCTGACCGGCGAGGTGCTCACCGAGCCCGGGGCGCTCGCCGGGTGGCTGGAGACGCACGCGCCGGCCGACACCCCGGTGGGCGTGGCGGCGAAGCTCGTCACGGGCCCCAACCGCCGGCACACCGCCTCGGTGACCGGGCTGGCGCTGGCCACCGCCGGCGGCGCGGCGGCCTGGTGCGATCCCGCCACCCTGGAGCCGACCGACGAGGCGGCCCTGGCGGCCTGGCTGGCCGACGCCGGGCGGCCCAAGGTGCTGCACGACAGCAAGCCGGCGGTGCTGGCGTTCGCCGCGCACGGCTGGAGCATGGAGGGCATCCTCCGCGACACCCAGATCGCCGCCTACCTGGCCCGCCCCGACCAGCGCTCCTACGACCTGACCGACCTGGCCCTGCGCTACCTGCACCGCGAGCTGCGGGTCGACGCCCCGGAGACCGGCCAGCTCACCCTGGAGGGGCTCGGCAACGACGGCGAGGCGGAGCAGAACCTGATGCTCCAGGCCCGCGCCACCCTCGACCTGGCCGACGCGATCGACGCCGAGCTGTCCCGCGACGGCGAGCAGTCGGCGCGGCTGATGGCCGGGGTGGAGCTGCCGCTGATGCGGGTGCTCGCCGGCATGGAGCGCACCGGCATCGCCGCCGACACGCACTACCTCTCCGAGCTGGAGGCACACTTCGCCGCCGAGGTGAAGGCCGCCGCCCAGGGGGCGTACGAGGCGGTGGGCCGGGAGTTCAACCTCGGCTCGCCGAAGCAGTTGCAGGAGATCCTCTTCGGCGAACTGGGCCTGCCCAAGACCAAGAAGATCAAGACCGGCTACACCACCGACGCCGACGCCCTCCAGTGGCTCCACGCGCAGAACCCCCACCCGGTGCTGGCCCACCTGCTGCGCCACCGGGACGTGGCGAAGCTCAAGACGACCGTCGACGGCCTGCTCAAGTCGGTCTCCGACGACGGCCGCATCCACACCACGTTCAACCAGACGGTGGCGGCCACGGGCCGGCTCTCCTCGACCGAGCCCAACCTGCAGAACATCCCGATCCGCACCGAGGAGGGCCGCCGCATCCGCCGCGCCTTCGTGGTGGGGGAGGGCTACGAGTGCCTGCTCACCGCCGACTACAGCCAGATCGAGATGCGGATCATGGCGCACCTGTCGTCGGACGAGGCGCTCATCGACGCGTTCAACTCCGGCGCCGACTTCCACGCCGCCACCGCCTCGTCGGTCTTCGGGGTGCCGGTCGACGAGGTCACCGCCGACCAGCGGCGCAAGATCAAGGCGATGAACTACGGCCTGGCGTACGGGCTGAGCGCGTTCGGCCTCTCCCAGCAGCTCGGGATCACCGCCGAGGAGGCGCGCGGGCTGATGGAGAACTACTTCGCCGGGTTCGGCGGGGTACGCGACTACCTCCAGGAGGTCGTCGCCCGCGCCCGCCACGACGGCTACACCTCGACCATCCTGGGCCGCCGCCGCTACCTGCCCGACCTGGTCAGCGACAACCGGCAGCGCCGGGAGATGGCCGAGCGGATGGCGCTCAACGCCCCCATCCAGGGCTCGGCGGCCGACATCATCAAGGTCGCCATGCTGCACGTCGACACGGCGCTGCGCGAGGCGGGCCTGCGCTCGCGGATGCTGCTCCAGGTGCACGACGAGCTGGTCTTCGAGGTCGCTGCGGGCGAACGGGAGACCCTGGAGGCGCTGGTGCGGCGGGAGATGGGCGCGGCGCACCCGCTGTCGGTGCCGCTGGAGGTCTCCGTCGGCGAGGGGCGCGACTGGAACAGCGCCGACCACTGACCGACACCGTCCCGCCGCGCGTCGGCGCCGGCCCTGCCCGGGAGGGCGGCAGGGCCCGCGTCGTCGAATTGAGCGGGTCGGCCGTGGTCGGGGCAGGACGGTGGTTCCGCGTCGTCGTCAGGCGTGCGGGACGGCCGTGCCCGCCGCGCGCAGGGCCGCCGCCAGCCGGTCGCGTACCGCCGTCTGCGCCGCGATGCGGGCGTTGAGTACCGCGAGCCGGTCCAGGGCGACGCGGACACCGGCGGGCGCGGGCGCGGCGGCGGCCACGTCCCCGTCCAGGCAGGGCAGGAACGTCCGCACGTCGTCCAGCGTCAGGCCGGCGGCCAGCAGGTGACGGATGTTGCGTACCCGGCCGACCGAGTGCTCGTCGTAGATCCGGTAGCCGTTGTGGGCCCGCCGGGAATCGAGCAGTCCGCGCCGCTCGTAGTGCCGCAGCGCGCGTGGGGTGGCGCCGGTGGCCTCCGCCAGCTCGCCGATCAGCATGGGTCCGCACCTCCGGGCACCGTTTCTACCAGGCCGCCAGGCGGCGCCGGCACTTCTACCAGGCCGCCAGGCGGCGCCGGCACTTCTACCAGGCCGGCAGGCGGCGCCGGCGCTTCTGCCGGGCGGGCCCGGTGGCGCCGTCACGCGATCACGGCGCCACCGTCCACCGGCAGCACGACGCCGGTGACGAATCCGGCCGCCGGGTCGGCGAGGCGCAGGATCGCCCAGGCCACCTCCTCGGGGCGCCCGATGCGTCCCAGCGGCGTCCGCTCCACCTGCCACCGGCGGACGTCGGCCTGCTGCTGCGGCGTCAGCCCCTGGTGTGCGCCGATCGGGGTGTCGACGGCGCCGGGCGCGACCGCCACCACCCTGATCCCGTGCGGCGCGAGCTCCACCGCCCAGCTGCGGGTCAGCGAGTCCAGGGCGGACTTTCCCGCCGCGTACAGCGAACTGCCCGGCCAGGCGCGTGAGCCGACCGACGTGGTGACGTTGACGATGACGCCTCGGCTGTCGGTCAGCGCCGGCACCGCCGCCCGGGCGAGCTGGATCGGCGCGACCAGGTTCGTCGCCAGGTGGCGCTCGACCGTGTCCGCGACGAGGGAACCGAGCGGACCGCCGCCGGCGACGCCCGCGTTGTTGACCAGGACGTCGAGGCGGCCGTGCCGCCCGGTGGCGGCGCCGACGATCAGCTCCGCGGCGCCGGGAGCGGTGACGTCGGCGACCAGCGGTTCGATGCCGGGATGCCCGGCGGCGGTCTCCGCCAGGGGCGCGGCCCGTCGTCCCACCGCGACGACGTGCGCCCCCTGCGCGCTGAACTGACGGGCGGTGGCCCGTCCGATTCCGGTACCCGCACCGGTGACGACGACGATCCTGCGCTGCGCTCGACTCATGGTGCGGATCCTCGGACCCTGCCACCAGTGGCAGGGTCAAGCGGGCGGGCTCAGCGCTTCAGGGGGTCGTGGCCCCAGTTCATCAGCGACCAGCGCCACTTCGTGTCGCGGACGTCGCCGGAGGGGCGCTGCGCCATGTGCCGGCGGACGTAGCCGACGACCTTGCGCATGTGCCGGTAGTCGCCCTCGGAGAGCTCGGCACGCTTGCGCCGCAGCAGGTTGATGATCTTCCGGCCGGACTCGTGCCCGACCGACTCGCCGCCGCCGGAGCGCCCACCCTTGTGCCAGCCGACCTGCTTCGACTCGTCGGTCTCCAGCCACTTCGACAGCTCGGCCGGCTTCATGTTCACCGCCTCGGTGAACTCCCGGTAGGTGTCGCGGCCCTCGTCACCCCTGCTCATGGCGCAGCGCCTCCGGTCGGTGTGCGACGTCCCGCCCCGAGTCGTTGTTGCGGATCCGGTACTGCGGGTCGTCCGGGGACGCGTTGACGGCGTGCCCGCGTACGTGCGTCCGTTCGGTGATCTTCTCCTTGACCACGCCGTACGCCCGGCCGCTGTGGCTGGCCCAGGAGACGTGGTCGCCTCTGCGGAACTCGCTCTGCTCGGCCATGCCGCGCGGGTACCCGGCGTCGACGGGCCGAAACGACGACCCGTGGGCTACGGCGTGATGTCGGCGATCGGCAGCTTGATCTCGAACGGTTCGACCAGCTCGATCAGCTCCGCGCTGTCGGCGATCAGTTCGTACTGTCGCTCACCGCCCGGCCCGAGCCGATCGCCCCGCCGGTAGGCGTAGAGGTGGATGGGGTCCTGTTCGATCCGCCAGTAGAAGGGGATGCCCGCGGCGGCGTACTCGCCGGGCTTGGCGAACCGGTCGGTGCGGCGGGTGCCGGGCGACACCACCTCGACCGCGAGGATGACGTCGTCCGGCATGAGCAGCGACCGGTCGGCGGTCACCTCCGCCCGGCACAGCAGCACGTCCGGCTGCCGGCTGGTGTTCGCATTGAGGGCCACGCCGACGGCCTGTGTGGCACGCAGGTGTGCGGGGCAGTGGGTTCGCAGCCACAGCCAGAGCAGGCTGGAAATGTCCTGATGGCCCAGGGTGGGGGAGGGTGTCACCTGGATGACTCCGTCGACGAGTTCGACGCGGGGGGCGTCGTCCGGCAGGTTGAGCAGGTCCTCCAGCGTGTAGTCGGCACGCTGCTGCCGGATCGGGTCCGGACACCATGGGCCAGGTGGTGTCGCGATCGGCTCGGCGCTCACCGGCTCAGCGTAAACCCGCGGCCCGCCTCGGACGTCGCACTGACTGTCCGGCCCGCGTGGGCGGGTTTCTCGGCGACGAAGATGGCGGTACCGGGGAACAGCCGGCCGCGCAGTGGGCTCCACTGCCCCCAGATCCCCTCGTGCCCCTCGGGCCACTCCGGCTCCACGAGGTCGAGCAGGCGGAACCCGGCGCCCACGAGTTCGCGGATCCGGTCGCCGAGCGTGCGGTGCTGCTCGACGTAGGTGGCGTCGCCGGCCTCGTCCTGCTCCACGTAGGGGGAGCGGTCGAAGTACGAGTGCACGGCGGTCAGCCCGCCCTCGCCGGGATCGTCGAGGAAGATCCACCGCATCGGGTGGGTCACCGAGAACACCCACCGGCCGCCGGGACGCAGCACCCGGAACACCTCGCGCATGACCGCCGCCGAGTCGGCCACGAACGGGACCGCCCCGAACGCCGTGCACGCCGTGTCGAACGCGGCGTCGGCGAAGGGCAGCGCCAGCGCGTCGGCCTGCACCAGCGGCACGCGTACGCCGGTGCGCCCGGCCGCCAGCGCGGCGTGCCGCAGCATGCCGGCGGACAGGTCCAGGGCGACCGGCCGGGCGCCCCGGGTGGCGAGCCACCGCGCGGCGGCGGCGGCCCCGCAGCCGAGTTCCAGCACCCGCCGTCCGGCGAGGTCGCCCAGCAGCCGCACGTCGGCCTCCCGGACGCCCTCAGGGCACCAGACGAAGTCCAGGTCGCCGAGGAAGCGGCCGTGCTCGGCCTGGTAGTCGTCGGCGTCGGCGTCCCACCAGCGGCGGTTCGCCCGGCGGGCCTCGGCGTTGCCGACCCGGCGCCGGGTCACCCGGCTGTCGTCATCCACGCGCTCACGCTAGCCCCGGCGGCCCTGCGGACCGGGCGACCCCCGCAGTGCGTGGCGCGGCGCCCGGCGCTACCGTTCACCCTGATGCTCCTGTGACGGACGCGACACCTGCGACGCCTTCCTGCCGATATCTCCGCTTTCGCAGCTGACGACGCGGCGAGAGGACGGGAGGCCTTGCACGCTGTGGTAATGCAGCGGGTAGGCTAGACGATGCGCTCGCGGATCGTGTGCCTCGGCAGGGAGCAGGTGCGCGGTCTCCGGGACCACTGGCGGAGCCACATCCATGATCTCACGCGATGATCTCTCGGTGTGCCCGGCGACGGATCCGCTGGCGCGAACAGGTCACCGCGACACACCAGCCTGCTGTGACACACCATCCGACCGGAGCAACCGCCCACATGACGAGCAGCATCGAGGCCCCCTCGAGCGCCACCCGGGTCACCCACGACGATCTCGGTTCCGAGGAGGCTTTCCTCGCCGCGATCGACGAGACCATCAAGTACTTCAACGACGGCGACATTGTCGAAGGCACCGTCGTCAAGGTCGATCGGGACGAGGTCCTGCTCGACATCGGCTACAAGACCGAGGGTGTCATCCCCTCTCGGGAGTTGTCGATCAAGCACGACGTGGACCCGGCCGAGGTCGTTTCGGTTGGTGACCACATCGAGGCCCTGGTCCTCCAGAAGGAGGACAAGGAGGGTCGTCTGATCCTCTCGAAGAAGCGGGCGCAGTACGAGCGGGCCTGGGGCACCATCGAGAAGATCAAGGACGAGGACGGTGTCGTCCGCGGTTCGGTCATCGAGGTGGTCAAGGGCGGCCTCATCCTCGACATCGGGCTGCGGGGCTTCCTGCCCGCCTCCCTGGTCGAGATGCGTCGGGTGCGCGACCTGCAGCCGTACGTCGGGCGCGAGCTCGAAGCCAAGATCATCGAGCTGGACAAGAACCGCAACAACGTGGTCCTGTCCCGCCGGGCCTGGCTGGAGCAGACGCAGTCCGAGGTGCGCACGGAGTTCCTCAACAAGCTCCAGAAGGGCCAGGTCCGCAAGGGCGTCGTGTCCTCGATCGTCAACTTCGGCGCGTTCGTCGACCTGGGCGGCGTGGACGGCCTCGTGCACGTCTCCGAGCTGTCCTGGAAGCACATCGACCACCCGTCCGAGGTCGTCGAGGTGGGCCAGGAGGTCGAGGTCGAGGTCCTGGACGTCGACCTGGACCGCGAGCGTGTCTCGCTGTCGCTGAAGGCGACGCAGGAGGACCCGTGGCGTCAGTTCGCCCGCACCCACGCGATCCAGCAGATCGTGCCGGGTAAGGTCACCAAGCTGGTGCCGTTCGGCGCCTTCGTCCGGGTGGACGACGGCATCGAGGGCCTGGTCCACATCTCCGAGCTGGCCGAGCGCCACGTGGAGATCCCGGAGCAGGTCGTCCAGGTCGGCTCCGAGGTCATGGTCAAGGTCATCGACATCGACCTGGAGCGCCGCCGGATCTCGCTGTCGCTCAAGCAGGCCAACGAGGGCTTCGTCGAGGGCGAGGAGCACTTCGACCCGACCCTCTACGGCATGGCCGCGACCTACGACGCCGAGGGCAACTACATCTACCCGGAGGGCTTCGACCCGGAGACGGGCGAGTGGCTCGAGGGGTACGACAAGCAGCGCGAGACCTGGGAGAACCAGTACGCCGAGGCGCGTCAGCGTTGGGAGGCCCACACCAAGCAGGTGCAGACCTCCCGGGCCGCCGACGCCGAGGCCGCTGCCAACCCGGCTCCGGCCGTCACCGGTGGTGGCACCACCACCTCGACCAGCGCGGCCCCGAGCCGCCAGGCCGAGGAGCCGGCCGGCACCCTGGCCACCGACGAGGCGCTCGCCGCTCTGCGGGAGAAGCTCGCCGGCGGCAAGTGACCCGCTGAACGACGACGGGCCCCGTCCCCGCGATCGCGAGATCGCCGGGGGCGGGGCTCCCGTCTTTCCGCACCGGCCCGCCACCGCCGGTGTCGTCGTCCCGCCTACGCACCCGACGCGGCGGCGACCGGTTGCCTCAGGATGGTGCGTTGCCTCTCGGGTGCGACCCTGCGGAAGTCGCTGAGGTAGATCTCGTGGTGTCTGCCCACCATCCGCAGCCCGTTGCCCGGGACGAACTCACCGTGCAGTCGCGCCAGCACCTCGGCCTCGTCGTCGAAGGAACCGACGTGCAGCGTCTGCACGCACCGCCCCTCGGACAGGGCCCCCAGGCGGATGTCGTCGAGGCGCGCCGGGCGGTTCCCGGCCCTGGCCTGCTCCACGGCGGCGCTGAACATGCCCTGGTCGATCCAGTCCGGCACCATGATCATGAGAGTCCAGTCCCACCGTGCCTTGTCGCGTCGCGCGGTGAAGGAGTCCATGTCCTCGGCCCACCACAGGCCCTCCAGGGGCGGGACGACGTAGTCCCGGCCGAGGTCCCGCCTGCTGGCGAACTTGAGCTTGTAGGCCACCGGGTAGAGGGCTTCGATGGCGCCGGTGAACGCCGGTGAGGCGTTCGGGTCGCCGTGACCGTCGACCATGAGGTACCGCGTGTCGGGCACGTCCAGGATCCGGAACCGGCCGCGTCCGGCCTGATAGGCGTCGAGGGTCTTCTTGAAGTCGGTCTTGTCAGTCATCAGGCACCTGGGCCCGGGTGGCGAGCCACTGCCTTTCTGCCTCCAGGAGGCTCAGTGAGTACGAGAAGACCTCCCGCGCCGGATGCGGGAGGGGGGCCTGCGACTGCTGCGCCATCCGGACCGACTCGATGCGGGCCTCGACCCGCGCCAGCCGGGTGCGCAGCGCCTGCGCGTACTGCCGGTCGGGGAGCAGGGGCAGGTTGGCGATGCCGACGAGAAGCGGGTGCCGGACCGGCTGCGGTTCCTCGATGAGGGCCAGCGCGGTGCGCGCCGCGGCCGCCCGGCCCTCGGCGGTGGCGTGGAACACACGGCGGGACTTCGGGGCGGCGGGAGCCTCGGGAACGTGGACCAGGCCGCGCTTCTCCAGCCTGGTGAGCAGGTAGTAGATCGAGGAGAACCCGATGTCGGACCACTGCCGGATGCCGCGTCGCGCGATCACCTGCTCCAGGTCGTAGCCGTGCCGGGGTCGTTCGATGATCAGGCCCAGCACGGTCAGCTCGGCGGTGGTCAGCTCCACGGCCTTATCCTAGTACTGGAATATGGCCGTGGAACGTCCCCCAGGGAACCCCGGTCCGGGGGTGCCCCCGGTGCCGGCCGCGCGGTGGTGATCCGGTTGACTGGTGCCGTGCTGAGGGTGGGACTGACCGGGGGAATCGGGTCCGGCAAGAGCGCCGTGGCGAGGCGACTGGCCGAGTGCGGCGCGGTGGTGATCGACTCCGACCGGATCGCCCGGGAGGTGGTCGCGCCGGGCACGGAAGGGCTGGCCGAGATCGTCGCGGCCTTCTCCGAGCGGGTCCTCGACGCCGACGGCGCACTCGACCGGGCGGCGCTGGGCGCGCTGGTGTTCGCCGACGAGACGGCGCGCCGCCGGCTGGAGGCGATCACCCATCCCCGCGTACGGGCCCGCTCCGCCGAGCTGGCCGCCGCGGCGGCACCCGACGCGATCGTGGTCAACGACGTGCCGCTGCTGGTGGAGGTGGGGCTCGCGCCCACGTACCACCTGGTGGTCGTGGTGCAGACGGAGGTGGCCACCCGGTTGGCGCGGCTGGCCCGCGACCGGGGGATGGACCGGGCGGAGGCCGAGCGGCGGATCGCCGCGCAGGCCGACGACGCCCGACGCCGGGCCGCGGCGGACGTGCTGCTGACCAACGACGGCAGCCTCGACGACCTGCACGCGGCCGTCGACGCGCTGTGGGGCGAGCGGCTGCGGCCCTACGAGGCGAACCTGCGCGAGCGGCGGCCGGCCCGGTCGGACCCCGTCGCCCTGGCGGAGGCCGACCCGACCTGGCCGCAGCAGTACGCGCGGCTGGCCGCCCGGATCCGGCACGCGGTCGCCCCCGCCGACCTGCGCGTCGACCACATCGGCTCGACCGCGGTCCCGGGGCTCGCCGCCAAGGACGTGATCGACATCCAGCTCACCGTCCCGACCCTCGCCGACGCGGACGGGCCGCTGGCCGAACGGCTCGCGGCGGCCGGCTTCCCGCGCCTGCCCGGCGAGTGGTGGGACAACCCCCGCCCGCCCGGCAGCGGCCGGTGGGAGAAGCGGCTGCACGGCAGCGCCGACCCGGGCCGCCCCGTGCACCTGCACGTCCGCCCCGTCGACTCGCCCGGCTGGCGCTACGCGCTGCTGATGCGCGACCACCTGCGTGCCGACCCGGACCAGCGGGCGGCCTACCTGGTGCTGAAGCGGGAGCTGGCGGCCTCCGCCCCGGACAGCGCCACCTGGACCACCGCGAAGGACCCGTGGTTCGACGAGGAGCACCTGCGCGCCGAGCAGTGGGCGGCGCAGACCGGCTGGCGTCCCTGACCGGTCAGCGCCCCCCGGCCGGGGGCCGGGGCGGCGCGACGAGCCGGGGCACCGTGGTGGGCGTCAGGTCGAGCTGGGCCCAGGCGCCGGCGCGGGTGCGCAGCTCCAGGCGGCGCAGCGCGCCGGACCGGTCGATCCAGTAGCGCAGCAACCCCCGGGACGTGCGCAGCTCGACCACGTCGACGCTCTTGCCGGCGACGCTGTCGCCGCGTACCCGCAGGGCGGCGCCCCGCCCGCCGGACGATCCGGCGGCCCGCAGCGCCGCGTCGAGCAGCAGGCCCAGGTCGCCCGCGCGCCGCGGGTCGGCGCGCCAGCCCCGGGCGGGCGGCGGCAGCGGAGGCCGCCCGGGCGACTCCACGGTGCCCGGGACCGTCGCGGCCGGCACCTCCGCCCGGCGCACGCCGGTGCCGTCGAGGCGCAGCAGCGTCCGGCGCCGCGGCACGCCGAGGTCGGCGACGGCGACGTACGCGGCCCGCCCGCTCCAGCTCACCCAGCCGGATCCGCGCAGGTTCGTGGCGGCGGCGACCGGCGCGGTCAGGGTCACGGCGGCACCGCCGCGGGCGCGCAGCCGGGCGGGCAACCGGTCCAGCCGGCCCCGCTCGGCGCTGGTCAGGGCGCGGGGCTGCCCGGGGCGACCGCCGAGGGCGTCGACCGGCCGCAGCGTGGGCCGGTCGCTCCGGTTCAGCTGCACGGTCACCGGTCCGACGCCGGCCAGCCCAATCTCCAGCCGGTGCAGCCGCGCGTCGTGGTCGAGCCAGTAGCGGGGGAGCCCGCCCGGCGCGGGGGTCGAGGCGCCGGGACCGGGCGGCGGTGCCTGGAGGATGTCGACCGGTGCCGCCCCGACCGTGGCCCCACCGACCCGGCGCGCGGCGTCGGCCGGCGGCTCCGGGCGGTCCGAGGCGAGGCGGAAGAGCAGGTCGAGCACGGCGGCCAGCCCCTGCCCGGCGGGCGGGTCGTGCAGCCGCCAGCGGTCCGTCGGCGGCACCAGCGGGGGCGGCGCGGGGGTCGGCACCGCTGTCGGGTCGGGGCGCAGCAGGACCACCGTCGGGGTGGCCTGGAGCAGCCCGCGCTCGGCGCCCGCGCCGGGCCCGCCGACGTCGAGGTAGACCAGCGACCGGGACCAGTCGGCCCAGCCGACCAGTTCGGTACGCGCCGCGCCGGCACCCGCCGTCACGCGTACCCCGGCCCGCAGGTCCCGGTAGTTGGTGACCCGCATCGCGGCCAGTCGCTCGCGCTCGTCGCCCGTCAGCGCCCTCGGCTGCTCCGGCCGCTCGGGCGCCCAGCTCGCCAGCACCACGACCAGCGCGGCGGCCGAGAGCACGGCCACGGCCGCGAGCACCAGCAGGACGGTGCGCCGACGGCCGGTCGCCACCCGTGGGATGCCCCCGGTGTGCGCGTCATCGCATGCCGGGGGGCCCTGCGGCGGGCGCGGCGGGCCGGAACGGGCGGCGGAGGTCTCCACGGGAGGTTGAACGGGATTCACCCCCGTGGGGTGACGAGCAGGGGCGCTCGCGGCGGCCGGTCAGCGCCTCACGCGCGACCACGTCGGGTGCGCACGCCGGGAGTGCCGGGTGCTGCGACCCCTGTGCCGGGGGCGGGCCGGCCGTGACGGCCTGGCCACCTGCCCGGGCGGCCGCCGCGAGCGGCCTACACGGAGAGCGTAGTCCGGTGAGATGCGCCACACAATGCGAATATCGAAGCCGATCACGGACCGGGCGTAGTCGCGCCGCGGTGTCGGACCCCCGGCGTACCGTTGGGGTCATGGCGCTCGACATTCCCCGGCTCGACGGCCGTTTCCAGGTCATCAGCGAGTTCCAGCCGGCCGGCGACCAGCCGGCGGCGATCGACGAGCTGGAGCGTCGGGTCCGGCGCGGCGACCGCAACACCGTGCTGCTCGGCGCGACCGGCACCGGCAAGAGCGCCACCACCGCGTGGCTGATCGAGCGGGTGCAACGGCCGACGCTGGTGCTGGCGCCCAACAAGACGCTCTGCGCGCAGCTGGCCAAGGAGTTCAGCGAGCTGCTGCCGCACAACGCGGTCGAATACTTCGTCTCCTACTACGACTACTACCAGCCCGAGGCCTACATCCCGCAGACCGACACCTACATCGAGAAGGACTCCTCGATCAACGAGGAGGTCGAGCGGCTGCGGCACTCGGCGACCATGTCGCTGCTCACCCGCCGCGACGTGATCGTGGTGGCCACCGTCTCGGCGATCTACGGCCTGGGCACCCCGGAGGAATACCTCGACCGCGCGGTGCGGGTCGCGGTCGGGCAGGAGCTCGACCGTGACCAGCTGCTGCGCCGGCTGGTCGACATCCAGTACTCGCGCAACGACATGGCCTTCAACCGGGGCACCTTCCGGGTCCGCGGCGACACGCTGGAGATCATCCCGGCCTACGAGGAGCTGGCCGTCCGGATCGAGCTCTTCGGCGACGAGGTGGAGAAGCTCTACTACCTCAACCCCCTCACCGGCGACGTGGTCAAGGAGGTCGACGGGCTGGTCATCTTCCCGGCCACCCACTACGCGGCCGGGCCGGAGCGGATGGAGCGGGCGATCCGCGACATCGAGGCCGAGCTGGCCGAGCGGCTGGCCGAGCTGGAGCGGCAGGGCAAGCTGCTGGAGGCGCAGCGGCTGCGGATGCGCACCACCTACGACATCGAGATGATGCGCCAGGTCGGGTTCTGCTCCGGCATCGAGAACTACTCGATGCACATGGACGGCCGGCTGCCGGGCAGTCCGCCGCACTGCCTGCTCGACTACTTCCCCGACGACTTCCTCACGGTCGTCGACGAGTCGCACGTGACCATCCCGCAGATCGGCGGGATGTACGAGGGCGACGCGTCCCGCAAGCGGATGCTGATCGACCACGGCTTCCGGCTGCCCAGCGCCGCCGACAACCGGCCGCTGCGCTTCGACGAGTTCCTGGAGCGGGTGGGCCAGATGGTCTTCCTCTCCGCGACGCCCGGCCCGTGGGAGCTGGAGCAGGCCCAGGGCGAGTTCGTCGAGCAGGTGATCCGGCCCACCGGTCTGATCGACCCGGAGGTCGTCGTCAAGCCCACCAAGGGCCAGATCGACGACCTCATGCACGAGATCAAGCTGCGCACCGAGCGCGACGAGCGGGTGCTGGTCACCACGCTGACCAAGAAGATGGCCGAGGACCTGTCGGACTACCTCCTGGAGAACGGCATCCGGGTGCGCTACCTGCACTCCGAGGTCGACACGCTGCGCCGCGTGGAGCTGCTGCGGGAGTTGCGCAAGGGCGACTACGACGTGCTGGTCGGCATCAACCTGCTCCGGGAGGGTCTCGACCTGCCCGAGGTGTCGCTGGTCGCCATCCTCGACGCCGACAAGGAGGGCTTCCTGCGCAGCGGCCGGTCGTTGATCCAGACCATCGGCCGGGCGGCGCGGAACGTCTCCGGTCAGGTGCACATGTACGCCGACAAGATCACTCCGTCGATGGCGGAGGCGATCGGGGAGACCAACCGGCGGCGGGACAAGCAGATCGCGCACAACGAGGCGCACGGCATCAGTCCCGAGCCGCTGCGCAAGAAGATCCACGACATCCTCGACGACATCTACCGCGAGGCGGAGGACACCGAGAACAGCCGCGTCGGCGGGGCCGTACGGCAGCTCTCCCGGGGCAAGGCACCGGTCAAGGAGACCCGCAGCCGCAGCCGGACCGGCGGCGCCGGGCCCGCGCGGGAGGGGATGGCCCGGGCCGAGCTGGCCCAGCTCATCCAGGAGCTCAACGACCAGATGCTGGCCGCGGCGCGGGAGCTCCAGTTCGAGCTGGCGGCCCGGATCCGCGACGAGGTCGCCGACCTCAAGAAGGAGCTACGGGGCATGGACGCGGCCGGCGTGAAGTGAGCGGCCCGGTCCCGCCCCCCACCTGGGCGGCGGTGGCTGGCGACCGGGCGGCTGATTGCGGTACGCGAGCAACCTATTGCGCTCAGTGATCGTCCTGCCCTACTCTCCCTCGGTGGGGAGGCTGGGGATGCCGTTGCCAACGAGTCCGGTCATTCGTCGCGCCCGGCTGGGCGCCGAGCTGCGTCAGCTGCGACGACGGGAGGCGCTGACCCTGGAGCAGGTCTGTGACCGGCTGGGTTGGGCCTCCACCTCGAAGCTGTCCCGCATCGAGCTGGGGCAGAGCCGGCCGGACCTGGCCGACGTGCTCGACCTGCTCGACGTCTACGAGGTGCCGCCGCCGCAGCGCGACGCGCTCATCGTCATCGCCCGCGACGCCGCCACCAGCCGGGGCTGGTGGAAGGCGCTGGGGGAGATGGGCGAGCGGCAGCGCACCTACGCCGAGTTGGAGGCCGGGGCGGCGAGCATCGTGGACTGGCAGCCCGCCGTCGTGCCGGGGCTGCTCCAGACTCCGGCGTACGCCCGGCTGCGGATCGCCGCCGGCCGGCTGCTCGACCCGGCCCTCGACGTGGAGGCCGACGTGCGCGCCCGGGGGCTGCGGCACGAGGTGCTGCGGCGGACGGATCCGCCCCGTTACACGGCGCTGCTCGCCGAGGCGGTCTGCGAGGCCGGCGACACCCCGCCGCAGGTGTGGCGGGAGCAGCTGCGTCACCTGGTCGAGCTGGCGGCCCTGCCGCACGTGACGATCCGGCTGCTGCCGCGGGGCGTCGCCGCGCGGGGCGGGGCGCAGCCGCTCACGCCGTACTCCTGCTACTCGTTCCCCGACCCGGCCGACCCGCGCACGGTGATGCTGGAGGCGCTCACCACCGACGTGCGGCTGGTGACGCTCGCCGACGTCGACCGCTACGAGCAGCTCACGGGCTGGCTGCTGGACGCGGCCCTCGGCCCGGAGGAGACGGTCGTGACGCTGAGCCGGCTCGCCGCCGGCTGAGCCCGGCTCACCCGTGGCGGCGGAGGCCGCCCGGCGGTCGGGCACCCGGCGCCGCGCGGCAACCGGGCCCGGCGCCCCCGAGCCCGTCGGGACCGGCGGCCGTCGCGTGCACGGCGCACCCTAGGGCAGGGGTACGACAGCTCAGGCCGGCACGTCCACGAAGTGCTCGACCAGCGGCGGGTTGGCGAAGTGCGGGCCGATCAGCGCCCGCCACTGCGCGAAGCGCTCGGTGGCGCGGAAGTTGTCGTTGTGGGCCTCGACCGAGTCCCACTCGACCAGCAGCACGAACCGGCTCGGGGACTCGACGCCCCGGGTCATCCGCACGGACCGGCAGCCGGGCGTGCCGGCGAGCACCGGATGCCCCTTGGCGTACGCGGCGGCGAACTCGTTCTCGTGTCCCGGCAGTACGTCGATGAGCGCGACCTCAAGCACCATGCCCGGAAGCCTTTCACGCCGCCGTGCGGGCCGGACGCCGCGGGGGCCTGTTCCCGCAGGCCGGGCGGATCTAGGGTGGGCGCGCGGAAAGGGGAGGCGAATGATCGACTGGCTGACCGGCACGGCGTTCACCGTGGCGGGCACCGGCACCACCTGGGCGGAGCTGCTGGGCTTCGCCACCGGGGTGCTCAATGTCTGGCTGGTGGCCCGGCAGCGGATCGCCAACTGGCCGGTCGGCATCGCCAACGTGCTGCTGCTGATGCTGCTGTTCTGGACGGCCGGCCTCTACGCCGACGCCGGCCTCCAGGTCGTCTACGTCGGCCTGGGCCTGTACGGCTGGTGGGCGTGGCTGTACGGCGGCGAGCGGCGCACCCGGCTCACGGTCGGCCGGACGGGTGGCCGGGAGTGGTGGGCGCTGGCGGCGGCGGGCGTGGTGCTGACCGGCGGGCTCTGGGCGCTGCTGGACCGGGCCACCGACTCCACCGTGCCGCTGCCGGACGCGCTGACCACCGCGCTGTCGCTGCTGGCGACGTACGGGCAGACCCGCAAGCGGGTGGAGAGCTGGTGGCTGTGGATCGCCGCCGACCTGATCTACATCCCGCTGTACACCTACAAGGGCCTGTACCTCACCGCGGCCCTCTACGTGATCTTCCTCGGGCTCTGCGTGCTCGGGCTGCGCGAGTGGCGGGCGGACCTGCGGCGCGGCGCCGCCCCGACCCCGGTGCCCCCGGGCCCGGCGCCGGCGGCGGCGTGACCGGGGCGGGCCCCGCCGACGGCGTGACCGGGGCGACGGGCGTCGGCGGCGTGACCGGGGAGGCGGGCCTCGGCGGTGGGCCGGCCGCGCCGGAGTTCCGGCACGCGATGGTGGTGGGCAAGTTCTATCCACCGCACGCGGGCCACCACGCGCTGATCGAGGCCGCCGCCGCCCGCTGCGCGGCCGTCACCGTGGTGGTGGCGCCGTCCCGCCGGGAGTCGATTCCGCTCGCGCTGCGGCTCGACTGGCTGCGCGAGGCGCACGCGGCCACCCCGTGGGTCCGCTTCGTCGGCCGCTACGACGACCACCCGGTGGACTACGCCGACCCGGCGGTCTGGGACCTGCACTGCGCGGTCTTCCGGGAGGCGCTGGGCGGGGCGCCAGTGGACGCCGTCTTCTCCTCCGAGGCGTACGGCGAGGAGTTGGCCCGGCGGTTCGACGCGGTGTCGGTCTGCGTGGACCCGGGGCGGCGCGGCGTGCCCGTGTCGGGGACGGCGGTGCGCGCGGACCCGGCGGGCCACTGGGACCGGCTCAGCGCGCCGGTGCGGGCGTGGTTCGTCCGGCGGGTGGTGGTCCTCGGCGCGGAGTCGACCGGCACCACCACGATGGCCGCCGCCCTCGCCGCGCACTACGGCACCCGCTGGGTCCCGGAGTACGGCCGGGAGCTGACCGCGCGGAAGCTGGCCCGGCTGCGCGGGCGGGATCCGGCGGCCACGGTCTTCGACGTGGTCTGGGACCGCGACGACTTCGCCGAGGTGGTCCGGGAGCAGCAGGCGGCGGAGGACGCCACGGCGAGGTCGTGCGGCCCGCTGCTGTTCTGCGACACGGACGCGCGGGCCACCGCCGTCTGGGAGGAGCGGTACCTGGGGTCGACGTCGGCGCGGGTGCGCGCGGCGGCCCGGCGGCCCGCGCTGTACCTGCTGACCGACCACGTCGGGGTGCCCTTCGACGACGACGGGCTGCGCGACGGCGAGCACCTGCGGGCGTGGATGACGGGGCGGTTCCGGGCGGAACTGGCCGGCTGCGGGGTGCCGGTGGTCGAGCTGACCGGCCCGCACCGGCGGCGACTGGCTGTCGCGGTGGCCGCCTGCGACGCCCTGCTCGCGGCGGGTTGGCCGCTGGCGGACCCGATGGTCGCCGCCGACCAGGAGCACCTAGCCTCCTAGGATGCCCTACGGGCGGTGTGGCCGATCTCGATGTGACCCGCCCACCAGCATCGATGCCCCGGGGTGGGAAAGGACACTCACGACCCGGGATGCGGCCACTGGCGGCGGTGGGCAAGAATGACGGGCGAGGAGGGGAGTATTCCCCCGCGACGGAGTCGTCAGCACGGTCGAGCGCCGATCCTGGATGCGCGACCCGGCCCGTCGGTCGCCGCCCCCTCGGGGACGGCGACGGAAGAGACCTCCGTCAGTCACCAGAGTCAGCGTCGCCGGCACACCGCGTCCACCGAGGGCGTACGGTGTGCCCGTCGTTGCGTGTCTGCCGGAGGAATGAACCTTGGACGTGTCCGGACTGGTCTGGGCGGGGACGCTCGTCGCCCTGACCGGGATCCTGCTCGTGGATCTGCTGATCGTCGGTCGACGGCCGCACGAGCCCAGCGTGCGTGAGTCGAGCCTCTGGGTGGGCTTCTACGTCGCCCTGGCCCTGCTCTTCGGCGGTGGCGTCTGGCTGGCCTCCGGGGCCAGCGCGGCCGGGCAGTTCTACACCGGCTGGCTGACGGAGTACAGCCTCTCGGTCGACAACCTGTTCGTCTTCGTGATCATCATGGCCCGCTTCGGGGTGCCCCGGCAGTACCAGCAGAAGGTGCTGCTCATCGGCATCGTGCTGGCGCTGGTCATGCGGGGCGGGTTCATCGCGGCCGGCGCCGCGTTGATCTCGCAGTTCTCCTGGGTGTTCTACATCTTCGGCGCGTTCCTGATCTACACCGCGATCAACCTCGCCCGGCAGGGCGAGCCCGACGAGGACGAGTTCTCCGAGAACCTGCTGATCCGGTGGAGCCGTAAGGCGCTGCCGATCTCCCGGGACTACGACGGCGCCAAGCTGACCACCCACACGGTGAAGGGCAAGCGGATCTTCACCCCGATGCTGATCGTCATGATCGCCATCGGCACCACCGACCTGATCTTCGCGCTCGACTCGATTCCGGCGATCTTCGGCATCACCCAGGAGCCGTACCTGGTCTTCACCGCCAACGTCTTCGCGCTGATGGGCCTGCGGCAGCTCTACTTCCTGCTCGGTGGCCTGCTCAACCGCCTGATCTACCTCAGCTACGGCCTGGCCGTGGTGCTCGGCTTCATCGGCGTCAAGCTGGTGCTGGAGGCCCTCGCGGACAACAGGCTGCCGTTCATCAACGGCGGCGAGCACGTCTCCTGGGCCCCGCACATCCCGATCTGGCTGTCACTGACGATCATCCTCGGCACCCTCGCGGTGGCCACCGTGGCCAGCCTGGTCAAGTCCTCCCGCGACCGGCGGCGGGTGCTGACCGACGCCCGCCACTGAGGCGTACGCGACGCGACGAGAGGGGCGCTCCGGGTCGGGAGCGCCCCTCTCGTGCCGTACGCGGGTCAGACGCGGTGCACGCCGACCAGGGTGGCGGTGCGCTCGTCGGGCAGCCGCTCCTCCAGCACCCGACGCCGCAGGTAGCAGGCGTGCAGCATCCGCCGGTCGTCGCCGGGGCGCGGGTCGGCGGTGACGATCCCGATGTGGTGGATCCGGCGTCCGGGCCGGGCGAAGAAGTAGAGGTCGCCGGGGCGTTCCGCGCCCAGCGGCACCGGCGTGGTCACCGTCGCCTGGTCGCTGGCGTCGCGCGGCAGCAGCACGCCGAGCCGCCGCCAGGCCAGGTGGACCAGGCCGGAGCAGTCGATGCCGTGCGCCGACACCCCGCCCCAGATGTAGACGACGTCGACCAGGCGCTGCGCGACGGCCAGCACCTCGTCGGCCGACGGGGGAGTCGTGGGCATCGGCACCGCGTCGGCGCCGGGCAGCCAGAGCGGCGCGGAGTGGGCCGGCGCGTGCACCGGTTGCCAGCCGTCGACCGCCGGCCCGGCCGGGATCAGCCGGGTGCCCAGGATCACCCCGGGAAGCACCTCGGCGCCGCCCGGCGCGTCGCGCAGCGCGGTGACGGTGGCGTCGACCACGAGCGGGTCGGCGTCGGCGGTGCCGGCGACCGGGGCGAGCTGCTCGGTGGGCAGCCAGCCGGGATAGCCGCGCGGGTGCAGCCGGGGAGCCGGCTGCTCGACCGCCACCACGTGGGCCCAGCCGTCCGGGCGCAGTTCGGTGACCAGCACCCGCTCGCCCAGCAGCAGCTGGCTCAGCACACAGTCGCCGACCTGCTGGTCGGTGTCCATGCCGGAGATCCAGGCGGCGATGTCGGTACGCGCGGCCAGGGCGGGGCCGTCGACGGGGCGTACCGCCTCGGGGCAGCTCCAGAGGGTCGCGACCGCGACCCGGACCACGGCCTCCCGGCCCGGTTGCAGCTCCACGTCCACCCCCAGCTCGCGCCGATCGTTCCCGCGACCATATGAAAGTTTTCGACGGGCATCAACAAGTAGTCTGCATCTTTGCTTCAGTCACGGAGCTGATGCCGAGCCCCGGCGCGTCCGGCAGCACGACGGTCGCGCCGTCGTACCGCAGGCCGCCGCGCACCGGCGACCAGGCCAGCCACCAGGCGGCGTCCAGGTCGGCCACGGCGGTGGTGCCGTAGGCGCCGACCAGGCTCGCGGCCGCGCCGATGCCCACCTGGCTCTCCATCATCGATCCGACGACGGTGCCGAGGCCGTGCGCGGCGGCGAGGTCGAGCAGCGTCCGGGCCGGATGCAGGCCGCCGCACTTGGCGAGCTTGACGTTGACCATGTCGGCGGCCCGGCGGCGGATCACCTCGACCAGGTCGCGGACGCCGAAGACCGACTCGTCGGCGAGGATCGGCACGTCCACCCGGTCGCTGACCCAGGCCAGCCCGTCCAGGTCCCAGCGGGCGACCGGCTGCTCGACCAGTTCCACGTCGAGCCCGGCGTCCTCGACGCCACGGATCACCCGGACCGCCTCGCGCGGGGTCCAGCCCTGGTTGGCGTCCAGCCGGATGCGGACCCCGTCGCCGACGGCGGAACGCACCGCGCGGACCCGCTCCAGGTCGCCGGCGGCGTCGGTGCCCACCTTCAGCTTGAGCACGCCGAAGCCCTCCGCCCGCCGCTGCCGGGCCGCCGCCGCCAGGTCCACCGCGTCGCCCGCGGCGAGCGTGACGTCCGTGGGCACCCGCAGGGCGGTGCCCCCGAGCAGCCGCACCAGCGGTACGCCGAGCCGCCGCGCGGCCAGGTCGTGCAGCGCGACGTCGACGGCCGCCTTGGCCGCCTCGTTGCCGACGACCGCCCCTTGCACCTCGGTGCAGCGGGCCACCAGGTCGTCGGCGTCGCGGCCGGTGAGCGCCGGGCCGAGCAGCTCGCGGACGCACGCCTCGGAACCGGCGACCGACGCCCCGGTCACCTGCCACACCTGCGGTGCCTCGCCGAAGCCGGACCGGCCATCGGCATCGACCACCTCCACCACCAGGGTCTCCACAGTGGTGGTGCGGCGCAGCGCGGTGACGAACGGCGTGTGCAGGGGGGCGGAGAGCCGGTGGGTGCGTACCGCGGCGATCGTCATGTGCGGCACCCTATACGGGCACGGGCAGGCGAAGGGGAGGCCGGCATGAGCGGACGAAGTGAGCGAGTCACCGGGCGTGGGGCGGTGCTGCCGCAGGGCGGCACGGAGCGCAGCGGAGCGCCGGCATGAGCGGGCGAAGCGAGCAGGGCTGGGAACTGGTGGGCGCGCCGAACGCGCGGGACCTCGGCGGCCTCGTCGGCGTCGACGGCCGGAGGGTGCGTCCCGGGGTGCTGATCCGCACCCCGGCGCTGGGTCGGCTGACCGACGAGGACCTGCCGGTGCTGGCCAAGCTGGGCCCGGCCTGCGTGGTCGACCTGCGGGACCACTCGGAGACGGCGGTCGCCCCGCCGGACCGGCTCACCGGGGAGCCGCGGGTGGTGCACCTGCCGGTGCACGACGCCGAGCACCCCGTCTTCACGTACGTCTCGGCGGTGCTGCTCGGGCACGACCTGGGCGCGTACGAGGCCCTGGCGGAGCAGGGCACCCCGGCGGCGATGGCGGCCATCTACCGCTGGTTCGTCAGCGGCGAGTCGGCGCGGGCGAACTTCGGCGCGGCGGTGCGGCTGGCGGCCCGGGCGGAGAACCTGCCGCTGGTCTACCACTGCTCGGCGGGGAAGGACCGCACGGGCTGGTTGACGGTGTTGCTGCTCAGCGCCCTCGGCGTGGACGAGGCGGCGATCCGGGCGGACTACCTGGCGAACAACCGGCTGACCGAGAGCCTGCGGGAGGTCCTGCTGGAGGCGATGCGCCGGCGGATGCCGGGGCTGGACGTCGAGGCGGTGCGCCCGGTGCTGGAGGTGCGCGAGGAGTACCTGGACGCCGCGTACGCGGAGGTGCGTCGGGTGCACGGGTCGTTCGGGGCGTACCTGCGCGACGGGCTCGGGGTGACCGACGACGTGCTGGCGGCGCTGCGGGGGCAGCTGCTGGAGTGAGGCGTCAGGGGCGCAGGTCGCGGCGGGCGTCCCAGGCGGCGGCGGACACCCGCGCGATCAGCCGGCAGGCGTCGTCGTCCTCCTCGCCGCCGGGGCCGCCGTCGGCGAGGTCGGTGGTGGTGCACACGACGACGGCGTACGGCGGCGCGTCGTCGGGGAAGACCACCCCGGCGCCGTGGCGCACGCCGCGCACCCAGCCGTTCTTGTGCGCGATCCGGGTGCCCTCGGGCAGCCCGGCGGCGAGGTCCTCGCGGTGTTCCTGGGCGAACAGCACGTCGAGCATGGCGGCGCAGCCGGCCGGCGAGGCCAGCGGGCCCGGGGTGCCCGCGCCGGCGCCCAGCGCGCCGAGCAACGCGGCCAGGTCGGCGGCGGTGACGAGGTTGGTGACGCCCGCCTCGCGGGCCGCGAAGTCCTCGATGCCCCGGCCGGTGACGCTGTACCGGGCCCCGGCGAGGTCCCACACCCGTGCCACCGCCGGCAGTCCGACGTGGCCGATGACCAGGTTGGTGGCGAGGTTGCTGGAGCGGACGATCATCCGGTGGGCGAGCCAGCGCAGCGGCGCGCCGCCGCCGAGCCGCTCCCAGACGGCCTCGTCGTTGTCGTAGTGCCGCGCGCAGGAGAACCGGGGCGCGCCGGGCAGCGCGGAGTCGAACTCGTTGCGCACCGGCACCGGCGCGTCCAGGTCGAGGGTGCCGGCCTCGGCGGCGCGGTGCAGCGCGACGAGCACCGCCGCCTTCATGGTGCTGGCCGCGTAGTGGGTCGCGTCGGCGTGCCGGGTCCAGGTGGGGGCGGCGCCGACCCGCCCCACGTACGCCGACACGGTGCCGGGCACCCCGTCCAGATGGGCGTCGAGCTCGTCCCAGGTCATGCGGCTGACCGTAACGGATCGCCGACGGGGCGGCGGGCCGGGGCGATCGCTCGTACCGTGCGGGGATGACGGTTGCCGCCTACGACGCGCACGCCGACTGGTACGAGGCGTTCGCCACCGACACGTCCAGCGACTACATGACCCGGGTCCGCGCCCGGCTCGGCGACCTGCTCGGGCCCGGCCCCGGCCGCTGCCTCGACCTGTGCTGCGGCACCGGGCTCCAGGCGGCGGAGCTGCGCCGGCTGGGCTGGGACCCGGTGGGGGTCGACCTGTCCGCCGGGCAGTTGCGGCACGCCCGGCCGCGCCTGCCGGTGGCCCGCGCCGACGCGGCGGCGCTGCCGGTGGCCGACGCCTCGGTGCCGGCGGTGGCGTGCGTGCTGGCCCACACCGACGTGCCCGACTACGCGGCGGTGATCGCCGAGGCCGCGCGGGTGCTCGCGCCGGGCGGGCGGTTCGTCCACGTCGGAGTGCACCCGTGCTTCACCGGGGCGTTCGCCGACCGCTCCGACCCGCAGCGGATCGTGATCGACGGCGGCTACGCCGAGCGGGAGCGCAGCTTCCGGGCGTGGACGCCGCACGGGGTGCGGGTGCGCGTCGGCGCGTGGCACGTGCCGCTGGCCGACCTGCTTAACGCGGTCACCGACGCCGGTCTGACCCTGGTCCGCACGGCCGAGGCCGGCTCCGGTCCGGTGCCCGACCTGTTCGCCTTCCTCGCCACCCGCCCCGCCTGACCGCTGCCGTGGGGCCGGGAACGGGCGGAGCCCGGACCACGTGGGGCGGTCCGGGCTCCGGGATCGGCTGCGGTCGTACGTCAGCCGGCGTGCTTGCGGCGGGCGGCGGCCCGGCCACGGGTGGTCTGGTCGAGCACCACCTTGCGGATCCGGATCGCGGCCGGGGTGACCTCGACGCACTCGTCCTCGCGGCAGAACTCGAGGGCCTGCTCCAGCGACAGCTTGCGCGGCGGGATCAGCTTCTCGGTCTCGTCGGAGGTCGACGCGCGCATGTTGGTGAGCTTCTTCTCCTTGGTGATGTTGACGTCCATGTCGTCGGAGCGGGAGTTCTCCCCGACGATCATGCCCTCGTACACCTCGGTGGTCGGCTCGACGAAGAGCTGGCCGCGCTCCTGAAGGTTGATCATCGCGAACGACGTCACGGCGCCGGCCCGGTCGGCGACCAGGGAGCCGTTGTTGCGGGTGCGCAGCTCGCCGAACCATGGCTCGTACGACTCGAAGACGTGGTGCAGGATGCCGGTGCCCCGGGTGTCGGTGAGGAACTCGGTGCGGAAGCCGATCAGGCCCCGGGCCGGAACCAGCCACTCCATCCGGATCCAGCCGGTGCCGTGGTTGACCAGCTGCTCCATCCGGCCCTTGCGGGTCGCCAGCAGCTGGGTGATCGCGCCCAGGTACTCCTCGGGGGCGTCGATGGTGAGCCGCTCGACCGGCTCGCAGGTCTTGCCGTCGATCTCCTTGGTGACGACCTGCGGCTTGCCGACGGTCAGCTCGAAGGACTCGCGGCGCATCTGCTCGACCAGGATGGCCAGCGCCAGCTCGCCGCGGCCCTGCACCTCCCACGCGTCGGGGCGCTCGGTGGGCAGCACCCGCAGCGACACGTTGCCGACCAGCTCCTTGTCGAGCCGGTCCTTGACCATCCGGGCGGTGACCTTGGCGCCCTTGACCCGGCCGACCAGCGGCGAGGTGTTGGTGCCGATGGTCATCGAGATGGCCGGCTCGTCGACGGTGATCAGCGGCAGCGGGCGCGGGTCCTCCGCGTCGGCGAGGGTCTCACCGATCATGATCTCGGGGATGCCGGCGACGGCGATGATGTCGCCCGGGCCCGCCGAGTCGGCCGGCTTGCGCTCCAGGCCCTCGGTCATCAGCAGCTCGGAGATGCGGACCCGCTGGGTGCTGCCGTCGGTGCGGCACCAGGCCACCGTCTGACCCTTGCTGATGGTGCCCTGCCGCACCCGGCACAGCGCCAGCCGGCCGAGGAACGGGGAGGCGTCGAGGTTGGTGACGTGCGCCTGCAGCGGCGCCTCCTCCTCGTACGCGGGCGGCGGGATGGTGTCCAGCAGGGTGCGGAACAACGGCTCCAGGCTGGTGCTGTCGTCGGGGACCGCGCCGTCGGCGGGCTGGGTCAGCGAGGCGATGCCGTCGCGGGCGCAGGCGTAGACGATCGGGAAGTCGATCTGCTCCTCGTCGGCGTCCAGGTCGAGGAAGAGCTCGTAGGTGTCGTCCACGACCTCCTTGATCCGGGCGTCGGGGCGGTCGACCTTGTTGATCACCAGGATGATCGGCATACGCGCCTTGAGCGCCTTGCGGAGCACGAACCGGGTCTGCGGCAGGGGGCCCTCGCTGGCGTCCACCAGCAGCACCACCCCGTCGACCATGGTCAGGCCGCGCTCGACCTCGCCGCCGAAGTCGGCGTGGCCGGGGGTGTCGATGATGTTGATGGTCACCGGGTCGGAGCCGTCGGCCGGCAGGTACCGCACGCCGGTGTTCTTGGCCAGGATGGTGATGCCCTTTTCCCGTTCGAGGTCCATCGAGTCCATGACCCGTTCGGTTACCTCGCCGCGGGCGCCGTAGGCGCCGGCCTGCCGCAACATGGCGTCGACCAGGGTCGTCTTACCGTGGTCGACGTGGGCGATGATGGCGACGTTGCGGAGGTCGGTGCGAAGCTGCATACCCTCCATACTCCTGTCTGCGGTTGCCGGGGCACGCGTCGGGGTCTACCCGCGAATGACCCGGATCTCTGCCGAAACTGATGTTCCGACCGTTTCAGCGCCTGGCATGCTGACCCCCGTGGGAATGGGGGCCCGATGCACGACCTGCTGACCCTGCTGCAGGGCCTGCCGCCCCTGCTGATCTATGTGATCGCCGCGATTGTCGTCGCGGGGGAGACCGCCGTGATCTTCGGTCTGCTGGTGCCGGGCGAGGCGACCCTGTTGCTGGTCGGCTTCCTAGCGTACGCGGGGACGCTGCGGCTCGTACCGGCGCTGCTGGTGATGATCCTTGCAGCAGTGATCGGCGACACACTGGCGTACCGGGCGGGCCGGCGGCACGGGCCCCGGCTGCGCGCCGGCCGGCTGGGCGCGCGGGTGGGCCACGAGCGGTGGAGCCGGGCGGACGCGATGCTCGGCCGGCTGGGCGGGCGCGGGGTGCTCACCGCCCGCTGGGTGGCCTTCGCCCGCACCCTGGTGCCCCGGCTGGCCGGGGCGGCCGGGATGCCGTACCGGCGGTTCGCGCCGTGGAACCTGGCCGGGGTGGTGACCTGGGTGGGCGGCTCGGTGCTCGTCGGCAACCTGGCCGGCGAGTCGTACGAGACGGTCTCCCGGCTGCTCGGGCGCGCCACCGGCGCGGTGCTGGTGCTGGTGGCCGCGCTGGTGGCGGTGGTGCTGGCGGGGCGGTGGCTGGGCCGCAACCCGGATCCGGCGCGGGCGCTGGCGTCGCGGGCGGCGGGGCTGCGGCCGGTGCGCTGGCTCCGCGGTCGGTACGGGGTGCTGTTCTTCCTGCTCGCCATGCACGTCGGGCCGGCCTGGACGCTGCTGATCAACCTGGTCGCGGGCCTGCTGCTGCTCTTCCTGGCCGGGCTCGCCATCGCCTGGGTGCTCGGGGCGGTGGTCCGGCACAGCGGCCTGTCGGTGCTCGACGGCGCGATCGCCGACTGGTTCGCCGACCGGCGTACGCCCGGGGCGGTCGACGTCACGCTCGCGGTGGTCTCGGCGCTGCGCGGCTCGTACCTGATCGTGCTGGTGGCCGTCGTCGCGGCGGTGCTGGCCTGGCGGCACCGGCCCTGGCGGGCGGACCTGCTCAGCGTGGTCGGCACGGTCGGGGCGTTCGTGCCGCTGGTGGTGCTGGCCGTGGTGGTCGACCTGGCCGGGCCGACGGCGGGCGGGCCGGACGGCCGGGACGCCGCCCTGTTCCCGACGCAGAACGCCGTGGTGGCGGCCAGCCTCTGCACCCTGGCCTGGCTGCTGTCCCGGCGGGCGCGCTGGCCGGTGGCGGTGGCCGCCTGGACGGCCGCGGCGGCCGGGGTGGTCGGCATCGTCGGCGCCCGCCTCTACCTGGGGCTGAGCGCCGCCAGCGGCAGCGCCACGGCGGTGCTGCTCGGGGTGGCCTGGACGGCGTTGTTCGTGGTCGCCTGGGCCACCCGCGACAGGGCGGTGGGCGACGACGCGGCGGAGCCCGAACAGGTGGCGGCCCGCGCCGACGCGTGAGTCGCCGTCGCCGCGCCGTGCACGCGGTCCGCCCCACCAGCGCCCACGACGCGGCGGCCGGCGTGTCCGGGACGCGCGACGGGGCCGTGGCGGTGACGCCACGGCCCCGTTCCGGCGGACCAGTCAGTCCCGGGTGGTCGCCACCTCACGTCCCGCCGACGCGTCGTCCCCGCCGTCGGCGGGCTCGCGCGTGATGCGTCCCGGCCACCAGAAGCGGTCGCCCAGCGTGAACGCCAGCGCCGGCACCAGGACCGTCCGCACGAGCAGGGTGTCCAGCAGGACGCCGATGCAGACGATGATCCCGATCTGGGTCAGCAGGATCAGCGGCAGGACGCCGAGGACCGCGAAGACCGCGGCGAGCAGGATGCCGGCGCTGGTGATGACGCCGCCGGTGACCCGCAGGGCCGAGAGCATGCCGGCGCGGGTGCCGCTGCGCCGGGCGTCCTCGCGGGCCCGGGTGACAAGGAAGATGTTGTAGTCCACGCCGAGCGCCACCAGGAACACGAAGGCCAGCAGCAGGACGCCGCTGTCCAGCGCCGGCATGTCCAGCACGTGGTCGAAGAGCAGCCACGACGCGCCGATGCTGGCGAAGAACGACGCGATCACGGTGAGCACCAGCAGCAGCGGGGCGACCAGGCCGCGCAGGAGCAGCACCAGCACCGCGCCGACGAGCAGCAGGATGATCGGCAGGATCAGCCGCAGGTCCCTGCCGTTGGCCTCGTTCTCGTCGTAGGTGGCGGCGACGGCGCCGCCGACCACCGCGCCGTCGAACGCGGGTGCGCCCTCGACGGCGGGCGGGGCGGAGCCGGGGACCGCCGCGACCGCGTCCCGCAGCGCCTCGACGGCCCGGTTCGCGGCCTCGGTGCCGGGCTCGGCCTCCAGTACGACGTCGACCTGGGCGACCTGGGCGCCCGCCTCGCCGGGCCGCGCGGAGGCGACGCCGGGGATCCCGGCGGCGGTGTCCGTGACGGCCCGCACCGCCGAGGGGGTAGTGAGCACGGCGACCGGCTGGGTCGTGCCGGCGGGGAAGGACCGCGCGAGGGTCTCCGCGCCGGCGACCGCCTCCGGCTTGACCCGGAACTGCTCGGTCTCCGACAGGCCGGTGCGGATCCCGAGCCCGCCGAGGGCGAGCCCGGCCAGCAGCAGCGTCGCGAGCAGCGCGACCGGCGTGGGACGGCGCTCGACGGCGGCGCCGAGCCGGCCCCACAGCCGGCCCTCGCGGATCTCTCCGCCGACCCGGGGCACGAACGGCCAGAACAGGCCGCGCCCGAAGATCACCAGGACCGCCGGGAGGACGAACAGCGCCGAGAGCATGGCGAGGACGACGCCCGTGGCGCAGGCCACGGCGAGGGCGCGGTTGAGCTCCTGCTCCGACAGCAGCAGGGTGAGCACGCCGAGGACGACGGTGGAGCCGCTGGCGAGGATGGGCTCGGCGACCCGACGCTGCGCGGCGCGCATCGCCACGAAGCGGTCCTCCTCGCGGCGCAGCTCCTCGCGGTAGCGGGCGATGAGCAGCAGCGCGTAGTTGGTGGCGGCGCCGAAGACGAGGACGCTGGCGATGCCGGTGACGGCGCCGCCGGGCAGGTTGATGCCGAAGGCCGGGACGACCGTGTCGAGGGCGCGCAGCGTGAGCTGTTCCGTCGCCGCGACGACGACGAGCGGCACGATCCACAGGAACGGGCTGCGGTAGGTGACGAGCAGCAGCAGCGCCACGACGCCGGCGGTGACGGCGAGCAGCGTGGTGTCGGCGCCGTCGAAGACCTTCGTCAGGTCGGTGGCGAACGCGGGCCCGCCGGTGACCTCCACGTTCAGGCCGGCCGGCACGTCGTCCAGGGAGGCGCGGAGCTCGTCGATCCGGCCCGCGGTCTCCTCCTGCCCGCCAGCGGTGGACAGCGGCACGGCGACGAGCGCGACGGTGCCGTCGGGGGAGACCTGCGGCGGGCTGACGCGACCGCCGACGGCGAACCGGCCGAGGTCACCGGACTGGCCGGTCAGGGCCGCGCGGTCGGCCTCGGTGAGGGCCGCCCGGTCGGCGCGGCTGACGACGACGATCGCCGGCTGGACGTCGCGGGAGGGCAGCTGGTCCTGGAGGCGCTCCACCTGGGTCGACTGCCACTGCACCGACAGGCCGGTGGCGGAGACGGGCGCGGGGTTGTCGGGCTTGGGCAGCGCGAAGACGGCCGCCCCGAAGACGATCGCGGCGACCACGGTGAGCCACGCGGCGAGCCGTCCGCGCGCCACGCGGGTGAACACTGACATCGGATGCCCTTCACGGTCTCTCGGCGGATTTCCTTCGACGGGTCAGACCTCGCGAACGACGCAAAGGGCCGGCCGTCGAGTATCTTGATAAACGAGATTATCGACTGCTGAGTTATGCTGCAACCGGAACGCAAGGGCGGGAGGCGGCGACGACGTGGCAGGTCACGGCATGTACCGGCGGCGCGACACGCGCCGCGAGCGGCTGGTCGCCGAGATCGGGACCGAGCTGCGGCGCTACTCGGTCGACGCGCAGCACATCGGGCACGCCTTCGCCGGCCTGCACGGGCTCAACGCCACCGACCTGCAGGCGCTGATCGCGGTGATGGACGCCGAGCTGGTCGGCCGGCCGATCACCCCCGGCCGCCTCGGCGAGCAGCTCAACCTGTCGTCCGGCTCGGTCACCGCCCTGATCGACCGGCTCGAGCGCGCCGGGCACATCCGCCGCGACCGCGACACCGCCGACCGGCGCAAGGTCTTCCTGCACTACGCCGAGCGGGGCGCCGCGCTGGCCATGGAGTTCTTCCGGCCCCTGGGCCGGCGCACCGACGACGTGGTGGCCGGCTTCAGCGACGACGAGCTGGAGGTGGTGCACCGGTTCATGACCGCGATGACCGCCTCGATGGGGGAGCACCGCGACGCGGTGCGCGCCGCCCGCGACGAGCCGGCCCGGCGCGCGAGCGGCTGACGTCGTGCTGGACCGGCTGGCAGCCCGCCTCGCCACCGCCGCGCTGCGGTTGCCGCCCGCGCGCATCCGCCGGGTCACCCTCACCCGGGGCATCCGGGTGCGGGCCCGCGACGGCGTGTCACTGCGCACCGACCACTACGCCCCGGCCCTGCCCGGCGCGCCGACGGTGCTGATCCGCACCCCGTACGGGCGGGGCGGACCCGTGCGGCTGCTCGGCCGGCTCGTGGCCGAACGCGGCTTCCACGTGGTGATCCAGTCCTGCCGCGGCACGTTCGGCTCCGGTGGCACCTTCGCCCCGCTGGTGCACGAGCGCGAGGACGGCCTCGACACCCTCGACTGGCTGCGCCGCCAGCCCTGGTGGTCCGGCGCGTTCGGCATGTTCGGCGCCAGCTACCAGGGCTTCGTGCAGTGGGCCCTGGCCGCCGATGCCGGGGAGGAACTGCGGGCGATGGTCGCGGTGGTGACCGCCTCGGGCACCCGCGACTCGACGTACGCCGGGGAGTCCTTCGCCCTGGACGCCGTGCTCACCTGGGCCGAGCTGCTCCAGGCGCAGACCGTGCCGTGGCTGGCCCGGCAGTGGGAACTCAAGCGCGGCCAGCCCCGGCTGGTCGCGGCGCTGGCCCACCTGCCGCTGGCCGAGGCGGACCGGGTGGCCACCGGCGTGACCGTGCCGTTCTTCCAGGAGTGGCTGCGCCACCACACCCCGGACGCCGACTACTGGCGTACGCGCGTCTTCGGCGACCGGATCGCCGAGGTCCACGCGCCGGTGGTGATGGTGAGCGGCTGGCACGACATCTTCCTGCCGGCCCAACTGCGCGACTTCGCGGCGCTGCGCGCGGCCGGCGCCCGTCCCCGGCTGACCGTCGGGCCGTGGACCCACGGCAGCCCCGGGCTCCTCCTCGCCGCGCTGCGCGAAGGGCTGGACCACCTCGACGTCCACCTCGCCGGGCGGCCTCCGCGGGCGCGGGCCGGTGCCGGTGCGGCGGCCCCCGTGCGGGTGCACGTCGGCGGTGCCGGTGGCGGCTGGCGGGACCTGCCCGACTGGCCGCCCCCGGCGGTGCCGACCCCGTGGCACCTGCACCCGGCGGGCGGGCTGAGCACCGCCGCGCCGGTCCCGTCGGCGCCGGACGGCTTCCACTACGACCCGGCCGACCCGACGCCCTCGCTCGGCGGGCCGCTGCTGGTCGCCCAGCGGGCCGGGCCGGTGGACAACCGCCCGGTCGAGGCCCGGCCCGACGTGCTCACCTTCACCAGCGCCCCGCTCGACGCGCCTGTCGAGGTGACCGGTCCGGTACGCGCCGAGATCCACCTGCGCAGCGAGCTGTCCCACCTGGACGTCTTCGTGCGGCTGTGCGACGTGGACCGGCGCGGCCGGTCCTGGAACGTCTGCGACGGCCTGGTCCGGGTCACGCCCGACCGGTTCCCCGCCGACGCGGCCGGCGTGGTGCGCGTGCCGGTGGAGCTTTGGCCCACGGCGCACCGGTTCGCGCCGGGGCACCGGCTGCGGGTGCAGGTCTCCGGCGGCGCCCACCCCCGCTACGCGCGCAACCCCGGCACCGGTGAACCCCTCGGCACGGCAGTCACCCTGCGTGCCGGATGGCGCGAGATCCTGCACGATCCACAGTGTCCGTCCGGTGTGGTCCTACCGATCATGCCGCCAGCGTCACAGGTTTCTCCCAGCTGAAAAAACTGCTCTGAGCTGGGCATATATCAATCGATGGGGCTATGGTTGGGCCACTGCCCGACGCTGTGCACCACTCGGTCGGGCCCGCGCGTGAGGCCCCGCACCGCCTACGCGGTGTCACTGTCGTGCCCGGCCCCCGAACCATCCGCAAGGGGGAACCCATGACGCGGGCACCGCAAAACCTGTTGGCCGTCCGCCGCCTGCTGCTCGACCACCTCAACGTCGACCCCGACACCGTCCGCGGTCAGGACCTCGAACCCGCCGAGGTCGGCATCGTCGGCGACCCCGCCCACCGGGGCGGCTACCACTGCGGCTCGGACCGGGTGGTGACCGGGGACTACTCCGTCGTGGAGTCGCCCCGGGACTCCGCCGGCCTGACCCTCGACGCGGCGGCGCTCGACGTCGGCCTCTTCGAGGTCCGTGCCGGCGGCCGTACGCACGACCTGCGCGGTTTCTCCACCTGGTGCGTGGCGCAGTGCGCCGACGACACCCCGGACAGCCGGGACATCCGCGAGATCATCTACTCCCCGGACGGCAAGGTCGTCCGACGGTGGGACCGCCTGCGCAAACGAACGAGCGGGGACAACTCCCACCTGTGGCACACCCACTTCAGCTTCTTCCGCGACTCGATCAAGGCGAACCGGGACCAGACCCCGCTGTTCCGCCGCTACCTGACGACCATCGGATTGATCGCACCGCCAGCAGAGGAGTCCGACATGGAACAGACCGACAAGCTCGCCTACAACACCGGGGTGCCCACCCGTACGGTCGGCCAGGTCTTCGCCGACCTGGAGAACCTGCGCAACTGGCTGATCTCGCCCGTCGGGACGGCCGGTCTGCTGACCCCGCCGCTGGCGGAGTCGCCGTTGATGCTCATGCTCGCGATGGCGCGGGCCTACCCGGCGCTGGTCGCCCAGGTCAAAGCCCTCTCCGAGAGTGACTTCAGCGACGAGCAGGCGATCGTCGCCGGTGTGCTCGCCGGTCTCTCGCCGGAACAGATCGCGGAGGCGATCCCGCCCACCATCGCCCAGCAGGTCACCGACGAGTTGGCCCGCCGCCTGGCGGCCTGATCCCGCCGCGAAGATCGACAACGGCAGTTGCGCAATAGGTGTTGCGCAACTGCTGTTGCCGATGTCAGGCTGGCGGAATGACGAAACCCGACGTACGCCACGTGACCGACTCGCGGGTGCTCGCCGCGCTGTCCCATCCGCTGCGCCGCCGGTTGATGGACGTGCTCAAGGTGCACGGCCCGTCCACCGTCGGCCTGCTCGCCGAGCGGACCGGTCAGGCGCCGGCGAACGTCAGCCACCACCTCAAGGTGCTGGCCGGCGCCGAGCTGGTGGAGGAGGCGCCCGAGCTGGCCCGCGACCGGCGGGAACGCTGGTGGCGCCTGGTCACCCGGGGCGTCCGCTGGTCCCAGTCGGACTTCGACGCCGACCCCGCCGCCCGGGCCGTCGCCGATGCCGCCACCTCGCTCAACCTGGACCGGCACGTCGCCCTCGCCCGCGCGTGGCACGCCACCGACGAGGCCAGCCAGGCCGCCTGGCCGGAGGGGCCGTTCTCCACGGACCGCTGGCTGCACCTGACCGACGCCGAACTCGCCCAACTGGCCGGCGAGCTGAACGAGGTGCTCACCCGGTGGGGCGAGCGGGACGTGCCCGACGACAGGCAGAAACGCGAGCCGGTCTTCCTGTTCGCCTACGGCATCCCGGCCACGCCGTGACGCCGCCCGCCGACGCCATGCCGCCGGGCCGTACCGCCGGCGCCACGGCCGCCCCGCCGACGCGTACCGCCGGCACCACGGCCGTCCCGCCGGCGGGTGTGCGCCGTTCGGGCGCCGACCCTGCGGTACGGCCCGCCGGCCAGCCGGTGGCGCCCCGGGACGGGCTGCTGCGGCACCGGGACTTCCGGCTGCTCTGGGCCGGGCAGACCGCCAGCGCCGTCGGCAGCAACGTCACCGCCGTGGCGCTGCCCCTGGTCGCCGTGACCGTGCTCGACGCCAGCACGTTCGGCGTCGCGGTGCTCACCGCCGCCGCCTGGCTGCCGTGGCTGCTCGTCGGCCTGCCGGCCGGCGCCTGGGTGGACCGGTTGCCCCGCCGGCCGGTGATGATCGCCTGTGACCTGGTCTCGGCGCTGCTGTTCCTCAGCGTCCCCGTCGCCGCCGTGCTCGGCGTGCTGACCCTGACGCAGTTGCTGGTGGTGGCGTTGGGCGCCGGCCTGGCCCGGGTCTTCTTCGAGACGGCCGACCAGGTCTACCTGCCCGTGCTGCTGCGCCCCGAGCAGGTGCCGGAGGGCAACGCCAAGCTCCAGGCCACCCAGACCGCGAGCTACGTGCTCGGCCCCGGTCTCGCCGGCGTGGTCGCACAGGCCGCCGGCGCCGTCACCGCGCTGCTGCTCGACGCGCTGAGCTTCCTCTTCTCCGCCGCCTGCCTGCTGCGCATCCGCACCGTCGAGCGGCGTCCCGAGCGCGTCGGGCCCTCGCGGTCGCTGCGGCGGGAGATCGGCGAGGGTATCCGGTTCGTCGCCCGGGACCCGTACCTGCGGGTGCTCACCGCCTTCGGGGCGGCCAGCAACGTCGGCCTGGTCGGCTACCAGGCGGTCCTGGTGGTCTTCCTGGTCAGGGAGGCGCGACTCGCACCGGCCCCGGTGGGCCTGCTGGTCGCGGCGATGAGTCTCGGCGGCATCGTCGGCGCGTTGTCGGCGACCCTGCTCGGCCGTCGGCTCGGCACCGCCCGGGCCATGCTCCTGGCGGCGGCGTTCACCGGGCCACCGGCGTTGCTGATCCCGCTCGCCGGGCCCGGCGGCCGACTGGCCCTGCCGGCGATCGGCGGGATGCTGGTCAGCCTCGGGGTGGCGGTGGGCAACGTGCTCAAGGGCAGCTTCCGGCAGACCTACACGCCGCACCACCTGCTGGGCCGCGTCACGGTGAGCATGCACATGCTCAACTACGGCACGATCCCGCTGGCTGCGGTGCTGGCCGGGGCGGTCGGCGCGGCCCACGGGGCCGGCACCGCGATCGCGGTGATGACGGGCTGGCTCGCGCTCACCCCGGCGATTCTGCTGATCGGGCCGCTACGGCGGCGACGGGACCTGCCCGCCGCGCCGAAGCGGCCCTGAAAACGCCCTGCGGCGGCGGCCGTCAGTTGGCCGCCGCCACCGGCACGGGATCTACAGCGGACGGACGTTGTCCGCCTGCGGACCCTTCTGACCCTGGGTCACCTCGAACTCGACCTTCTGGCCCTCGTTCAGCTCCCGGTAACCGCTCGACGCGATGGCCGAGTAGTGGACGAACACGTCCGGCCCTCCGCCATCCTGCTCGATGAAGCCGAAGCCCTTTTCCGAGTTGAACCACTTAACCGTGCCGGTTGCCATGCATCTCTCCCTGTTCCAAAGCGGGTGAACCTTCGGTCGTCGACCGAATGATCGCCCGGTGCTACCCCGAGAGTAACCGGCCGAACCCCGATCCGCTGGCCGAACTCTCGGCGCGGCGACGCGAAAGCCGGGCGGTGCGAGGTCGGCTGAGGCATGCTTGCCCCGATGAGGGGTGCCACAGCCGACGCGCTGACCGAGATCGAGCGGGAGATCGACGCTCCCGGCGGCGGGCTGGACCGGCTCCGGCTGGTGCGGATCCCGTTCGTCCCCGAGGTGCGGCTGCACCTGGCCGAGGACGCCATCGTGTGGTGGGCCCGGATGGAGGCGCAGGCCGGGCACGCCCTGCCCGCGCCGTACTGGGCCTCGGTCTGGGCCGGTGGACAGGCCCTCGCGCGCCACCTGCTCGACCACCCCGACCTCGCGGCCGGCCGCCGGGTGCTCGACCTCGCCGCCGGGTCCGGCCTGGTGGCGATCGCCGCCGCGCTCGCCGGCGCCGAGCGAGTGGTCGCCAACGACATCGACCCGTACGCGGTCGCGGCGGTCACCGTCAACGCCCGGGCCAACGATGTGACGGTCGCGGCCACCGGCGGCGATCTGCTCGACTCCGACCTCGACGGGGTGGACCTGCTGGTGGCCGGGGACGTGCTCTACGACGCGACGATGGCGGCGCGGGTGCTGCCCTTCCTGCGACGGGCCGCCGCCGCGGGCACCGACGTGCTGGTGGGCGATCCCGGCCGGGGCCACCTGCCGCCGGGCGTGCTGGCGACGGTGGCGAGCTACCCCGTGCCGACCACCGAGCCCTCCGTCGACTCGACGGTGCGCCGGGTGCAGGTGCTGCGCCCCCGGTGACCCACGGGCTCTCAGGGTCGACCCCGAGCCCGATACCAGGGGGCGGTGGGGGATCGGACCCGATGTCCCGGGTGGCCGGGCGGCCATAGCGTACGGGCATGGCGGATTGGCTGACCCAGCTCGGAGAGCTCCCCACCACCCTGCTCATGGGGGTGCTCGGGGTGGTGATGCTCTTCGACGCCGTACCGCTGCTCGGGGTGCTGGTCCCCGGCGACGTGGCGATCCTGGCCGCGACGGGGGTCGGCGGCCCGACCACCGGGGCCGCCACCTTCGCCGTCGTGGTGGCCGGCTGCCTCGCCGGCTGGTCGCTGAGCTTCCTCGCCGGCCGCCGGTACGGCGAACGCCTGCGGCGCAGCCGCCTCGGCGACTGGATCGGCGAGGCGCGCTGGGCGGCGGCGGAGGGGATCCTCCAGCGCGGCGGCGGCCGGATGGTGCTGGTCGCGCCCTTCCTGCCGGTGTTCAACGCGCTGCTGCCGCTGGCGGGGGGCGGGCTGCGGATGTCGTACCCGCGCTTCCTCAGCTGCGCGACGCTCGGCGCGGCGGCCTGGGCCGGTCTCTACCTGGCGCTGGGCACCGCGTCACGGTCGCTCGCCGGGCTGCTGCCGGGGGAGTCCAGCCCGATGCTGGTCACCATGACGGTCGGCCTGGTGCTGGCGGGCGCGGTGGCGATGGGCACGCGACGCCGGCTGCGCGCGGTCACCGGGGCCTGACCCCGCGCCCGACGGGGGAGCGGGGGACCGACGGGGGGAGTGGGGGACCAACGGGGGGAGTGGGGCCGGGCGCGGATCGCGCCCGGCCCCGCTGAGGTTCACCAGCCGCGGGCGCGCCATTGGGGCAGCGCGGGACGTTCCGCGCCGAGCGTGCTGTCCTTGCCGTGACCCGGGTAGAACCAGGTCTCGTCGGGCAGCCGGTCGAAGAGCTTGTGCTCGACGTCGTCGATGAGCGCGGAGAACCGCTCCGGATCCTTGTCGGTGTTGCCGACCCCGCCCGGGAAGAGGCTGTCGCCGGTGAACAGGTGCGGCGACCCCGCCGGGTCGCGGTAGAGCAGCGCGATCGAGCCGGGGGTGTGGCCCTTGACGTGGATCACCTCCAGCGCGCACTCGCCCACCGGCACGCTGTCGCCGTCGGCGAGCGTCTCGGCCTCGATCGGCAGCCCGGCAGCGTCGTCGGCGTGCACCAGCGGGTGGGCGCCGGTCTTGGCGACCACCTCCTCCAGCGCCACCCAGTGGTCCATGTGCTGGTGGGTGGTGACCACCGTCGCCAGCCCCGCGTCGCCCACCAGCTCGAGTAGCCGGGGCGCCTCGTTGGCGGCGTCGATCAGCACCTGCTCGCCGGTGGCCCGGCAGCGCAGCAGGTAGGCGTTGTTGTCCATCGGGCCCACGGACACCTTCGTGATGGTGAGCCCGTCGAGCTCGCGTACGGCCGGCGCGCCGCCGGGCGTGACGTCTCCGCTGTAGGTCATGAGGTCGTCTATATCCATTCCGGTGGTTGCGGCAGGGGGCCGTCGGGGGTGACGGTCAGCACGGTGCCCGGGCTGCGGCCGATCAGCCAGGCGGCGAGTTCGGGGGCGGCGCCGGCGACCGTGGGCGCGGCACTCCGGTCGCCGACGACCAGTTCGTGCCGGCTGCCGTCGAAGCGCAGCACCATCGGCGGCACGTCGGCGCGGTCGGCGAGGTCGCCGACCACCTCGTGCAGCAGCCGGTGGCCGAACGCCTCGGGCCAGTCGGTCGGCCGGTAGTCGGCGTCGAGGTCCACGTGGTGCACCTCGATCTCGCGCAGCCGGCCCCAGACCAGCATGGCCGCCGGCCAGGGGCCGCGCCGCGTCTGGACGGTGGCCGCCCACGCCTCGACCGGCATCGCGGCGACCGCCTCGGCGAACCGGTCGGCCGAGCGGCGCAGGTCGTCCAGGTGGGCGGCAGGCGGGCGGGCGGCACCGGCGTCGATGTCGGCGTCCCGGGCCGCCGCGGAGGCGTACATCGGGATCGGCTCGCCGGTGCGGGCCGCGGTGAGCAGGTTGACGAAGCCGTCGGCGTTGCGGGCCAGATGAGCCAGGACGTGCCCCCGGCTCCAGGCGGGCAGCAGCGAGGCGGCGGCGAGGCCCGTGTCGTCGAGGGTGGCCGCGGTCCGCAGCAGACGGTCCGTGGCCGCGTCCACCTCGCCTGTCAGCAGAAGCGGATCCATGGTCACCCACCGACCCTATCCGCCGGGGGACCCCGCGTCGCCGGGGAAATCGCTTTCGGCGCGCCGCGGCGCGTCCTACCGTCGGCGTGGAACGCGGCACCGGACGGCGGGGGAGGTGGTGACCATGCCGGTAGCAGCACGCGTGCGTCAACCACTGCGACACCGATGAGGATGCCATGACCATCGATCTGACCGCCCTCGGCTGGGATGCCGAGCGGGCGGCACACGTACCGCGACGCGGCGGGCACCGACCGGGCCGGGTGGCCCGGGTGGACCGCGGCGTCTGCACCGTGCTCTGCGCGGACGGCCCGGTCCGCGCCACCCTGGGCGGGGCGGTCCTGGCCGCCGCCGCCCGCGACCTGACCCGCCTACCCTGCGCGGGGGACTGGGTGCTGCTGGGCACCTGGCCCGACCGCAACGTCACCGTGGAGGCGGTGCTGCCGAGGAGCACCGCCCTCGTCCGGCGGACCGCCGGCAAGGACGCCAGCGGCCAGGTGCTGGCCGCCAACCTCGACGCTGCCGCCGTGGTGGAGCCGGTGCACCCCGAACCGGACGTCGGCCGCATCGAACGGCTGCTCTCCCTGGCGCACGAGTCCGGCGCCCGGCCGCTGGTCGTGCTCACCAAGGCCGACCTGGCGGCCGACCCGCAGGCCGTCGCGCGCCAGCTCGCCGGGATCGCCCCGGGGGTGCCGGTGCTGGCCGTCAGCGCCGAGCACGGCACCGGGCTCGACCCGCTGCGCGCCGAGGTGGTGCCCGGCCGCACGCTCGGCCTGCTCGGCCCGTCCGGCGCGGGCAAGTCGAGCCTGGTCAACGCGCTGGCCGGGGCGGCGCTGATGCCGACGCAGGCGATCCGGCGCGTCGACGGCAAGGGCCGGCACACCACCACCTGGCGGGCGCTGCTCCCGGTGCCCGGCGGCGGCGCCGTGCTGGACACCCCGGGGGTACGGGCGGTCGGCCTGCTCGACGGCTCGGCGGGGCTGGACCGGGCGTTCGCGGACATCGCCGAGCTGGCCACCGGCTGCCGGTACGCCGACTGCGGGCACGACGGGGAGCCCGCCTGCGCGGTGCGCGAGGCGCTGGAGACCGGCGAGCTGCCGGCGCGGCGCTGGGAGAGCTGGCGGCGGTTGCAGCGGGAGGTGGCGTACGAGAGCCGGCGGCGGGAGACGCGGCTGGCCGCGGAGCGGCGCGGCGGCTGGCGCTCCGGGCGGCGGCGGGCCGCCCGCCCCTGACGGGTGTACGCGCGGGCGGGGCCGGTCGACGACCGGCCCCGCCCGTCTCCTCGGGCGCGGCGGACCGGTTCCTCGCTTACGGCGGACCGTTCCCTCGGCGCGGCGGGCCGGTTCCTCGTCACGGCGGACCGGGCTGAGCTGGGGGAATGTGCCGGCGAGGGAAGTTGTCGTACCTCGGGGCTAGAGTTGCCGAGGCGCCTTTCTGCGCGCCCACAACCACTCAGACAACCGCTCAAACCAGCCTTGGAGCGGACAATTCCTCCTCATCTTCTTCACCCGGGAGTACACGGACAGTGGCCGACCGACTGATCATCCGTGGCGCGCGCGAGCACAACCTGCGTGACGTCAGTCTCGACCTGCCCCGGGACGCCCTGATCGTGTTCACGGGGCTCTCCGGGTCGGGCAAGTCGAGCCTGGCCTTCGACACGATCTTCGCCGAGGGGCAGCGCCGCTACGTGGAGTCGCTGTCGTCGTACGCGCGGCAGTTCCTCGGCCAGATGGACAAGCCGGACGTCGACTTCATCGAGGGCCTGAGCCCGGCGGTCTCCATCGACCAGAAGTCCACCTCGCGCAACCCGCGCTCGACGGTGGGCACCATCACCGAGGTCTACGACTACCTCCGGCTGCTCTTCGCCCGCATCGGCCAGCCGCACTGCCCGGTCTGCGGCGAGCGGATCTCCCGGCAGACCCCGCAGCAGATCGTCGACCGGGTCCTCGCGATGGCCGAGGGGACCAAGTTCATGGTGCTCTCGCCCGTGGTGCGCGGCCGCAAGGGCGAGTACGTGGACCTCTTCGCCGAACTCCAGGCCAAGGGCTACGCCCGGGCCCGGGTCGACGGCGTGGTGCACCCGCTGACTGAGCCGCCGAAGCTGAAGAAGCAGGAGAAGCACACCATCGAGGTGGTGATCGACCGCCTCACGGTCAAGCCGAGCGCCAAGCAGCGGCTGACCGACTCGGTCGAGGCCGCCCTGGGCCTGTCCAACGGCCTGGTCCTGCTCGACTTCGTCGACCTGCCCGAGGACGATCCGGAACGCGAGCGGCGCTACTCCGAGCACCTGGCCTGCCCCAACGACCACCCGCTCGCGATCGAGGACCTGGAGCCCCGGGTCTTCTCCTTCAACGCGCCCTACGGCGCGTGCCCCGAGTGCACCGGCCTCGGCACCAAGAAGGAGGTCGACCCGGAGCTGGTCGTCCCCGACCCGGAGCGCACCCTGCGCGAGGGCGCGGTCCAGCCCTGGTCGACCGGGCACAACCTGGAATACTTCCTGCGCCTGCTGGAGGCCCTCGGCGCGGCCGAGCACTTCGACGTCGACACGCCGTGGCGGGCCCTGCCGTCGCGGGCGCAGAAGACGATCCTGCACGGCTCCGACGACCAGGTGCACGTGCGCTACCGCAACAAGTTCGGCCGCGAGCGCTCCTACTACACCGGCTTCGAGGGCGTGGTGCAGTGGATCGAGCGCCGGCACACCGACACCGAGTCGGAGTGGTCGCGGGAGAAGTACGAGGGCTACATGCGCGACGTGCCCTGCGCGGCCTGCGGGGGCGCCCGGCTCAAGCCCGAGGTGCTCGCGGTCACCCTGGCCGGCAAGAGCATCGCCGAGGTCTGCAACCTCTCCGTCGGCGAGGCCGCCGACCTGCTCGCCGGCATCGAGCTGACCGACCGGCAGAAGATGATCGCCGAGCGGGTGCTCAAGGAGATCAACGCCCGGCTGAAGTTCCTGCTCGACGTCGGTCTCGACTACCTGTCCCTGGACCGCCCGGCCGGCACCCTCTCCGGTGGCGAGGCGCAGCGCATCCGGCTGGCCACCCAGATCGGCTCCGGCCTGGTCGGCGTGCTCTACGTCCTCGACGAGCCGTCGATCGGGCTGCACCAGCGCGACAACCACCGGCTGATCGAGACCCTGGTCCGGCTGCGCGGCCTGGGCAACACGCTGATCGTCGTCGAGCACGACGAGGACACGATCCGCACCGCCGACTGGATCGTCGACATCGGCCCGGGCGCGGGCGAGCACGGCGGCAAGATCGTGCACAGCGGCTCCGTGCCGGCGCTGCTGGAGAACCCGGAGTCGGTGACCGGGGCCTACCTGTCGGGCCGCCGGTCGATCCCGACGCCGCAGGGGCGCCGTCCGCAGACCCCTGAGCGGGAGCTGGTGGTGCACGGCGCGCGCGAGCACAACCTGCGCAACCTGACCGTCTCGTTCCCGCTCGGCCAGCTCATCGCCGTCACCGGGGTCAGCGGCTCCGGCAAGTCGACGCTGGTCAACGACATCCTCTACGCGGTGCTGGCCAACCAGATCAACGGGGCCCGGCTGGTCCCCGGCCGGCACACCCGGGTCTCCGGGCTGGAGCACGTCGACAAGGTGGTCGGCGTCGACCAGTCGCCGATCGGCCGCACGCCGCGGTCCAACCCGGCCACCTACACCGGGGTCTGGGACCACGTCCGCAAGCTCTTCGCCGAGACCACCGAGGCCAAGGTCCGGGGGTACGGCCCCGGCCGGTTCTCGTTCAACGTCAAGGGCGGCCGCTGCGAGGCGTGCTCCGGCGACGGCACCATCAAGATCGAGATGAACTTCCTGCCCGACGTGTACGTCCCGTGCGAGGTCTGCAAGGGCGCCCGCTACAACCGGGAGACCCTGGAGGTGCACTACAAGGGCAAGACCGTCTCCGACGTGCTGGAGATGCCGATCGAGGAGGCGGCCGAGTTCTTCTCCGCCATCCCGGCCATCCACCGGCACCTCAAGACGCTGGTCGACGTCGGCCTCGGCTACGTCCGGCTCGGCCAGCCCGCGCCGACGCTCTCCGGCGGCGAGGCGCAGCGGGTCAAGCTCGCCTCCGAGTTGCAGAAGCGCTCGACCGGGCGGACGGTCTACGTCCTCGACGAGCCGACCACCGGCCTGCACTTCGAGGACATCCGCAAGCTGCTGATGGTGCTCGAGGGGCTGGTCGACAAGGGCAACACGGTGATCACCATCGAGCACAACCTCGACGTGATCAAGACGGCCGACTGGCTGATCGACATGGGCCCCGAGGGCGGCCACCGGGGCGGCACGGTGCTCGCCACCGGCACCCCCGAGGAGGTCGCCGAGGTGCCCGGCAGTCACACCGGTCACTTCCTGCGGCAGGCGCTCAGGCTCGACGGCGACGCGAAGGGCGCGGCGGCGGCCACCTCCCGGGCGGCCAAGGCCAACGGCACCAAGCCCCGCGCCCGCAAGGTGCCGGCCGGGGCGCGCTGACGGCGCGCCTGCCGACCACCGGTGCGGACCGTGTGGCCGTCCGGGCGGGCCCCACGCCCGCCGGGACGGCCCCACGGTCGCCGATCGGGTGAACCGTCGGGCAGAGTGATCCGTGTACCCGAGTGTGGCCGCGGATCATGACCAGGCGGCGGCAGCCGAGAGAAGGGCGAGGCATGAGTGACGATCAGGGGCTGACCGGGCCGGCGGCGCGGACGCGGCGCGCCCTCCTCACTGGCGCGGGCGCGGTCGGCGCGGCGGTGGTCCTGGCCGCCTGCGGCAGCGACGACTCCGGCGACGGGGCGGCCCCGACCAGCGGCGGCCCGCCGGTGCCCAGCACCGGTGACGCCGGCGGCGGCGACCGCGAGGGCGCGCAGTCGCTGGCCCGTACGGCCGACATCCCGGTCGGCGGCGGCACCGTCTATCCCGCCCAGGGCGTGGTGATCACCCAGCCGCGCGAGGGCGAGTTCAAGGGGTTCGACTCGATCTGCACCCACCAGGGCTGTCCGGTGACGAACGTCGACGGCGGCACCATCAACTGCACCTGCCACTTCAGCAAGTTCTCGATCGAGGACGGCTCGGTGAAGGGCGGCCCGGCCACCAAGCCGCTCCCGCCGAAGAACGTCAAGGTCACCGGCGACCAGATCTCGCTGGCCTGACCGGCCCGGCGCGGCCGGCGGCCCGTCCGGGCCGCCGGCCCCGCTCAGTCCGCGGCGGCGCCCCCACGTCGACCGCTCAGTCCGCGGCGGCGCCCACGTCGACCGCCGGCCGCTCGCCCGTCGGCGGCGGCTCCCGCAGGGCGGCCGGCGGCAGGCTCCGCTCCAACAGCAGGATGCCGGCGACGCCGACGGCGTTGAGCAGCGCCAGCGCCAGCCAGGGCGCGGCGGTGTCGACCTCGTACAGGGTGCCGAAGAAGGCCGGCGCGACCATCGAGGCGATGGCGAAGGAGTACTGGAAGGCCGCCAGGTAGCGGCCCCGGGCGGCGACCGGGGCGGCGGCCGCGGCCAGCGCGGCGGAGGCCGGCGCGTGCACCAGTTCCGCGACGGTGAACAGCAGCGTCGCCGCGACCAGCAGCGCGGCCACTACGCCGAGGCGCCCCGGGCCGAGGGTCGCCATGGCGAGGCCCCAGACCGTCCACAGGGCGGCGGCCAGCGCGACCGCACGGGTGCGGCGGTGGTGCGGCAGGCGGGCGCCGACGGGCGCGGACAGCAGGGCGACGAGGAACGCGTTGCCGGCCAGGACGGCGGAGGTCAGCCACGCGGGGCCCCGCAGGTCCGTGAGCATCATCGTGGGCAGGGCCAGGCCGAGCATCATGCTGCTCAGCGCGAAGACCGTGTTCAGGCCGATGAGGGCGAGGAACGGGCGGTCCCGGACCAGCGCGGCGTACCCGCCCCGTCCGGATCCCGCCGGGCGGTCGGTGGCCGGCGGGATCCGCACGCAGGCGGCGATGAGCACCGCGGCGAGGGCGAAGCAGGCCGCCGCCGCGTAGGCCACCGCGCGGTAGGTGGCGGCCCGCCCGTCGGCCACCACCACGCCCGTGGTCAGGCCCCCGACCGCCAGCCCGGCGGTACGGGCGCCGTTGCTGATCGCGTACCAGGTGTCCCGGGCCCAGCCGCCCGGGCTGCCGTCGGCGTAGTCGGCGACCGCCGTGAAGACGGCGGACCAGAAGAACCGCACGCCGACGGCGACCAGCGCCGCCGCCACGAAGACGCCGACGGGCCCTCCCACCCAGGCGTACGCCAGATAGCCGGCGGCCTGGAGCAGTTGGGAGGCGACGACCACCGGCAGCGCCCCGAACCGGTCCGCCAGCGATCCCGCCCACAGCGGTACCGGCAGGGTGAGCACGGTCGCCGCGCTGAGCAGCACCCCGAGCAGCGCCAGCGGCACGTCGGTGAGCCGCAGGAAGTACACCAGCGACAGGGGCAGGAACAGCCCGTTGCCGACCGAGTCGACGGTGAGCGCCGCCACGAGGACGGCACCCCCTCGGCTGCGTCCCGCGGGGTTCGCGCCCATGTCCCCGTACCCCCCTCGCGTCGCCTCCGCCAGGGGCGGATGTTAGCTGGGAGCGTTTCCGGCGGCACCGCAATTTCGGGCCGGCGGGGGTTCGCCCCCGGCCTGGGACGGCCGGCATGACCGGGGCGTGGCACGGCTGGCGGGCGGGCGGGGCGGGGACGCGCCGTCCCGGGAGCTGTCGGGGGCGCGGACTACGCTTGCTGCCGTGGCTGACCCCTCGACCTACCGCCCCGCGCCCGGCACCATCCCGGAGTCACCGGGGGTCTACCGGTTCCGCGACGGCACCGGCCGGGTGATCTACGTCGGCAAGGCGAAGAACCTGCGCAGCCGGCTCAACTCCTACTTCGCCGACCTGTGGGGCCTGCACCAGCGCACCCAGCAGATGGTCACCACCGCCGAGTCGGTGGACTGGGTCACCGTCGGCACCGAGGTCGAGGCGCTCCAGCTCGAATACACCTGGATCAAGCAGTACGACCCGCGGTTCAACGTCCGCTACCGCGACGACAAGTCCTACCCCTACCTCGCCGTCACCCTCGACGAGGAGTTTCCCCGGTTGCAGGTGATGCGGGGCGCCAAGCGCAAGGGGGTGCGCTACTTCGGGCCCTACTCGCACGCCTGGGCGATCCGCGAGACGCTCGACCTGCTGCTGCGGGTCTTCCCGGCGCGCACCTGCTCGGCCGGGGTGTTCAAGCGCGCCGGCCAGGTGGGCCGCCCCTGCCTGCTGGGCTACATCGGCAAGTGCTCGGCCCCCTGCGTCGGCAGCGTCACCCCCGAGCGGCACCGGGAGATCGTCGACGGTTTCTGCGACTTCATGGGCGGCCGCACCGACACGATGGTGCGCCGGCTCGAACGGGAGATGACCGAGGCCAGCGAGCAGTTGGAGTTCGAGCGGGCGGCCCGGTTGCGCGACGACGTGGCCGCGCTGCGCCGGGCGATGGAGAAGCAGACCGTCGTGCTCGGTGACGGCACCGACGCCGACGTGGTCGCGTTCGCCGACGACCCCCTCGAAGCGGCCGTCCAGGTCTTCCACGTGCGCGACGGCCGGGTCCGTGGTCAGCGCGGCTGGGTGGTGGAGAAGACCGAGGAGCTGAGCACGGGCGATCTGGTGCACCACTTCTGCACCCAGGTCTACGGCGGCGAGCAGGGCGAGGCCGACGTGCCCCGCGAGCTGCTCGTGCCGGCGCTGCCCGCCGACGCCGACGCGCTGGCCGACTGGCTCTCCGGTCACCGGGGCAGCCGGGTGAGTCTGCGGGTGCCGCAGCGCGGCGACAAGCGGTCGCTGCTGGAGACCGTCGAGCGCAACGCCAAGGACGCCCTCGCCCGGCACAAGCTGCGCCGGGCCGGCGACCTGACCACCCGCAGCAAGGCGCTCGACGAGATCACCGAGGCGCTCGACATGCGCACCTCGCCGTTGCGCATCGAGTGTTTCGACATCTCCCAGATGCAGGGCACCGACGTGGTGGCGAGCATGGTCGTCTTCGAGGACGGGCTGCCCCGCAAGAGCGAATACCGGCGCTTCATCATCCGGGGCGCCACCGACGACCTCTCCGCCATGTCCGAGGTGCTGCGTCGCCGCTTCGCCCGCTACCTCGACGCCCGCGCCGAGACCGGCGAGGCGGGCGTCGAGCCGGCCGACGACCCCGTCGCCCCGGCCGGGCAGGGCGAGCCCGACGAGCCCCACCAGCCCGGCGGGTCCGACGAGCGCACCGTCGGCACCCTGATCGACCCGACCACCGGGCGCCCGCGCAGGTTCGCGTACCCGCCGCAGCTGGTGGTGGTCGACGGCGGTGCGCCGCAGGTCGCGGCGGCAGCCCAGGCCCTGGCGGAGCTGGGCGTCGACGACGTGGCGCTGTGCGGCCTGGCCAAGCGGCTGGAGGAGGTCTGGCTGCCCGACGACGAGTTCCCGGTCATCCTGCCGCGGACTTCGGAGGGGCTCTACCTGCTGCAACGGGTGCGCGACGAGGCGCACCGCTTCGCCATCACCTTCCACCGGCAGCGGCGCTCCAAGCGGATGACCGAGTCGGCGCTGGACAGGGTGCCCGGCCTGGGGGAGGTGCGGCGCAAGGCGCTGCTGCGGCACTTCGGCTCGCTCAAGCGGCTCTCCGCGGCCACCGTGGAGGAGATCACCGAGGTGCCCGGCGTGGGCCGGCGCACCGCCGAGGCGATCCTCGCCGCGCTGGGCGGCGAGGCGAAGACCCCGGCGGCGGACTGACCGCGCCGCCGTCGGCGGCACGTCGGCCCGCGCGCCGACGCCTGGCCGCGCCGACACCGGGTGGCGACGCCTGACCGGGTGGCGCGGCCGGCCGGCCGTCACTCGGCCAGGACGGCCAGGATCTGCTCGCCGTACTTCGCGAGCTTGTTCTCGCCGACGCCGTTGACCGCGGACAGCTCGGCCAGCGACGTGGGCGCGTCGGTGGCGATCTGCCGCAGCGTGGCGTCGTGGAAGATCACGTACGCCGGGACGCCCTGCTCCTTGGCGGTGGCCCCCCGCCAGGCGCGCAGCCGCTCGAAGACCCCGGCGGCGGTCGGGGACAACTCGGCGACGACGGTGGCCGCCCCGCGTGGCTTGGCCGACCGGGACGAGGCGACCTTCTCCGGCTCGCGGCGCATCATCACCGTGCGGCGGCGGCCCAGCACCTCCGCGCTGGCCTCGGTGAGGGCCAGCGTGCCGTAGTCGCCCTCGACGGCCAGCAGCCCCTCGGCCAGCAGTTGCCGCACCACGCCGCGCCACTCGGCCTCGCGCAGCTCGCCGCCGATGCCGAAGACGGTCAGCGAGTCGTGGCCGTACTGGGTGACCTTGTCGGTCGTGCGGCCGAGCAGGATGTCGACGCAGTGCCCCGCGCCGAAGCGCTGGTTGCGCTCCCGGTCGAGCCGGAAGACCGTGGAGAGCAGCTTCTGCGCCGCGACGGTGCCGTCCCAGGACTCCGGCGGGCTGAGGCAGGTGTCGCAGTTGCCGCAGGCGGCGGCCGCCTTCTCGCCGAAGTAGTCGAGCAGCTGGCCGCGCCGGCAGCGGACCGTCTCGCAGAGGGCGAGCATCGCGTCGAGGTGGGCGGCGAGGTTGCGCCGGTGGGCGAGGTCCCCGTCGGAGGTCTCGATCATCTTGCGCTGCTGCACCACGTCCTGGAGCCCGTACGCCAGCCAGGCGGTCGACGGCAGCCCGTCGCGCCCGGCGCGACCGGTCTCCTGGTAGTAGCCCTCGACCGACTTCGGCAGGTCGAGGTGGGCGACGAAGCGGACGTCGGGCTTGTCGATGCCCATGCCGAACGCGATGGTCGCCACCATCACCAGGCCGTCCTCGCGCAGGAAGCGCTGCTGGTTGCGCGCGCGGGTCGCCGCGTCCAGGCCGGCATGGTAGGGCAGCGCGGCGACGCCGTTGGCGGTGAGGAACTCCGCCGTCTTGTCCACCGAGGCGCGCGACAGGCAGTAGACGATGCCCGCGTCGCCGGGGTGCTCGTCGCGCAGCAGGCTCAGCAGCTGCTTGCGCGGCTCGCGCTTGGGCACGATCCGGTACTGGATGTTGGGCCGGTCGAAGCTGGCCACGAAGTGCCGGGCGTCGGTGAGCTTGAGCCGGGTCGCGATCTCGTCGCGGGTCGCGCTGGTCGCGGTGGCGGTGAGCGCGATGCGGGGCACGTCGGGCCAGCGTTCGTGCAGCATCGACAGGGCGAGGTAGTCGGGGCGGAAGTCGTGCCCCCACTGCGACACGCAGTGCGCCTCGTCGATGGCGAACAGGGCGATCCTGCCCCGGTCGAGCAGCTGCTGCGCCCCTCGGGTGCCCAACGCCTCCGGGGCGAGGTAGAGCAGGTCCAGCTCGCCGCCGACGAAGGCCCGTTCCACCACCCGGCGGGCGTCGAGATCCTGGGTCGAGTTGAGGAAGCCGGCCCGGACGCCGACCGCCGTCAGCGCGTCGACCTGGTCCTGCATGAGCGCGATCAGCGGGGAGACCACCACCGCCACGCCGTCGCGGACCAGCGCGGGGATCTGGTAGCACAGCGACTTGCCGCCGCCGGTGGGCATCAGCACCAGCGCGTCGCCGCCGGCCACCACGTGGTCGATCACCTCCTGCTGGAAGCCGCGGAAGGCGTCGTAGCCGAAGACCCGGCGCAGCACCTCCAGGGCGTCGGCGGAGCGCAGGTCGGTGGGGGAAGCCATCCGGGGATTCTACGAACCTCCCCCGACAGCCGGCGGACCCGAGCGGGCGGGTCGCGACCGGGTCCGGCCGTCCGCCGGGGTGGGCGCCGCCACGGCGGCGGCCCGGGACGTGCCGGCAACGTGCGGGGGGTGCGGGATAGAGTCGCTGATTGACCACGCGCGGCCGGGGGTGCCGGCCGCGGCGCCACGGCTTGGGGGTAGTGGGTGAGCGAGGCGCGTACGGCCGAGGAACGGGGCGCGACGGTGACGGGGCAGCAGACACCGGCGGAGTCGGACACCACCCTGGTGGTGGTCACCGGGCTCTCCGGCGGCGGCCGCAGCACGGTGGCGAGGGCGCTGGAGAACGTCGGGTTCTACGTGGTGGACAACCTGCCGCAGGCGCTGATGCTCGACATGGCCGAGCTGGCGTTCAAGGCGGGCGGGGCGGCCCGGCGTACGGCGATGGTGCTGGACGTGCGCTCGCGCGCCTTCTCCACCGACCTGGCGGGGGCGATCCGGGAGCTGAAGGAGCGCGGCTTCTCGCCCCGGGTGGTCTTCGTCGACGCCGACGACGAGGTGCTGATCCGGCGGTTCGAGAGCGTCCGGCGCTCGCACCCGTTGCAGGGCGACGGGCGGCTCGCCGACGGCATCGCGGTCGAGCGCGGCCTGCTGGAGGAGGCCCGCGACCAGGCCGACGTGATCATCGACACCAGCCATCTGAACGTCAACCAGCTGCGCCGCCGCGTCGAGGAGCTCTTCGGCGGCGAGGACGCCCGCCGGCTGCGCGTCACCGTGCTCTCCTTCGGCTTCAAGTACGGCCTGCCGCCGGACGCCGACTTCGTGCTCGACGCCCGGTTCCTGCCCAACCCGTACTGGGTGCCGGAGTTGCGCGAGCACACCGGCCGGGAGGAGGCCGTCAGCTCGTACGTGCTGGGGCAGGAGGGCGCGGACGCCTTCGTCGGGTCGTACGCCGACCTGGTTAACGCCACCACCGTCGGCTTCGAGCGGGAGGGCAAGCGCTACCTGACCGTGGCGGTCGGCTGCACCGGCGGCAAGCACCGCAGCGTGGCAATCGCCGAGGAGCTGGCCGCCCGGCTGCGCCACTCCGGTCTGGCGGCCAACGCCCAGCACCGCGACCTGGGGCGCGAGTGACGGCGACGCGCGTGGTCGCCTTCGGCGGCGGGCACGGCCTGTCCGCCTCGCTGCGTGCCCTGCGCCGCTGCGCCCCCGAGCTGGACCTCGACATCACGGCGGTGGTCACCGTCGGCGACGACGGCGGCTCCAGCGGCCGGCTGCGGGCCGAGCGGGGCGGCCTGCCCCCGGGCGACCTGCGGCAGGCGCTGGTCGCGCTGGCGGGGGACCACCCGGCCACCCGGCGCAGTGCCAAGCTCTTCCAGCACCGCTTCGCCGAGGTGCCGCCGCCCGCCGACGGCCCGGCTCCCGCCGGGGACCTGTCGGCGGGGCGCCTTCCGGTCTCCGGCACCGGACGGACCCCTTCCGGCCCGCAGCCGGCCGGGGTCGCCGGAGGGACGGCCGGCGGGCGGGCGGGTGACGGCGCCGGCGGGCTGGCCGGGCACGCGGTGGGCAACCTGGTGCTCTGCGGGCTGATGGAGCTGCTCGGCGACCCGGTGGCCGCCCTGGAACACGCTGGCGCGATGCTCGGCTCGGTCGGCCGGGTGCTGCCGATGTCGTGCGAGCCGGTGGGGATCGAGGCACGGGTACGCGGCGCCGACCCGCGCCGGCCGGACGAGGTGCGCACGATCACGGGCCAGCACCAGGTCGCGGTGACCACCGGCCGGGTGGAGTCGTTGCGGCTCACCCCGGTCGCGCCGGAGGCCTGCCCGCAGGCGGTCGCCGCGATCGGCGCGGCCGACTGGCTGATCTTCGGGCCGGGCAGCTGGTACACGAGCGTGCTGCCGCACCTGCTGGTGCCGCAGCTCGCCGCTGCGATCGTCGCCAGCCCGGCGCGGCGGCTCGTCACGCTGAACCTCGCCGCCGAGAAGGAGACCTCCGGGCTCTCCCAGGCCGACCATCTGGCCGCGCTGCGCGCGTACCTGCCGGAGCTGAGGGTCGACCGTGTGGTCGCCGATTCCAAGGCGGCGGGTGACCCCGAACCGGTCGAACGTGCGGCAGAATCGCTGGGTGCCCGCCTGGTCCTCGCTCCCGTCGCGGTCACCGACGGCACTCCCCGTCATGATCCGGCCGCCCTGGGCGCCGCACTGGTGCCTGTCCTGGGCGCCGATCGTTAGACACGTACGTAATCTCCGGCGACACGCCGGAACAGGTCCGTGAGGGGACGCACAATGGCGATGACGGCTGCGGTCAAGGACGAGCTGAGTCGGGTCGACGTGCCCAAGCCCTGCTGCCGGCGGGCGGAGATGGCGGCGCTGCTGCGCTTCGCCGGCGGGCTGCACATCGTCTCCGGTCGGGTCGTGGTGGAGGCCGAACTCGACACAGGGGCGGTGGCCCGACGGCTGCGACGGGAGATCGCGGAGGTCTACGGCTACCCGAGTGAGATCCACGTGCTCGCGTCCGGTGGCCTGCGCAAGGGCAGCCACTTCATCGTGCGGGTGGTCAAGGACGGTGAGGCCCTCGCGCGGCAGACCGGGCTGCTCGACGTGCGGGGACGCCCGGTGCGGGGGCTGCCGCCGCACGTCGTCGCCGCGAACGTCTGCTGCGCGGTGTCGGCCTGGCGCGGCGCGTTCATGGCGCACGGCTCGCTGACCGAGCCGGGCCGCTCCAGCGCGCTGGAGATCACCTGCCCCGGCCCGGAGTCCGCGCTGGCCCTGGTGGGCGCGGCCCGCCGGATCGGCATCACCGCCAAGAACCGCGAGGTGCGCGGCGTGGACCGGGTGGTGGTCAAGGACGGCGACGCGATCGCCGCGCTGCTCACCCGGATCGGCGCCCACTCCAGCGTGCTGGCCTGGGAGGAGCGGCGGGTGCGCCGCGAGGTGCGGGCCACGGCGAACCGGCTGGCCAACTTCGACGACGCCAACCTGCGCCGCTCGGCGCGGGCCGCGGTCGCCGCCGCCGCCCGGGTGACCCGGGCGCTGGAGATCCTCGCCGAGGACGCGCCCAACCATCTCACCTCCGCCGGCCGGCTGCGCCTGGAGCACCGGCAGGCCTCGCTGGAGGAGCTGGGCGCGCTGGCCGACCCGCCGCTGACCAAGGACGCCATCGCCGGCCGGATCCGACGGCTGCTGGCGCTGGCCGACAAGCGGGCCCGGGACCTGGGCATCCCGGATACGGAAGCAGCCGTCACGCCCGACATGCTCGTGGTCTGATAGGACGGTGCGGGTCGGCGGTGCCGGTGGGATCACCACCCGGCGCTGCACTGCGTCGCACGCTCGGATAAGGTCGCTGCGTACGGCAAGGGGGCCGGCACAGGCACTCCTCGCCGTGCACACCGCCTCGGGCGGTCAGGTCCTTCGAGACCGCGGCGGGGTGGCCGAGATGAACCGTCAACGGCCGGCTCCAACGGTCGGCGCACACACCTCCGCCGGCCCGGGTCTTACGCCGGCGGACCAGAACGCAAGGAGATGGGACCTGTGACCATCCGGGTTGGCATCAACGGCTTCGGCCGGATCGGCCGCAACTTCTTCCGGGCAGTGCTGGCGTCCGGCGCTGACGTCGAGGTCGTGGCGGTCAACGACCTGACCGACAACGCGACGCTCGCCCACCTGCTCAAGTACGACAGCATCCTGGGCCGCCTGCCGCACGAGGTGAAGGCCACCGCCGACGAGATCACCGTGGGCGGCAAGACCATCAAGGCGTTCGCCGAGAAGGACCCGGCGAAGCTGCCGTGGGGTGAGGTCGGCGCGGACGTGGTCATCGAGTCCACCGGCTTCTTCACCGACGCCACCAAGGCGAAGGCGCACGTCGACGGCGGGGCCAAGAAGGTCATCATCTCCGCCCCGGCGAAGAACGAGGACGTCACGGTCGTCATGGGCGTCAACCACGACCAGTACGACCCGGCCAAGCACACCATCATCTCGAACGCCTCCTGCACCACCAACTGCCTCGCGCCCATGGCGAAGGTCCTGCACGACACGTTCGGCATCCAGCACGGCCTGATGACGACGATCCACGCGTACACCCAGGACCAGAACCTCCAGGACGCGCCGCACTCCGACCTGCGTCGGGCCCGCGCCGCCGCGCTGAACATCGTGCCGACCTCGACCGGCGCGGCGAAGGCGATCGGCCTGGTGCTGCCGGAGTTGAAGGGCAAGCTGGACGGCTACGCGCTGCGGGTGCCGATCCCGACCGGCTCGGCCACCGACCTCACCGTCGACGTCAACCGTGAGACCACGGTGGACGAGGTCAACGCCGCGCTGAAGGCCGCCGCCGACGGCCCGCTCAAGGGCATCCTGGTCTACAACGAGGACCCGATCGTCTCCTCGGACATCGTCACCGACCCGGCGTCGTGCATCTTCGACGCGCCGCTGACCAAGGTCGTCGGCAACCAGGTCAAGGTCGTCGGCTGGTACGACAACGAGTGGGGCTACTCGAACCGCCTCGTCGACCTGGTCAAGCTGGTCGGCCAGTCCCTGTGAGGAAGCTGGCGGTCACGAACGGAGGCCTGGCCTAAGTGAGCATCCGTACCCTCGACGACCTGCTCGCCGAGGGGGTGTCGGGTCGGCGCGTGCTGGTGCGCGCCGACCTGAACGTCCCACTCGACAAGCAGTCCGGTGACATCACTGACGACGGCCGCATCCGGGCCGTGCTGCCCACCCTGAGCGCACTCACCGGAGCCGGCGCCAAGGTGGTCGTCTGCTCGCACCTGGGCCGCCCGAAGGGCGCCCCGGACCCGCAGTTCAGCCTGCGCCCGGTCGCCGGGCGCCTCGGCGAGCTGCTCGGCGCGCCGGTGCACTTCGCCACCGACACCGTGGGCGAGTCCGCCCGCTCCACCGTGGACGCGCTCGCTGACGGCGAGGTCGCGCTGCTGGAGAACCTGCGCTTCAACCCCGGTGAGACCAGCAAGGACGACGCCGAGCGGGGCGCCTTCGCCGACCAGCTCGCCGCGTTCGGCGACGCCTACGTCGACGACGCGTTCGGCGCGGTGCACCGCAAGCACGCCAGCGTCCACGACGTGCCGGCCCGGCTGCCGCACGTCGCGGGCCGGCTGGTGCTGCGCGAGGTGGAGGTCCTGTCCCGGCTGACCGGCGAGCCGGAGCGCCCGTACGTGGTGGTGCTCGGCGGCTCGAAGGTCTCCGACAAGCTGGCGGTGATCGAGGCGTTGCTGCCGTCGGTCGACCGGCTGCTCATCGGCGGCGGGATGTGCTTCACCTTCCTCAAGGCGCAGGGCCACGAGGTGGGCTCCTCGCTGCTGGAGGAGGAGATGGTCGAGACCTGCCGCAACCTGCTGGAGCGCTCCGAGGGCAAGATCATGCTCCCGGTCGACGTGGTGGCCGCGGACGCGTTCGCCCCGGACGCCGCGCACGACACCGTGCCGGCCGACGGCATCCCCAGCAAGCGGGTCGGGCTCGACATCGGGCCGGAGACGGTCGCCGGGTTCGCCGCCGCCCTCAAGGGCGCGCGGACGATCTTCTGGAACGGCCCGATGGGCGTGTTCGAGATGCCGGCGTTCGCCCATGGCACCCGCGGGATCGCCGAGACGATCGCGAAGACCGACGCGTTCACCGTCGTCGGTGGCGGTGACTCCGCCGCCGCGGTACGGGCGCTCGGGCTGGACGAGTCGTCCTTCGGGCACATCTCCACCGGCGGTGGCGCCTCCCTGGAATACCTGGAGGGCAAGACCCTCCCCGGCATCGCGGCCCTGGAGAACTGATGGCGAGCGTCACCCGCCGGCCCCTGATGGCCGGCAACTGGAAGATGAACTGCAACCACCTCGAGGCCAACCTGCTGGTACAGAAGCTGGCGGCCAGCCTCACCGAGAAGCAGCTCACCGACGTCGAGACGGTGGTCCTGCCGCCGTTCACCGACCTGCGTACGGTGCAGACCGCCGTCGACGGCGACAAGCTGCTCATCGGCTACGGCGCGCAGGACCTCTCGCCGCACGCGTCGGGGGCCTACACCGGGGACATCTCCGGCCCGATGCTGGCGAAGCTGGGCTGCACCTACGTGGTGATCGGGCACTCGGAGCGACGGGCCTACCACCACGAGGACGACGCGATCGTCAACGCCAAGGTGCAGGCGGCGCTGGCCCACGGGCTCACCCCGATCCTCTGCGTGGGGGAGGGGCTGGACGTCCGGGACAAGGGCACCCACGTGGCGCACTGCAGCGACCAGCTCGACGGCGCCCTGAAGGGGCTCACCGCCGAGCAGGTGCAGAAGGTCGTGGTGGCGTACGAGCCGGTCTGGGCGATCGGCACGGGCAAGACGGCCACCCCGGAGGACGCCCAGGAGGTGTGCGGCGCGGTCCGTCAGCGCCTGGCCGAGTCCTTCGGTCAGGACACCGCCGACAAGGTCCGGGTCCTCTACGGCGGGTCGGTCAAGTCCTCGAACGTGGCGGCGATCATGGCTCAGCCGGACGTCGACGGGGCGCTCGTGGGCGGCGCGAGCCTGGACGCCGAGGAGTTCGCGAAGATCTGCCGGTTCCCGGAGCACATCTCCCGCTGATCGCTCGCTATCCTTGACTCCGCCCGTCCGTCGGTCGGTGCCACCGTGCCCGATCTGCCCGGGCGAGGATCGTAACGAGAGGACTGACCCCAGCCATGCCGATCTGGTTCGCATACACGTTGATCGTGTTGCTGGTCATCACGAGCATCCTGCTGACGATGCTGATCCTGCTGCACCGCGGTAAGGGCGGCGGGTTGTCGAGCATGTTCGGCGGTGGCGTCAGCTCCAGCCTCGCCGGTTCCTCGGTGGCGGAGAAGAACCTCGACCGCTACACCGTCCTGGTGGGCATCGTCTGGTTCGCCTGCATCGTCGGGTTGGGGCTCTGGCTCCGCCTCCAGATGGCCAGCGGCACGGTCTGAGCCCGCCAAGTCGTACAATTTGCGCGCGGCCCGTCGACGACGGGCCGCGCGCAGTTCGTTCCACCCGCTGCACCGCGTCGCCCGCCGCCCTCTCCGCGGCGGTTCCCCTCCGACGACAGGAGCGAGCAGCCGTGCCCATCGGCAACGTCATCCCGGGCACCCGGGTCGGATTCGCGCCCGAACGCCACCAGCCGGCCCCGTGCCGGACGGTCACCTACTGGTGCCGCAACGACCACCGCAACGAGATCCGGCTCGCCGCCGAGGTCGAGGTGCCGGAGGTGTGGGACTGCCCGCGTTGCGGCCTCCCCGCCGGCCAGGACGCGCAGAACCCGCCGGGCCGCGCCCGGCCCGAGCCCTACAAGACCCACCTGGCGTACGTGAAGGAGCGGCGCACCGCGGCGGAGGGGGAGGCCATCCTGGCCGAGGCCCTCGCCGACCTGCGCCGCCGGCGTGGCCGTCCCGCCGGCTAGGCGGCGTTCCCGCCCAGGGCGGACAGCAAGGGGCCCCTCGGCGACGCCCGGCGTCGACGAGGGGCCCCTTGCACGTCAGCGCAGGCTGCGCAGGCGGGCCGGGACGTCGGCCGCCGCCGCCCGGTCCAGCAGCCAGAGGGTCCGGCCCGTGCCCTGCACGCCGGCCGCCGGCAGTTGCACCGGCCCCGCCCCGGCCAGCGCCATGCCGACCGCCCGTGCCTTGTCGGCCCCGCTGGCCACCAGCCAGACCTCCTCGGCCGTGTTGATCGTCGGAAGGGTCAGCGTGGTCCGCACCGGTGGGGGCTTCGGGCTGCCCCGCACCGCGCTGACCGGCCGGCTGTCGTGGTGCACCGGATGCTCGGGGAAGACCGAGGCGACGTGCCCGTCCTCGCCGACGCCCAGCATCAGCACGTCGAAGTGGGGGAGCGCGGCGTGCCCCGGACGCGCCGAGCGGGCCAGTTCCTCGGCGTAGCGGGCCGCCGCCTCCTCCGGGTCGGGCCCGGCCGGACCGTCGGAGGCCGGCATCGGGTGGACCCGGGCCGGGTCGAGCGGCACCGCGTCCAGCAGCGTGGCGCGGGCCTGGGTCTCGTTGCGCTCGGGGTCGCCGGCGGGCAGGAACCGCTCGTCGCCCCACCAGACGTCGACCCGGGACCAGTCCACGGCGTCCCGGGCCGGCAGCGCCGCCACCGCCCGGTGCACCGCCGCGGCTATCCGCCCGCCGGTCAGCACCACCGACGCCTGGCCCCGCTCGGCCTGGGCGTCGAGCAGCTTGACCACCAGCCGGGCGGCCACCGCCTGGGCCAGCAGGTCGGCGTCGGCGTGGACGGCGACACTCGCCTCACTCATCTGTGTGCCTTCGTTTCTCCGGCCGCCGCGCGGCCGGTCCTCCGTGGTGCCCCGGGCAGTCGGGCGCTCAGTGCTCGGCGCTCGTTCCCACGTGCGCGGTGACCCCCGCCTCGGCCCGCTGGGCCGTGGCCGGGTCCTTCCAGACGTGCACCCGCTGCGGCGGGCGCTGGTCGAGGTCGGCCAGCCCGGCCGCCGTGCCCAGCGCCTCCGCGTACACCTGGTCGGCGTCGAGCCGGCGCAGCTCCTCGGCCAGTTCGTCGCCCAGCGGCCGGCGGACGAGCGGCAGCTGCCGGTCCTCCTGGCCGGTACGCCGGAACGTCGCCACGCTGTCGTCCCGGGACAGCGTCAGCGTGTCGCCGTTGGCGCAGCGCAGCTGCACCTCCCGCATCCGGGGCGCCGCGTCGGTGTGCTCCCACACCGGCTCGATGCCCAGCCGCGCGGCCAGCCAGCCCTGCATCAGCGCGGCGGTCGGGTCGGTCGGCGGGGCCACCACGGTCGCCTCGGTCACCCTGGCCTGGGTGGTGTCGAACGCCCCCGCCACGAGCGTGCGCCACGGGGTGATCCGGGTCCACGCCAGGTCGGTGTCGCCGGGGGCGTAGTCCCGGGCCCGCTGGCGCAGCGCCTCGATCGGGTCGGCGGCCTGCGCGCAGTCGGTGATCCGCCGGTCGGCCACCACGCCGAGGAAGTCCGTGGCGATCTCGGCCGGCGGCTCGCCGTGCCACCACGTCACCACCGGCACGTCCGGCACCAGCAGCGGCATCACCACCGATTCGGCGTGCAGGGCCAGCCGCCCGTACATCCGGGTGACCACCGCCTCGCACGGGCCGAGCCGGCCGCCGACGACGATCTCCGCGTCCAGCCGGTTGCGTTCGCGCTCCACGTCGGTGCGGACCACCACCAGCAGCCGGCAGGGGTGGGCGGCGGCGGCTATGGTCGCCGCCGCCTCCGCCTCGCGGACCCGCTTCTCGTCCACCACCACGATCAGGGTGAGCGCCATGCCGCTGGCCACCCCGCCGGCGCTGCGCCGCTCGGCGGCCAGCGCCTTGACCACCTCGTTGCCGGTGGTGTCCCACAGGCCGATCAAAGGAGCCTCCTGGTTTGCTCGCTGCGGCTGCTCACGGCACCTGCCTTCGTTCGCGACTGCGGGGCTCGCAGAACCGGCTCACTCCTCGCGCTCACGCCACTGGCCTTTGTTCGCGACTGCGGGGCTCGCAGAACCGGCTCACTCCTCGCGCTCACGCCCGCCGCCATGCCCGGCCCTCGCGGGCCAGCATCTCGTCGGCGGCCCGGGGGCCCCACTCGCCGGCCCGGTACGGCTCCGGCTTCGTGCCCGCCCACGCGTGCTCCAGCGGGTCCACCACCTGCCAGCTCTGCTCGACCTCGGCGGCGTCCGGGAAGAGGGTGCGGTCGCCGATCAGCACGTCCAGCACGAGCCGCTCGTACGCCTCGGGGCTGGCCTCGGTGAACGCCTCGCCGTACTGGAAGTCCATCGCGATGTCGCGGACCTCCATCGTGGTGCCGGGCACCTTGGAGCCGAACTTGAGCACGACGCCCTCGTCCGGCTGCACCCGGATCACGAGCTGGTTGTTGCCCAGCGACTCCATGTCGGCTTCGTTGAACGGCAGGTGCGGCGCCCGCTTGAACATGATGGCGACCTCGGTGACCCGCCGCGGCAGCCGCTTGCCGGCCCGGATGTAGAACGGCACCTCCGCCCAGCGGCGGTTCTGGATGCCGAGCCGGACGGCCACGTAGGTCTCCGTGGTCGAGTCCTCCGGGACGCCCTCCTCCTCCAGGTACCCGACGGCACGCTCGCCGCCCACCCAGCCGGGCAGGTACTGGCCGCGTACGGTGCCCTCGGCCACGTCCTTCGGCAGGGTGATCGCCCGGAGCACCTTGAGCTTCTCCGTGCGGATCTCGTCGGCGTCGAAGCTCGTCGGCTCCTCCATCGCCACCAGCGCCAACAGCTGGAGCAGGTGGTTCTGGAACACGTCACGGGCCGCGCCGGCCGAGTCGTAGAAGCCGGCGCGGGTGCCGATGCCGACGTCCTCGGCCATGGTGATCTGCACCGAGTCGACGTACTTGGAGTTCCACAGCGGCTCGAACAGGTTGTTGGCGAACCGCAGGGCGAGGATGTTCTGGACGGTCTCCTTGCCCAGGTAGTGGTCGATGCGGAAGACGTCCTTGCGGGTGAAGACGTCGTCGACCAGGTCGTTGAGCGCCTTCGCCGAGGGCAGGTCGTGCCCGAAGGGCTTCTCCACCACCACCCGGCGCCAGCCGCCGGACTTGGCGTTGTCGGCCATACCGGTGCGGGCCAGCTGCTTGAGGACCACGGGGAACGCCGCCGGGGGGATGGAGAAGTAGAAGGCGGCGTTGCCCGGGATCCCGTGCGTCTGACGCAGCTCGTCCAGCATCTCGGAGAGGTGGTCGAACGCGGCGTCGTCGTCGAACGAGCCGCCGACGAACTTGATGTTGCCCACCAGCCGCGCCCACACCTCCTCCCGCCAGGGGGTGCGGGCGTGCTTCTTGGCGGCCTCGTGGGCGAGCGACTCGAAGTCCCCGTCGCCCCAGTCCCGGCGGGCGAAGCCGAGCACGGCGAAGCCCGGGGGCAGCAGCCCCCGGTTCGCCAGGTCGTACACGGCCGGCAGGAGCTTCTTGCGGGCCAGGTCACCGGTGACGCCGAAGATCACCAGAGCGCACGGCTCCGGGATCCTCGGCAGCCGGCGGTCCTGCGGGTCGCGCAGCGGGTTCACGCCGCCTCCTCGCTCCGCGTCATCCATGGTCCCCATCGTCACGCCCGCAACGCCCCGGCCGCATCGAGCAGCTGGGCCACGCCCGCCGACCGGTCGGTCAGGTGCAGCCGGACCAGCGGGCGCTCCCGCTCGGCCAGGGCCTGCCGGTCGCCGGCGGCCTGCGCCGCCTGCAGCTCGCCGAAGGTGTACGGCCGGCCCGGCACCGGCAGGTCGTCGGCGACCGCGCCGGTGAGCTGGAGGTAGCTGCCGACCTGCGGGCCGCCCTTGTGGTACTGGCCGGTGGAGTGCAGGAACCGCGGCCCCCAACCGAAGGTGACCGGCCGTCCGGCGGCACCGGCCAGCAGCGGCCGCAGCCGGGCCGCGTCGGCGTCGGCGAACCGATCGAGGTACGCCATCACCGCGAGGTAGCCGTCGTCGCCCGCCGCGTCGACCAGCTGGCGGAGCACGCCGGCCAGGTCGCCCGGGGCGCCCTGCGGCGCGTACACCTCGATCGCGCCCTCGGTGAACGACGGCGTCTCCGCCGGCGGACCGGAGGCGAGGATCCGGTTCGTGTTCTCCTTGGACTCGGTGACGTTGGGCTGGTTGAACGGGTCGATGCCGAGCACCACGCCGGCGATCGCGGTGGCGTACTCCCAGGCGAGGAACTGCGCGCCGAGCGGGCCGTTGACGGCCACGTCGGCGTCGGCGCCGCCGCCGGGGACGGCGCCGGCGGGCAGCGCGCCGCCGTAGGTCACGGTGAGCACGTCGTCGCCGGTGGCGCCGGGGCTCTGCGGCGACTCCACGACGACCGGCAGGATGCCGACTCCGGCCTTGCCGGTGGACTCGGCGATCAGCTGCTCGGCCCAGTCGCCGAGGCCCTCGATGCCGGTGCCGTCGGAGATCAGGGCGACCTTGTCCCGGCCCATGGTGGCCGCCGCGCCGAGCGCCGCGCCGAGCGCCAGGCCCGGGTTGTCGCGGTCCCCGCCCAGCGACCGCGCCAGCGCGTCGGCCTCGTCGAGCAGCTCGGCCACCTCGACGCCGGCCAGCGCCGACGGGACCAGCCCGAACGCGGTCAGCGCCGAGTAGCGGCCGCCCACGTTCGGGTCGGCGAGCACGGTGAAGGCGCCCATCTCGGCGGCGGTGGCCTCCAGCGGCGAGCCGGGGTCGGTGACGACGACGAAGTGCCGCCCGGCCTCCGCCTCGGTCATCCCCGCGTCGAGGAACGCCTGCCAGTACGCCCGGCGGTGGCTGTCGGTCTCGACCGTCGAACCGGACTTGCTGGCCACCACGACCACGGTGCGCTCCAGCCGGTCGGCCAGCGCCGCCCGGACCTGCCCCGGGTCGGTGGTGTCGAGCACCGTGAGCTGCTTGCCGAGGGTACGGGCGATGACCTCGGGCGCCAGCGACGAGCCGCCCATCCCGGCGAGCACCACGTGGTCCAGGTCGGCCAGCTCCGCCTTCAGCTCGGCGAGCTGGGGCAGCAGCTCCCGGCTGCGCAGGTGGGTGTCCACCCAGCCGAGGCGGATCTTCGCCTCGGCCTCGGCGTCCGGACCCCACAGGGTCGGGTCCTTCGCGGCCAGCTTGCCCGGCGTGCCGGCGCTCACGAGCGCGTCCCGGGTGGAGGCGGGAGCCGACCTGTCGACCGTGTCGGCCCCGTGCACGGAGAGCCCGGCGGCGGCCTCGACCGCCCCGGCGAGCAGATCACTCACTCCGCCACCTCGCTCCGCTCGGCGGCGGCGCGAGGCGCCGCACTGCTGAGCCTGATGGTTCGCTCGCTACGCTCACTCACGCGTTTCCTCCCGCCTGCTGCGCGGCCTGCGCGTTGTCCTTCGCGGCGTCACCCGGGCGGCCTGCGCCCCGGCCCGCGGCCGACAGCGACTTGCGGACGCCGTCGAGCAGTTCCTGCCAGCTCGTCTCGAACTTCTCCACGCCCTCGCGCTCCAGGGTCTCGATGACGTCGGCCATGTCGATCCCGACCGACTCCAGGTCCGCGAAGACCTTGCGGGCCTCGTCGTACGAACCGGTGATGGTGTCGCCGCGGGTCTCGCCGTGGTCGGCGTACGCGTGCACGACCGGCTCCGGCATGGTGTTGACCGTGCCGGGGGCGATCAGCTCCTCGACGTAGATGACGTCCCGGTAGTCCGGGTTCTTGGTCGAGGTGGAGGCCCACAGCGGCCGCTGCGGGTGGGCGCCGGCGTCGGCGAGGGCCTGCCAGCGGTCCGAGGAGAACACCTCGCCGTAGCGCTCGTACGCCAGCTTGGCATTGGCGACGGCGGCCTTGCCGCGCAGCGCCTTGGCCTCGTCGGAGCCGAGCTTCTCCAATCGCTTGTCGACCTCGCTGTCGACGCGGGAGACGAAGAACGACGCGACCGACCCGATCTTCGACAGGTCGTGCCCGTTCGCCTTCGCCTGCTCCAGGCCGGCCAGGAACGCCTCCATCACCTGCGAGTAGCGGTCCAGCCCGAAGATCAGCGTGACGTTGACGCTGATCCCCTCCGCCAGGGTGGCGGTGATCGCCGGCAGACCGGCCTCGGTGGCCGGGATCTTGATGAAGAGGTTCGGCCGGTCGACGAGCCACCACAGCGCCTTGGCCTCGGCGACGGTCCTGTCGGTCTCGTGGGCCAGCCGGGGGTCCACCTCGATGGAGACCCGGCCGTCGACCCCGGCGCTGCCCTCGTACGAGGGGCGCATCACGTCGCAGGCCCACCGCACGTCGTAGGTGGTGAGCATGCGCACGGCCTCCTCGACCTCCACCCCACGGGTGGCGAGGTCGCGCAGCTGCCAGTCGTACTCGTCGGCGTCGCTCAGCGCCTTGGCGAAGATCGTCGGGTTGGTGGTCACCCCGGCCACGTGCTTCTCCCGGCGGAGCTGGTCCAGCCCGCCGGAGGACAGCCGTACCCGGGAAAGGTCGTCGAGCCAGACCGCCACGCCTGCGGCGGTGAGTTCACTCAGCCTGTCCGTCATGCCGTCCACGCTCCCCTCAGTTGCCGGTGGTGAAACCGGTGATGTCGCCCATCCGGGTCAGCGCCGCGTGCGCGGCGGCCACGATCCGGTCGGGGGTGAATCCGAACTGCTCGAAGAGCACGGAGTGCGGGGCACTCGCGCCGTAGTGCTCCAGGCTGACGCTCTCGCCGCAGTCGCCGACGATGCCCCGCCACGACATGGCGATGCCCGCCTCCACGCTCACCCGTGCCTTTACCCCGCGCGGCAGCACCGACTCCCGGTACGCCTCGTCCTGCGCGAAGAACCACTCCTGGCACGGCATCGAGACGACCCGGGTCGGGGTGCCGTCGGCCTCCAGCCGCTCGCGGGCGGTCAGGCAGAGCTGCACCTCGGAGCCGGTGCCGATGAGGATCACCTGCGGCTTGCCGTTGGACGCCTCGGCCAGCACGTAGCCGCCCTTCGTCACGCCCTCGGCGCCGGCCAGGACCGACCGGTCCAGCGTCGGCAGCGCCTGCCGGCTGAGCGCCAGCGCGGTCGGCCGGTCGGTGTGCTCCAGGGCCTGCCGCCAGGCCCAGGCCGTCTCGTTGGCGTCGGCCGGCCGGACCACGTCCAGGCCGGGGATGGCGCGCAGCGCGGTCAGGTGCTCCACCGGCTGGTGCGTGGGGCCGTCCTCGCCGAGGCCGATCGAGTCGTGCGTCCAGACGTAGACCACCGGCAGCTTCATCAGCGCGGCGAGCCGTACGGCCGGGCGCATGTAGTCGCTGAAGACCAGGAAGGTGCCGCCGTACGGGCGGGTGCCGCCGTGCAGCGCGATGCCGTTGAGGATGGCGCCCATGGCGTGCTCGCGGATGCCGAAGTGCAGCGTGCGGCCGTACTCGTGGCCGGGGAAGTCCTTGGTGGCGTGGACGGCGGGGACGAAGGACGGCTCGCCCTTCATGGTGGTGTTGTTGCTCTCGGCCAGGTCGGCCGAGCCGCCCCACAGCTCCGGCAGCACTCCGGCGAGGGCCTCCAGGACCTTGCCGGAGGCCGCCCGGGTGGCGATGCCCTTGGCGTCGGCCGGGAACTCCGGCAGCGCGTCGGTCCAGCCGGTCGGCAGGACCCGCCCGGCCATCCGGTCGTAGAGCGCGCGGCGCTCCGGGTTGGCCTTCGCCCAGCCGTCGAACGCCGTGGTCCACTCCTGCTGGGCCCGGGCGCCGCGCTCCATCACGGCGCGGGCGTGGCCGAGCATCTCCTCGTCGACCTCGAAGGTCCGCGCCGGGTCGAAGCCGAGGAGCTGCTTGGTGGCGGCCACCTCGTCGCCGCCCAGCGCCGAGCCGTGGATCTTGCCGGTGTTCTTCTTGTTGGGCGCGGGCCAGCCGATGATGGTGCGCAGCGCGATGAAGGAGGGGCGGCCGGTCTCGGCCTTCGCCGCCAGCAGCGCCCGGTGCAGGGCCTCGACGTCCTCGTGGTAGTCGCCCTGGTCGGCGTCGCCGGTGCGCCAGTCGACGGTCTGCACGTGCCAGCCGTACGCCTCGTAGCGGACCGCGACGTCCTCGCTCTTGGCGATCCGGGTGTCGTCCTCGATCGAGATCTCGTTGTCGTCGTAGATCACCGTGAGGTTGCCGAGCTGCTGGTGCCCGGCGAGCGCGCTGGCCTCGTGGCTGATGCCCTCCTCGATGTCGCCGTCCGAGGCGATGCACCAGATGTCGTGGTCGAAGACCGACCGGCCCGGCTCCGCCTCCGGGTCGAACAGGCCGCGCTCACGGCGGGCCGCCATCGCCATGCCGACCGCGTTGCCGAGGCCCTGCCCGAGCGGCCCGGTGGTGGTCTCCACGCCGGGGGTGTGCCCGTGCTCGGGGTGCCCCGGGGTCAGCGAGCCCCACTGCCGCAGGGACCTCAGGTCCTCCAGGGCCAGCGGGTAGCCGGAGAGGAAGAGCTGGATGTAGAGGGTGAGGCTGGAGTGGCCCGCGGAGAGCACGAAGCGGTCCCGGCCGGGCCAGTTCGGGTCGGCCGGGTTGTGCCGCATGACCCGGTTGAAGAGCAGGTAGGCCGCGGGCGCGAGGCTCATCGCGGTGCCCGGGTGGCCGTTGCCGGATCTCTCCACGGCGTCCATGGCCAGCACGCGGACGGTGTCGACGGCCCGGCGGTCGAGGTCGGACCAGTTGAGTGCGGGGTGCTCGGGTCGGTTGGCAGCCACGATGGTTGTGCTCCTCGGCAGATGGGCGGAACCCTCAGTGATGACCCTATCGAGCGGTCCTAAACGTCCGCCCAGGGATCTCTGCATGCCGGTCTGTACTGGTCGCGGTCCCGCCACGACGGTGTGACGGCCCGCACCGTTGTCGGGTCGCCCGGGCAGCCAAAACGACGACGCGTAGTCTGTGGTGCGGCGTGTGGCCCCAGTCGGGTCCGGCCGATCCGACCTCCCCTGCCGACGCCGGAAGGTGGCAATCCGTGAGCATGATCACCGAGCGCCCCGTCAGCAACTCTGCCGGGCAGCCGGTGCGGACTGCGGCGGAGGGGCCGGCGGTGGCCCGCCGGGACGTCCGCGCGGTGGTCGCGGCCTACGTGACGCTGACCAAACCGCGGATCGTGGAACTGCTCCTCGTCACCACGGTGCCGGCGATGATGCTCGCGGACGGTGGCCTGCCGTCGCTCTGGCTGGTGGCGGTGGTGCTGGTCGGCGGATCGCTCGCCGCGGGCGCGGCCAGCGTCATCAACTGCTACATCGACCGGGACATCGACCAGCTGATGCGGCGCACCAAGCGTCGCCCGCTGCCGGCGCACACCGTGACACCGCGTAACGCGTTGATCTTCGGGCTGGTGTTGGCGGCGGTGTCGGTCGCGATGATGGCGGCGTTCACCAACCTGCTGGCCGCCGGGCTCACCCTGGCCGCGATCGTCTACTACGACGTCGTCTACACCCTCTGGCTGAAGCGGACCACGACGGCCAACACGTTCTGGGGCGGGGCCTGCGGGGCGGCGCCGGTGCTGATCGGCTGGGCGGCGGTGACCGGGACGCTCGCCCCGGCCGCGTGGGCGCTGTTCGCGGTGGTCTTCTTCTGGCAGATGCCGCACTTCTACCCGCTGGCGATGAAGTACAAGGACGACTACGCCCGGGCCGGCATCCCGATGCTGCCGGTGGTGGCCTCCACGCGGCGGGTCAACGCCGAGATCATCGGCTTCGCCTGGCTGACCGTGGCGTCCTCGCTGGCCGTGTGGCCGCTGGGGATGAGCCTCATCTACGGCGTGCCCGCCGTGGTGGTCGGCGCCATCTTCGTGGTGGAGGCGCACAAGCTCGCCCGGCGGGTGGCGCGGGGGCAGGCCGTCAAGCCGATGCGGCTGTTCCACTGGTCGACGACCTACCTGACCATCCTCTTCGCCGCCGTCGCGCTCGACGCGCTGATCTGACCGGGCGGCGCCCGCCGATCCCGACGGGCCGCCGCGCCGAGCCGGGTCCCGGCCTGACGCATCCGCCCGGTCCGCGCGGCCGGAGGCCGTACCGGAAAATCATCATGGTGTATGGCTTGTCCGGGTTTCTTGTCACATCGGTGACGCCGTCGGTATGGGTCCGGAACCGCTCGGATGCCCCGGGCCGGCCCGGTTCGGGGTAGCGCTTTGGAGGGATAAGTCCGGACAAGACCGTGCATATCGTCTGTGGTTCTCCTTAAACCTGCGGGTAATTGGCATCACAAAAGGTTCATGGTTCTCGCCCGCCCGGGTGGAAGTCTGCTTACGCTTCCCGTCATGGCAGAAGGTTCCGATACGACGCTGACGGCCGAGCAGACCCCCGGGCAGGCCCCGCAGGGCCTGGTCGCGGGCATCAAGTCGTTCGCCGCCGGTCACGGCGGGGCGAAGGCGGTCATCGAGTACGTCGGCAAGCGTGGCGCGCGCATCGTCCTCGTGGGCGAGGACGGGGTGTGGGGCGACCAGTTCGCCGACGACACCGTCGTGGCGCGGCAGGCCTGTGCGAAGGCGGGAGTCACCGTCGAGAACGCCTGGGAGCGTGAACTGATGGACCAGATGCGTCCGAGCAACGACCTCTGGCGGTCGATGGCCCGGCGCACGATGGCCCGTTGACATAACTTGACCGATCACCACCAGCCGACCCGGGGGGAACCCCGGGTCGCTCTCGTCACCTGTGCCGAACTGCCCGACCTCGACCCCGACGACCGGCTGCTGCTCGAACCGCTGGCGCGCCGCGGCGTGACCGTCGAGGCGCTGGACTGGGCCGACCCGTCCGCCGACTGGCCGGCGTACGACCTGGCGGTGCTCCGCTCGCCGTGGGACTACGTGCCGCGCCGCGACGAGTTCCTCGCCTGGGCGTCGCGGGTGCCCGCCCTGGCCAACCCGGCCGACGTGGTGCGCTGGAACACCGACAAGCGGTACCTGGCCGAGCTGTCCGCTGCCGGGGTGCGTACCGTGCCGACGTCCTGGGTCGCGCCGGGGGAGAGTTGGCGACCGCCGGCCGCCCGCGGCGAGTACGTCGTGAAGCCGGCCGTCGGCGCGGGCAGCCGGGACACCGGCCGCTACGACCTGGCCGATCCGCGGCACCGGGAACTGGCCGTGGCGCACGTGCGGCGGTTGTCGGACGCGGGCCGGCTGGCCATGGTGCAGCCGTACCTCGACGCGGTCGACACGGCCGGCGAGACGGCGCTGATGTTCCTGGCCGGGCCGGACGGCCCGGCGTTCAGCCACGCCGTGCGCAAGGGCCCGATGCTGACCGGCCCGGACCTCGGCGTCGACGGGCTGTACCGGCCCGAGGAGATCACCGCCCGCACCGCCACCCCGGAACAGCTGGCGGTGGCGGCCAGGGCCCTCGCGGCGGTGCCCGGCGGGCCGGGGCGGCTGCTCTACGCCCGGGTGGACCTCATCCCGGGCCCGGACGGCGCGCCGGTCCTGGTGGAGCTGGAGCTCACCGAGCCGTCGCTGTTCCTCGGCCACGCCGATGGCGCCGCCGACCGCCTGGCCGACGCGATCCTGACCCTGCTGGGCCGCGCCGCCGGCTGACCGGCCCCCGGGCCGCCGACGTCCGGGGGGTCGGGGCCGCGCCGCCGGACCGGCGGGACGACGGCGGCTGCGGTTCCCGGGGCTCCCATGACGGACGGGTTCCCGTGGTGGGGCGGGGAGGGGCGCGGTCAGGCGGCGACCGGGACGGCCCGGTCGGCGGCGTCCGGGGCCGGGGTCGGCCCGACCGGGCGGCGCTCGCGGGTGGACCACTGCACCGAGAGGGTGGCCAGCAGCACCAGGCAGGACCCCAGCATGTGCGCGCCCACCAGCAGCGCCGGCAGGTTCGTGAAGTACTGCACGAAGCCGATCACGCCCTGGCCCAGTTCGACCGCGACCAGCACCACGGCGGCCCGCGCCGCGCGCTGCGCGCCGACCGCGCGGAAGGCGAAGACCAGCGCCACGGACAGGCCGATCAGCAGGAAGACGCTGTCGGCGTGCACCTGGGAGATCGTCTCCGGGTCGAGCCCGTTGCGGGCGGCGCCGTGGTCGCCCGCGTGCGGACCGCTGCCGGTCACCCAGGTGCCGATCACCAGCACGGTCGCGCTGACCACGGTGGTGAGCGTGGCCAGGGTCCGCAGCGGGGCCGGCACGACGGCCACCGCCGGGCCCGCCGGGTCCTTGATCCGCCGCCACAGCGCGTACGCGGCGGCGATCACCAGCATCGAGGCGAGGAAGTGCAGGCCGACCACCCACGGGTTGAGGTCGGTGAGCACGGTGATGCCGCCGACGACCGCCTGGGCCGGGATGCCGAAGAGCACGGCGACCGCGAGCGGGATCAGCTCCCGGCGCCGGGGGCGGTGCAGCAGCACGGCCACCAGCACCGCCAGCGCGATGACGCCGACCGCGAAGGTGAGCAGGCGGTTGCCGAACTCGATCGCCCCGTTGATGCCCATCTCGGCGGTCGCCACGTACGAGTCGTCGGTGCACCGGGGCCACGTGGGGCAGCCGAGGCCGGACGCGGTGAGCCGGACGGCCCCGCCGGTGACGACGATGCCCACGTTCGCGATGATCGAGGCGAGCGCGAGACGGCGCAGCAGTGTGGTGGAGACCGGGAACCGGACGGGTCGCTTCACGGCGCAAATCCTACGCATCGTAGTGGAGCACGATCGGGTGACTCCGTCCGTGCGGTGGTTCGGATCACCGGGGCCCGGGTTTGCGGGCCCCGGACGAATTACGTAACGTTGGCGTTGTGAAAAACGCGGCGGGGCTCTCCGGGCACCAGCCGGCGGTCGCTCCGACCGCCGGTCAGTCCGCGTCCGTCGCGGACCTCTCCACCCGTGACCGGGTCACCCAGCTGCTGCTGGAGCGGGGCGCGACCACCGCGGCGCAGCTCGGCTCGGCACTCGGGCTCAGCCCGGCCGCGATCCGCCGGCACCTCGACGCGATGCTCGCCGACGGCGACGTCGTCGCCCGCGAGCAGACCGTCCGGGGCCACCGCGGCCGGGGCCGGCCGGCGAAGGTGTTCGTGCTGACCGACGCGGCTCGGGTGCGTTGTGGCACCCACCACTACGACAACATGGCCACCGCCGCGCTGCGCTGGATCGCCCGCAACGGCGGCGCCGCGGCGGTCGAGGCGTTCGCCACCGACCAGGTCGCCGCGCTGGAGACCCGCTGCCGGGCCGCCATGGAGGACGCCGGCGACGACCCGCTCGCGCGGGCCGAGGCACTCGCGGGAGCGCTGACCGCCGAGGGTTACGCTGCGAACGCGTCCACGATCGCCACCGGCGGCCAGCTCTGTCAGCACCACTGCCCGGTGGCGCACGTGGCCGCCGAGTTCCCCCAGCTGTGCGAGGCCGAGACCGCGGTGATCTCCCGCCTGGTCGGCACCCACGTGCAGCGCCTGGCCACCATCGCGCACGGCGACGGAGTGTGCACCACGCACATTCCCACCCAGCCGGGGCGTGCCCGTTCCGGTAAGACCGTCACCACTGTGAGGACAGATAGATGACCGAGCAGATCGTCCAGCCCCTGACGCAGGAAGAGCAGCTCGCCGCCCTGGGTCGCTACGAGTACGGCTGGTCCGACCCCGACGTCGCCGGGGCGGTCGCCCAGCGCGGCCTCAACGAGGCGGTGGTGCGGGACATCTCGGCCAAGAAGAACGAGCCGGCCTGGATGCTCGACCTGCGGCTGAAGGGCCTGCGGCTGTTCGGCCGTAAGCCGATGCCGGCCTGGGGCGCCGACCTCACCGGGATCGACTTCGACAACATCAAGTACTTCGTGCGGTCCACCGAGAAGCAGGCCACCAGCTGGGAGGACCTGCCCGAGGACATCAAGAACACCTACGACCGGCTGGGCATCCCCGAGGCGGAGAAGCAGCGGCTGGTCGCCGGTGTCGCGGCGCAGTACGAGTCCGAGGTCGTCTACCACAAGATCCGCGAGGACCTCGAGGAGCAGGGCGTCGTCTTCCTCGACACCGACACCGCGCTGCGCGAGCACGAGGACGTCTTCAAGGAGTACTTCGGCACGGTGATCCCGGTCGGCGACAACAAGTTCGCCGCGCTGAACACCTCCGTGTGGTCCGGCGGCTCGTTCATCTACGTGCCGAAGGGCGTGCACGTGGAGATCCCGCTGCAGGCCTACTTCCGGATCAACACGGAGAACATGGGCCAGTTCGAGCGGACGCTGATCATCGTCGACGAGGGCGCGTACGTGCACTACGTCGAGGGCTGCACCGCGCCGCTGTACTCCTCCGACTCGCTGCACAGCGCGGTCGTGGAGATCATCGTCAAGAAGAACGCCCGGTGCCGCTACACGACCATCCAGAACTGGTCGAACAACGTCTACAACCTGGTCACCAAGCGTGCCGTCTGCCACGAGGGCGCGACCATGGAGTGGGTCGACGGCAACATCGGCTCCAAGGTCACCATGAAGTACCCGGCGGTCTACATGACCGGCGAGCACGCCAAGGGCGAGGTGCTCTCGGTGGCCATGGCCGGCGAGGGGCAGCACCAGGACGCGGGCGCCAAGATGGTGCACGCCGCGCCGCACACCAGCAGCACCATCATCTCCAAGTCCATCGCCCGGGGTGGCGGCCGCACGTCGTACCGCGGCCTGGTCCAGGTGCTGGAGGGCTCGCACAGCAGCCGCAGCACGGTCAAGTGCGACGCGCTGCTGGTCGACACCATCTCCCGCTCGGACACCTACCCGTACGTCGACATCCGCGAGGACGACGTGTCGATGGGGCACGAGGCGACCGTCTCCAAGATCAGTGACGACCAGCTCTTCTACCTGATGAGCCGGGGCCTGAGCGAGGACGAGGCGATGGCGATGATCGTGCGCGGCTTCATCGAGCCGATCGCCAAGGAGCTCCCGATGGAGTACGCCCTGGAACTCAACCGCCTGATCGAGCTCCAGATGGAGGGCGCGGTCGGCTGACGCCGCCCGGCCCTCGACGCGGCCCGGACCCGTCGCGCCGCGTCGAGACCAGCCCGACCGACCCTCCGACTAATCGCAGAACAGACCAAGGAAGAGATGACTACCCAGGCTTCCGCGCCGCCCAGCACCAAGTCGCAGGCGCTCCGCTCGTACGACGTCGCCGACTTCCCGGCCCTCACCGGCCTGGAGGAGGAGTGGCGCTTCACCCCGCTCAAGCGGCTGCGCGGGCTGGTCGGCGCGGCGCAGGCCGCCACCGGCACGGTCCGCCACGAGCACGGCGACCTGCCCGAGGGCGTGACCGTCGGGCGGATCGGCTCCGACGACCCCCGGGTGGGCAGCGTGCTCACCCCGGTCGACCGGGTCAGCGCGCTGGCCTACGGCGGGGCCGGTCAGGCCCTGCTGGTCCAGGTCGCCCGCGACGCGGTGGTGGCCGAGCCGGTGAGCCTGCGGGTGGTCGGCGAGAGCGCCGAGGGCCTGGCCTTCGGGCACACCTTCGTCGAGGTGGGCCGGTTCGCCGAGGTGACCCTGGTGGTGGAGCACGTCGGTTCGGCCACGCTTGCCGACAACGTCGAGGTGGCCGTGGCCGACGGGGCGAAGCTGACCCTGGTCACCGTCGCCGACTGGGCCGACGACGCCGTCCAGGCCCAGCACCTGCGGGTCCGGTTGGGCCGCGACGCCAAGGTGGTGCACGTCCAGGTCTCCCTCGGCGGTGACCTGGTCCGGCAGTACACCTCGGTGGAATACACCGACCGGGGCGGCGAGGCCGAGCTGTACGGCCTCTACTTCGCCGACTCGGGGCAGCACCTGGAGCACCGCCAGCTGGTCGACCACACCGTGCCGGACTGCCGCAGCTACGTCGGCTACCGGGGCGCCCTGCAGGGCGAGAGCGCGCGCACCGTCTGGGTGGGCGACGTGCTGATCCGCGCCGAGGCGACCGGCACCGACACGTACGAGATCAACCGGAACCTGCTGCTGACCGACGGCGCGCGGGCCGACTCCGTACCCAATCTGGAGATCGAGACCGGCGAGATCGCCGGCGCCGGGCACGCGAGCGCGACCGGCCGCTTCGACGACGAGCAGCTGTTCTACCTGATGGCCCGGGGCATCCCGGAGTCCGAGGCGCGGCGCCTGGTGGTCCGCGGCTTCTTCGCCGAGCTGATCAACAAGATCCCGGTCGAGTCGCTGCGTGAGCGCCTGGGGGACGCCATCGAGGCCCGGCTCACCAAGGCCGGCGCCTGATGATCCGCCTCTGCTCCACCGAGGACGTGCCGAAGGGCACGGTGGTCAGCGCGGACGTCGACGGCACCCCGATCGCGCTGGTGCACGGCGAGGACGGCGTCTTCTACGCCGCCTACGACGAGTGCTCGCACGCCGCGGTCGCCCTCTCCGAGGGGGAGGTCTCCGGCTGCACGCTGGAATGCTGGCTGCACGGATCCCGTTTCGACCTGAGGACCGGCGAGCCGACCGGGCTGCCCGCCACCGAACCCGTTCCCGTCTATCCCGTCGAAGTCCGAGACGGCGACATCTACGTCAGTCTCACGCCGAGCAATGGAGTGACCCGATAATGAGCACCCTGGAGATCCGCGACCTGAAGGTGTCGGTCAAGCTGCCCGAGGGTGAGCTCAAGCCGATTCTGGCCGGTGTCGACCTGACCGTCCGCTCGGGCGAGACCCACGCGATCATGGGCCCGAACGGCTCCGGCAAGTCCACCCTGGCCTACTCGATCGCCGGCCACCCCAAGTACGAGATCACCGGCGGCTCGGTGACCCTCGACGGCGAGGACGTGCTGGCCCTGTCCGTGGACGAGCGGGCGCGCGCCGGCCTCTTCCTGGCCATGCAGTACCCGGTCGAGGTCCCCGGCGTCTCGGTGGCGAACTTCCTGCGTACCGCCAAGACCGCCATCGACGGCCAGGCGCCCAAGCTGCGCACCTGGGGCGGCGAGCTGCGCGGGGCCATGGAGCGCCTCCAGATGGACCCGGCCTTCGCCCAGCGCAACGTCAACGAGGGCTTCTCCGGCGGTGAGAAGAAGCGGCACGAGATCGTGCAGCTGGAGCTGCTCAAGCCGAAGATCGCCATCCTCGACGAGACCGACTCCGGCCTCGACGTGGACGCGCTGCGCGTGGTCAGCGAGGGCGTGAACCGCGTCCGCGACACCGGCGACACCGGGATGCTGCTGATCACCCACTACACCCGGATCCTGCGCTACATCAAGCCGGACTTCGTGCACGTCTTCGTCGCCGGCCGGATCGTCGAGCAGGGCGGCCCGGAGCTGGCCGACAAGCTCGAGGAAGAGGGCTACGAGCGGTACGCCGCCGGAGCCGGCGCGGCGCGGGCCTGAGTCCTCTCGAAAGAATGGGTGGGCCGGTCGACATGACTTCCATCGCGATCCCGTCGGGGATGCCGCAGTACGACGACGTGCCGCGTTACGACGTGGCGAGGGTGCGCGCCGACTTCCCGATCCTCGACCGGGAGATCAACGGGCACCGGCTGGTCTACCTCGACAGCGCCAACACCTCGCACAAGCCGCGGCAGGTGCTCGACGTGCTCGGCGAGCACTACGCGATGCACAACGCCAACGTGTCCCGCTCGGTGCACACCCTGGGCACCGAGGCCACCGAGGCGTACGAGGGCGCGCGGGCGAAGATCGCCGCGTTCATCAACGCGCCGAGCGTGGACGAGGTGGTGTTCACCAAGAACTCCACCGAGGCGATCAACATCGTGGCGTACGCGTTCTCCAACGCGTCGCTGCGGCCCGACGCCGATCCCCGCTTCCGGCTCGGCCCCGGCGACGAGGTGGTGATCTCCGAGATGGAGCACCACTCGAACATCGTGCCGTGGCAGCTGCTCTGCGAGCGCACCGGCGCGACCCTGCGCTGGTTCCCGGTCACCGACCAGGGGCGCCTGGACGAGTCGGGGCTGGAGGACCTGGTCACCGAGCGGACGAAGATCGTCTCGCTGGTGCACACGTCCAACATCCTCGGCACGGTCAACGCCACCTCGCGGATCACCGCGCGGGTGCGCGAGGTGGGCGCGCTGCTGCTGCTCGACTGCTCCCAGTCGGTGCCGCACATGCCGATGGACGTGGTCGACTACGACGCCGACTTCATCGTCTTCACCGGGCACAAGATGTGCGGTCCGACCGGCATCGGCGTGCTCTGGGGCCGGGCGGAGCTGCTGGCGGCGATGCCGCCGGTGCTGGGCGGCGGATCGATGATCGAGACGGTCACCATGGCCCGCTCGACGTTCGCCGCGCCGCCGGCCCGGTTCGAGGCGGGCACCCCGCCGATCGCCGAGGCCGTCGCGCTCGGCGCGGCCGTCGACTACCTCGCCGGCATCGGGATGCGGGCCATCCAGTGGCACGAGAAGGAGCTGACGGCGTACGCGCTGGACGCCCTCGCCACGGTGCCCGGCCTGCGGATCTTCGGGCCGGCCGTGCCGGTGGGCCGGGGCGGCACCATCTCGTTCGCCCTCGGCGACATCCACCCGCACGACGTCGGGCAGGTGCTCGACTCGCTCGGCGTGCAGGTGCGCGTCGGCCACCACTGCGCCAAGCCGGTGTGCACCCGGTTCGGCGTGCCGGCCATGACGCGGGCCTCGTTCTACCTCTACACCACCACCGGGGAGATCGACGCCCTGGTGGCGGGACTGGAGCAGGTGCGGAAGGTGTTCGAGTGAGCGGCGACGCAGGAGCCCGCGGATCGACGGGAGTTCAGCCTGATGCAGCTTGAATCTCTTTACCAGGAGATCATCCTGGACCACTACAAGCACCCGCACGGTCGCGGCCTGCGCGATGCGGACGCCACGGGCGCCCGGGTCGCCGAGGCACACCACGTCAACCCGACCTGCGGTGACGAGGTCACCGTCCGGGTGGCGACCGACGGCGACGTGCTGCACGACGTCTCGTACGACGGCATGGGCTGTTCGATCAGCCAGGCGTCGGCGAGCGTGCTGCACGAACTGCTGGTGGGCCGGGGCGCGGGCGACGCGTTCCGGGTGCACGAGGCGTTCGTCGAGTTGATGTCCGGCCGTGGCCAGGTCACGCCGGACGAGGACGTGCTCGGTGACGGGGTCGCGTTCGCGGGCGTCGCCCGCTACCCCGCCCGGGTCAAGTGCGCGCTGTTGCCGTGGATGGCGTTCAAGGACGCCGCGGCACGCGCCGGCGTGGGCGTGAGCCCGACGGAGGTTGAGGCATGAGCAGCGAGGACACCGCCACCGCGGCGAACCCGGCGACCGAGGGCGCGGACGCCCCGGTCGGGGAGGCCGCCGCGTCGGCGGCCAAGGGCAAGGCCGCCGTCGCCGACGTCGAGGAGGCGATGAAGGACGTCGTCGACCCCGAGCTGGGCATCAACGTGGTCGACCTCGGCCTGGTGTACGGCGTGCACGTCGGCGACGACAACGTCGCCACCCTGGACATGACGCTGACCTCGGCGGCGTGTCCGCTGACCGACGTGATCGAGGACCAGGCCCGGCAGGCGCTGACCACCGGACCGGGCGGCGGCCTGGTCGACGACATCCGGATCAACTGGGTGTGGCTCCCGCCGTGGGGGCCGGACAAGATCACCGACGAGGGGCGCGACCAGCTCCGCACCCTCGGCTTCAACGTCTGACACGTTTCTCGTCGAGCGCGTCGCCCCTGCGGGGCGGCGCGCTCGACGTCGTCTCGGCAGCGATCACCCTGAACCGCCCTGGTCTCGTGACGGTCCGGCTCCGGCTGGGCTTCCTGGCGCAGCTCACGATCCAGGACCGCCTTGACTCCACATTTCGCGAAGGTGGCCTGTCAGCCCAGCCGGACGAAGGCGTCTGCCCAGGACGTGTGGTTGAAGCCGTTTCCGGAGTCGGCGGCACGCACGACCAGCCGTAGCAGCCGGGCCCCCCGAACATCGACGTCCACCGGTTCGGGTCCGGTGGACGCCCGCAGCACGCCGCTGGTGTGGACGAGCCGGTCGTCGGCCCATACCTCGGCGATCGTGTTGCCCCGCGAGCTCTGCCGGGCGCTGAAGTCGTCGATGCCCACCACGGAGGTGAACCGGGCCACCCGGCCGCCGAGGTGGTAGGTGACTTCGGAGTGGGAGTGGACACCGAGGCCCTTGGCGTAGGCGGTGCCTCCGAAGGAGATCGGTGTGCCGTCCCCGGCGGCCTGCTTGCCGTTACTGGTGTCCAGCTCCACCGGGCCCCAGCCGTTGACTGCGGTGAGCCAGGGCAGATCGCTCAGGTACGAGTCGGTGGCCGGCGGAGACGGCGGCGGGGCGAAGCGGCGCTCGGCGCGGAAGGTGAGGGGCACGTCGCGGGCGACGGCGTAACCCGACACGGTCAGCGGCCACTCCTTCGCCGTGGTCTCCCCGGGCACCCGGACCCGCCAGGTGGTGCTCACCCGGGCGCCGGGGGAGAGGCGTCCGAGCCCCTGGCTGGTCGCCGGCTCGACTCTCCACCCCCGGGGGGCGGAGAGCACCAATCGAGCGCCGGTCCAGGCCACCGCCGAGCCGTTCGCGAGGGTGGCGGTGAGCTCGTAGGTGACGCCGGGAAGCAGCAGGTCCGGGATGCCGAGTTCGACGCCGTAGCCTTCGCGCGTGACCTCGTCGATCCAGGACTGCCGCAGGAGGCCCACCAGCCGGTCCGCGACCTCGGGGTGGGTGGCTGCCAGGTCGGTCGTCTCACCGACGTCGCGGGCAAGGTCGTACAGCTCGACCTGCCACTGCTCGTCCGGGACGGTCCGATCCCTGCCCGGCGCCCAACGGATCGCCTTCCAGTTGCCCTCGCGTACCGCCTCGGCTGCTCGCTGCAGGCGGCCGCCGTCGGCTTCGCGCGCCCGCCTGGTGTTGCCGTTGTCGAGCCGCCAGAAGTAGAGGTACGGCTGCGCGGCGGCCGCAGTCGGACGCGGCGCGAGCAGAGAGCTGAACGACCGGCCGTCGATGTCGCGCGGTCCGGGGACGCCGGCCAGGTCGGCCAGCGTGGGGAGCAGGTCGGTCTGCTGGGTGAGCCGGTCGGTCACGCCGGGCTGGATCCGGCCCGGGGCCCAGGCGATCAACGGGATCCGGACACCGCCCTCGTACAGGTTGCGCTTGTAACCGGTGAGAGGGCCGTTCGCGTCGAACCGGTCCGGGTCGAAGCCACCCTCCTCGTGCGGGCCGTTGTCGCTGGTGAACAGGACCACCGTGGACTCGAGCAGTCCCTGCGTAGCGAGCTCGTCGACCAGTTCACCGACGTACGTGTCGATCCGGGTGACCTGGGCCGCATGGCCCCGGTCCGCCGGGGGCCAGTCCTCGTCGGCGTACGGCTCCTGGCTGGGGATGTCGCTCGGGGCGTGGGGAAGGTTCGGGGTGACCACGAGCAGGAACGGCTCGTCGCGGTGGGCCCGGATGAAGTCGAGAGCCCGGTCGTGGAAGAGGTCGGGGGCGAAGGTGGTCTTGGCGGACCCGGCATTCTCGGGCAGTTCGAGCCGCTCTCCGTTCTGCCACAGGTACGACGGGTAGTAGTCGTGGGCGTGGCCGTGCGTGATGTAGCCCAGGAACTCGTCGAACCCTCGGGCATTGGGGTGGCTCGGCTGGTCGCCGCGCTCGGGACCAAAGCCCCACTTGCCGAACAGTCCCGTGCGATAACCCCGGGCGCGCAGCACCTCGGCGAACGTGGTGTCACCAGCGGAGAAGGCGATGGAGTCGGGGTCGCCTCCCGGGTTGTTGCGTACCGCCCCGTGACCCGCGTGCAGGCCGGTGAGCAGTGCCGAGCGTGAGGGCGCGCAGACCGCCGCGGCGGAGTACGCGTCGGTGAAGCGCAGTCCCTCGGCGGCGAGCCGGTCCAGGCGCGGCGTCGCGATGGTGTGCTGCCCGTACGCGCCGAGCTCGCCGTAGCCCAGGTCGTCGGCGAGCACGAGCACGATGTTCGGCCGCGGCCGCCCTGTGGTTTTCGGCCCGGCTGTTGCGGTGGACGGGAGCGTTGCGATTCCGAGACCGGCGGCGGTGCCGGCGAGGAGCTGACGACGAGTGATCAAGGAATGGCCTCCGATACAGAGGAACCGGCAGGGAGAGATGGCGCTCGCCGCGAGAGTGAGCGTGGACGTGGTGATGTACGCCCGGCGGGATGGCGCGGGGACGCTTCCGAGCGAGTGGGTCGCGCGGATGGACGTTCAGGCGCAGCGGAAGCCGATGTTGGAGGCTGCGGAGTCAGGGGTGTTCCCGGAGCGGGCCGCGACCCGGTAGCGGTAGCAGTAGGAGTCGTGGCACAGGAACGATCCGCCGCGCATCACGCGCCGGCCTGTGACGTCCGGGTTCACTGGCCCGCGAGGGTCGACGACACCCGTGCCGGCGCGCCGGGTGTAGGTGTCGGTGGCGAACCAGTCCTCGCACCACTCCCACACGTTCCCGACCATGTTGAACAGGCCGTAGCCGTTCGGGGCGTACTGCTTGACGGGTGCGGTGCCGATGAAGCCGTCGTCGGTGGTGTTGAGGCGGGGGAACTCGCCCTGCCAGATGTTGCAGTTCCACCGGCCGCGCGGGAGGAGATCGTTCCCCCAGGGGAACCGCGCCCCATCGTGGCCGCCGCGGGCGGCGTACTCCCACTCGGCTTCGGTGGGCAGGCGCTTGCCCGCCCAGGCGGCATACGCGCGGGCGTCGTTCCAGGTCACCTGGACCACGGGGTGGTTCTGGAGGTCCGCGATCGAGGAGGCCGGCCCGTAGGGGCGGCGCCAGTCGGCGCCGCGGACCACGAGCCACCAGGGAGTACCGGTGGCGGCCCCGAGGATGTCGCCACGTTCGGCCTTCACCTGGAGATGGAAGACCGCGGAGACGCCGAGCACCTCGGCCTCGGTGACGTAGGAGGTGGCTTTCACGAAGGTTGCGAAGGCGGCATTGGTGACCGTCGTGGCGTCGATGGTGAAGGCGCCGACGGTAACCTCGTGCACGGGACCTTCCCCGTCGCCCGGGTAGCCCTCACCGAATGCGTCGCCCATGGCGAAGCTCCCGCCAGGGAGGCTGACCTGGCCGCGCGTGGAGCGCGACCGGCCAGCCCCCCTGACGACGGGGTCAGGCTGCCGCGGCCGGCGGCCGATCTGGAGCAGCCCGCCGGTCGCCGCGGTCGGATCCAGGCCGCCGGGTGCGCAACAGTTCGGCGTGGTGGGCCCACCGCTGCCGTGGTGGTGCTCGGAGGTCATCGGTCGGTTGCCGCCGCCGGCAGCAGCGCCGGCACCTCGTCGCCCGGCTCGAACGTCAGCCGCGTCGGCTCGTCGTAGTGGGTGATCTTCCCATCGGAGTACGCCGTGCCCTGGAAGGTGACGGTGATCGGGTCCTTGCCCTCGCGCAGCGTGGCCAGCGGGGCGTCGACGTCGTCGAGCCAGCGGATCAGCCGGCTGCCGAGCCGCTTGGTGACATCGGGGTACGCTGCGGCCAGGTTGGTGGTCTCACCAATGTCGCTGTCCAGGTTGTAGAGCTCCCAGTCCTGGGTCTCGTAGCGGTAGCTGAGCTTCCACGGCCCCGACCGGATCGCCGTCTCGGGGCGCTGGTCCCGCGCGCCCGCGATCAGGTATCCGGGCAGGTGCCAGAAGAGGTGCCGCGTGCCGAGCTCAGCGCTTTCGTTGCGCCAGATTCCGGTGAGGTCCACACCGTCGGGGCGCAGGCCCTTGGGCAGCTTCGCACCGGCCAGCGCTGCGAACGTCGGCAGGTAGTCGACCGCGTGGATCGGTGTCGAGTCGACCACGCCGCCGTCGACCAGGCGCTCGTTCCCGCTCCACACGATGGCCGGAACCCGCAACCCTCCCTCCCGCAGCTCGCCCTTGTAGCCACTGAGCCAGCCGTTGTCAGCGTCCGCGGTCCCACCGTTGTCAGAGGTGAAGACCACGATGGTGTTGTCCGCCAACGGGTGCCCGGGGTTGCGGGGATCCGGGGTGGTCTCGAGGTGGTGCACGATGCGGGCCAGCCCCTGGTCGAGGCCTTCCAGCAGGGCTGAGTACGGCGCGTCAGCCGGGTGACCGGGAACAGCCGGCTTGGCCTGGTACTTCGCGAGCAGGTCGGCGCGTGGCTGCTTGACGCCGATCGGGGTGTGCACCGCGTAGTTGCTGACCCAGGTGAAGAACGGCTCGTCCGCGTGGCGGTCGATGAAGTCGACGGTCGCGTCCGCCACCGCGTCGGTCACGTGCTTGTCGGTGCCGACGAGGGCGTCCAGGCTCGCGTCGTTCGCGCCGCGGGAGTAGGGCTTGATGTTCTCGTCGACGTACTTCTGGGTGTAGTCGGCCGCGAACCTGTCCAGCGCCGGGCCGATGCTGTTGTTGAACGTCCCGTCGATGGCGTGGTACTGGCTGGCGTGTCCCGAGTTCGAGCCGCCCAGGTTCTCCTCGAACCCGAAGTCGGCCGTGATCTGGTCAGCGGTCCTGGTCACGTGGAACTTGCCGACGTATCCGGTCGCGTAGCCGGCGTCACGCAGCGCCTCGCCGGAGGTGTAGGCCTCGCCCGGCAGCGCGTCGTCGCCGTCTGGGAGCCCCTGCGGCGCACCGTCCAGTAGCGTGCCGTCCCCGCCGCGGTCGAGGTCGCCGACCAGGTAGAGGTTGTTCGTCGGCCGGGGCGCGTAGAGCCCGGTGAGAAGAGCGGCTCGGGTCGGCACGCAGTTGGGACCGCCGTAGGCGTTGTCGAAGGCGACGCCCTCCTTGGCGAGGCGGTCGACGGTGGGGGTTTCGTTGTAGGTGTTGCCCGACCCCTTGTTCGTGAGGCCGGTGCTGAGATCGGCCCACCCCAGGTCGTCGGCCAGCACGAACACGATGTTCGGCTGCCCGGGGCCGGCCTGCGTGGCCGCGGCGCCGAGCGGAGCGGCGGCGGTGCCTGTGGCAGCGAAAGCGGTGCAGCCCAGGGTGGCGGTGGCGGCAACTGCGCCCAGTCTCAGTTTCAACGGTGGCATCAGGGGACGCCCTCTCAGTTAGTCGGGTGAGCGCTCAAATCTGACGAGTCAGAGCACTTTTCATGACCGCCGCGCAGAGCGGGGACGCGCTGTCCCGGCCATGCGTCGGCGCGGCGCGGCGAGCGGCTGTCGGTCAGGGTGCGGAAACGCTGCTGTGTCGTCCTGAGCCGGCGACGCGGCGGTAGAGAGAAGTCAGGGGACGTGCGCGCTCAGCGGCAGCAGCCACAGGCGGCGGTCCAGCCACGGCAACATCCCCGCGACACCGCGACCGCGGTGCCGTCAAGCGGGGCTTCCTGACCAGTCATGGCGGTGACACTAACCTGCTTTGCCTATCTGACAAATAGGGATTCTAATCCCTGGGACGGAAGCGTGGGCAGAAGGCCCGCGGGTAACCGTGTCGCCGGGCCGGCTGTCGTCGGTGGGGAATTCGGTGGCGGGGCGGCGGGGCGTGGCCGAGGATGAGCGGGTGATCGAGACGTACCCGACGAAGACCGTTCCCGTCGCCGCGGCCACCGCCGCGCGGCGACAGCGGACCGCGTCCGGTCGCGTCCCGATCCGCCGCCGACCGTCGTGACCGGCGCGTTCCTGGCCGGTCTGGTCGCCGGCTACGGCGTCGCCATCCCGGTCGGCGCGATCGCGGTCCTCATCCTCGGGCTCAGCGCCCGCACGTCGTTCCGGGTCGGCGCCGCCGCCGCGTTCGGGGTGGCCACCGCCGACGGGCTCTACGCCGCCGTGGCGGCCCTCGGCGGGGCCGCCGTCGCCGGGCTGATCGCCCCGGTCGCCGGGCCGCTGCGGCTGGCCGCCGCGCTGGTGCTGCTCCTACTCGCCGGCCACGGCGCCTGGCGCGCGCTGCGTCCCCGCGCCGCGGCCGGGGCCGCCGGCGTCCGCCGGGGCCTGGACACCCCGGTCCGCGCCTTCACCGGTGTGCTCGCGCTGACCCTGCTGAACCCCGCGACCGTGGTCTACTTCGCCGCGCTCGTGCTGGGCCGCACCGACCGCGCCGGGTCGGATCCGCTCGCTGCCGGTCTCTTCGTGCTCGGCGCGTTCGTCGCCTCGGCGAGCTGGCAACTGCTGGTCGCCGGCGGGGGCTCCCTGGTCGGCCGGGCGCTCACCGGCCCGCGCGGTCGGCTCGTGACGGCGCTGCTCTCCAGCGCGATCATCGCCGCCCTGGCCGTGGCGATGCTGCTGCCCGACGGAGCCGCCGGCGCCGCGGTGCCGTAGGTTCGGGCGTATGAGCAGCCGCCCCGCCGCCGGAGGCGGCCGCTGGGTCGAGGTCGACCCGGCCCGGGTCGCCCGCTGGGTCGAGGGCTTCGTCGACCGGCACGGCCCGCCCACCACCACCGTCCAGGCGTACGGGCTGCTGCTCGCCGCCGACGACGGCGCGACCGCCGAGCTGCACACCCCGCCCGGCGCGCCGGCCGCCCCCGACGTGCCCGGCTTCGTGGCCGCCGCGACCGCGCCCCGCCGGCTCGGCCTGCTGCTCGCCCGCAAGGGCGCGGTGGCGGTGGGCGTCGCGGCGGGGGAGGAGCTGGTGGTCTCCAAGGTGGACACGCGCTACGTGCAGGGACGCACCGCCGCCGGGGGGTGGTCCCAGCAGCGCTTCGCCCGGCGGCGCGACAACCAGGCGAAGGCGGCGCTGGGCGACGCCGCCGACCTGGCCGTACGGCTGCTGCTGCCGGAGGCGTCGTCGTTGGGCGCGCTGGTCTGCGGCGGCGACCGGCGGGCGGTGGACACCGTGCTGGCCGACCGGCGGCTCGCCCCGCTGGCGGCGCTGCGCGCCGAGCGGCTGCTGGACGTGCCCGAGCCCCGCCACGCCGTGCTCGTCGGCGCGATCGCGGCGGCCCGGGCGGTCCGGATCCTGGTGCGCGACCCGGCCTGAACCGACCCGGAACACGACGGCGGCCGGCGGGCTCTCGCCCACCGGCCGCCGAGGGACGGTTCCCGTGCTGTCAGAGGCTGCCGCGGAAGGTGTCGCAGGACTTCGGGTCACCGGTGGTGTAGCCCCGGGTGAACCACTCCTTGCGCTCGGCGGAGGAGCCGTGGGTGAACTCGTCCGGGTTCACCGGCCGGTTGGCCCGCTTGGAGATGGCGTCGTCGCCGATCTTCTCGGCGGTGTCGATGGCCTGCTGGATGTCCTGCTCGCTGATGCTGGTGAAGATCTTCTGGCCGCTCGCGTCGGCGGTGCCGGTGGCGTTCTTCGCCCAGGCGCCGGCGTAGCAGTCGGCCTGCAACTCCAGCTTCACCGAGAGCGCGTTCGCGTTGTCCGGGTCGCGCTGCTGCTGGCGGCGCATCTGGGCCTCGGTGCCGAGGAGGTCCTGCACGTGGTGGCCGTACTCGTGGGCGAGCACGTACGGCTGGGCGAACTCGCCGGAGGCGCCGAGCTGCTGGGCGAGCACCTGGTAGAAGGTGAGGTCGATGTAGACGAGGTCGTCGGCGGGGCAGTAGAACGGGCCGACGCCGGAGTCGGCCTGCCCGCAGGCGGTGTTGACGCCCTGGCTGAAGAACACCGTCCGGGACGGGCGGTACTGCTCGCCGAACGCCTCGGGCAGGGCCTTCTGCCAGTACGCCTGGATGGAGTTGACGTAGAGGGCGTTGCGGCAGTCGAGCTGCTGGAGCGCGTCCTCGGCCGAGCACTTCTGCTCCAGCGACGTGTTGTCGCCCTGCGGCTCGTCGCCGCCGTTGGTGGCGGCGTTCAGGCCGAAGCCGCCGCCGACGAGCGCGACGAGCACCGCGATGACGAGGCCGACGATGCCGCCCCGGCCGCCGCCGATCGGGATGGGGATGCCGCCCAGCCCGCCGCCCCCGCCGGATCCTCGCCGGTCGTCCACCTGGCTGGTGTCGATCCGCGCGTTCTCGTTCAGCTCCATGTCAACCCCGATCACCGTTTTGATCCGTTTTGGTGGTTGCGGTACCGGACCGGGTCCGGACGGCGTTTCGGTACCCGATGATCTTGATCGGTAATCCGGCGGGGTGGCCCGGCGGCGCCCGGTACACTTGGCCCCGTGCTGCTCTGCGAAGGCTGAACCGCCCCGCGCCGACGGGCCTCGTGCTCGCCGGCGCTTTCGCGTGCCCTGAGTCAGCCCTTCCAGACCCCGAGAGCGAGTCCTCCGACATGATCACTGCCACCGGCCTGGAGCTGCGCGCCGGCGCCCGCATCCTGCTGTCCGACACCACGCTGCGGGTGCAGCCGGGTGACCGGATCGGCCTGGTCGGCCGCAACGGCGCCGGCAAGACCACCACGCTGAAGGTGCTCGCCGGCGAGGGCCAGCCGTACGCCGGCCAGATCGACCGCCGCAGCGCCATCGGCTACCTCCCGCAGGACCCCCGGACCGGCGACCTGGAGGTCACCGGCCGCGACCGGGTGCTCTCCGCCCGGGGCCTGGACGTGCTGATGGCCCAGATGAAGGAGATCGAGACCAGGCTCGCCGACGGCGCCGACGACAAGCTGGTCCGCCGCTACGGCGCGCTGGAGGACCAGTTCGCCTCTCTCGGCGGGTACGCGGCCGAGGCCGAGGCCGCCCGGATCTGCGCCAACCTCGGCCTGCCGGACCGCGCGCTGGCCCAGACCATCGGCACGCTCTCCGGCGGTCAGCGCCGCCGCATCGAGCTGGCGCGGATCCTGTTCCGCGACGCGGGCGAGAACGGCGGCGGAATCCTGCTGCTCGACGAGCCGACCAACCACCTCGACGCCGACTCGATCACCTGGCTGCGCAGCTTCCTCGCCAACCACAAGGGCGGCCTGATCGTGATCTCCCACGACGGCTCGCTGCTGGAGTCGGTGGTCAACAAGGTGTGGTTCCTCGACGCCACCCGCTCCGTGGTCGACGTCTACAACCTGGGCTGGAAGGCGTACCTGGAGGCCCGCGAGACCGACGAGCGGCGCCGCCGCCGGGAGCGGGCCAACGCCGAGAAGAAGGCCGGCGCGCTGATGGCGCAGGCCGACAAGATGCGGGCCAAGGCCACCAAGACCGTCGCCGCGCAGAACATGGCCCGGCGGGCCGAGAAGCTCATCTCCGGCCTGGAGGAGGTACGCGTCGCCGACAAGGTGGCGAAGGTGCGCTTCCCGAGCCCGGCCCCGTGCGGCAAGACCCCGCTCACCGCGACCGGCCTGTCGAAGTCGTACGGCTCGCTGGAGATCTTCACCGACGTGAACGTGGCGGTCGACCGGGGCTCCCGGGTGGCCATCCTGGGGCTCAACGGCGCCGGCAAGACCACCCTGCTGCGGATGCTCGGCGGCCTGCTGGAGCCGGACACCGGCGAGGTGCACGCCGGCCACGGCCTGCGGCTCGGCTACTACGCGCAGGAGCACGAGACGCTCGACGTGGACCGTACGGTGCTGGAGCACATGCGCAGCGCCGCCATCGAGCAGACCGACACCGACCTGCGCAAGATCCTCGGGGCGTTCCTGTTCTCCGGCGACGACGTGGACAAGCCGGCCGGGGTGCTCTCCGGCGGCGAGAAGACCCGGCTCGCGCTGGCCACCCTGGTCTGCTCCGGGGCGAACGTGCTGCTGCTCGACGAGCCGACGAACAACCTCGACCCGGTCAGCCGGGAGCAGGTGCTCGACGCCATCGCCCGCTACCCGGGCGCGATCGTGCTGGTCACCCACGACCCCGGCGCGGTCATGGCGCTGAAGCCCGACCGTGCCATCCTGCTGCCCGACGGCGACGAGGACGCCTGGAGCGACGACCTGCTCGAACTCGTCGAACTGGCCTGAGTCACCCGCCTCACCCCCGCCCTGGCCTCGTCGATCATGAAGTTGTCGCACTCCGCCCCGGCGTGTCGCGACGACAACTTCATGATCGACCCGACGGGTGGCCAGGCGTGGTGACCCCGGTGGGGCGGCTCGGCGGGGTGGCCCAGTGGGGTGGGTCGTGCGGTCAGCGCAGGAGGTCGCGCAGGTGGGGCAGGATGCCCGAGGTGGCCAGGATGACCACGCCGATGGCGATGAAGATCGCCGGAACGAGCCAGTGGCCCGCGCGCCCGACCAGCCCCGTCACCCGGGGGTGGTTGCCGAGCCAGGCGCCGGCCGCACACCACAGCGCGATGAGCACCACGAAGACCAGCAGGAAGACCGCGCTGTCCGCCGGGCCGAGCGCCCGGAACACCGGCACGTAGACGGCGATGTTGTCGGCGCCGTTGGCGATCGTCACCCCGGCCACGCCGACGGTGGAGCCCACCACCGCGGGTGTCTCGTCGGCGTCGCGGTCGAGCAGCGCGCGGACGCCGAGAGCGACCGGCAGCAGGCCGAGCAGCCCCGTCCAGGGGTCGGGCACCACCAGGAGCCCGGCCGCGACCACGGCGCTGGCCAGGGCGAGGGCGCCGATGCCCAGGTACTGCCCGGCGACGATCTGCCAGGGCCGGGGGCGGCCGGTGGTGCGGGCGGCGACGAAGAGCAGCGTCAGGACGACGATGTCGTCGATGTCGGTGGCGGCGAACACCACGGCGGCGCCGGCGGCGGTGCCCAACAGGTCGATCACGCCAGCAGGGTACGGGCGGCCCGCCCGCTGAGCCCGCCGAGTCTGCCGCGCCCGACGACTCTGCCGCGCAGGCCGGGTCTGCCGCGCGTGGTCGGGGCGGGCGTTCCGGGGGTCGGGAGCATCACGCTATCGGGAAGCTGACATTGCATAGCGTGTCGGTTGGCGAAGAGTTGATATCTGGCGCATGATCGTTCGAGGCGGTCTAATAGGTGGGACCGTATCCGAACCGCACAGTCTGGGACGTGAGGACACAGCATGGCAGCCACTGGCACAGCCACCAGCACTGAGAAGGGTCGCCGGATCGTCGGAGCCGAGCGTCAGACGCTCGCCAAGGACCTGGTAAAGCGGTACACCTCGGGTGAGAGCATCCGCGCGCTCGCGGCCTCGACCGGCCGTTCCTACGGGTTCATCCACCGGGTGCTCACCGAGTCCGGGGTTCAGCTGCGGCAGCGTGGCGGCGCCCGACGCCGCAAGAAGGCGTGACCCGCCCACCAGCGTCGTCCATCAGCGCCGCTACCCGGGTCGCCCGGTGACCGCCGAGGCGACCGGGGTCCGGCTGGAATGCGACGGGCCGGTCGCGACGGTCACGTTGTGCCGGCCCGACGTGCTCAACGCGCAGACCCCGGCGATGTGGCGCGCGATGAGCGACTTCTCGCGGGACCTTCCCGGCGACGTCCGCGTCGTGGTCGTACGCGGCGAGGGGCGGGCGTTCTCCGCCGGCCTCGACCTGTCGGTGGCCGGAGCCTCCGGCCCGGGGTCGTTCGCCGAGCTGGCCACCCTGCCCGAGCAGGAATGCGCCGACCGGATCGCGGAGTACCAGGGCGGCTTCACCTGGCTGCACCGTCCCGACGTCGTCTCCGTCGCCGCCGTGCAGGGGCACGCGATCGGCGCCGGCTTCCAGCTGGCGCTCGCCTGCGACCTGCGCGTGCTCGCCGAGGACGCGAAGCTCTCCATGGCCGAGGTGACGCTCGGCCTGGTCCCGGATCTCGCCGGCACCGGCCGCCTGGTCGACCTGGTCGGCTACAGCCGTGCGCTGGAGATCTGCGCCACCGGCCGGCGGATGGACGCCGCCGAGGCGGACCGGATCGGCCTGGCCACCCTGGTGGTGCCGAACGCCGAGCTGGACGCCGCGGTGCGTGACCTGACCGCCGGGCTGCTGGCCAACGACCGCAACGCGGTGGTGGAGATCAAGGCCCTGCTGGCCGGCGCGACCGGTCGGTCCGCCGCGGACCAGCAGCGGGCCGAGCGGGAGGCGCAGACCCGCCGGCTGCGTGATCTTGCCGGGCGGGGAGAGTAAGTAGTAAGGACCGTTCGGGAAGATCAGGGTTACGGCCGAGGTTGTCAGAGTCGTCGGGAGAATTGACCTGACGGTGCGGTCAGCCCGACGACCCGGAGGTGAACGTGTCCAACTCGATGTCGGGCGGCGGCATGGCCGGTTGGAGCATGCTCAGGTCGATGCGCAACCGCGACGAGATCTCCACCCACCGGCTCAAGCGCGGGGTGGCCCGCCGGATCGTGGCCTTCGCCGGGCCCTACCGCCGGGACATCGTCGTCTTCCTGGTCACGGTGGTGCTGGCCGCGGTCATCGGCGTCGCCACCCCGGTGCTCGCCGGCGACGTGATCGACACGATCACCCGGGGCGGCACCGACGCCGGCAACGCGGTGGTCCGGCTGGCCCTCGTCATCGCCGGGCTCGCGGTGGCCGACGCGCTGCTCTCCCTCGCCCAGCGGTGGTATTCGGCCCGCATCGGCGAGGGCATCATCCTCGACCTGCGCACCCGGGTCTACGACCACGTCCAGCGGATGCCGCTGCAGTTCTTCACCCGCACCCAGACCGGCGCGCTGGTCAGCCGGCTCAACAACGACGTGCTCGGCGCGCAGCGGGCGTTCACCTCGACCCTGTCCGGGGTGGTCAGCAACGTCATCCAACTCGTGCTCACCGCCGCGGTGATGTTCACCCTCTCCTGGCAGATCACCGCGCTCTCGCTGGTGCTGCTGCCGGTCTTCATCATCCCGGCCCGCCGGGTCGGCAAGCGGCTCGCCGAGATCACCCGGGAGTCCTACAACCTCGACGCGAAGATGAACGCGACGATGACCGAGCGGTTCGGCGTCTCGGGCGCGTTGCTGGTGAAGCTCTTCGGCCAGCCCGAGGTGGAGGCGCGCCGGTTCGCCGGCCGGGCCGAGCGGGTGCGCGACATCGGCATCCAGTCCGCGATGTACTCGCGGACCTTCTTCGTGGCGATGCTGCTGGTCGCCTCGCTGGCCCAGGCCCTCACCTACGGCCTCGGCGGCTGGCTGGCGGTCACCGGCAACGTCAGCGCCGGCACCGTGGTGACCCTCGCCCTGCTGCTCACCCGCCTCTACGGCCCGCTGACCGCGCTGTCCAACGTCCGGGTCGACGTGATGAGCGCGCTGGTCTCCTTCGACCGGGTCTTCGAGGTGCTCGACCTGAAGCCGACGATCGAGGAGAAGCCCGACGCCGTGCCGGTGCCCCGGGCCAGCGGCCGCGTCGAGTTCCGCGACGTCCGGTTCCGCTACCCGAGCGCCGCCGAGATCTCACTCGCCTCCCTGGAGGAGGTCGCCGCCCTCGACCGTACGGTCAACGAGCCCGTGCTCAAGGGCGTCTCGTTCGCGGTGGAGCCGGGGCAGATGGTGGCGCTGGTCGGTCCCTCCGGCGCCGGCAAGTCGACGCTGTCGATGCTGATCTCCCGCATCTACGACGTCACCGACGGGCAGGTGCTGGTCGGCGGGGTCGACGTCCGCGACGCCACCCTCGCCTCCCTGCGCGACGAGATCGGCGTGGTCACCCAGGATTCGCACCTGTTCCACGAGACCATCGCCGAGAACCTGCGCTACGCCAGGCCCGACGCCACCGACGACGAGATCTGGGCGGCCCTGGCCGGGGCGCAGGTCGCCGACCTGGTCCGGTCGCTGCCGGAAGGGCTGGAGACCCTCGTCGGCGAGCGGGGCTACCGCTTCTCCGGCGGAGAGAAGCAGCGCATCGCCATCGCCCGGCTGCTGCTCAAGGCACCGTCGATCGTGATCCTCGACGAGGCGACGGCGCACCTCGACTCGGAGAGCGAGGCCGCCGTGCAGCGGGCGCTGTCGGTGGCGCTGACCGGGCGTACCGCGCTGGTGATCGCGCACCGGCTCTCGACCGTCCGCGACGCCGACCAGATCCTGGTGCTCGACGACGGGCGGATCGTCGAGCGGGGGCGGCACGAGGAGCTGGTGGCCGTGGGCGGGCTCTACGCCGAGCTCTACCGCACCCAGTTCGCGGTCGCCGACTCGCCCACCCCGTACGCCGACGCGACCGGGCCCGAGCCGGTGGCCGTGCCGCCGCTGCGGCCCTACCTCGCCGACGAGGCGCTGCCGCCGGCCGCGGCCAACTGACGCTGCCGCGTCGGCCGCGGCCAACTGACGCGCCGCGCCGGCCGTGGCCAACTGACGGCTGACGCGGCAGACCGACGCGCGCCTCAGCCGGCGGCGACCGCCGCCCGCAACTCCCCGAAGGCGGCGCCGAGCGTCTCGGGGGTGAAGTGCGCGTTCAGGCCGCTGGGGTTGGGCAGCACCCAGAGCCGGGCGCCGGCCAGCCGCTGCGGCTGCGGCCCGAAGGCGGCCTTCGGCCGGGCGAACCCGATCCGGTACGCGGTCACCCCGACCACGGCCACCCACCGGGGGCGATGACGCTCGACCTTGCCGGTGAGGATTTCCGCCCCCTCGACCAGCTCGGCCGGGGTCAGCTCGTCGGCGCGGGCGCTGGCCCGCGCGACCATGTTGCTGATGCCCAGCCCGTACCCGGGCAGCTCGTCCTGCTCGCTGGGATGCAGCAGCCGGGGCGTGAAGCCGCCCCGGTGCAGCGCGGGCCAGAACCGGTTGCCCGGCCGGGCGAAGTGCCACCCGGTCGCGGCCGACCACAGGCCCGGATTGATGCCCACGAAGAGCACGTCCAGGCCGGGGGCGATGACGTCGGGGATGGTGCGCTCGGCTGCTGCGGCGAGTTCCTCCCGCGTGGGCCGCGGATACCGCCCGACCTCCGCCGCCCGCCCCCGCCGCCGGGCGGGGGAGCCGGGACCCGACCCGCCGGCGGAGGCGGCCATCACAGGCCCCGCAGCACGCCGCCGTCGACCGGCACGGTGACCCCGGTCAGGTAGCTCGCGGCGGGGGAGAGCACGAACGCGGCGACCCGGCCGAACTCGGCCGGCGCGCCGATGCGGCGCAGCGGGATGGCCGCCTCGGCCTCCGCGCGGGCCCGTTCGGGGTCGCCGGTGGCGGCGAAGAGTTCCACGTTGCGGTCGGTCATGATCCGTCCGGGCAGCAGGCCGACCACCCGCACGCCCCGGGGCCCGTACTCGTCGGCGACGTCCTTTGCCATGCCCGCCAGGCCGGGCCGCAGGCCGTTGGAGATGCCCAGGCCGGGCACCGGCCCGCGCGCCGAGGTCGACAGCACCAGCCCGACCGCCCCGCCGTCGTCTCCGGCCAGGTTCTCGGCGACGGTGCGCACCATGCGTACGGTGCCGAGGAAGACCGTCTCGAAGGAGCGGCGCCACTGCTCGTCGGTGACCGAGGCGGCGCTGCCCGGCGGCGGCCCGCCGACCGAGACCAGCGCCCCGTCGAGCCGTCCGAAGTGCTCGCGGGCCGCGGCCACGAGGCGCTCCGGCGTCTGGGCGTCGGCCAGGTCGGCGGTCAGCCCGACCGCCCGCTCCGGCCCGCCGAGGCGCTGCGCGGCGGCGGCCACCGCGTCGGCGTCGCGGGCGGAGAGCACCACGCGGGCGCCGTCGGCGACGAGGCACTGCGCGGTGGCGAAGCCCAGCCCCCGGGAGGCGCCGGTCAGTACGTACACCCGATCGGTCAGTCCGAGATCCATGTCGTCGATCCTGCCGCACCCGGCCGGATCCGCCAGCGGGGCCCTCGGGCCGGTGCGCGGCGGGCGGTCAGCGGCGGGCGGGACGCAGCAGGCGTACCCGACCGGCGACCTGGACCGCGACGGCCCCGCCGGCGCGCCCCCAGGCCGGCAGTCGACGCGGGCGCGGCGGCCGGCGCCCGTCGTAGCGGTCGGCGGCCTCGCGCGCGGCCAGCTCCTCCGCGCCGAGCGGCGGCAGCGCGCCCCGGTCGCGCAGGTCGCGGGCCAGGTCCCAGCCGTCGCGCAGCGAGCCCCCGGTCGGCCGCCCCGCCGCCCACCGGGCGAAGGTCTCCGGCCACCGGGTGCCGAGTCCGGCGGCGAGCAGCGGCCAGTGCCGGGCCACGTCCCCGGCGCGCTTGTGCAGCAGCGCGGCCCCGGCGGCGGCGACCGCCGCCGGGTCGAAGCCCGCCGGCACCGGGCCGCCGGCGACCAGCGCCGCCACCAGCGCCGCCTGCCGCTCGGCCAGGCCGCCGCTCACGTCACCACCGGGAAGCCCGACGCGGCGGCGAGGGCGTCCAACTCGGCGCGGAGCACCGGGGCGGGCGGGTAGTGCCCGTCGCGTTCCAGCAGGAGGGCCGGCGGCCGGCGGCGGGCGCACAGCTCGCGCAGCAGGTCGAGCACCGCCGGGGGCACCGGATCGGTGTGCGTGTCGTGGTAGTAGCCGCCGTGGTCGGCGCCGCCCGCCACGTGCAGGTAGGAGACCCGCTCCAGCGGCAGCCGGTCGAGCAGCGCGCGCGGGTCGGTGCCCCGGTTGCGGGCGTTGGCGTACACGTTGGCGACGTCCAGCAGCAGGAACGCGCCGGTGCGGTCCAGGATCTCGGTGAGGAAGTCGGCCTCGTCCAGCTCGTCGTCGGGCCAGTCGAACAGGGCCGCGATCGGTTCCAGCGCGAGCGGCACCGGCAGCGCGGCCTGCGCGCGGGCGACGTTGGCACAGACCGCGTCGACCGCCTCCCGGCTGCGGGGCAGCGGCAGCAGGTGACCGGCCTCGACGCCGCCGGCCCGGACGAAGGCGATGTGCTCGCTGACCAGCGGCGCCCCGACCAGCTCCGCCACCGCGCCCAGGTGGGCGACGCGCGCCGGGTCGACCGGTTCCGCGCCGCCGAGGGAGAGCCGCACGCCGTGCGGTACGACCGTCACGCCGCGCTCGCGCAGCGCGGCCAGCCCGGCGGGCGGGGGTCCGGTCGCGGCGACGCTCTCCGCGACCACCTCCACGAAGCGCAGCCCGGGCAGGTCGGCGACGAACCCGGCGATCTCCGGCCGCCAGCCGATGCCCACGCCGGCGGGGCCGGTCATCCGCCGCACCCGCCTCCGCCGCAACCCCCGCCGCCGCACGAGCTGCCCCCGCTGCACGAGCTGCCCCCGCCGCACCCGCCGCCGCCGGAGGAGGAGGCGCCGGAGCCGCTGATCGCCTGGCGCTGGATCTCGGCCTGGCTGGCGAAGCCCGGGTCCATGGCGTAGAGCGACGCGGTGCCGAACAGCGCGACCCCCATCGCGGCGCCCGCCGCGCCGTAGGTGGCGTAGGCGGGGGCCGAGGCGGGCGCGAGGTAGGTGTGCTGACGCCGCAGGTCGCGCAGGGCCTGGGTGGCGGCGCGGGTGCGCCACGGCACCCGGTGCAGGAGGACGGCCACGACGATCAGCGGGACCTGGCTCAGCACGAGCCAGCCCACCGGACGGTCGTTGCCCAGACCCGCGAAGATGCGCAACACCCCGACCAGCAGCAGGGCGGAGAGCAGGAACGCGCCCCGGCGCAGTGCGGCCCGGTCGGCCGGTGCGAGCGCGAGCCCGCGCTGCTCCAGACTCGTCCTGAGCTGGTCGAGCGCCCGGCGGACCCACTCGTCACGGGCCAGTTCCCGGGTGGTGGCGTTGCGCCCGGCGGCCAGGTGGACGGCCTGGTCGAGCGGCGTGATCCCGGCCGGCAGCGGACCGCCGGTGGTGAGCCGCCGGTCCGGGCGTACGCCGATGGCCCCGCTGCTGCGCAGCCCGCCGAGCGAGGCCCAGATCGCCAGCTGCTGCCCGCCGTTGAGGTAGGCGACCTGCTGCGGGCCGAGCTGACCCACACTGCCCACCTGTGGCCCGGCGAGGACCGAGAGCCGGTGGACGACCGTGCCGACGATGATCAGGACGGCGGCGAGGAGGTAGACCCCGAGGAAGGCGGGACCGGAGATGCCCCAGGTGTCACCAGGTGCGGCGAGGACGGTCATGTGCTGCTCCTGTCGGGCGAGGGGATCGCGACCCAATTGTGGAGCAGGCCCGCCAGGGCGGACCCACCGCGTGGACCGAGTTACCGGACCGATACGCAGCGGCGCGAAGGCGGCCGGCGCGCGGGTCAGCGGCGGCGGACGGCCTCCTCGACCAGGTCGAGCACCGGGCCGAGGTCGCCGGCGGGACGGCCCATCGCCAGGTGCAGCACCAGGCCGTCGTAGGCGAGTTCGAGGAACTGGGCCAGCACGTCGATCGGCACGTCCTCGCGGAGCACGCCCGCCTCCCGCTGCCGGGCGAGCCGGTCGCGGGTCGCCTCGGCGATCGCCGCCGACCGCTCCGCCCACCGCTTGGCGAACGCCGGGTCGGTCCGCAGCCGGCGGGACACCTCAAGCTGGCTGCCCAGCCAGCCGGTGGTGTCGGGGGAGACCGCGCCGGCCAGCAGGTCCCGCATGACCTGGACCAGGCCGTTGCGGGCCACCGTCTCCACCATGGCCGCGGCGTCGTCCTCGGCCACCGCGAGGAAGAGCGAGTCCTTGTCGCGGAAGTGGTGGAAGATCGCGCCCCGGGACAGCCGGGTGGCCTCCTCCAGCCTGCGGACGGTGGCGCCCTCATAGCCGTGCCGGGCGAAACACGCCCGCGCGGCGGCGAGGATCTCCTGCCGGCGCGCGTCGAGCTGGTCCTGACTTACTCTGGGCACGGGTCGATCGTGACAGCTCGCCCCCCGCTGTGCAAACCGTACGTACGGCTTGGTTTGGCCGTGCAGATGATCATGGGCCTGCGGCGCGCCGGTTAGGATCGGCCCGTGACGCCACTCCCCACCGCCGTCGCGGTCCCCGCCGCACCGCTGACCGTCGCGGCCGTGCAGGCCGAGCCCGTCCCCGGCGACGTGGCCGGCAACGCGGCGAGCGCCGCCCGGCTGGTCCGCCACGCCACGGAGCGGGGCGCGCGGGTGACCGTGCTGCCCGAGCTCTTCCTGCCCGCGTACCACCTGCCGACGCTCGCGGCCGATCCGGCCGGCACCGACGTCGCGGCCGACGCGGCCGGCGCGGTGGCCGACTCGCGGCTGGACCCGCTGCGCGAGGCGGCCCGCGACGGCGGCGGCGCCGTGGTGGTCGGCGCCTCGGTCCGGCACCCGGACGGCCGGCGGACGATCTCCGCCCTGCTGGTCGACCGCGCCGGCGAGGTCCGCGTCGGATACGACAAGCAGCAGCTGTGGAGCGGCGAGCGGGAGCTGTTCGTCGCCGGTGACCGGGGTGCCACCCTGCTCGTCGACGACTGGCGGCTCGGGATCGGCATCTGCTACGACGGCTGCTTCCCCGAGCACGGCCGGGCCGCGGCGGCCGACGGGGCGCACGGCTACCTCTGCCCGAGCGGCTACCTGGCCGGCTCCGAGCACCGCCGCGACCTCTACTACGCCGCCCGCGCGCTGGACAACACGATGTACGTGGTGTTCGCCAACCTCGTCGGCGGCGCCGACCCGTGGCGGTTCAACGGCGGCGCGGCGGTCTACGACCCGGAGGGTCGGCCGCTGGCCCGGGGCGCGGACACCGGCGAGGCCGTGCTGGTCGTCGCACTCGCCCCGGAGGCCCTCGCGGCGACCCGGGCGGCCCACTGCATGCTGCTCGACCGCCTGCCCCACCAGGGCGGCGCCCGTTCGGCGCTGCCGGCCTGACGGCGTCGGGAGGGGCCGGCACTGTCGGCGGGCGGTCGTGCTCCCGTAGGGTGCCCGAGTGCCGCTGCTCCTGCTGGACCTGGACAACACGCTGCTCGACCGGGCCGGTCCGTTCCGCGCCTGGGGGGAGCGTTTCCTGGCCGGTGTCGGCGCGCCCCCGGCCGACATCGACTGGCTGCTGTCCATCGACGCCGACGGGCTGACCGACCGGTGGGACGTGGCCGACGCCGTGCGTGACCGGTACGGGCTGCGGATGCCGTCCATCGACCTGGTCGAGGAGCTGCACGACGGCGTGGTGGCCAACATCCGGCTCGATCCGCTGGTCGCCTGCGCGCTGCGGATCGCCGACGAGGCCGGCTGGACACCCGTGGTGGTCAGCAACGGCGGGGTACGCCAGCAGGAGGCCATGATCCGGCGCACCGGACTGGACCGCTACGTCGCCGACTGGGTCATCTCCGAGGAGGTCGGCGTCAGCAAGCCCAACCCGAGGATCTTCGCGCTGGCCGCCCGGCGGGTGAGGCTGCCCCTGCGCGGCGCCTGGGTGGTCGGCGACGGCCCGGAGGTGGACATCGGGGGCGCCGCCGCCGTGGGCCTGCCCAGCGTGTGGCTGCACCGGGGGCGGAGCTGGGTCGACGACCGGTTCGCCCCCACCCGCACGGCGGACGGCGTGATCGCCGCCGTCGCGACGGTGCTCGCCGGCTGACGCGAGCGCCGCCCGCCGCCCGCCCGCCGACGCGCTGGCTGGCCACGGGTCCCTGCGCCGGGGCGGGGTCGGGCGTGGTGCCGGGTTGGGCAGCGGGGGTGCCGGCCGGGGGCCGGGCGTGGTGCCGGGCCGGGCGTAATTCGGTTGACCGGGGTGGCGCCGGCCCGTGAGCATGGTCGGCGCATCGTGCAACCGGGCCCGCGCCCGGTCGAGGAGAGGGGGTCGGTCATGGCCGTCTTCGCAGGTCGCTTCCACCTGCCCCCATCAGCCTCGAGCAAGGGATCACCACCGCAGTGCGCGATCACGACCTTCCGGCGCGCGAGCGCCGTACCCGCGGCAAGCGCCGCTTCGACGACGACGAACAGCTCTTCCTGAAGCGTGGCCGGGCCGCCGAGCCCGTCCCCGCCGACCCCGACGCCGAGCCCGACCCCGACACGGGGGAGCGCTGGTCCTCCTGGGACGACGCCGTGCACGGCCCGGAGCCCCACCCCGACTGGCTGATCACCGAGCTGGCCGCCAAGGACACCGAGCTGGGCATGCTCAAGACCGGCAAGGAGGCGGACGTCCACCTGGTCCGCCGGGCGGTGCCCGGCACCGACCGGTCCTGCCTGCTGGCGGTCAAGCGGTACCGGGACGCCCAGCACCGGTTGTTCCACCGCGACGCCGGCTACCTGGAGGGCCGCCGGGTCCGCCGGTCCCGGGAGAACCGGGCGATGGCCGGCCGTACCGCCTTCGGCCGGCAGATGATCGCCGGGCAGTGGGCGGCGGCCGAGTTCGCCGCGCTGGCCCGGCTCTGGGAGGTCGGCGCCCGCTACGGCACGATCACCGTCCCCTACCCGGTGCAGCTGCGCGGCACGGAGCTGATGCTGGAGTTCCTCGGCGACCAGGACGAGGGGCTGGCCGCGCCCCGGCTGGCCCAGCTGCGGCCGGAGGCGGGGGAGCTGCGCGAGCTGTGGGGGCAGCTCGTCGACGCTCTCGTGGTGCTCGCCCGCGCCGGCCTCGCGCACGGCGACCTGTCGCCGTACAACCTGCTGGTGCACGCGGGGCGGCTGGTGCTGATCGACCTGCCGCAGGTGGTCGACGTGGTGGCCAACCCGCAGGGCCCGGAGTTCCTGGCCCGCGACGTGCGGGTGGTCGCCACCTGGTTCGCGGCCCGGGGCCTGCCCGCGGCGGACGCCGACCCGGCCGCGCTGACGGCGCTGCTGCTGCGGGAGGCGGGGATCCGCTGACCTCGACGTCCCGGGCGGCCAGGCACCGGCCGCCCGGGACCCCCGGGTCACTGGAGGTAGCGCTCGACCGCCGGCTTGGGGCGCGTCCCCTGGGCGTCCGGGTCGCCGTGGGTCTGCCGGGCGGCCCGCCGCCGGCGCAGCAGGTCCCAGCACTGGTCGAGGGACTCCTCCAGCTCGCGCAGCCGGGTGCGGGCGTCGTCGTCCGTGCCCGACTCGCCGGCCTGCGCGTCGGCGCGCAACCGGTGCTCCTCGTCGACCAGCTCGGAGATCCGGTTCAGGATGGTCTTGTCGTCCATGCCCTGAGCCTGGCACAGGCCACGCGGGCGCGCCCGGGTTCCGCCGCCGCCCTGGCCGCTGCGGTAGGTTGCCCAGCCATGGTCCCCACCCTCCGGGCCGCCGGCCCCTCCGACCTGGTGCCGGTCGTCGACCTGCTCCGCGCCGCCCGGCCCCACCTGGTGGTCACGCCGGAGCTGCTCGCCTGGCAGGCGACCGGCAAGCCGACCGAGCGCTTCGGGATGCTCGTCGCCGAGACGGCCGACGGGATCGCCGGCGTCGCCCGGACGGGGCTGCTGTACGAGAGCGGCGAGCCGGGGCTCGGCTTCGTCAACCTGGTCGTGCGTCCCGAGGGGCGGGGGCGGGGCGTCGGGTCTGCGCTGCTCGCCGCCGCCGAGGAGCGACTCGCCGGGCTCGGGGTGCGCCGGGCGTACGCGCGGGTCGTCGACGAGCCGGCGCCGCTCGCCTTCGCCGAGCGGCGCGGCTACCGGCCCGGCCGGCGCAGCGTGATCCTGGGCCTGGACCTGGCGGCGGCGGTGCTGCCGGCCGCGCCCGCCGCGCCGGCCGGGGTGCGGCTGGGCACGGCCGCGGACCTGGTCGACCCGCGTCCGCTGTACGAGGCGGACCTGGCCGCCGCCGCGGACGAGCCGGGCGACGTCGGGATGGACGAGATCAGCTTCGACGATTGGCGGGCCGCGTACTGGGACCGGCCGGACCTGGACCGGGCGTTGAGCACGGTGGCGACGGCCGACGGTGTGGTGGTGGCGTTCAGCCTCGCGCTGACCGACCGCCGGGACCGCTACCTGTCGGGGATGACGGGCACCCGCAGCGGGTGGCGGGGCCGGGGCCTCGCCCGGGCGGTCAAGCACGCGTCGCTGCGGGCGGCCCGGTCGGCGGGCCTCCGCTGGGCGTCCACGATCAACGACGCCGGCAACGACGCGATGCGGACGGTCAACGCGTGGTTCGGATACCGGCCGGTGTCCGCCGAGTGGCGCTACCTGCGGGAGTTGCCTCGTCGCTGACCGTCCACTGTTGACAGTGGGACATTTCGCAGCACAAACACTGGAACTGCTGTCCTCATTGGTGAGATGCTTCCGCATTCGGGCGGTGGAAGTTCCACGGGGGACCGCCCGGGGACCACTGTCGAGACGACGAGGAGACCTGGTACGCATGTCCAGCTTGCGTGACGGCCACGGCGTCGCCCTCCCCGCGGATCCGCGCACGATCCCGCTGCGGCGGGCGCTGCCCGCCCTGCTCCGGGATCCACTCGGCGCGCTGGTCGGCTTCGCGGAGGGATCCGGTGGGGAGGTCGTCCGGCTCAACCTCGGGTCGTTCCGCCCGTACCTGGTCAGCCACCCCGAACACCTGCAGTACGTGCTGCGCGACCGCGCGGACAACTACATCCGGGACGGTCGGGGGCTGCTGTGGCGTCCGGTCCGTCGGGTCGTCGGGGAGGCCATCCTGGTCGCCGAAGGGGAGGTGTGGGAGTCCAGCCGTGGCGCCCTGCTGCCTCTGTTCACGGCGAAGCGGGTCGAGACCCTGGTGGACCGGATGGCCGAGGTGATCAGCGAGGCGGTCGACGAGTGGGACGAGCCGGCCCGGCAGGGGCGGCCGATCGACACGGCCGCCGAACTGACCCGGATCGTCCTGCGCACCACCATGCGGGTGCTCTTCGCCGACCGGATCTCCGTGCCGGAGGCCGAGCGGATCAGCGCCGCGCTCGACACCGTCACCACCTCGATGATCGCCCGCCTGCTGGTGCCCTTCGTGCCCTACTCGGTGCCCATGCCCGGCGACCGCGCGTTCCGGGCGGCCGTGCGGACCATCGACGAGGTGGTGCTGCCGATCATCCGTGAGGCGCGGGCGCGGCCGAGCGACGACGACGACATCATCTCCATCCTCTGCCGGCCCCGTCCGGACGGCAGCATGCCGGACGAGTACCAGATCCGCGGCGACGTCGTGGCCATGTTCTCCACCGCCACCGAGACCACCATCGCGCTGCTGTCCTGGCTCTGGCCGGTGCTGGAAACCCAACCCGAGGTCGCCGAGCGGCTCTACGCCGAAGTGGACCGGGTGGTGGGCGGCGGCCGGGTCCGGCGGGAGCACCTCGCCGAACTGCGCTACGGGCGCATGGTGCTGGACGAGATGCTGCGGCTGTATCCCGCCGGTTGGATGGTCCCCCGCACGGCGGTCGCCGACGACGTGCTCGGCGGGGTGCGGGTCAAGGCGGGCGCGACGGTGCTGATCAGTCCGTACGTGACCCAACGGATGCCGATGTTCTGGGACGACCCGGAGCGCTTCGACCCCGAACGCTTCTCGCCGGACCGGCCCCGTCGCCGCTACCGCTACTCCTACTATCCCTTCGGCGGGGGCCCGCACCAGTGCCTCGGGCAGTACCTGTTCCTCCTGGAGGCGCAGCTCATCGTGAGTACGGTGCTGAGTCGCTTCCGGTTCCGTCCGACCGCGCCGGCCGACCTGACCCCACGGATGGGCGCCTCGCTCTCGCCGCGGCAACGGCTGCGGGTGACCCTGTCGCCGGTGCAGCGGCCGGTCGCCCCGTGAGCGCGACGGACGCGCGGTCGAGGGCCGGTCAGGCCGACGTGGCCGAACAGGGCAGGATCTGCGCCCTGGCCACGCGGGGCGTGCGCGACCTGCAGAAGGTCACCGCCGCGCACCCTGGACTCTTCTCCGCCGACACGTTCGACTCCGCGATGCTCGGCTCCGTCGCCACCGCCATCGCCTTCACCGCTCCCTGGCACAGCGCCGACGAGCTGCGGATCACCACCCGTACGCTGCTCTGGGTCTTCGCCGCCGACTGGCAGGTCGACTACCTCGCGGCGTCCGCCGACGACGTGCGCGCGCTGGTGGCGGAGTGCCTCGCGGTCGCCGACGGCGCCGATCCGCCGGCGGGGCGACACCTGGCCCGGCTGCTGGCCGACATCCGCGACGAACTGGCGACCGTGCCGGCGTTCGACCGGCTCCGGCCGGTGTGGCGCGACGAACTGGAGCGGATGTTCGCCGCGGTGGCCCGGGAGTGGGACTGGAAGAACGCGTCGGGTGCCCCGGGCGGATCCCTGCCCACCCTCGATCGGTATCTCGACAACGCCGACAACCTGGCCTGTTCCTTCGTCAACGTCACGCACTGGGTCGCCACGGGCGACGGGAACTGTCTGCGGCACCTGGACGAGCTGCTGACGGTGGGCCGCGAGGTGCAACGGGTGCTGCGCCTGATCAACGATCTGGCCACCCATCAGCGGGACGTGGAGTGGGGCGACCTCAACGCGCTCATGCTGGTTTCCGACCCGGTCCTCGTGCGCGACCGGTTGGCCCAGCTCACGCAGCGCTGCCACGGGCTGCTCGACCTGCTGGCCGAGCGCGAGCCCCGGCAGGCCGACTACATGCGCCGCCAGCTCTCCTTCACCGCCGGTTTCTACCAGGTCTCCGACTTCTGGGGGACGCGATGAGCCACGGCGGGTCCCGGGCGGTCACGGCAGCCGCGCCGCCCACCGGCCGCGGTCCGGACGACTGCGGGAGCCTGGCCGGGGAGCTCGTCGACGCGATGGCGCGCAGACCATGGGGCGAGGTTGCTCCCTCCGTCTACGAGACCGGCCGGCTGGTCGCCGTCGCGCCCCTGCTCGCCGGGCACGCCGAACGGGTCGCTTTCCTCCTCCGGCACCAGCGCGACGACGGCGCGTGGGGACCCCCGGAGGGCTACGCGCTGGTGCCGACGTTGAGCGCCACGGACGCGCTGCTGGCGGCGCTGGCCGACGAGGGCCTGCCGGCGGCCGCCCGCCCGGCTTCGACCGCCGCGGCCGGGCGCGGACTGCGAGCCCTGTCCACCCTGCTCGCGGCGGGCTCCGCCGTGCCGGACACACCCGCCGCCGACCTCATCGTGCCCGCCCTGGTGGAATCGATCAACGCGCGGACGTCCGGGCCGGACGCCGCCCTGGCGGTCACGCACCCGCTGAGCCTGCCCACCGGGACGGACCGTCGACGGTTGACCGCGGTCCGGGCGGCGCACGCCGCGGGCACCGAGCTGCACCCGAAACTGGCGCACTTCGGCGAGCTGCTCGACGGGACGGCCCAGCGGTGGCCGCGGCCGCGCGCCGCCGAGCCGACCACTGTCGGGGCCTCGCCAGCAGCTACCGCCGCGTGGCTGGCCACCGCCGGTCCGGACGCCGACGCGCCCGCGGCCCGCGTCTTCCTGGAACGGCTGATCAGCGAGGGCGGCGGGCCGGTGCCCTGCCCCACGCCGATCACCGTCTTCGAACGGGCCTGGGGCCTGAGTTGGCTGTCCCGGGCCGGCATCGGAGTACGACCGCCGGAGGCGGTCCTCGCGAGCCTGGCCGACGCGGTCGGCCCCGCCGGTGCCGCCACCGGAGCGGGCCTGCTGCCCGACGCGGACACCACCGCCGTGACCCTGTACGCGCTCGGGCGCCTGGGCCGCCCGCTCGACCCGGCGAGTCTGTGGGGGTACGAGACGGCGGAGGGATTCTGCACCTGGCCGGGGGAGGACGGCTTCTCGGTCACCACGAACGCGCACGTGCTCGACGCCCTCGCGCAGCACGCCGCGCGCGATCCGGGCGCCGGCTCCCGACACCGTACCGCCATCGGCCGGCTGGCCCGGGTGCTCCGGGAGCGGCAGGAGGCCGACGGCAGTTGGCGCGACCGGTGGCACGCCTCGCCGTACTACGCCACCGCCTGCTGCGTGCTCGCGTTGGCCGAGTCCACGCCGGACGACGACAGCGTGGGCACGGTCGGTCGGGCGGTGCGCTGGGTGCTGGCCAACCAACGCGACGACGGGTCGTGGGGCCGGTGGCGAGGCACCGCGGAGGAGACCGCCTACGCCCTGCACATCCTGCTGGCCGTACCGTCGGACGAGCCGGCGGTGGCCGTCGCCGCCCGCCGGGCAAGCGCCTATCTGCGAGCGAACGTGGACCGACGCGAGCACCCACCACTGTGGTACGGCAAGGAGCTCTACTGTCCCACCACGATCGTCCGGTCGGTGGTGCTCGCCGCCTCCCACCTCGCCTGTGGCCGACTCGACAATCGACGCGGCGGCGCACATGTCATGACGGGACGGCAGAAATCAGCAACTTGAGGGTGCCATGTGGACACTGCTAGCGTACCCACTGCATTTGTCCCGCACGGCCCTCCGGCGGGACATCCGCGCTTCTACGATCTGCCGTTGATGACCTGAGTCAACGCCGGCCTGGGACGGTTCAATGCGTTCTCGCGGTACGAGTATCCGCACGAAGGTTATCGCTCTCCTGCTCTCCCTCGTGGCCCTCTGGATGTTCGCGGCCTGGGTGACCCTGCGGGACGGCTTCAATCTGCTCGGCGTCCAGATGCTCAACGCCAAGATCTACGTTCCCAGCGAGCCGTTACTCCAGGAACTCCAGCTGGAGCGCCGCCTGACCCAGGCGTACCTCAGCGACCCGGGGCCGGAGCAGCGGGCGGCGCTCGAGGCCGAACACCGGACGACGACGGAGTTGACGGCCTCCTTCACCAAGTCCGTGCGGCACTGGCAGGTCGAGGTCGCCGGCGGCGACGCGTTGAGCAGGCAGCTCGACGAATCGGTGGCCCAGCTGGAGGCGCTGGGGGCGGTACGCGGCGCGGTACTCGATCGCGGCACCGACCGGATCTCCGCGGCGGACGCCTACACCCGTGCCATCGGATCCATCTTCCAGATCTACGACGTCACCGGCAGCCTGGACGACAAGGAGCTGGCGGCGGACGCCGCGGCCCTCATCCAGCTCAACCGGATGAAGGAGCTGATCTCGCAACAGGACGCGCTGCTCAGCGGCCTGTTCGGCAGTGGCCGCATGAGTGGCCCGGAGTACGCCCGATACACCACGCTCGTCGGCGCCGAGCGCTTCCTCGGCGACGAGACCAGGTCGAAACTCTCCGCCGCCGACCAGCGGCGCTACCAGCAGCTCGTCGAGAGCGAGCCGTTCAAGCGCCTGCGCTCGGTCCAGGACGGCATCATCCGTGGCGGCCAACCGACGACGCAGCTGCCGGTGAGCCGGGACGAGTGGCGCAACACGGTCGACCAGGCGCTGGCCGAGGTCAACAACACGGTGGTGGCGGGCGGCGACGGCATCGTGGGCCGGGCGTCCACCGTGGCCGCGATGGTCGTCGTGCGCCTCGTACTGGCCACCGGCCTGGGCCTGCTGGCGGTCATCGCCTCGATCGTCGTCTCCGTCACGACGACCCGAGCCCTGCTGCGGCAGCTGGAGCGGCTGCGCGAGGCCGCCTTCCGGCTCGCCAACGAGCGGCTTCCCGGCGTGGTCGAGCGGCTCGGCCACGGCGAGGAGGTCGACGTCGCCACGGAGGCGCCTCCGCTGGAGTTCGGTGACGACGAGATCGGCCAGGTGGGCAAGGCGTTCAACGCCGTGCAGGAGACCGCCATCCGTACCGCCGTCGAGCAGGCCGAGCTGCGCCGCAACGTGCGCGACGTCTTCCTCAGCCTGGCCCGGCGCACCCAGGCCCTGGTGCACCGCCAGCTCACCCTGCTCGACGCGATGGAGCGCCGCGAGCACGACGCCGAGGAGCTGGAGGACCTGTTCCGGGTCGACCACCTGGCCACCCGGATGCGGCGCAACGCCGAGAACCTCATCCTGCTCTCCGGCTCCACCCCGGGCCGCGCCTGGCGGCGCAACGTGCCGATGGTCGACGTCGTCCGCGGCGCCGTCGCCGAGGTCGAGGACTACACCCGGGTCAACGTGCTGCCCCTCGGCGCGGTCTCGCTCACCGGCCGCGCGGTCGGCGACGTCATCCACCTGCTCGCCGAGCTGATCGAGAACGGCCTGTCCTTCTCCCCGCCGCACACCTCGGTCGAGGTGCGCGGACAGATGGTGGCCAACGGCTTCGCCATCGAGGTCGAGGACCGTGGCCTGGGCATGAGCGAGGAGGACCTGGCCGCCGCGAACCACCGGATCGTCGACCAGTCCGAGCTGAACCTGGCCAACGCCTCCCGCCTCGGGCTCTACGTCGTCAGCCGGCTGACCGAGCGGCACGGCGTGCGGGTGCAGCTCAAGGAGTCCGCGTACGGCGGCACCACGGCCGTCGTGCTGATCCCGGCCGAGCTGGTCACCGCCGACGACGAGGACCCGAGCACCTCCGGCGGGTTCCGGGCCGGCCTGCCCGCTGCCGCCGGCCCGGTGGCCGGCGCGTCCGGCCAGGCGCCGCCCGCCGCCGAGCCGCCGCTCGCCACGGCGCCGGTGGCGCTGGCCGAACCGCTCACGTCCCGCCCCCGCTCGGCGCCGGACGCCGACGCCCCCGCCGCGGGGGACGCCGACGACGGTGGCGCCCTGCCGACCCGGTCGCGCGGCCGGAGCCTGCCGACGACCGGTCCGGCCCTCGACGCGCGGCTGCCCGTCCGGCCCCGTGGCGGCCCCGAGCAGTACGCCCTGGACGGCCCGACCTTCCCGACCGGCCTGCCGACGGCCGCCGCCCGGCCCGCGCCGGCGCAGACGCCCGAGGCGACGGAGCCGGCCGCACCGGAGGCGGACACCGGGTCCACGGCGACCGGCGGTCCGGCGCCGACGGCCCGCCAGGTGACGGCGCGTACCGACTCGGGGCTGCCGGTCCGGGTCCGGCAGGCCAGCATCGTGCCGGAGCTGCGCGACGATCCGGCAGCCGGCGGGGACGACGACGGGGACGACGACGCGGTGCGCCCGCCGGAGCAGGTACGCCGGATGATGAGCTCCTACCAGACCGGCACCCGGCGCGGCCGTACGGACGCCGCCCGGCTGCTAGGCGGGGTGGGCGACAGCCGAACCGAGGCCGGCGAGGAACCCGACGCCGGCGACGACCTGCAAGCGACCTGACCGGTGCCGCCACGGTGCGGGGGATCCCCGCACCGTGGCGGTCAGCCGAGACGAGCACGGCGACAACAGCCGGGGGAGAAGAGGACGACGAGTGGCGCAGAAGACGGCTTCGAGTGCCGACCTGACGTGGTTGCTGGATGATCTGGTCGGCCGGGTGAAGCAGGCCGACCACGCGGTCGCGCTCTCGACGGACGGCCTGTTGATGGCCGCCTCGCGAGGGCTCGGCCGGGACGACGCCGAGCACCTGGCGGCCATGGCGGCCGGCATCCAGAGCCTGGCCCGGGGCGCCGGCAAGCGCTTCGGCGGCGGGCAGGTGCAGCAGACCATCATCGAGATGCAGTCGTCGTTCCTGTTCGTCACGGCGGCCGGGCGCAACGCCTGCCTCGCCGTCCTCGCCAGCGAGGACGCCGACGTGGGCCTGATCGCCTACGAGATGGCGATGCTGGTCACCCGCGTCGGCAAGTACGTGGCGTCGCCGTCGCGGACCGGCGAGCAGCAGACCGGCGAGAAGTAGCCGCGATGACGGTGCAGGGGGAGTCCTCGGAGCACCAGTGGGTCGACGACCATGCCGGCCCGGTCGTGCGCCCGTACGCGATGACGCGCGGCCGGGCCCGGCCGGTCACCGGCACGTTCGACCTGATCTCCCTGGTGACGGCGACCCGCGCGGACGTGACCCCGGAGGTCGGGCTGGGCCCGGAGCACCTGGCGATTGTCGGGCTCTGCCAGCGGATCCAGTCCGTCGCCGAGATCGCCGCCCACCTGGACCTGCCGGTGGGCACCATCCGGGTCCTGCTCGGTGACCTGGCGGCCCGCAGCCTGGTGCAGGTACGCGAACCGCACACCACAGCCGGCCTTCCCGACAACAGCGTTTTCGAGGCGGTAATCAATGGACTACGGGCACTCTGAGCGGCCGGCGGGAGCGACGCCACTGCCCACCGCGATCAAGATCCTCGTCGCGGGTGGCTTCGGCGTCGGCAAGACCACCATGGTCGGTGCGGTCAGCGAGACGCGCCCGCTGCGTACGGAGGAGGTGTTGACCGAGTCCGGCGTCGGCATCGACGACCTCTCCGGGGTGGAGAGCAAGACGACCACCACCGTGGCGATGGACTTCGGCCGCATCACCATCAGCGACGACCTGGTGCTCTACCTCTTCGGCACCCCCGGCCAGGACCGGTTCTGGTTCGTCTGGGACGAACTGGCGCTCGGCGCGCTCGGCGCGGTGGTGCTGGCCGACACCCGGCGGCTCGCCGACTGCTTCCCCTCCATCGACTACTTCGAGGGCAGGGGCACGCCGTTCGTGGTGGCGGTCAACTGCTTCGAGGGGGCCCGGCAGTACCGGCTCGACGAGGTGCAGGCGGCGCTCAACCTCGACCCGGGGGTGCCGGTGCTGCTCTGCGACGCGCGGCAGCGGGAGTCCAGCAAGGAGGTGCTCATCACGCTGATGGAGCACGCCATGAAGACCCGCGAGGCCCGCCGCCGCGCCGCCGCAGCCGAGTAACCGGACGACCACCACCGCACCGCACCGCAGCCGCGTCGGTGCGCAGCCGCCGTTGCGCGGGTAGCCGCCGTTGCGGCTGCCCCGCGTCCCTGTCCCGCTGCCCGCCGCGTCGCGTCTTCTGGCGCGTTGCTGCCTGCTGCGTCGTGTGTCTCGGTGCGCGGATGAGATCTTGGTGGGGAACGGCCCTTCTGGGGGCGCTCGCGTGCCAAGATCTCCTCGCCTTGCTGCCTGCTGCTCTTGTGTCTCGGTGCGCTGACGAGATCTTGGTGGGGAATGGCCCCTCTGGGGGCGCTCGCGTGCCAAGATCTCGTTGCGTTGCTGCCCGCTGCGTCGTGTCCCCGGTGCGCCGACGAGACTTGGTAGGGAAGCGGCGTGGTCCACATCCTCAAGGACCTGGACCGGGACATCCCCTGCCGGGGCGCTCGCGTGCCAAGATCCGTTGCGTTGCTGCCTGCTGCGTCGTGTGTCCCGGTGCGCCGACGAGATCTTGGTAGGCAACGGCCCCTCCAGGGGCGCTCGCGTACCAAGATCTCGGGCGTGAACCGGTGTCAGCGCCGGTCAGTGGCAGCGCGGCCGTTGGGTGCCAGTGCGCCCGGTTCACGGGGCGGGGCGAGGGGGCACGGACTCCCGCATTGGCCGCGCCGTCGAGTCGACAGCGCGCTTCGGGTGCTCCGGCGTGGGGTCCGTGGGCGCTAGGTCGGGTGGCGGTGGAACGGCTGATTGATTGACTTCGATCAATTGGGCTGCCTAGCATGGTGCTTGGAAAGCGCTTTCCGCCGTCCATCACCTGGCTGATCGCCGGTGCCGGTCCGCAACCCGACGCGTGCCCGTCCCCACTCGCGTCCGGTTCCGGGCGACCGTGCCCGGCACCCCGAACGGCATCCGGCCCCTCGTGCGCCGGCTCCGGCGATCCGCCGTACGAGAAAGGCGGAACCTCATGCTCGCGACCCGCAACACGGACGGGCCGCCACGGCCCGGGCGTCGTCGACGGCTGCTCGCCGCTGCCGGCCTGGCCGCCGCACTGGTGGCACCGGCATCACCGGCCGGCGCCGCGCCCCAGCCCGCCCCGCAGACAGCATCCGGCACCGCCCCGCAGGCAGCGCCCAGCACCGCCTCGCAGGCAGCGTCCGGCGGCGCCTCGCAGGCGGCACCGGGCAACGCTCCGGCCGCGGCGGCAACCGGTACCGCCTCGCAGGCGGCATCCGGCACCGCTCCGGCCGCGGCGGCGGACGGCTTCGCCAGCGTTTCCGCCCTCGGCCAGAACGGGACCACCGGCGGTGCCGGCGGGCCGGTCGTCACGGTCACCACCACCGCGCAGCTCCTCGACCACATCGCTCGCCCGGGGCCGTACGTCATCCAGGTCGCCGGCACCATCACGCTGCCCACCGGCGCCAACGACGGGATGTGGAACGTCGCCTCCGACAAGACGATCGTCGGGCTCGGCGACGACGCGACGCTCTCCGGCGGAGGGCTCAACATCGGCGTGCCGGTCGACGACGACGTGACCTCGCCCCCGGCGAACGCGGTGCACAACATCATCATCCGGAACCTGCACCTCACCGGCGCGACGGACGACCTGATCAACGTCCAGATGTTCTCGCACCACATCTGGATCGACCACAACGAGTTCTCCAACGGCGACGACGGCGCGGTCGACATCAAGCGCGGCTCGGACTTCGTCACGGTCTCCTGGAACCACTTCCACGACCACGACAAGACGCTGCTGCTCGGCCACGACGAGGACGCCGGCCCGCAGGACATCGGCCGGCTGCGGGTCACGTACCACCACAACTTCTTCGACCGCTCCGACCAGCGCAACCCGCGGGTTCGCTTCTCCGCGCTCGCGCACGTCTACAACAACCACTACAACGACAACAGCTACGGGGTGGCCTCCACGTACGACGCCGCCGTGCTGATGGAGAACAACTACTTCTACAGCGTGAACAATCCGGGCCGGGTCGACTTCAGCGGCGACCTCGGCCGCATCGTCGAGCGGGGCAACATCCTCATCGCCTGCAACCACCCGATCGAGACCCGGGGCACGGTGCCGGACCCGCGCGGGTACTACCCGTACACCCTCGACCCGGCCGCGAGCGTGCCGACCATCGTCCCGGCGGGCGCCGGGCCCGGCAAGGCCACGGCCCTCGCCGCGCCGGCCCTCGCCGCGCCGGCCGCCGTCGCGCCGGCCGCCGCGGGCCCGGACGGCTTCGCCGCCGTGGCCGCGCTCGGCCAGAACGGCACCACCGGCGGCGCCGGCGGACCGACCGTGACCGCGACCAACGCGGCGGACTTCCTGGAACACATCGACACGGTGGGCCCGCTGGTCATCCAGGTCACCGGGCGGATCGCGATCACCAGCAAGCAGGGGGTACGCCCCAACAAGACCATCGTCGGGTTCGGCAACGCCGAGATCACCGGCGGCGGGCTGGACTTCTACCGGTCGTACAACGTGATCGTCCGCAACATCAACTTCACGAACGCGGAGGACGACGCGATCAACGTCGGCCAGAACTCGCACCACATCTGGATCGACCACAACCGCTTCTCCGGCGCGGTGGACGGCTCGGTCGACATCGTGCGCGGCGCCGACTACGTGACGGTGTCGTGGAACCACTTCGACCACGCGGACAAGTCCATGCTGATCGGCCACTCCGACGGCTCGGCCTCCACCGACGTGGGCCGGCTGAAGGTCAGCATCCACCACAACTTCTTCGACAACAGTCGCCAGCGGCACCCCCGGGTCCGCTTCGGCGAGCCGGTGCACGTCTACAACAACTACTTCCTCGGCAACGCCCTCTACGGCGTGGCGTCGACGGAGAACGCCGGCGTGCTGGTGGAGGGGAACTACTTCCGCGACGTGCCGCACCCGATGTGGTCGGCGAGCGGCTACGCCGACAGCGGACCCGGCCGGGCGGTGCAGCGCCACAACGTGTACGTCAACTCCGGCGCGCCGGAGACGAACGGCACCGTGGTCGAGCCGCGCACGTACTACCCGTACACCCTCGACCCGGCGGCTGACGTGCCCGCCCTGGTCGTCGCGGGCGCCGGTACCGGCCGCATCTGAGCGGACACGCGAGGGGCCCCCTGCCGTCGTGGCAGGGGGCCCCTCGTCCGTGTCGTCAGCTGGCGATCATGCGACGCAGCACGTACTGCAGGATGCCGCCGTGCCGGTAGTAGTCCGCCTCGCCCGGGGTGTCGATCCGGACCACCGCGTCGAACTCGACGCCGGTGTCGGTGCTGACCTTGACCGTACGCGGGGTCTCGCCGTCGTTCAGCGCGGTCACACCGGTGATGGAGAACGTCTCCGTGCCGGTGAGGCCGAGCGACTCGGCGGTCTCGCCGGCCGGGAACTGCAGCGGGAGCACGCCCATGCCGATCAGGTTCGAGCGGTGGATCCGCTCGTACGACTCGGCGATGACCGCCCGGACGCCGAGCAGCATGGTGCCCTTGGCCGCCCAGTCGCGCGACGAGCCGGAACCGTACTCCTTGCCGGCCAGCACGACCAGCGGGATGCCCGCCTCCTGGTAGGCCACCGAGGCGTCGTAGATCGAGGTCTGCTCGCCGGTCAGGTGGTTGACCGTGAAGCCGCCCTCGACGCCGGGGACCAGCTGGTTGCGCAGCCGGATGTTGGCGAAGGTGCCCCGGATCATCACCTCGTGGTTGCCCCGGCGCGAGCCGTACGAGTTGAACTCGTGCCGCGGCACGCCGTGTTCGGCGAGGTACGTCCCGGCGGGCGAGTCGGCCTTGATGGAACCGGCCGGCGAGATGTGGTCCGTGGTCACCGAGTCGCCCAGCTTGGCCAGCACCCGGGCGTCGGCGATGTCGACGACCGCCTTCGGCTCCCGCTCCATGCCCTCGAAGTACGGGGGCTTGCGGACGTAGGTGGACTCCTGCGCCCAGGCGAACGTGTCGCCGGTCGGGGTGGGCAGCGACTGCCAGCGCTCGTCACCGGCGAAGACGTCCTCGTACGCGGCGCTGAAGCCGGTGGCGCCGATCGCCGACGCGATGACGTCCTGGATCTCGGCGCTGTTGGGCCAGATGTCCCGCAGGAACACCGGGTTGCCCTCGCTGTCCTCGCCGATCGGCTCGTTGGCCAGGTCGATGTCCATCGTGCCGGCCAGCGCGTACGCGACCACCAGCGGCGGGGACGCCAGGTAGTTCATCTTGACGTCCGGGTTGATCCGGCCCTCGAAGTTGCGGTTGCCGGAGAGCACGGAGACGACGGCCAGGTCGGCCTCGTTGACCGCGGCCGAGACCTCCTCCGGCAGCGGGCCGGAGTTGCCGATGCAGGTGGTGCAGCCGTAGCCGACCAGGTGGAAGCCGAGCTTCTCCAGGTAGGGCGTGAGGCCGGCCCGCTCGTAGTAGTCCATGACGACCTTGGAACCTGGAGCCAGGGTGGTCTTCACCCACGGCTTGCGGGTCAGGCCCTTGTCGACCGCGTTGCGGGCCAGCAGGGCCGCGCCGATCATCACCTGCGGGTTGGAGGTGTTGGTGCAGGAGGTGATCGCCGCGATCACCACGGCGCCGTGGTCCAGCTCGTACTCGACGCCGTCGGCGCCGGTGACCCGGATCGGGTTGCTGGCCCGCCCGCCGGAGCCGACCGCCGCCGTCTCCAGGTCGCGCGGCGCGTCGGCCGGGTCGCTGACCCCGTTGGCCGGGGAGTCGCTGGCCGGGAAGGACTCGGCGCTCGCCTCGTCGGCGTGGCCCTGCACGCCGAACGGCTTCTCCTGCTGCGGCACGCCCGACTTGCGGCCACGGTCGCCGCCGGTCTCGTCGGCGGCCACGTAGTCGGTCAGCGCCGAACGGAACAGCGTCTTGGCGTTGCCCAGCGGAACCCGGTCCTGCGGGCGCTTCGGGCCGGCCAGGGACGGCTCGATCGTGCCCAGGTCCAGCTCCAGGCGCTCCGAGTACTCCGGCTCGGCGTCCGGGTCGTGCCAGAGGCCCTGCTCCTTGGCGTACGCCTCGACGAGCGCGACCTGCGCGGCGTCCCGACCGGTCAGCTCCAGGTAGCGGACGGTCTCGGCGTCGATCGGGAAGATCGCGACGGTGGAGCCGTACTCCGGGGACATGTTGCCGATGGTGGCCCGGTTGGCCAGCGGCACGGCGCCCACGCCCGGGCCGTAGAACTCGACGAACTTGCCCACCACGCCGTGCTTGCGCAGCATCTCGGTGATGGTGAGCACCAGGTCGGTGGCGGTGGTGCCGGCCGGCATCTCGCCGGAGAGCTTGAAGCCCACCACGCGCGGGATCAGCATGCTGACCGGCTGGCCGAGCATCGCGGCCTCGGCCTCGATGCCGCCGACGCCCCAGCCGAGCACGCCCAGGCCGTTGACCATAGTGGTGTGCGAGTCGGTGCCGACCACCGTGTCCGGGTACGCCTGGCCGTTGCGCTCCATGATCGTGCGGGCCAGGTACTCGATGTTGACCTGGTGCACGATGCCCGTGCCCGGCGGGACGACCTTGAACTCGTTGAACGCGGTCTGGCCCCAGCGCAGGAACTGGTAGCGCTCCTTGTTGCGCTCGTATTCCAGCTCGACGTTGCGCTCGAAGGCGTCCTTGCGACCGAACAGGTCGGCGATGACGGAGTGGTCGATGACCAGCTCGGCCGGGGCGAGCGGGTTCACCTTGGTGGCGTCGCCGCCCAGGTCCCGCACCGCCTCGCGCATGGTGGCCAGGTCGACCACGCAGGGCACGCCGGTGAAGTCCTGCATGAGCACCCGCGCCGGGGTGAACTGGATCTCGACGCTCGGGTCGGCGTCGGATTCCCAGGCCCCGAGCTGCCGGATGTGGTCGGCGGTGATGTTCGCGCCGTCCTCGGTCCGGAGCAGGTTCTCCAGGAGGATCTTCAGGCTGTAGGGGAGCCGTTCGTGCCCCTCCACCTTGCTGATCTTGAAAATCTCGTAGCTCGCGTCTCCGACGCGTAGCTGGGTCTTCGCACCGAAGGTGTCGAGGCTCGCCACGTCGTACTCCTTCACACCAGCGACCGTGAGTAGTCCTGAGCAGTCTGTCGCACCGGTCGGGGTGCCGCCGTGGTTAGGGGACACTTACCGCCGATCTCGTCGTCAACAAAACCGTACGTCCGTCTTGCTAACTTCGCAACCTCGTGCCATCGTTCGGGACGAGGAGGTGCCACCATGATCCATCACGTCCAGCTCGCCTGCCCACGCGGCTCCGAGGAGGCGTCGCGGGGCTTCTACGTCGGGGTGCTCGGCATGACCGAGAAGCCCAAACCGCCCGCGCTCGTGGCCCGCGGCGGCTGCTGGTTCACGGGACACGGCGCGGAGCTGCACCTGGGCGTGGAGGACGGGTTCAGCCCCGCCCGCAAGGCCCACCCGGGCCTGCTGTGGCCGGACCTGGACGCGCTCGCCGCCCGGTTGGTCGCCGCCGGGTACCCGGTCACCTGGGGCGACGACGAGCTGCCCGGGATGCGCCGCTTCCACTCGCAGGACGCGCACGGCAACCGGCTGGAGTTCCTCGCCCCGGTCGACTGACCCGCCGCGCTTGCGGGCGCGGAACTGCCGACTCGGTCGGCCGCCCGGCCCTGCTTCGGGCGCGGCAGGACTCGGGCGGCCGCTGGGCCCTGCCCCCGGGCTCGGCAGGACTCGGGTGGCCGCTGGGCGCGGCAGGACTCGGTCGGCCGCCCGGCCATGCCTCCCGGGCTCGGCTTTGCGGGGCGGTCCGGCCCTGGCCCGGCGGCGCCGGACCGGCGGGTCGAGGCGCTGCTGGTCCTGGCACAGGCAGCCTGGCTGATGCTCGACAGCCGGGAGAGCCTTCAGTCATGACGAAAGGGCCGGCCCCCTGTGCGGGGTCCGGCCCTTGTCGTCTGGTGGTGTGGGTGTTGTCGTCGGTCAGGCGGTGTAGCCGCGGGTGGCGATCCAGTCGGCCAGGTTGTCGACGCTCATGCGGTAGGAGGCCTGGTCGGGGTTGGCCGAGTCGGCGATGGTGACGGTCGCACCGTTGTCGCGGTAGCCGACGACGCTGATATAGTGCCCGCCTTCGAAGGAGTGGGTGACGCCGTCGGTGTCGGTGGCGGTGCCGGCGATGTTGGCGACCACGGCGTGGCCTTCGTCGATGGCGGTGACGATGTCGGC
>NZ_JBNCKV010000007.1:0-218336 GCF_049841695.1 Micromonospora sp. DT178
ACTAATAGGCCGAGGACTTGACTACTAAGCTGCTACGCGTCCACTGTGCAACTCTCGATAAACGAACAACAGACCACGTGTGTGGTGTTGTTTGACATGTCGATAGAGTTACGGCGGTCATGGCGGAGGGGAAACGCCCGGTTACATTCCGAACCCGGAAGCTAAGCCCTCCAGCGCCGATGGTACTGCACTCGGGAGGGTGTGGGAGAGTAGGACACCGCCGGACAATATTTCAGTTCAGGGTCACCCTTCGGGGTGGCCCTGAACTGCTTTCCGTGGTGGAAAAGGACCGGTCAGAACGCGTAGCGGACGCGGCAGTACGGCGCCTTCGCGGCGATCAGGTCCGTCAACGCCGCCACGTAGGCGCCCTTGGTGCCGGTGCGGTACCGCACGTTCCAGCCGCCGGTCTGCGACCGCTTCGGCTGCTGGAGATCCGGCCGCCAGAGGACCTCCTCGGCCTTCGGATGCCAGCCGAGGTTCACCTCGTGCAGCCGGTCGTTGTGGGTCAGGAAGATGACCTCGGCGGCGAGCTGCGCCTTCGCGCGGGGCCCGAGTGCGTCGTCGAGCTGGTCGAGCAGCTCCGCCCAGTCGTCCAGCCACCCGTCGCGGACCACCACCGGGCTGAGGTTGACGTGCACCTCGTAGCCGGCCGCGACGAAGTCGTCGACGGCGGCCAGCCGCTCCGCGACCGGAGAGGTCCGGATGTCGAGCAGCTTCGCGTCCCGGGCCGGCATCAGCGAGAACCGGACGCGGGTCCGGCCCCGGGGATCCCAGTCGAGCAGGTCACGGTTGACGTGCTTCGTGGCGAACGTGGCCTTCGCCGTCGGCAGGTCCCGGAACAGTGTCACCAGGTCCCGGACGTTGTCGGAGACGCGGGCGTCCAGCGAGCAGTCGGAGTTCTCGCCGATGTCGTACACCCAGGCGGCGGGGTCGCACTGGTTCGGCTCACCCTTGACGCCCTGCCGCCCCACGTGCCGCCCAAGGTAGCCGGTGATCCGGTCGATGTTGGCGAAGACCGTCACCGGGTTGCTGTAGCCCTTGCGGCGCGGCACGTAGCAGTAGGCGCACGCCATCGCGCAGCCGTTCGCCGTGGACGGGGCGATGAAGTCGGCCGAGCGGCCGTTCGGGCGGGCGGTCAGGGACTTCTTGACCCCCAGCACCAGGGCCTCCGTCTTGATCCGCACCCACCGGGCCACGTTCGTCTCGTCCCCGTACAGCTCCGGGATGCGGGAGTGGCTCTCGACCTCGACGCGCTCCGCGTCGGGAAAGCGCTCCAGCACGGCCCGCCCACGGGGCAGCGCGGCGGCCTCCGGCTCCACGTAGATCCGCCGGATGTCGAACAGCCGGGAGTGCGGGACAGCGTCGGTCACGAAAGGGGACAACTGCGGACCGATCGCCGTTGTTCCCGCGCCCCGGCGCGCCGTTTTCGCGCCCGTGCCGCGGGTACCCGGGCGCATGCCCGAGGGCCACCTCGTCCACCGGTACGCGCGCGACCAGCACGCCGCGCTCGCCGGGCAGGTCCTCGCCGCCTCCAGCCCGCAGGGTCGCCTGGACACCGGCCCGTACGACGGCCGGCGGTTGCGCGCGGTGGAGGCGTACGGCAAGCACCTGCTCTACCACGTCGACGACGCGCCGGCCCTGCACGTGCACCTCGGCATGCGTGGGCTGTTCCTGCGCCACGACGACCCGGCCGTCCTGCCCCGCGGGGGCGTCCGGCTGCGCCTGGCCGGTGCCGGCGTCGCGTACGACCTGATCGCGCCCATCCGCTGCGAACCGCTCCCGGGCGACGGCGAGCGCGCGCTGCGGGCCTCGCTCGGCCCGGACCCGCTGCGCGGCGACGCCGACGGGGAGGATGCCGTACGCCGGCTCGGCGCCGCCAAGGGCGCGGTCGGCGCGGCGCTGCTGGACCAGGCGGTGTGGGCGGGCCTCGGCAACGCCTGGCGGGCGGAGCTGCTCTTCCTCGCCGGCCTCGACCCGGACGCCCGGGCGGTCGGGCCGGCGCCGGCCCGCCGGCTGTGGGAGCTCGCCGTCGGGTACCTGGCGCTGGGCCGCGACGTTGGCCAGGTGGTCAGCGACCCGGCGGCACCCGACGAGCGGTGGGTCTACAAGCGGCCGACCTGCCGGCGCTGCGGCGCCCAGGTGCGCACCTGGCAGCTGGGCGGTCGCACGGCGTACGCCTGCCCGGTCGACCAGCCCGCGGCCTGACCGGTCCCCGCGGGACGCCGGGCTCTCCTTCGACCGGGAGGACCCACCTGGCCCGGACGCCGTCGCCGTTCGTCGGGGCCGCCGCTCAGCGGCGGGGCCGGCGGGGGCCGGCGAGCCGCAGGGCGTTGCAGACGTCCACGACGCCCTGGACGTCCCAGGCGATCTCGCCGGCCACCCGCCGGGTGTCCGGGCCGGCCACGATGCCCGCGAGGATGACGACGCGGTTCTGCACGGTCACCACGATCTGCTGGCGACGGGTGGTCCAGTCGCTGCTCAACCGCTGGGCGACCAGCGCCGCCAGCCGGCCGTCCTCGTCGTCCGGCGAGGGTCCCGGCGGCTCGGCAGGGAACCCGCCCTCGTCCGGGTACGGCCAGGGGATGAGCATGGCGTGCTTCCTCTCGATGGTTCTGTCGACCCGGGGCCATCCGGGCCCGGCGATCGGGTCAGCGGGACGACGCCTCGGACACCGCCGCCGCGGAAAGGCCGCGCGGATCCGGCCCGGCGGCGACGGCCGCCAGCCCGGCGGTGTCACCGGCCCCGCCCGGGGAGAGCCGGCGGACCGCCTCCTGCGGGCTCGCGAAGACCGGGAACAGCCCGTCGAGCCGCATGGTGTGCAGCACGGTGCGGATGAAGCGGGACGGAGCGGCCAGGCAGAGCACGGCGCCCCGCTCCCGGGCGTCGCGGTGGGCCCGGACGAGCAGCCCGAGCCCGCCGGCGTCGATGAGGTGCACCCGGGTCAGGTCGACCACCACGTGCCCGTGGACGTCCACCGCCTGCCGCAGGGCGGCCCGCAGTTCGTCGGCGGTGTCGACGTCGATGTTCCCGGTGGCCGTCACCACCGCGACGTCGTCGAGGTGGTCGACGCCCAGCACCCCGCCGCCCGACTGGCCGCCCTGACCGGCGGCGTCGCCCCCGGTCCCGAGATCCGGCAGGCTGCACCGGGGACAGCGGTGCGGGCCCGTGGCGAACGGCGAGCCGCTCCAGCCGTGTTCGGCCACCAGGGTCCAGACGACCTCGGCGTCGGGCAGGACGCAGGCGGTGCCGGTGGTCGTGTCCCCGCAGCTGTCGCAGATCAACGTCATCAGGTGCTCGTCCGGTACGACGGTCATCGTGTCTTCCTCCACGGGAGGTCGGGCCGTGCCACGCGCCGGCCCGCGACCGGCGGCGTCTGGGCGGTGTCGAGGTCCGGCCCCGTCCCGTCCGGCGGGGCGGCGGCGCGCCGGGGACCGGCCGTGGCCGCCACGAGGGCGACGCCGACGACGGCCGAGCCGGCCGGCACGCCGACGCGCCACGCGGCCGACCCGTCGGTGTCGAGGCCGACGATGCGGGCCAGGATGACGCCGAACAGCGCGGTGACGATCCCCGCCACCAGGGCCAGCCAGACCGGCACCTGCCGCCGGCGCGGGTTGACCCGCCAGCCCGCCCCGGCGACGAGGAGACCGACGGCGAGCGCCGTGACCAGACCGGCGACGGTCATCTGATCCCTCCTGCGGGCCCGGCCGGCCGACGGCAGCCGGCCCACTGTTGTTCCCCACCACCCTCGGCGGCGCCCGTGGCGCCGGTCACGCGGTTGTATGACAGTTGCGTGACAAAACCGCCGGACGCCGGACACGGTTGGGCACCCGCCATCGCCTTGGGGATGATGCCGGTATGACGGACGTGCTGGTGATCGAGGACGACGACCGGATCCGTCTGGCGTTGCTGCTCGCGCTCGAGGACGAGGGCTACCGCGTCCGGGGCGTGGCCACCGCCGAGGAGGGCCTGCTGCGGCAGCGCCGGGAGCCTGCCGACACCGTACTGGTCGACCTGATGCTGCCGGGCCTCGACGGCTTCGAGTGCATCCGGCGGCTGCGCCGCGACGACGACGTGCCGATCGTGGTGGTCAGCGCCCGCGACGACACCCACGACATCGTCGCGGCACTGGAGGCCGGGGCCGACGACTACGTGGTCAAACCGGTGGCGATCAAGGAACTGTCGGCGCGGCTGCGCGCCCTGCGGCGCCGGGCCCGGGCGGCGCCCGACCCCGTACCGGTGCTCACCTTCGGGCAGCTGGAGATCAGCCCGGACGCCGGGGAGGTACGCCTGGGCGGGCAGCCGGTGCCGGTCACCCGCACCGAGTTCCGGCTGCTGTGCGAGCTGGCCGAGCACGCCGGTCGGGTGCTGTCGCGCCACCAGCTGCTGCAACGGGTCTGGGGCTACGACACCGGTGACGAGCGGCTCGTCGACGTGCACGTGGGTCGGCTGCGGCAGAAGATCGAGGACGATCCGGGCAACCCCCGGCACCTGGTGACCCTGCGCGGCCTCGGCTACAAGCTGACCCGGTGAGGCGCCTCGGACTGCGGGCCCGGGTGTCCGCCGGTTTCGCGGTCGGCGCGTTGCTGCTGTCCGCCTCGATGGCGTTGGTCTCGTACGAGCTGACCAGGCGATCCCTGCTCGACGAGCGGGAGCGCACCGCCGTGCGGGCGGCGTACTTCGACGCGGCGGTGGTGCGTACCGGCCTGGACACGGACGCTCCCGACGTGGTGGAGGTGCTGCGGTCGCTCGACACCGGCGGAAACCGCCGGCCGCTGCTGCACCGCGGCAACGACTGGTACGCCCGCACGGCCGACGCCGGCCTGACCGCCGCCATCCCGGTCGACCTGCAACAGCTCGTCCACGCCGGGGAACCGGCCGTGCAGCGGGTCCGGGTCAACGGCCAGCCCACCCTGCTCGTCGGCCTGCCGCTGGCCCCGTCCACCAGCTACTACGAGCTGACGTCGCTGCGGGAGCTGGACCAGACCCTGCGGGTCCTGGCGCTGGCGCTGACCGCCGTGGCCATCGTGGTCGCCGGGTCCGGAGCCGCCCTGGGCTGGTACGCCACCCGGCACAGCCTGCGTCCGCTGACGGCGGTGGCCGACGCCGCGCAGGAGATCGCCGCGGGCAACTTCTCCGCCCGGCTCGCCGCGACCACCGACCCCGACCTGACCCGCCTCTCCACGTCCTTCAACCACATGGTCGACCAGCTCTCCCGGCGCATCGAGCGGGACCGCCGCTTCGCCGCCGACGTCAGCCACGAGCTGCGCTCGCCGTTGCAGACCCTCTCGGCCGCGGCCAGCGTCCTGGCCCGTCGCCGGGCCCACCTCGACGAGCGCACGGCCACTGCCGCCGGCCTGGTGGCCGACGAGATCACCCGGTTCCAGCAGCTCGTCAACGACCTCATCCAGCTCGCCCGCAGTGACCAGCCGGTCGACCGGGCGCCGGTCGACGTGGCGGCGCTGGCCCGCCGCGCCTGTCAGGTCCGCGGGCTGCCGGACACGCTCGTCCGGGTCGACGCGGGTGTCGCCCCCACCTGGCTGGTCGACGAGCGTCGGGTCGAGCAGATCCTGGCCAACCTGGTCGACAACGCGCTGCGCCACGGCGGCGGCCCGGTGGCCGTACGGCTGTCGCAGCGCGACGGGACGGGGATCGTCGAGGTCGACGACGAGGGGCCGGGCGTGCCGCCGGAGGACCGGGACCCCATCTTCGACCGCTTCGTCCGTGGCCGGGCCGCGCACTCGCGTGGCGACGGCGACGGCACCGGGCTCGGGTTGGCCATCGTCGCGCAGCACGCCGCGGCGCACCGGGGGCGGGCCGGCGCGGGCGACCGCCCCGGCGGGGGCGCCCGCTTCCGGGTCGAGCTGCCCGGGGTACTGCCGTGATCCGCCGCGCGCCCGGGCGTCCGCCGCAGCGCACCGCCCGGGCCAGCGCCTCGTCTGTGGCGGCGTCCCCCGCCGGGACCGGCCGCGCGCCCGCAAGCCCTGCGCCCGCGTCCCGCCGGCGGTGGCGCGTCGGCGGCGCGCTCGTCGTCCTCGGGCTGATGGGCGGCTGCGGCGTCCCGACCGAGGGCACCCCGCGCGCCGTGGCGCCCCCACCCGGGCCGTTCCCCTCGCCGGGGGCGGTCGTGGCGACGCCGACCCCCACCCTGACCGCCGGGCGGACGACGGAGGTCCTCTGCTTCGTACGCGACGACCGGCTGGTCCGCGTCGAGCGTCGGGTCGACGGCACGCCCACCGTCGACGCCCAGCTCCAGCACCTGCTGGTCGGCCCGACCACCGCCGAGCGCGACGACGGCCTCACCACGGCGCTGCCCGGGGCCGTGCCGGTCGCCGCCGCCCGGCCCCGGGGCAACGAGGTCGACGTGGAGCTCGGCGGGGCCGGCGACGAGACGGGCCGCAGCGACGAGGTCCTCGCCTTCGGGCAGATCGTCTGCACCCTGACCGCCCGCTCCGACGTCGACACCGTGGCCTTCTTCCGGGGCGGGGCCCCGCTGGGGGTCCCGCGTGCCGACGGGTCGCTGTCCCGGCGGCCCCTGGCTGCCGACGACTACGCCGGCCTCGTGGCACCCCGCTGACGGGACCAACCCGTGCCGCCGACGCCCCGACGACGACCCGCCCGGTGCCCGCCGCCGCCCGCCGGACACTCCCGACGGCGGCCCACCCCGGGGTGTCGCGTGGGTGGGGTCAGCCGCTGAAGGCGGCGAGGAACCGGTCGCGGAAGGCGTCCATCGGCCAGACCGGCGCGCGCGGCCCGGGCCGGAGCCCGTCGTCCCAGCCCCACCCCGAGATCCGGTCGAGCACGGCCGGGTCCCGGGCGACGATGGTGACCGGCACGTCCCGGCTCGCCCGCGCGCCGGTGACGACCGGGGCGGGTTGGTGGTCGCCGAGGAAGACCAGCACGAGGTCGTCGTCGCCGTGGGCCTCCAGGTAGGACACCAGGGTGCCCAGGGAGTATTCGACGGACCGGCGGTAGCCGGCGCGCGGCTGCGACGACGGGTTGCCGGTGCTCGCGCCGTGGAAGACGGTCCCGTCGCCGACCCGTGACCAGTCGACCAGGCGCGGGATCTTCGTCCAGGGGGAGTGGCTGGACACGAGCGCGATCTCGGCCATCACCGGGGCGCGATCCGCCCGGGCGCGTTCCAGGCGCTCGAAGGCCGCCAGCGTGTACTGGTCGGGCATCGGGGCGTAGCCGAACTTCGGGCCCCGGTAGCCGAGGCTGTGGGCGTCGTAGAAGCGTTCGTAGCCGAAGAAGGCCCCCTCCGGCCAGGGCCGGGTGGCGGCCGGCATCACGCCCACCGTGCGCCAGTCGGCCCGCCGGAAGGCGCCGCCCAGCGTCAACCGGTCGCTGGCCAGCAGGCTGCGGTGCCGCTGGTCGTTGTCCACCCACATGCCGGACAGCAGCGTGGCGTGGGCCAGCCAGCTGCCGCCGCCGGTGGTCGGCGAGGTGAGGAACCCGCTGCGCGAGGCGAAGCCGGCGGCCCGCAGCCGGCGGTCCCCGTCGGCCAGCACGGCGCCCACGCCCGGGGCGTACTCCGGGTTCTCCACCGCGTCGCGCCCGTAGCTCTCCACGAAGGCGACGACCACGTCCTTGCCGCGCAGCGCGGTCAGCAGGCGGTCGCCGGGGGTGTCCCGGAACGCGTCGACGCCGACCTGGGCCGCGAAGACCTCCCGGTCGCTCAGCCGGTCGCGCACCTGGCGGGCGTGGTCGCCGACCAGGTCGGTCGCGGCGGCGTCGGCCACCGGCACGCCGGGGGACACCCGCACGCCGAACGCGGCGCAGGCCAGCCAGACGACCACCAGCGCCGCGACCGTGCGCCGGGTGGCGGCGCGGTGCCGGACCAGCAGCGGGGTCAGCCGCAGCACGGACCGCGTCGTCGCGAGGAGCAGGGCGGCGAGCAGCAGCACGGCCGCGCCGACCGCCCCGGCGGCGCCCGCCCGCCCGGCCGAGTCGGTGAGGAACCCGAGCGCGTCGTCGAGCAGGGCCCAGTCGAGCACGAGGTCGAAGGGGCGGCCGAGCGTCGCGAGGAAGCCCAGGTCGGCCACCTTCAGCAGGGCCAGCAAGCCGAGCAGCGCGCCAGCGAGCGCCGCCACCGGCCGCCGCGCGCGGGCCGGCAGGGCGAGCAGCAGGGCGACCACGAGCAGCCCTTCTAGGGGCATCCGGACGAACGCGGCGGGCGTGAGCCGGGCGGGCTGGTGCGGCGCGGTCAGGGCGGCGAGCACGAGCAGGGCGGCCAGCGCGGTCGTCGCCCGCGCCGCGCCCCGCCGCCGCCCGTCCGCTGCCGCGGGGGTACGGCGCCGCGCCGCGCCGCCTCGACGCCCGCCCGCTCGTTCGGGGGTACGGCCGGGCGCCCCGGCGGGCGGATGGTCAGTCACGGGCGGCGACGAGGTCGGGGCGTACCGGGGCGGGACGCGCCGAGCGGGCCCGGCGGTGCGCGAGGGCGGGCGGCACCTCCCGGGCCGAGCGGCGCCGCCACAGCCACCCGACGTCGCGGCCGAACGACTCGACGAGCAGGGCCAGCGCGACCGCCAGCACCAGCGCGTCGCCCGGCCCGGGCAGCACCCCGGCGGCCGCGACCAGCAGCAGCACGCCCTGCGCCGCCGCGGCGACCTTGCGCCAGTACCTCGGGGGCAAGGGCCGGCGCAGCCAGGGCAGCACCCACCCGGCGGCGACGAACGCGTACCGCATGGCGCCGAGGGCGAGCACCCAGGCACCCACGGCGGGCGCGACGGCCGCCCCGAGGACGAGGATGAGGAACGCGTCGACCTCCATGTCGAAGCGGGCCCCCCGCGGGCTGGCGGTGCCGGTGCGCCGGGCCACGTACCCGTCGACGGCGTCGAGGGCCAGCGCCACGGCGGTGAGGGCGACCAGCACCCCGACCGGCGCGGCCCGGTCGACGGCGGTGGCGGCGAGCGCGTCCCCGGTCAGCGCCGTCACGCCGCCGACGAGGAGCGCCCGGGTCAGCGTCACCCGGTCGGCCGGCCCCAGGGCGTACGCGCCCGACCGGCGCAGCCCCCGGTCGAGGGCCAGGCACAGCCCCGCCCCGTACGCGGCCCCGGCGAGCCAGCCCGCCGGGCCGAGACCGACCGTCGCGGCCAGCCCCGCCAACAGGACAATCTGGACGATCAACCCGATCGCCGGGCCTTTTCGAACCGTGGGCACCGTGCCTCCGTGTCTATGTTCGACGACTTCCGACAGGAACTACGGGAAACACCGCCGTTCGGTTCGCTCCGGACGCGGGTGAGGAGGAGCCGGTGACCGGTGAGGCGCGCGCCTTCTGGCTGCGTACGCCCGGCGAGGGCGAGATCCGGTCGGCGCCGCTCGCCGCCCCCGGCCCGGACGAGGTGCTCGTCCGCAGCCGGTACTCCGGCGTCAGCCGCGGCACGGAGACGCTGGTCTTCGCCGGCCGCGTCCCCGCCGACCAGCACGCGGCGATGCGCGCCCCGTTCCAGGAGGGGGATTTTCCGGCCCCGGTGAAGTACGGCTACCTCAACGTGGGGGTGGTCGAGCAGGGCCCGGACGAGCTGCGCGGCCGGACCGTGTTCTGCCTGCACCCGCACCAGAGCGCGTACGTGGTCCCGGCCGGCGCCGTGGTGCCCGTGCCCGACGGGGTGCCGCCCGCCCGCGCGGTGCTCGCCGGGACGGTGGAGACGGCGGTGAACGCGCTCTGGGACGCCGCGCCCCTGGTCGGCGACCGGGTGAGCGTGGTCGGCGGCGGCATGGTCGGCTGTTGCGTGGCGGCGCTGCTCGCCCGCTTCCCGGGCGTGCGGGTGGAGCTGGTCGACACCGACCCGGTCCGGGCGAGCGTCGCCGCCGCGCTCGGCGTCGACTTCGCGCCGCCGCAGGAGGCCGCCGGCGGGCGGGACCTCGTGGTGCACGCCAGCGCCAGCGCCGCCGGTCTGCAACGCTCGTTGGAGCTGCTCCGCCCGGAGGGCACCGTCGTCGAGCTGAGCTGGTACGGCGACCGCAGCGTCGCGCTCGCGCTGGGCGGAGCGTTCCACTCCGGACGGCTGACCGTACGCGGCAGCCAGGTGGGCGCCGTCGCGCCGGCCCGACGGGACAGCCGCAGCTTCGCCGACCGGCTGGGGCTCGCCCTGGAACTGCTCGCCGACCCCGCCTTCGACGCGCTGCTCACCGGCGAGTCCCGCTTCGCGGAGCTGCCCGACGTGCTGGCCCGGCTGACCGCCGGCAGCCTCCCCGCTCTGTGCCACCTCATCACCTACGACGGAGAGTGACCCGTGTTCAGCGTGACCGTCCGAGACCACATGATGATCGCCCACAGCTTCCGAGGAGAGGTGTTCGGCCCGGCGCAGCGCCTGCACGGGGCGACCTTCGTCGTGGACGCCACCTTCCGCCGCCCCGACCTCGACGCCGACGGCGTGGTGGTCGACATCGGGCTGGCCACCGCCCAGCTCCGGGCGGTGCTCGGGGAACTGACCTACCGCAACCTCGACGACGATCCGGCCTTCGCCGGGGTGAACACGACCACCGAGGTGCTGGCCCGCACGGTCGCCGACCGCCTCGCCGAGCGGGTACGCGCCGGCGACCTCGGCGTGGGCGCCCACGACCTGGCCGGCATCACCGTCACGCTGCACGAGTCGCACGTCGCCTGGGCCAGCTACGAACGGTCGCTCTGAATGGCGACGGTGCACGTCGTGCTGCCCAACGACATCGACGACCCGGCCGAGCCGAGCGGCGGCAACGGCTACGACCGCCGGCTCTGCCGGGGCCTCGCGGCGGCCGGCTGGACGGTCCGCGAGCACGCCGTGCCCGGCGACTGGCCCCGACCCGACCCGGCCGCGCGCGCCGGGCTGGCCGGGGTGCTCGCGGCGCTGCCCGACGGGGCGCCGGTCCTGCTCGACGGGCTGGTCGCCTCGTGCGTGCCGGAGGTGCTGGCCCCGCACGCCCGGCGGCTGCGGCTCGTCGTCGTCGTGCACCTGCCGCTGGAGCACGACGCCGAGGCCGCCGCGCTGGCCGCCGCCGTCGCGGTCGTCACCACCAGCGAGTGGACCCGGCGCCGGCTGCTCGACCGGTACGCGCTGCCGGCCGACCGGGTGCACGTCGCCCAACCCGGCGTCGAGCCCGCCCCGCCCGCGCCGGGGTCACCGGCCGGCGGGAACCTGCTCTGCGTCGCCGCCCTCGCCCCGCACAAGGGGCACGACGTGCTGGTGGAGGCCCTGGCGGCGGTCGCCGACCTGCCCTGGAGCTGCGTCTGCGTGGGGCCGCTGTCCCGGGACCCGGGGTTCGTCGCGGGCCTGCGCCGGCGGGTGACCGGGCACGGTCTCGCCGACCGGGTGCGACTGGTCGGCCCGCGCACCGGGGCGGCCCTGGACGCCGCGTACGCCGCCGCCGACCTGCTGGTGCTGGCCTCCCGCCGGGAGACGTACGGGATGGTGGTCACCGAGGCCCTCGCGCGGGCCGTGCCGGTGCTGGCCACGGCGGCCGGCGGGCTGCCCGAGGCCCTGGGCCGCGCGCCCGACGGCGCGGCGCCGGGGCTGCTCGTGCCGCCGGACGACCCGGCGGCCCTGGCCGGCGCGCTGCGGCGCTGGCTCGGCGAACCCGACCTGCGTCGGGCGCTGCGGCGGGCGGCGCGCGGGCGGCGGCGCACGCTCGACGACTGGACGGTCCCCGCGACCGTCGCGGGCGCGGTGCTGGCCGGGGCGGTCGCGGCATGACCGGGCGCCTGCCGCCGCACTTCGCGCACTGGCTGGCGCTTCGGGAACCCGCCGACGCGGCGGCCCGCGCCGAGGAGCTGGTGGACCTGGTCCGCCCCCGGCTGCCCGGCGCCGGACCGCTCGTGATCCACGACCTCGGCTCCGGCACCGGCGCGATGGGCCGCTGGCTCGCGCCGCGACTGCCCGGCCCGCAGCACTGGGTCCTGCACGACCTCGACGCCGACCTGCTCGCCCGCGCGGCCGCCGGGATGCCCGCCGCCGCCGGCGACGGCGGCCCGGTCACCGTCGAGGTCCGCCGCGGCGACCTCACCCGGCTGACCGCCGCCGACCTGGCCGACGCGTCGCTGGTCACCGCGTCCGCGCTGCTGGACATGCTCACCGCGGCGGAGGTCGAGCGGCTCGTCGCGGCCTGCGCCGGCGCGGGCCGCCCGGCCCTGCTGGCCCTGTCGGTGACCGGCCGGGTGCGGCTCACCCCGGCGGACCCGTGGGACGGGCGGATCGCCGCCGCGTTCGACGACCACCAGCGGCGCACGGTCGACGGGCGCGCCCTGCTCGGGCCGGACGCCGTGCACGCCTGCGCGGCGGCGTTCGTCCGGCACGGCGTCGACGTGCTCCTGCGGCCCAGCCCCTGGCGGCTCGGCCCGGAGCGGGCGGAGCTGGCCGACGAGTGGTTCACCGGCTGGTTGGACGCCGCCTGCGAGCAGCGGCCCGAGCTGACCGGCCCGACCCGGTCGTACGCCCGCCGGCGCCGCGCCGAGATCGCCGCCGGCCGGCTCGACGTGCTGGTCGACCACCTCGACCTGCTGGCCGGCCGTGGCTGAACCGGGCCGCCCGCCGGTGCGGGGCGATCGGCGGGGCGGGGCCGGGGTGCGGGTGGCGCCGGCGCGCAGGTTCTGGCCGTGGACGCGCACGCTCGGCGGCGCGGGCCTGCTGGCCGCGCTGCTGGGCTGGCTGGGCGCCGGCCCGTTCCTCGCCGGGCTCCGCCTGATCGACGGCCCGGCGCTGGCCGCCGCCGTCGGCATCGGAGCGCTCACCACCGGCTGCTGCGCCTGGCGGTGGAGCCTCGTCGCGGGTGGGCTGGGGGTGCGGCTGCCGCTGCCGACGGCGGTCGCGCACTGCTACCGGGCGGTGTTCCTAAACGCGACGCTCCCCGGCGGCGTGCTCGGCGACGTGCACCGGGCGGTGCGGCACGGCCGCGACGTCGGCGACGTCGGCCGGGGCGTGCGCGCGGTGGTCTGGGAACGCGCCGCCGGGCAGGTCGTGCTGGCCGCCGTGGCGGTGGTGGTGCTCGCCGCTCTCCCGTCGCCGGTGCGGCCCCACCTGCCGGCGGTGGCGGCGCTGCTCGCGGCGGCCGGGCTGGGCGTCGTCCTGCTGGCCCGCGCCCTGCCCACCGCCGGGCCGTCGCGGTGGGCGCGCGCGGCGCGCGCGGCGGCGGCCGACGTCCGCGCCGGGCTGCTCGGCCGCCGTGCCTGGCTGGGCGTGCTCGTGGCCTCGACCGTGGCCGTCGCCGGCCACCTGGCCACGTTCGTGCTGGCCGCGCGCACCGCCGGCTGCACCGCGCCGCTGACGCTGCTGGTGCCGCTGACCCTGCTGGCGCTGCTGGCCATGGGGGTGCCGGTGAACGTCGCCGGCTTCGGCCCCCGCGAGGGCGTGGCCGCGTGGGCGTTCGGTGCCGCCGGCCTGAGCGCCGCCGAGGGCGTCGCCACCGCCACGGTGTACGGGGCCCTGGTGCTCGCCGCGAGCCTGCCCGGCGCCGCCGTCCTGCTGGTCCGCCGTGTCCGCGTGCCCACCGGCACCGACTGACGAGGAGCCCGATGTCCGAAGCCCCACCCGCCGCCACGGTCCGTACGCAGGTCACCGTGCCGCTGCGGTTCCCTGACGGATACCTCACCACCGCCCGGGTGTTCTCCTTCGACGGTCTCGTCGACGGCCGGGAACACCTCGCGTTCGGCCTGGGCGACCGGGCCGGCCCCGTCGACCGGGGCGCGGCGCGCCCGTCGCCGCCGCTGGTCCGCCCACACAGCGAGTGCCTGACCGGGGACGTGTTCGGCAGCCGGCGCTGCGACTGCGGCCCCCAACTGCGCGAGGCGGTCGAACGCATCGCCGACGCCGGCGGCTACCTGCTCTACCTGCGGCAGGAGGGGCGCGGCATCGGCCTGTACGCCAAGCTCGACGCGTACGCGTTGCAGGACGCCGGGCTGGACACCTACGAGGCGAACCTCGCGCTGGGCCACCGGCCCGACGAGCGGGACTACACGGTCGCCGCGCAGATGCTCGCCGCCCTGGGCGTGGACCGGGCCGCCCTGCTGAGCAACAACCCGGACAAGGCCGCACAGCTGGACCGGCTCGGGGTGGCGGTCACCGCGCGCGTACCCACCGGGGTGCACCTGTCCCCGGCGAACGCCGGCTACCTGGCGGCCAAGGCCGGGCGTGGCGGGCACGCCCTCGACCTGCCCCTCGTCCGTGACTGACCGCCCGTACGTCCTGCTCAGCTGCGCCACGTCGATGGACGGCTACCTCGACGACGCCAGCGGGCAGCGGCTGCTGCTGTCCAACGAGGCCGACCTGGACCGGGTCGACGCGGTCCGGGCCGGCTGCGACGCGATCCTCGTCGGCGCGGGCACGGTCCGCCGCGACGACCCGCGGCTGGTGGTCCGCTCCGCGCGGCGGCGTGCCGAACGCGTCGCGCGGGGCCTGCCCGCCTCCCCGACCAAGGTGACGGTGACCGGCCGCGGCGACCTGACACCGACGGCCCGCTTCTTCACCACCGGCGACGCCGAGCGGATCGTCTACTGTGCCACCCCCGCCGTCGGGAGGACGGGGGAGCGGCTGGCCGGCCGGGCCACCGTGGTGGACGCGGGCGAGCCGGTGGACCCGGCGTGGATGCTTGCGGACCTCGCCGGCCGGGGGGTGGACCGGCTGATGGTCGAGGGCGGGGCGAGCGTGCTCGGGCAGTTCCTCACCGCCGGCCTCGCCGACGAGCTGCACCTGGTCCTGGCCCCGTTCTTCGTCGGTGACCGGCGGGCGCCCCGGTTCGTGGGCGACGGGAGCTTCCCCTGGCATCCCGGCCGCCGGGCCCGGGTGGCGGAGACCCGCCAGATCGGCGACGTCGTGCTGGTCCGCTACGCGCTGTCGGAGCGCTGCGACGCGGGCTGAGCGGGCCCCACCCCGAGCGCCTCGTCCACCCGCACCAGCACGGCCACGTCGTCGTGGCCGACGCCGCGCAGCAGGTCGATGGCGGTCGCCCGGATCTGGCCGACGATCATCGTGACGGGCAGCGCCGGGTCGGACGCGAGCAGCCGGCCGGCGACGCGCACCGCCGTCATGGCCGCCTCGTCGGCCCGCGCCGCGTGGCGGTCGGCGTCCTCGCCGGTGAGGTCGCTCGCCACCGCCTCGCCCGCGGCGCGTACGGCGGCGGCCAGGGCGGGCAGCGCGTCGCCCAGCTCCGGCGGCGTCCCCGTGCACAGCCGGGTCAGCGTCACCCCGGCGCGGGCCAGCACCCGGACGTTGCGCACGGCGTAGTCCAGCTGCCGCGTGGTCGCCTCCACGTCCCGCACCTGCCCGACGTGCCGCCGGCGGCGGACGTGGAACCGCAGCGTCTCCCCGGTGGCCCGGACCGCCGTGCGCAGCCGGTCCACGCAGTCGTCCAGCTCCCGGGCCCGGTCCAGCGCCGCCCGGGCGGCGGTCTGGTCGCAGCGGGCGAGCGCGTCGTCGAGCGCGTCGAGCACCTCGGCCAGGTCGGCGAAGCTCTGCCGGGCCTCCCTGATCAGCGGGGCGAGCGGGTCGCGGGCCGCCAGGAGCTGGCTCGCGGCCAGCGCGACCGCGCCGCCGATCAGCGCGTCGACGAACCGGAAGGGCATCAGCGTGCCGCTGGGCGCGGCCACCGCCACCAGGTACATCGCGGAGACCGCCGCCTGCACCACGAGGGTGGTGCGCGCCCCGATCGCCACCATCAGGCCGGTGGTCAGCAGCAGCACCAGGAGGACGGTGCCGGTGCCGGGGCCGAGTGCGTACACCAGCAACTCGGCGACGAGCACGCCGGCCGCGACCCCGAGCAGGATCTCCACCGTCTGCCGGACCCGCCGCCCCCGCGCCTCGCCCAGGACGACCAGCGCCGCCGTGGGGGCGAAGAACGGGTCCGGGTGACCGATCACCCGGGCGGCCAGGATCCAGGCCACCGTCGCGGCGAGGGCCAACTCGACCACCGTCGTGCCGTCGCGCCGGATCCGCCCGCCCACGCCCCGCCACCACTGTCGCACCGTCCGTACCCCTTCTCCGGTGGGGCGCGCTCCACACCGGACCCGTTCGCCGGGCCGGCGTCGAGGACCGCCCCGGCGAGTCCCCCGTCCCGGTCGGACCGGTCCGAGCGTCGCCTCTACCCGCGCCGTGCCTCCGGTAACCGTGCTGGTCACCGTGCCGCGGCGCCGCCGCCGGACGGAGGTCGTCGCGGGGCGCCGGCCGGCGCGCGTGCGACGAGCGGGCTGTGCATACTTGCGCGGTCGATGTTGTGCCGGCGGGCGGGCCCCCGGCGTTCCGCGAGGTGGTTGTGGTGGTCGAGAAGACGGCGGCGCGGCGCAACCCGGCGACCGGTGGGGCCGCGGCGATGGCCGACCCGGGGCTCCGGCAGCTGCTGGCGGGCCTGACGGCGGTGCGGGACGGCGACTTCGGCACCCGGCTGCCCGAGGACGCCGACGGCCTGCTCGGGGAGATCGCCACCGTCTTCAACGGCATGGTCGACCAGCTGTCGCTGTTCACCTCGGAGGTGACCCGGGTGGCCCGGGAGGTGGGCACCGAGGGGCAGCTGGGCGGCCAGGCCGAGGTGCCCGGGGTGTCGGGCACCTGGAAGGATCTCACCGATTCGGTCAACGCCATGGCGGGCAACCTGACCGACCAGGTCCGCGACATCGCCGAGGTGGCCACGGCGGTGGCCCGGGGCGACCTGTCGCAGAAGATCACCGTGGACGTGCGCGGCGAGATCCTGGAGTTGAAGATCACCATCAACACGATGGTGGACCAGTTGTCGTCGTTCGCCGACGAGGTGACGCGGGTGGCCCGGGAGGTCGGCAGCGAGGGCCGCCTCGGCGGGCAGGCGGAGGTGCCGGGCGTGGCCGGCACCTGGCGCGACCTCACCGACTCGGTGAACTTCATGGCCGGCAACCTGACCAGCCAGGTCCGCAACATCGCCCAGGTCACCACCGCCGTGGCCCGGGGCGACCTGTCGCAGAAGATCACCGTCGACGCCCGGGGCGAGATCCTGGAGCTCAAGAGCACCATCAACACGATGGTGGACCAGCTGTCCTCGTTCGCCGACGAGGTGACCCGGGTGGCCCGCGAGGTCGGCACCGACGGGCGGCTCGGCGGTCAGGCCCAGGTCAGCGGCGTCGCGGGCACCTGGCGCGACCTCACCGACTCGGTGAACTCCATGGCGGTCAACCTCACCGACCAGGTGCGCAGCATCGCGCAGGTGGCCACGGCGGTGGCCCGGGGCGACCTGTCGCAGAAGATCACCGTCACCGCGCACGGCGAGATCCTGGAGCTGAAGAACACCATCAACACGATGGTGGACCAGTTGTCGTCGTTCGCCGACGAGGTGACCCGGGTGGCTCGCGAGGTCGGCACCGAGGGGCGCCTCGGCGGCCAGGCGGACGTCAAGGGCGTCTCCGGCACCTGGAAGGACCTCACCGAGTCGGTCAACGTCATGGCGGACAACCTCACCGCCCAGGTGCGCAGCATCGCCGAGGTGACCACCGCCGTGGCGAAGGGCGACCTCACCCAGAAGATCCGGGTCGACGCGCGCGGCGAGATCCTGGCGCTGAAGGAGACCATCAACACGATGGTCGACCAGCTCTCCGCGTTCGCCGACGAGGTGACGCGGGTGGCCCGGGAGGTGGGCACCGAGGGCCGCCTCGGCGGCCAGGCCCGGGTGTCCAACGTCGGCGGGACCTGGAAGGACCTCACCGACAACGTCAACGAGATGGCCAACAACCTCACCAACCAGGTGCGCTCGATCGCGCTGGTCGCCACCGCCGTCGCCCAGGGCGACCTGAGCCGGCAGATCACCGTGGAGGCCAAGGGCGAGGTGGCCGTGCTCGCCCAGACCATCAACACGATGGTCGGCACGCTCGGCGCGTTCGCCGACGAGGTGACGCGGGTGGCCCGGGAGGTGGGCACCGAGGGCCGCCTCGGCGGGCAGGCGCGGGTGCCGAACGTGGCCGGCACCTGGAAGGACCTCACCGACAACGTCAACTCGATGGCGAACAACCTCACCGGCCAGGTCCGCAACATCGCCCAGGTCACCACCGCAGTGGCCCAGGGCGACCTGACCAAGAAGATCGACGTCGACGCGCGCGGCGAGATCCTGGAGCTGAAGACCACCATCAACACGATGGTGGACCAGCTCTCGTCGTTCGCGGCCGAGGTGACGCGGGTGGCCCGGGAGGTCGGCAGCGAGGGCCGCCTCGGCGGCCAGGCCGAGGTCGAGGGCGTCTCCGGCACCTGGAAGCGGCTCACCGAGAACGTCAACGAGCTGGCCGGGAACCTCACCCGCCAGGTGCGCGCCATCGCCGAGGTGACCAGCGCCGTGGCCACCGGCGACCTGACCCGCTCCATCACCGTGGACGCCCCCGGCGAGGTCGGCGAGCTGAAGGACAACATCAACTCGATGGTGGAGTCGCTGCGCGAGACCACCCGCACCAACCAGGAACAGGACTGGCTCAAGACCAACCTGGCCCGCATCGCCGGCCTGATGCAGGGCCACCGCGACCTGGACGTGGTCGCCGGTCTGGTGATGAACGAGCTTGCCCCGCTGGTCTCCGCGCAGCTCGGCACGTTCCTGCTGGTGGACGACGGCCCCGGCGGGACCGGCCTGCGGGTGGTCGGCGGGTACGGGCACGACACCTCCGGCCGCCGGTACGCCCTCGGCGACTCGCTCGTCGGGCAGGCCGCGGTGAGCAAGCGGGCCATCGTGGTGGACACCGTGCCGGCCGACTACGTCACCGTCTCCTCCAGCCTCGGCGCCGCCGCCCCGCTGCACCTGGTGGTGCTGCCGATCCTCTTCGAGGACCAGGTGCTCGGCGTCATCGAGCTGGCCAGCATGAGCCGCTTCACCGAGGTGCAACGCGACTTCCTCGACCAGCTGACCGAGACCATCGGCGTCAACGTCAACACCATCGTCGCCAACGCCCGCACCGACGTGCTGCTCACCGAGTCGCAGCGCCTCGCCGCGGAGCTGCAGGCCCGCTCGGAGGAGCTGCAGGCCCGCTCCGAGGAACTCCAGCGCTCCAACGCCGAGCTGGAGGACAAAGCGGCCCTGCTGGCCCGGCAGAACCACGACATCGAGACGAAGAACTCCGAGATCGAGCAGGCCCGGCAGGAGCTGGAGGCCCGCGCCCAGCAGCTCGCCCTCGCCTCCAAGTACAAGTCGGAGTTCCTCGCCAACATGAGCCACGAGCTGCGTACGCCGCTGAACTCGCTGCTCATCCTCGCCCAGCTGCTCGCGCAGAACCCGAACCGCAACCTGACCGCCAAGCAGGTCGAGTACGCCACGGTCATCCACTCGGCCGGCACCGACCTGCTCCAGCTCATCAACGACATCCTCGACCTGTCCAAGGTGGAGGCCGGCAAGATGGACATCAACCCGGAGACCTTCGAGCTGGCCGCGCTGCGCGACTACGTCGACGCCACCTTCCGGCCGCTGACCACCCCCCGGGGCCTGGAGCTGGAGATCAGCACCGGGCCGGGCGTGCCGGCCGAGCTGCACACCGACGAGCAGCGGCTGCGGCAGGTGCTGCGCAACCTGGTCTCCAACGCGGTCAAGTTCACCGAGAAGGGGCGGGTGCGGCTGCGCATCGAGCGGGCCGCGCCGGGCGAGCTGCCCGAGGGGCTCGCCCCGGCGGACACCGTCCTCGCCTTCCGGGTGATCGACACCGGCATCGGCATCGCCGAACAGCACCTGACCGCCATCTTCGACGCGTTCCAGCAGGCCGACGGCACGACCAGCCGGCGGTACGGGGGCACGGGCCTCGGGCTGTCCATCAGCCGGGAGATCGCCCACCTGCTCGGTGGCCGGATCCAGGCGCACAGCGTGCTCGGCCGGGGCAGCACGTTCACCCTCTACCTGCCCGTCGGGCCGGTGCCCGCCGGGACCGGCGACGCGGCTGCGGACGACCGCCCGACCGGCCCGTCGCCGGCAACGGGCCGTGCCGGGGCGCTGCCCTGGACGCCGCCGGCCACGCTGCCCTGGGCGGTCCCGGCCACCCTGCCGCCGGCCGTGACGCTGCAACCCGGCGAGGTACGCCGGATGCTCGTGCTGGAGCGCCGGGACAAGGGGCTGCTGACGCTGCTCGCCCAGGGCGTCGCGGCGGACCTGGGCGACGCGCACCCGCCGGTGGAGATCTCCACCGCGGTGGACGTGGCCTCGGCGATCGAGGCGCTCGCCGGCGGGCGGCACCACGTCCTGGTGCTCCAGCTCGACCTGCCCGACGACGGCGGTACGAACCTGCTGAAGGCGCTGCACGACGATCCGGCGCTGCGCGGGCTGCCCGTGCTGGCGTACCACGGCCACCCACTGCCGTCCGGCTCGCAGGCCCTGTTGCAGGCGCTGGCCCACGAGCGGCCGCTGGAGGTCCTGCGCAGCCTGGACGACCTGCGCGAGCGGATCGCCCTGCACCTGACGGCGGTGACCCCGGAGCGGGTGCTGCCGTTCGCCCCGGTGGTGCCCGACGTCCGTCCCGCCGTCGACGCCCTGCCCGCCGACCTGGCCGGCCGCAAGGTGCTGGTGGTGGACGACGACGCGCGCAACGTCTTCGCGTTGACCAACATCCTGGAGCTGCACGGGCTCGACGTGGTCTACGCGGAGAACGGCCGGCAGGGCATCGAGACGCTGATGCGCCACGACGACATCGACCTCGTGCTGATGGACGTCATGATGCCGGAGATGGACGGCTACGCCGCGACGGCGGCGATCCGCGCCATGCCCCGCTACGCCGACCTGCCGATCATCGCGGTGACCGCGAAGGCGATGCACGGCGACCGGGAGAAGAGCATCTCCTCCGGCGCCAGCGACTACGTCACGAAGCCGGTCGACGCCGCCGACCTGTTGCAGTGCATCCACCGCTGGCTGCACGGCTGACCCGTCGCGCCGCCCCCGCCGCCGGCCCCGGCGGCGGGAGCGAGTCGGATTCGGCGGCCGTCCCCGCGCTCAGGGCCGGCCGGCCTCGAACGTCTCGCGGTCGAGGAAGAGCAGCTGGGCCCGCTTGCCGTTCACGTCGATCAGCGGGCCGGCGACGAAGCCGGTGCGCAGGAGCCGCTCCACCGCCTTGTCGTTGCGCGCGTCCGGCTCCATCACGACGCGCCGGTGTCGCGGGTCGGCGAAGACGAAGTCGAGGAACACGCGCAACAGGGTGCCGGTGAAGCCCCGCTCGGCCGTGTCTGGCGGGCCGATCAGCAGGTGGGCCCCGTGGTCGCCGGGCTGGACCGGGTAGCACTCGCCGACCGGGTCGGCGGCCGGCTCGTAGGTCTGGAACAGCGCCACCGGCATGCCGTCGCGGTGTGTCAGCCAGGCGTGGTGGGTGGGCAGCGAGTCCAGGTAGCGGTAGATCTCCCCGACCCGGTCCCGGCCGGCGTCGCGCATGCCCCAGAAGCGGGCGCGTTCCTGGCTGACCCAGGCGTGGATCAGGTCGATGTCGGTGTCGGGGTCGAGGGGGCGGATGGTCACCCGGCCGAAGCCGTCGACATCCTGGCGGTAGGTGCTGGCGAGATCACGCATCGTGTGCCACCGTACGATGATTCCGGTCGATGCGCGAGTAGGTCGACCCCCGGCGCGGCGCGGGCGGTCCGGCGACCCCGGCCGGCGGCGCGGACGCCCCTCACCCGCCCACGCCCGTCACCCGCCCACAGCCCTCACCCGCCGGCGGCGGCGACCGTCGGGGCGCTCGCGGGGGCCCGGCGGCGGGCGGCGGGGACCACCAGCGGGGTGCCGCTCTCCGGGTCGTCGATCACGCGGCAGGGCAGGCCGAAGACCTCCTCGACCAGCTCGGCGGTGACCACCTCACGGGGGGCGCCGGCGGCGACCACCCGCCCCTCGCGCATCGCGATCAGGTGCGTCGCGTAGCGGGCGGCGTGGTTGAGGTCGTGCAGCACCGCCACCAGCGTGCGGCCCTGCTCCTCGTGCAGCCGGGCGCAGAGGTCGAGGATCTCGATCTGGTGGGCGATGTCCAGGTAGGTGGTCGGCTCGTCGAGCAGCAGCAGGGGGGTCTGCTGGGCCAGCGCCATCGCGATCCACACCCGCTGCCGCTGCCCGCCGGAGAGCTCGTCGACGGCCCGGTCGGCCAGGTCGGCGACCCCGGTGGCGGCCATCGACTCGGTGACCACCCGCTCGTCCTCGCGCGACCACTGCCGCAGCAGCCCCTGGTGCGGGTACCGGCCGCGGGCGACGAGTTCGGCGACGCCGATGCCGTCCGGCGCGACGGACGTCTGCGGCAGCAGGCCGAGGGTGCGCGCCACGCTGCGGGCGGGCTGCCGGTGGATGTCCTCGCCGTCGAGCAGCACCGCCCCGGCGGCCGGCTTCAGCAGCCGGGACAGGGCCCGCAGCAGGGTGGACTTGCCGCAGGCGTTGGGGCCGATGATGACCGTGAAGGACCGGTCGGGCACGGCGACGCTCAGGTCCTGCGCGATGGTCCGCCGCTCGTAGGCGAGGGTCATCGCGGTGCCGCTCAGCCGGGACTGCATGCTTGGTGCTCCGTTCTCGTCGTGGGTGGCCCGCCGGCCCAGCCCGGTCACAGCCGGCCGGCCCGGCGCTCGGTGGCCAGCAGCCAGACCAGGTAGGCGCCGCCGAGCACGCCGGTCACCACGCCGACCGGCAGCTGGTGCCCGGGGAACGCCCGCAGCGCGAGCTGGTCGGCGGCGACCAGGAGGACCGCGCCGACGGCCGCCGAGGGCAGCAGGTTCGGCCCCGGGGCCCGGGTCAGCCGCCGCGCGAGGTGCGGCGCGGTGAGGGCCACGAAGTTCACCGGCCCGGCGGCGGCCGCCGCGAGGGAGACCAGCAGCACCGCCGCCGCCAGCACGACCAGGCGCAGCCGCTCCACGCGTACGCCGAGGGCGGCGGCGGTGTCGTCGCCCATCTCGACCAGCCGCATCGCCGGCCCGTAGCCGGCCAGCATGAGGGGCACCAGCACGCCCAGCGCGATCAGCAGCGGCAGCGCGTTCGACCAGCCGCGGCCGTCGAGGCTGCCGGTGAGCCAGAGCACGGCGCGGGCGGCGTCCATCAGCGGGGCCCGGGTGAGCAGCCAGCCGTTGACCCCGGTGAGGATCGCCATGGTGCCGATGCCGACCAGGATCAGCCGGTACCCGTGCACGCCGCGCCGCCAGGACAGCGCGTAGACCAGCGCGCCGGTGACCAGCCCGCCGACCACCGCCGACGAGGCCAGCGCCAGGCTGCTGCCGCCGAGCACCACCACGACGAGCGCCCCGGTGGCCGCGCCCTGGGTGAAGCCGAGCATGTCGGGGCTGCCCAGCGGGTTGCGTACCAGTGACTGGAAGACCGCGCCGGCCAACGCCAGCGCGGCGCCGACGCAGAGCGCGGTGACCACCCGGGGCAGCCGCAGCTCGGTGACGATGAACTCCTCGGCCGGGGTGCCCCGGCCGGTGAGGGCGCGCAGCACGTCGGCGGGGCTCATCGGGTAGTCGCCGCTGCCGATGGCGAGCACGCTCAGCGTCAGGGCCAGCAGTACGCAGGCGACGCCGACGGCGACGGCGCGGGGACGCAGCCGCAGGGAAAGGCCGCGGGTACGGAGGGTGATCACGGGTGGGCCACCCGCCCGCGCTGCACCAGCCAGAGGAAGAGCGGCCCGCCGGCCACGGCGGTCACGAGCCCGACCTGGAGCTCGCCGGGGCGGCTCAGCACCCGCCCGAGCACGTCGGCGCCGAGCAGCAGCACCGGCGCCAGCACCATGCAGTACGGCAGCAGCCAGCGCAGGTCCGGCCCGGTGAGCGCGCGCACCAGGTGCGGCACCAGCAGCCCGACGAAGACGATCGGCCCGCAGGCGGCGGTGGCGGCGCCGCAGAGCAGCGTGATCGCCAGGATGACCGCGCCCCGGACCAGGGCCGGGCGGGCGCCGAGCGCGCGCGCCGCGTCGTCGCCGAGCGCCAGCGCGTTGAGCGGGCGGGCGACGGCCAGGGCGACCAGCAGGCCCGCCGCCATGAACGGCGCGACCGTGCGGACGGTCGACGGTTCGGCGCTGGACAGCGAGCCGACCGTCCAGAACCGCAGCCGTTCCAGCGAGGCCGTGTCCACCAGCATCACCGCGCTGACGTAGGAGTAGAGGGTGGCGTTGAGCGCCGCGCCGGCCAGCGCCAGCCGCGCGGGGGTGGCCCCGCGCCCGCCGCCGACGGCGTACACGGCGGCGGTGACGGCCGCCGCGCCGAGCAGCGCGAACCACACGTGCCCGCCGACGCCGCCGATGCCGAACAGCAGCGCACCGGTGGCCACCGCCGCCGAGGCGCCGGCGTTGATGCCGAGCAGGCCGGGGTCGGCGAGCGGGTTGCGGGTCAGCGCCTGCATCACCGCGCCGGCGACGCCGAGCGCCGCCCCGGCGAGCAGGCCGAGCAGCGTACGCGGCAGCCGCATGCGGTGCACGACGGCGTACTCGGCGGCGTCGCGGTCCAGCAGGCCCTGCCACACGTCGGTGAGGGGGAGCTGTTTGGCGCCCACGGCGATGCTGAGCACCGCGACGGCCGCGAGCAGCAGCACCGACGCCGCGAGCCCGGCGGCCCGCAGCGCGGCCCGGCCGGGCCGGCGTACGGCCGGCGGTGCCGGCGGCGCGCCGACGCGGGGGGAGAGGGTGGCGGACAGTGTGGGCTCCGATGTGGTGCGGAATTCCGAACGGGACTTGACAGCCGTTTAGGTTAGGTTAACCTAACCCCGCTGTCCATGGTCATTCGCCCGACCCCGATCGAAAGACACCACCATGCCGCATCCCGTGTCCGCCCGCCGCCTCTCCCGCCGGGGCCTGCTCGCCGCCGGTGGCGCCGCCACCCTGGCAGCCCTGCTCGCCGGCTGCGGCGGGGACGAGGACTCCGCCACCCCTGCCGCCAAGGACTCCGGCGGGCCGTGGTCGTTCACGGACGACCGCAACGAGAAGGTGAGCGCCGACGCGCGCCCGACCCGGGTGGTCGCCTTCACGGGGGTCGCCGCCGCGCTGGTGGACTTCGGGCTCGACAAGCAGATCGTCGGGGTGTTCGGCGAGACGAAGCGCGCCGACGGCACGGCCGAGCCGCAGGCCGGCGACCTGAACGTGGAGTCCGTGCAGATCCTCGGCAACGTGTGGGGCGAGTTCAACCTGGAGAAGTACGCCGCCCTGCAGCCCCAGCTGCTCGTCACCCACATGTACGACCCGGGCGCCCTCTGGTACGTGCCGGACGAGAGCAAGGGCAAGATCCTCCCGCTCGCCCCCAGCGTCGCGATCACCACCGCCCGGGTGCCGATGACCAAGCCGATCGAGCGGTACGCGCAGCTCGCCGAGTCCCTCGGCGCCGACCTGTCCGCGAAGAAGGTCACCGACGCCAAGGCCCGCTTCGAGGCCGCCGCCGAGTCGGTCCGCCAGGCGGTCAAGGCGAACCCGGGGATCAAGGTGATGGCCTGCTCCGGCAGCCCCGACCTGTTCTACGTCTCCAATCCCAAGGTCAGCACCGACCTGATGTACTTCGCCGAGCTGGGCGTCGACATCGTCGTACCCACCAAGCTCGAGGCCGGCGACTACTTCGAGGCGCTGAGCTGGGAGAACGCGGGCAAGTTCCCGGCGGACCTGATCCTGCTCGACAACCGCGCCTCGGCCCTGCAGCCCAAGGACATGGCCGCCAAGCCCACCTGGCAGCAGCTCCCCGCGGTCAAGGCCAACCAGATCACCCCGTGGGATGCGGTGCCCCGCTTCTCGTACGCCGGCGCCGCGCCGCTGCTGGAGAACCTGGCCACCGCCATCAAGGGCGCGAAGAAGGTCACCCCGTGACCACCGCCGTCGCCGTCCAGTACCGCCTCTTCGCCGCGCAGGTCGTCGGCGCCCGCCGCGTCGGCGCCTCCCTGGTCCGGGTCACCTTCGGCGGGCCGGAGCTGGCCGACTTCGCCGGTGGCGGCCGGGACCAGAGCGTCTCGCTGTTCCTGCCGCACCCGGGCCAGCCCGAGCCGGTGCTCCCCGTCGAGGCGGGGGAGGACTGGTTCGGCGCCTACCGGGCCATGGACCCGGACGTGCGCGCGGTGATGCGCTCGTACACCATCCGGGAGCAGCGTCCCGAGGTGGCCGAGGTCGACATCGACTTCGTCAGCCACGGCGACACCGGCCCCGCCTCCCGCTGGGCCCGGCACGCCCTGCCGGGCGACCGGGTGGTGCTGCTCGGCCCGGCTGTGCACGACAACCGCAGCGTCTGCTTCCGCCCCCCGGTCGGCACGGACTCCGTCCTGCTGGTGGCCGACGAGACGGGGCTGCCGGCCGCCGCCGGGATCCTGGCCTGGCTGCCGCCCGGCACCCCGGTACGGGCCTGGATCGAGGTCCCCGACGCGGGGGACATCCAGGAGCTGCCCACCGAGGCACGGGCCGAGGTGCGCTGGATCGTGCGCGGCGGCACCGCCCCCGGCAGCACCCTGCTGGCGGACGCGGTGCGCGCCGCCCGGCTGCCGGCCGGCAGCCCGTACGCCTGGATCGCCGGCGAGTCCTCGATGGTGCGCTCGGTGCGCCGGCACCTCGTCGGCGAGCGCGGCCTGGACCGCCGCCACGTCACCTTCTCCGGCTACTGGCGCCGGGGCGCCTCCGAGGAGGACCTGCGCGCCGAGGCCGTCGCCAAGGCCGCCGTCTGACCGACGCCGCCGTCGCGCCGGACGCCCGCCCGCCGGGGGTGGGCGTCCCGGCGCGCGGCGGCGTCCGTCGTGCCGGTCAGAACTCCCGGTACATGACGTGCAGGCCCACCCGGCCGAGGGTGGGATGGCGGAACGCGCCGGGCACCGTGCCCACCACGGCGAACCCCTCCCGCCGGTACAGCTCCACGGCGGTGGCGTTGCTCGCCACCACGGCGTTGAACTGCATTCCGGCGTACCCCCGCTCCCGGGCCCAGTCGACGGCGTGCCGGCACAGCGCGGTGCCCACGCCCCGCCCGCGCGCCGCGCGGGCCACCATGAAGCTCGCGGTGGCGACGTGCGAGCCCGGCCCGGGGCGGTTGGTGCCCATCTTCGCGGTGCCCAGCACCGCGTCGCCGTCGACCGCGACCACCGTCCGGCCGGGCGCGGCCTCCACCCACATGTCGTACGCCTGCTCGGCGGTCAGCTCCGGGTCGTAGGGGAAGGTCTCCCGCGCCCGGACCACCTCCCGGACGAGCGGCCACACCTGGGCCCAGTCGGACTCGTGGAACTCGCGGATCCGCATCCGGCGGATGCTATGGGCGGCCCGGCGCGGCGGCAAAGCGTTTACCGGCCACGGCACCGGCGCGCCGTCGCGGGCTCGGGTCGAGGGTGGCGGGTTCCGCCGACCCTCGGCCAGGCGGGTGCCGGACGGGTCCACGGCGCTGTGACGCACTGCCCACACCCGGGGGCCCGCGGATCCGGCAGCCGGTACCTACAGTCGGGCCATGAGCACTTCGACAGCACGCACCCCCGGTCGGGTACGCGTGCGAGCGGTCTACCCCGGCAGCTTCGACCCCTTCACTCCCGGCCATCTGGACGTGGTGGACCGGGCACGCGGCCTCTTCGACGAAGTGGTCGTGCTCGTCGCGGTCAACAGCATCAAGCAGCCGAGCGCCGACGAGGAGGAGCGGGCGGCCGCTGTCCGGGCCGTCCTGCCGGTCGGGTGGACCTCCGTCACCGTTGCGGCCTGGAGCGGGTTGACCTCCGCCTACTGCCGTCGCCACGACGTGGGAGTGATCGTCCGCGGCGTGCGTAACACCAGCGACCTCCAGACCGAGTACCGGCTCGCCGCGATGAACCAGTCGCTGGGCGTCCCCACGGTGTTCCTGCCCGCGCAGCCCGAACTGGCCGCGGTGTCCTCGACCGCGGTGCGCACGCTGGGGAAGCTGCCCTCGTCCGCCCGGCCGTAGGCTGCCGGACATCGGCGCACGCTCGTCGGACCGCCGGGGCATGAGCGGACGTCCGCGCGCTACCCGTCGACGAGCTGCTCCCGGAGAATGTCCGCGTGCCCACAGTGCTGGGCGAGCTCGCGCAGCATGTGGAGGTACACCCACCGCAGCGGAAGCGGGCCCCGCCGGTTGCCGTGCAGGATGTCGTCCAGACCCAGGGACGACGTCGCACGGCGTGATGCTTCGCAGGCTTCGCGGTGTGCGCGCTGGACGGTGGCGATCGTGTCGTCGTCATCGAGGACGAACGACTCGTCCGGCGTCGCGGGGATGCCGATCTCAGCGCGCGACCGGCACGTGACGGCTTCGTCGAACCAGACCTTCTCGACGAAGGTCACGTGCTTCACGAGGCCTAGCAGCGTGGTCCGGGAGGCCACCAACGACCGGCGTGCCTGTTCCTCCGTCAGCCCGTCCAGGCAGCCGTTGAGGGCGCGACGGTGCTCGTCGAGGAACGCCTCGAACTGGGCGCGGGCTGGCTGGGTGACGACCTGGTCGGCGAAGGTGGGCGGGTAGGAGGGCATGGGAGAAGCATTCCAGATTGTCGCCCGGGAGCAGCGTCGGACATCGGTGGGTGGCCCAGGCCGAGTGCGGATGGTTCGGCTGGCACGGGCTAGTTTGCTCGGATGAGTTCCCTCGATGACGTCGCGAGGCGTGACGGTTGGCGATGCTGGGTGTGCGACGAGCCGGTCGACGCCGGCATGTCGGTGAACGACCCGCGTGGTCCCAGCGTCGACAGCCGCACCGCCGACAAGAAGGCCAAGGTCGCCGAGCGACTCGCGCACCGTGCCTGCAACAGTCGCAAGGGCGCGGTCAAGGTGGTCATCGCCTGGCCGGAGCACCTGCACGTGGTGGAGCCCGCGCCACTGATCACCGTCGCCGAGCGACTCGAACGCAAGGGTGGCCGCGAGCTGGTCGCCCGCTGCCCGAGCGAGAAGGACGCCCAGGCGGCGGCGGACTGGCTGGTCGACCGGTTCTCCCGGCTGGTGCCCGGACTGCCGGTGACCGCGAGCGTCGACGCGGGCGGCGGACAGTACCTCGTCGCCCTGGCCGCCGGCCGCCGCTGACCGGTGGCCCTGGTCGGCGGGCCGCCGACCAGGGCCGATCCGTGAGCGTGCGGCAGCCCGGGACCCGAGCCGCCACCGGCGCTGCGGCGCACCGCGCGCACCGGCCGTCTCCAGCGCCGGTGACGTCGGCGGGCGATCAGTTCCCGATCAGAAGGGGGGTGCGTCCTCGCCCATCAACGCCAGCACGACGCCTCCCTTCCCGCTCTTGAGGCCCTGGACCACGACCTTGCCGGTGCTGCCGTCGGGCAACTCCAACGTGAAGGTCTTCCCGACCGCGTTCTTGGGGCCGTTGCCGGCGCTGTTGGCGGGTCGGAAGTCGCCCGCCCACGGCGGGGTCCCACCCTTGCGGGCGGGCTCGGCGAAGAGGGCGGCGGTGCCGGGGGTCCGGGTGCCGTCGGAGGAGAGGAGCACTGAGGCGCTGCGATAGGTAGCCATATGCGGCAAGGCTATCCCGGACCGTGCCCGTTCGCGCTACCACAACCGCCGGGTAACGCGAACGGCTTCGAAACGACCGCGATCTCGTCCCACCCCTCGTGCCGCAGACCGCCCGCCGCATCCGCACCTGTCGTTGTGGCTGGGTGCACTGATGTTCAGTCTCCGTGCCTGGTCGGGAACTGCTGGCGGAACTCGGAGGGGGATTGGCCGTAACGGGCGCGGAACGCCTGGCTGAAATGCGGGGCGCTGGTGAATCCCCACCGGGCGGCGATCGCGTTGATCGTGCGGGCGGCGAGCCGGGGTTCGGCGAGGTCGCGTCGGCACCGGTCGAGGCGCTGCTCGCGGATCCAGCCGGCGACGGTGTGCCCCTCCCGCTGGAACAGCTTGTGGAGGTGGCGCACGGAGATGTGGTGCGCCGCGGCGATCACGTTCGGGGTCAGGCCCGGGTCGCCGAGATGGTCGCGGATGAAGGCGTGGATGCGGGCGGTCAGCGCCCGCCGGCGCGTGTCCGCGGGGACGACGTTGCGGGTGTCCAGCGCGTCGGCCAACGCCGTGATCAGCACGTCGAGCGTCAGGGTGGCCAGACGCGCGGTCTCGGCCGGGGTCAGTTCGTCCATCTGGTCGGCGAGCTGCAGCAGGAAACGCGACGACAACGCGCCGACGCCGCGGGCACCGGGAATGCGGACGGCGCTCAGTTCGCGCAGTTCCCGGGGAGGAAACGGCAGCAGGGCCCGGGGGAAACGCAGGAGCAGCATCCGGCTCGTCGAATCGTCCGGCCGGAGTTCGGCCACGTACGGACGCGAGGTGTCGTAGAGCACGAGATCCCCGGCACCGAACTCCGCGCGCCTGCCGTCCTGCGTCAGCGTGCCGCTGCCACTGACCATGCAGCTCACCTTGAACACTTCCGGATCGGCCTGCCGGATCAGCCGGGGCGTACGGCGCACCGAGTGCGCCATCGTCGTCATCAGGGTCGCCTGCACCGGGCCGAACTCGCTGATACCGACCCGCGCCTCGAATCCGGCTTCCGCCTGCCGTTCCCGGGCCAGGTCGTACGGTACCCAGAGCTTCGCGCTGACCTCGCGCCAGAAGGCGAACCGGTCGCCCGGCGAGACGTCGGCAGTGCTGACAACGTCCATCGACCAACCATAGTGACCGACACGAGCGAGCCCACCCAGTTGATCCCGCGCGCGGCAGGGGCACGTGGCGTCTCCGCCGCCATGGCAGGATCGTGCGTTCGACCCCGGAGCACCTTATTGGGAGACGACCTGGTGAAGGCCGACCACTACGACAGTTTCGCCGAGCGCTACTCCGCGGACAACGAAGCCAACCTCATCAACGGCCACTACGAGCGGCCCGCGATGATCGGACTCGCCGGGGACGTGAACGGCCGACGGATCCTCGATGCCGGCTGCGGTTCAGGTCCCCTCTCCGCGGCGCTCCGCGAGCGAGGGGCCATCGTGACCGGCTTCGACTCCAGCCCCGCGATGGTCGAGCTGGCCGAACGGCGACTGGGCGAGGACGCCACGCTGCTGGTCGCCGACCTCAGCGAGCCGCTTCCCTTCGCCGACGGCGCGTTCGACGACGTCGTCGTGTCCCTGGTCCTGCACTACCTGAAGGACTGGACTGCGCCCCTGGCCGAGCTGCGACGAGTCCTGAGACCAGGGGGGCGCCTCATCCTGTCCGTGAACCACCCGATGGTCTACACGGCAGTGCACCCGGACGCCGACTACTTCGCCCTCGCACGGTGGTCGGAGGACTACACGTTCGACGGGCACAGCACGGAGCTGACCTACTGGCACCGGCCGTTGCACGCGATGACGGATGCGTTCACCGACGCGGGCTTCCGCGTCTCGGTCGTCAGCGAGCCCCCCATGTCCCCCGGGACTCCGCGCGAGATTCTGCCTCCGCATCTCGTGGACCGCACGTCGTTCATCTGCTTCATCTTCTTCGTCCTCGAAGCGCACTGAGCCCGGGCCGGTCCGCCGTCGGGCTTCGAAGACCCCGGGCTCGGGCCATCGGCACGCGCCGTCTGCTCAGCCGAGGCGTACCTGGGCCGGCCGTTCGGGCCGGGTGGCGCCGTCGAGCGTCGTGCCGACCGGGACGGCGGGCCGGGCCGGTACGACGGGCGCGTCCCGGCCGGTGCCCCGGTGACCGTCCCCGTCGTGGCTCGACTCCTCGTGGTAGTCCTGCTCCACGTTGACCGACCACACGTCGTGCCGGGTGCCGCAGGCGATGTTCTCGGCGGTGAGCATCGCCGTCAGCATCGAATGGTCCTGGTTGTTGTAGCGGTGCATGCCGTTGCGGCCCACCGGGTGCACGTTGGGCACCTCGCGCGCCAGCCAGTCCCGGATCACGTCGACGTTGTGCTGGTAGCGCTCGTCGTAGACCGGGTACGCCTTCGGCATCCGCACCACGTACCCGGCCTCCACCACCCCCGGTCGGACCAGGCCGAGCCGCTCCAGTTCGGCGGTCGCGGCGGCGATCAGCTCGGCGTCCGGCGTACGCCAGGTCTCGTCGTCCTCGAACACGAAGTACTCCAGGCCGAGGCAGGTGCGACCGTCCTTGACCAGGTGGGGCGACCAGGAGCCGAAGTTCTGGATCCGGCCCACCTTCACCGCCGGGTCGTGCACGTAGATCCAGTTGTCCGGGAACGAGAACTCCTCCGGCACCACCAGCGCGACGGTCAGGAAGTCCCGGTACCGCAGGTCGGCCGCGGCGGCCAGCACCTCCGGCGGGGCCGCCGGGCGCAGCGCGGCGACCAGCTCGGAGATCGGCATCGAGGAGACGACGTGCTCCGCCGGCTCGGTACGCTGCCCGCCGGCCCCGTTGACGGTCACGGCGACGGCCCGGCGGCGCTCCGGGTCCCGGTGCACGGCGGTCACCCAGGTGCCGGTGTCCACCCGGCCCCCACGCCGGCGCACCTCCTCGGCGCAGCGTTCCCACATCATGCCCGGGCCGAGCTTCGGGTACTGGAATTCCTCGATCAGGCTGGTCACGTCCTTGCGGTTGCGTTTGGGCAGCACCGCGTTGCGGACCGCCTTGGCCAACGACAGGTTCTTGATCCGCTGCGCGGCCCAGTCGGCCTGCAACCGGTCGGCCGGCATGCCCCAGACCTTCTCGGTGTACGTCTTGAAGAACATCGAGTAGAGCCGCCAGCCGAACCGCGCCGAGACCCAGCCCTCGAAGTGCGACTGGTCCTTCGGCGGGCGCAGCCGGGCCCGCGCGTACGAGCCCATGCACAGCACGGCCTCCCGCACGCCGAGGTTGCGCAGGGCGTTCGTCGCGCTCAGCGGGTAGTCGAACAGGGCGCCCCGGTAGTAGATGCGGCTCATCCGGGGCCGCAGCAGGAAGTCCTCGTCGGGCAGGATCTCGTGCCAGAACTCCTCGACCCGGGCCACCTTCGTGAAGAACCGGTGCCCGCCGATGTCGAAGCGCCACCCGTCCCGCTCGACGGTGCGGCTGATGCCGCCCACCACCTCGTCGGCCTCGAACACCCGGACCGGGCTGTCCCGCCGGAGCAACTCGTACGCCGTGGTCAGGCCCGCCGGCCCCGCGCCGATGACCACCGTGCCGCGCTCTTCGCCCATGCCCGTCGCCCCCTGCTTCCGCCTCCCGGAGGCGGCCCGCTTACCCGGCACCGGCCCGAACTCACCCCGGATTCCCGTCCGCTCCCGGGACACCCCGACGGGACGGACCGCCCGGGAGGGCCACCGACGCGCCCGGCGCCCGGTTCCGCACCCGGGGTCGCGCGGACGTGTCAACGGCCCGGGAACGGGGATGTGGCACCGTTCGGGCGGCCGGATCGGGAGACGCGTGATGGACAGTGGGCGGGCCGTCTCGGACCGGCAATGGCGCGCCCTGCCCGCCCGGCTGGCCGGGCGCGGGCACGACCTGCGGCGGGCGGCGTCGCGGGCCGCCGGCCGGATACCGACGCCGTGGCTGTTCGTCCTCGCCGTCTTCCTCGGTACGAAGATCGTGCTCAGCGCCCTCGGGGTGCTCGCGCTGAGCGCGTTCGACGACGTGCCCTGGGCCCCGCCGCCGGACGAGACGATGATGCGCGAGCAGCAGCGGGCGGTCTCCGGGCACCGCGCGGTCGCGCTCTGGTTCGCCTGGGACTCCTTCCTCTACGACCGGCTGGCGCGGCTCCCGCTCGACGAGCCGTGGCGCGACTTCGGCTTTCCCCTGCTCTATCCGTTCCTGGCCCGTCCGCTGGCCCCGCTGCTGGGCGGGGACACCGCGCTGGCGTTGCTGCTCGTCGCCAACGTCGCGTTCCTGCTGATGCTCTTCTACGCGCACCGGCTGGGGGAGCGGCTGCTCGGCGACGACGCCTCCGCCCGCCGGTTCGTCCGCTACCTCGTGCTGCTGCCGGCCGGGTTCCTGTTCCAGGCGGCGCTGACCGAGTCGCTGTTCCTCTGCCTCGCGCTCGCCGCCTTCCATCACGCGGAGCGGCGGCGCTGGCTGCTCGTGGGCGTCGTCGGCTTCTTCCTGGCGATGAGCCGCTCGGTCGGGTTCCTCGTCGTGCTCCCGCTGGCCCTGGTGCTGCTGCGGCAGCACGGCTACCGGCTGGGCCCGCGCGCGTGGTGGGCGTACGTCCGCGTCGGCTGGCCGCTGGCGTTGGTGCCCGCCGGCTGGCTGGCCTTCATGGCGTTCTGCCGGTGGCAGAGCGGCGACTGGTTCGCCTACAAGCACGCCCAGGAGACGGGCTGGGGCATCCGGGTGCAGAACCCGCTGGCGGTGCTGTGGCACGGCCTGACCGACACCCCGCCCCGCGACGCCCTGCGGGTGTGGGTCGCCGTGCTGGTGCTGGCGGTCCTGCTCGCGGGCGCCCGCCGGCTCGGGCTGCCCTATCTCGTGTACGGGCTGCTCATGGTCCTGGTGCCGCTGTCGATGGGCCCGCCGGTGTACAAGAGCCTGCTGCGCTATCTGCTAGCCGTCTTCCCGGTCGCCCTCGTGCTGGCCCGTTGGGCCCGGCACGCGGGCGCCGACGCCTGGCTGACCGCCGCCCTGGCCCTGCTCCAGGGCGCGCTCTTCGTCACCTGGCTCGCCTACTGGACCCACTTCATCATCTGACCTCCCGCGGGCGGACCGGGGTGACCTCGGGGGCCGGCCCGGTGCTGTCCCGGCGCACCACCTCGGCGGGCAGCACCTCGACGCGGGGTGCCGCGGCCCCCGGGTCGAGCGCCAGCGACATCGCGCGGGCCCCCATCTCGACCAGGGGCAGCCGGACGGTGGTCAGCGCCGGGGTGACGTCCCGGGCGATCGGCATGTCGTCGAAGCCGATGACCGACATCTGCCGGGGCACCGCCACCGACCGGGAACGCAGCAGCGCCAGCGCGCCGATCGCCATCGAGTCGTTGAGCGCCACGACGGCGGTCAGCTCGGGGTCGGCGTCGAGCAGGGCGGCGGTGGCGGCGACGCCGCCGTCGCGGTCGAACTCGGCGTGCCGCACGCGGTGCTCGGGCAGGCTCAGCCCGTGCGCGGCGAGGGACTCCCGGAGCCCGGTGAGCCGGTCGGTGGTGGTGGTGAGCACCGCCGGCCCGGCCACCACGCCGATCGCGCGGTGCCCCAGCTCGTAAAGTTCCGCGCCGATCAACCGGCCGCCGGCGCGGTTGTCCGGCATCACCGCGTCGCCGGAGTGCTCGTGCCGGCCGATGACCGCGACCCGTCCGCCGGTCGCCTCGTACGCGGCGAGCTTCTCGTTGAGCAGGCGGGTGAAGGTGGCGTCGTGGTAGCCCGAGCCGGCCAGGATGATCGCGGCCACCTGCTGGCCGCGCAGCAGCTCGACGTACTCCAGCTCGCGGTCCGGGTCGCGGTAGCTGTTGCAGATCATCAGCAGCCGGCCCTGGTCGGTGGCGACCCGTTGCAGGCCCCGGGTGATCTCGGCGAAGTAGGGGTCGGAGACGTCGTGCACGATGACGCCCACCGCCACGCGGTGCGAGCGGGCCAGCAGCTGGGCGTGCGCGTTCGGCACGTACTGCAGTTCGGCGACGGCGCGGAGCACGCGCTCGCGGAGTTCCTCGGTGACGGGCTTGCTGCTGCCGTTGATCACCCGGGAGGCGGTCGCGGGCGAGACCCCCGCCCGCCGGGCCACGTCGGACAGGGTCGCCACTGCCGCCCCCTCGGTCGTTTCTTCTCGGCCGCGCCCCGGTGCCGGCCATCCGTCACGGTACCGCAGCGAGAGCGCTTCCCCGCTCCGGCGCCCGCCCGCGCGGCCCGGCGGGCGACGACGGTCGCGTGACGGGGCGGACAGCCCCTTGCCTGAGGAGGGAGGCGTTCCCTACGCTGCCCAGGAAAGCGCTTGCCTGAGATCCGCCGCCGGGGGCCTCCCGGCGGCGGCGCAGGCGTGGAACAGGTCGCCGCCCGCCGCCGTCCCGGTCGGAGGCGCCCGCGGAGGGAAGGAACACCATGACCCGCAGGTCGATAGGCATCATCGTCAACGGCGTCACCGGCCGGATGGGCTACCGGCAGCACCTGGTGCGCTCCCTGCTCGCCATCCGCGAGCAGGGCGGCGTGCCCCTGGCCGACGGCACGTCGATCTGGCCCGAGCCCGTCCTGGTCGGGCGCAGCGAGACCAAGCTCCGCGAGATCGCCGAGCGGCACGGGCTGACCGACTGGACCACCGACCTCAGCGCCGCGCTGGCCCGCGACGACGTCGAGATCTACTTCGACGCCCAGGTCACCCAGCAGCGGGAGAAGGCGATCCGCCGGGCCCTGGACGCCGGCAAGCACATCTACACCGAGAAGCCGCTGGCCGAGGACACCGAGGGCGCCCTCGACCTGGCCCGGGCGGCGCGCGCCGCCGGCGTGCGTACCGGGGTGGTGCAGGACAAGCTCTTCCTGCCCGGGCTGCGCAAGCTCAAGCGGCTCATCGACGGCGGCTTCTTCGGCCGGATCCTGTCGGTGCGCGGGGAGTTCGGCTACTGGGTGTTCGAGGGCGACTGGCAGCCGGCGCAGCGCCCGTCCTGGAACTACCGCAGCGAGGACGGCGGCGGCATCGTCGTGGACATGTTCCCGCACTGGCAGTACGTGCTGGAGGAGCTCTTCGGCCGGGTGCGTACGGTCTCCTGCCTCACCGCCACGCACGTGCCGCAGCGGGTCGACGAGGCGGGCCGCACGTACCCGGCGACGGCCGACGACGCCGCGTACGGCATCTTCGAGCTCGACGGCGGCGTGGTCGCGCAGCTCAACTCCTCGTGGTGCGTCCGGGTGCACCGCGACGAACTGGTCGAGTTCCAGGTCGACGGCACCGAGGGCAGCGCCGTGGCCGGGCTGCGCAGCTGCCGGGTGCAGCACCGGGCCGTCACCCCGAAGCCGGTGTGGAACCCCGACCTGCCGGTCACCGAGCCCTTCCGGTCACAGTGGACGGAGGTGCCGGACAACGAGGAGTTCGACAACGGCTTCAAGGTGCAGTGGGAGGCGTTCCTGCGGCACGTCGTCGCCAACGAGCCGTTCCCGTGGGACTTCCTGGCCGGCGCGCGCGGCGTGCAGCTCGCCGAGCTGGGCCTGCGGTCGGCGCGCGAGGGCGCCCGCCTGGACATCCCGGAGCTGGAACTGTGAGCGCGAGGAGTGAGCCGGGTCTGCGAGCCCCGCAGTCGCGAACGGAGACTGAACTGTGAGCGCGACCAATGAGGTGGTGCTGCCCGGTGGGCGGCGGTACCGGCTGACCGGGGGCGCCGGCTTCCCGCGCCCCGCCGGGCCGCCGACCAGCCGCATCGCGTACGCCGCCGCGCACGTGGTGGCCGATCCGACGGCCGAGAACGTCCCCGGCGCCCCGGCCGTGCTGGACTGGGACCGCACCCTGGCGTTCCGGCACCACCTGTGGTCGTACGGCTTCGGGGTGGCCGAGGCGATGGACACCGCGCAGCGCGGCATGGGCCTGGACTACCCGGCCACCCGCGAGCTGATCCGGCGCAGCGCCGCCGAGGCCCGCGCGGTCGGCGGGCGGATCGTCGCCGGCGTCGGCACGGACCAGCTTCCGCCCGGCCCGGCGACCCTGGCCGAGGTCACCCGCGCCTACCGCGAGCAGCTCGACGACGTGCGGGCCGCCGGGGCCCGCCCGGTGCTGATGTGCAGCCGCCACCTGGCCGCCGCCGCCCGCAGCCCGGAGGACTACCTGCGGGTGTACGACGAACTGCTGAGCGCCGCCGACGAGCCCGTGGTGCTGCACTGGCTGGGCCCGATGTTCGACCCGGCGCTCGCGGGCTACTGGGGGTCGACGGACCTCGACGAGGCCGCCGACGCCGTGATCGGCCTGATCAAGGCCCACGACGCCCGGGTGGACGGGATCAAGGTCTCCCTGCTGGACGCCGGCCGCGAGGTCGCGCTGCGCCGCCGGCTGCCCGCCGGGGTGCGCCTCTACACAGGCGACGACTTCCACTACCCGGAGCTGATCCGGGGCGACGCGAGCGGCCACTCCGACGCGCTGCTCGGGGTGTTCGCCGCGATCGCGCCGGCCGCCGCCGCGGCGCTCGCCGCGCTGGACCGGGGGGAGCTTGAGGCGTACGACGCGATCTTCGCGCCGACCGTGCCCTTGGCCCGGCACATCTTCGCGGCCCCCACCTGGCACTACAAGACGGGCATCGTCTTCCTGGCCTGGCTGGCCGGGCACCAGGACCACTTCACGATGGTCGGCGGTGCGCAGACCGGCCGCTCGCCGGCGCACCTGGCGGCCCTGCTCACCCTCGCCGACGCCGCCGGGCTGCTGCCCGACGCGGACCTGGCCGCCGCCCGCGCCCGGGCGCTGTTCACCGTCGCGGGGGTGCCCCAGTGAGCGCCGGTCCGGCGAGTCCTGCGGTCGGGGGCCGCCCGGTGGGCGGAGATGGCGCGGAAGCCCTGCGGCGGTTCTCGTTCAACCAGGCCACGTCGCAGCACTGGCCGCTGCCCGAGGTGGTCGCCGGTTGCGTCGCCGCCGGCGTGCCGGGGATCGGGTTGTGGCGGGAGCCGGTCGCCGAACACGGGCTGGCCCGCGCCGCGAAGCTGGTCCGCGACGCCGGCCTCGAGGTGACGTCCCTGTGCCGGGGCGGCTTCTTCACCGCCGACGGCTGGCGGGAGGAGAACCTGCGGGCCATCGAGGAGGCCGCCGCCCTCGGCACCTCGGTCCTCGTGCTGGTCTCCGGGGGTCTGCCGGTGGGCAGCCGGGACGTCGACGGCGCCCGCCACCGGGTGGCCGACGCGATCGCCGAGCTGGCCCCGCACGCCGCCGCGGCGGGGGTGACGCTGGCGATCGAGCCGCTGCACCCGATGTTCTGCGCCGACCGCTGCGTGGTGTCCACCCTCGGCCAGGCGCTCGACATCGCCGAGCGGTTCGACCCGGGCGTGGTCGGGGTCGTCGTCGACGCCTACCACGTGTGGTGGGACGACACGGTGTACGCGCAGATCGCCCGGGCGGGGGCGCGGATCGCCGCGTTCCAGGTGTGCGACTGGGTCACCCCGCTACCCGAGGGGGTGCTGCTCGGCCGGGCCCTGCCCGGGGACGGCTGCATCGAGCTGCGCCGGCTGCGGGAGGCCGTGGACGAGGCCGGCTACACCGGGCCGGTCGAGGTGGAGGTCTTCTCGGCCGAGGTGTGGGCCCGGCCCGGCCGGGAGGTCCTGGACGCGTCGGTCGCGGGCTACCTGCGCCACGTCGCCTGACGGCGGGTCCCGGCCGGTCGGGCGGCCGGCCGGGATCCGGGCGAGGATGAGGGGGTGACCGACCGACGGGTGCACCTCGACGACCTCGGCGCTTGGCTGATCAAGGGCAACGCGGACCGGGTCGACCTGGCCGGCCGCTTCGCCCGCGATCCGCGGGTGACGGGCTGGTGCGTACGCCCCGGCTACCGGTCCCGGCTGATGCGTGCCGGTCAGCCGGTGGCCCTCTGGGCCAGTGGCAGCCGCGGGCGGCTCGCGTACGGCGTCTGGGGTGTGGGGCTGGTGGCCGCCGCCGCGGTGCCGGGTGAGCCGGGCGCGGCCTGGACGGTGCCGTTGGACCTGACGGTCCTCGACGAGGCGCACCGGGTGCCCCGTGAGTGCTTGCGGGGCGACGCGCGGCTGGCCGGCGCGGAGGTGCTGCGGCAGCCTCAGGGGGCCAATCCGTCCTTCCTCACGGTGGCCGAGTTCGCCGCGCTGCGCGAGCATCTGCCGCCGCGCTGACGGCAGGACGGGCCGTCGTCTTCACCCGAGCTGCCCGGCTCTCTATGATCGGTGAAAACTGTCGCCAGACAGCCGGTCATGGGCCGGCAAAAAGCTACAGGCGCGACCGGCGCCGGGAAGGGGGGGGCATGGCGCTGTCCGCGACCGTCCTCGCCGAACTGCGCGGCATCGTCGGCCCGTCGCACGTGCACGACGCGGCCGGCGATCTCGTGGCGTACGCCAGGGACGCGACGCCGCTGTTCTCGCACCGGCCGGACGCGGTGGTCTTCCCGGCCGACACCGCCGAGGTCGCCGCGGTGCTGGCACTCGCCACCCGGCACCGGGTGCCCGTGGTGCCCCGCGGCGCGGGCTCCAACCTGTGCGCCGCGACCGTGCCGCTGCGCGGCGGGATCGTGCTGGTGTTGACCCGGCTCAACGCCATCCTGGAGGTCAGCGCGGACGAGCTGCTCGCCCGGACCCAACCGGGCGTGACCAGCGCCGCCCTGGCCGACGCCGCCGCCGCCCGGGGCCTGCTCTGGGCGCCCGACCCCGGCAGCCGGACCGTCGCCACCGTCGGCGGCACCATCGCCACCTGCGCGGGCGGGCTGCGCGGCCTGAAGTACGGCGTGACCCGCAACTACGTGCTGGGCCTGGAGGCGGTGCTGCCCACCGGCGAGGTGATCCGCACCGGCGGGCGGCTGTGGAAGGACGTCGCCGGCTACGACCTGACCCGGCTGCTCACCGGCTCCGAGGGCACCCTCGCCGTGATCACCGAGGCGACCGTGGCGCTGCTGCCCGCCCCGGCGTCGGCGAACACCGGGGTCGCGTACTTCCCGACGCTGGCCGACGCGGGGGAGGCCGTCGCCCGGGTGATCCGGGCCGGCGTGGTGCCGGCGACGCTGGAGTTCCTCGACCGGGCCTGCATCGGGGCCGTCGAGGACTTCGCCCACCTGGGGCTGCGCGCCGACGCCGGCGCCCTGCTGCTCTTCGGCGACGACGGCCCGCCGGACCTGGTCGCCGCCCACCTCGACCGGATCGGCGCGGCCTGCGTCGAGGCCGGCGCGGTGGAGGTCACCACGGCCCGCGAGGTCGCCCAGGCCGAGGCGCTGCTGGCCGCCCGGCGCTGCGCGCTGCCGGCGCTGTCCCGCCGGGGCGGGGTGACCATCCTGGAGGACGCGACCGTGCCCCGGCCGCGCATCGCCGAGATGGTCGACCGGATCGACGCCGTCGCGGCCCGGCACGACGTCGCCATCGCCACCTTCGGCCACGCCGGTGACGGCAACCTGCACCCCACCTGCGTGCTCGACTCGGCCGAGGACCACGAGGCGGTACGCCGGGCCGAGGCGGCCTTCGCCGACATCTTCGCCGCCGCCATCGACCTGGGCGGCACGATCACCGGCGAGCACGGGGTGGGGGCGGCGAAACTGCCGTTCCTCGCCGCCCGCCTCGGCGAGGACCAGCTCGCCCTGCTGCGCCGGATCAAGAGCGCCTTCGACCCGGCGGGCGTCCTCAACCCCGGAAAGCTGGGATCGTGACCGGCGACGTGTTCGACCCCGAGCAGCTGTCCCGCTGCATCTCCTGCGGGTTCTGCCTGCCGGCCTGCCCCACGTACGCGATGACCGGCGACGAGGCGTCCTCGCCGCGCGGGCGGATCACGTTGATGCGGGCGTTGCAGGACGGCAGCCTGCCCCCCGACGACGGCACCCTCGCCGAGCAGTCCTCGTTCTGCCTGGGCTGCCGGGCCTGCGAACCGGTCTGCCCGGCCGGGGTGGAGTACGGCAGCCTGCTGGAGCAGTGGCGGGTGCACCAGTGGCGGGGCTGGCGGCGACCGCTGGTGGCCCGGGCGCTGATGCTGCTGGTCGAGCAGCGGTGGCTGCTGCGGCTGTCCGGCCTCCTCCGTCGTGCCGCCCGCGGCCGGGCCGTCACCTCCCGCCTGGCCGGGCCGACCCGGGCCGCGGCACCTGCTCCGGCTGCCGGGCCGTCCCCGGGCGCGGCACCCGCTCCGGCGGCCGCCCCCGGGTCCGCCGTCCCCGGGTCCGCCGCCGGCGGGCCGGGGGGCGCGCAGCTCATGCTGGGCTGCGTCGAGCGAGGGCTCTTCCCGGCGGTCAGCCGGGGGGCGCACGCGCTCGCCCCCGAGCTGGCCGTGCCCACCGCCCAGGGCTGCTGCGGCGCGCTGCACGCGCACAACGGCGACCTGGCCGGCGGCGAGCGGCTGGCCGAGCGGCTCGGCGAGGACCTGCCCGGCACCATCGTCACCACCTCCGGCGGCTGCGCCGCGCACCTCGCCTCCGTGCTCGGCCGGGACCGGGTGCGCGAGCTGTCCACCTGGCTCGCCGACCGGCCCGCCGGGGCCGAGCTGCGGGTGGGTGGGCGGCGCGCCCGGGTCGCCCTCCAGGACTCCTGCCACCTGCGCAACGGCCTCGGCGTCTTCGCGCAGCCCCGGGCGCTGCTGAGCCAGGTCGCCGACTACGTGGAGCTGCCCTCGGCGGCCACCTGCTGCGGGGCGGCCGGCACGTACTCGCTGCTGCGGCCGAAGGAGTCGCGGCGGATCCTGGACGCGAAGCTCGACGAGATCGAGGCCGCGGGAGTGGACCTGGTGGTGACGGTCAACCCGGGTTGCCTGCGGCAGTTGCGCACGGGCCTGCGCCGGCGCCGGTCGGCCGTCCGAGCCCTGCATCTCGCCGAGCTGCTCGCCCAGGTGGAGTCGGCGTAGCGACACGTCGACAGGGATCTGAGGAGCCCGGGCTCGCGATGCCGACCGGACGAGTGCCGGGACGGCCCGGACCCCGTGCGGGGCCCGAGCCGTTCGCCGCGTGGACGCTGTTTCTCCGCGATCCGCCTCTGTCGGTCGTGGCCCACCGGGCGGGGACGCCCTACTCGGTGCGGATGCCGTCCGGGCGGGTCAGCCGCCACAGCACCGGCAGGCTGAGCCCGGTGACCAGCAGCACGACCGCCGCCCCGAGGCCGGTGGAGATGCCCAGCGCCGGCCAGGAGACCGTGACCGGCGTCTGCACCATGCGCAGCAGCACCGCGCCGAGGCCGAGCCCGAACACGACCGCCAGGGCGAGCCCGATCACCACCGGCACGGTGCTCTGCCACAGCACCGACCAGCTCAGCGTGGAGCGCCGGGTGCCCACCGCGACCAGCATCGCCAGCAGCCGGCGGCGCTCCCGCAGCTGCTCCAGCACGCCGACCAGCATGCTGGCCCCGATCAGCAGCAGGGTGACCACCGCGCCGATGTAGAGGCCGCGCTGGACGTTGACGAACTGGGTGGCCCGGCGCTCCCCGGTCAGCGTGAGCACGGAGGCGTACGGGTCGGCCCCGAGGGCGGCGTTGCGGACGTGCTCCACCGCGTCCGGCTGGCCCGGCGCGAGGCGCAGGTACGCCTCCGCGCGCAACGGCCCGAGCCGGGGGGCGTCGACCGCGCCGGGGGTGACCAGCACCCCGCCCTGCCGGTAGCCGGACGGGTCGGTGCGCACCGGCGCCTCCCGCGCGGTGCGGGGAACCCGCCAGGTCACCCCATCGGTGTCCGCGACCACCACCGTGGCGCCCGGCCCGACGCCGGCCGGCTGACCCTCGGGATCGCGGACCAGGAACACGTCACCGTCGGCGCACCGGTCGAGCCGGGCGAACTCGGCCAGCGCCGCGCAGTCGCCGATGCGCAGCATGCCGTACGCCCCGACGGCCCTGATCGAGGTGGTCAGAGTGGCGGTGTTGGCGGTCACCCCGGGCACATCGGACAGCCGGTCCAGGGCCGCCGGCGCGTCCGGCCGCCCGGGGAACTGCACCTGCACCTGGGCCCGGGAGGGGTCCTGTCCGGTGTCGAAGGTGAACCGGCCGGCGACGCCGGCGAAGAGCATCTGCAACCCGATGGTGCCCGCCACGGCGACCGCGATGCCGTTGACCAGCCGCGCCGAGGCGGCGCTGTCGAGCTGGAGGCGGCGCACCGCGAGCTGCCACGCGACGGGGCCGCCGCGCAGCCGGCGTACGAGCAGGTCGGTGAGCCAGGGCAGCAGGGTGACCACGCCGACCAGCAGCAGCACGGCGCCGGCCGCGGTCTGCCGCTCGCTGCCCAGCGGCGCGATTCCGGCGGCGCCGGCCAGCAGCAGCCCGAGCCCGGCGGCCGGCAGCAGCAGCCGCCACACCAGCCGGCGGCGCACCGGCGTGGCACGCCGGGTCACCCCGAGCGGCTCGACCAGCACGGCGCGCATCGACACCAGCGTCACCACGACGGCGAGCGCCGGCACCGCCAGCACGACGGCGGCCACCAGCGGCAGCGGCGGGCGCACGTCGGCGGCGTACACGCTGAGGTCCATGAGGGTGACCAGCGGGACCACCTGCCGGCCGAGCGCGAAGAGCACGCCGCCGGCCGCGACGCCGAGCAGCGCGCCGGCGGCGGCCTCCCCGGCGGCGATCCGGCGGACCATCGCGGCGTCGGCCCCGACCAGCCGCAGCGCGGCCAACCGCCGGTCGCGCCGCTCCCCGCCGAAGCGGACCGCCGCGCCGAGGAACACCGCGATGGGCAGCAGCAGGACCACGAAGATGACGCTGACCAGGACCATCAGCACCGGGTCGAAGGCCTCGCCGGGCAGCCCGCCGCCAAACGCGTCCAGCCGGGTCGCGTCGTCGGGGGCGAGGGTGTCGCTGCCCAGGTAGTAGGCCAGCTCGCGGGGACCGGCCAGCCCTTCGTCGGCGATGACGCCGGTGACCGTGGCGCCGCCCAGCCGGGGCGCGAACAGCGCGCCGTCGGCGGAGCCGAGCAGGTCGCGCAGGGCGGGGGAGACCAGCACCTCGCCGGCGCGGGGCAGCGCGGCCACCCCCGGCGGCGCCGGCGCGGCCGGTCCCTCGGGCCGCAGCACCCGGCCGCGCACCGGCTGTCCCCGGAACTCGGTGTCGGTCTGGCGGATCAGCAGGGTGTTCGCGGCGGCCGGGATCCGCTCGCCCATCCGCAGGTCGTCGCGGGCGTCGCCGCGCGCCTGCCGGGCGTCCAGCGCGCCGGGCACCGCGGCGGCGAGCAGCAGCATCGCCACCCCCACGCCGACGCCGACCGCGGTGAGCACGGCCCGCAGCCAGCCGTCCCGGCCGCCCGTGAACGCCATCCGGGCGCCCATGACCAGGTCGGCCGCGCGGTCGCGCAGCCGCGTCACGCCGCGACCTCCAGGTCCCGGGTGCGGCCGTCGCGGACCACGACCTCCCGATCGGAGTACGCGGCGACCCGCGCCTCGTGGGTCACCAGCACCACGGCCGCCCCGGTGTCCCGGGCGGCGGCGGTGAGCAGCCGCATGACCCGCTCGCCGTTGAGCGAGTCGAGCGCGCCGGTCGGCTCGTCGGCGAAGACCACCCGTGGCCGGGTGACCAGCGCCCGGGCGACCGCCACCCGCTGCCCCTGCCCGCCGGAGACCTCGCCGGGCCGCTTGCCGGCCACCTCGGCGACCTCCAGGCGGTCCAGCCACTCGGCGGCCCGCCGCTCCGCCTCGCGGCGGCCGACCCGGCCGAGCCGCAGCGGCAGCGCCACGTTCTCCAGGCAGGTCAGCTCCGGTACGAGCTGGCCGAACTGGAAGACGAAGCCGAACTCCTCCCGGCGCAGCGCGCTGCGCCCGGCGTCGCTGAGGGTGGCGAGGTCGCGGCCCGCGTAGCGGACCCGGCCGGAGTCGGGTCGGGTGATGCCGGCGAGGCAGTGCAGCAGCGTGGACTTGCCGGAGCCCGACGAGCCCATGACGGCCAGCACCTCGCCCGGGTGCACGCGCACGCTCGCCCCGGCGAGGGCCCGGGTCGGCCCGAACGAGCGGTGCAGGTCCTCGGCGAGAAGCAGCGGCGCGCTCACGAGCGGACCGCCGCGGCGAGTTCGTCGAGGCGGGCGGCGGTCAGCTCCAGCCAGCGCAGGTCGGCCTCCAGGTGGAACAGCGCGTGGTCGCAGACCAGCTGCTCGGCGAGGTCGCCGTCGCGCTTGCGCCGGGTCAGCTCGCGCATCATCCGCAGGTGCTCGGAACGCTGCACGTCGAGCACGTCGGCGGCGGGGCGGCCGGTCAGCAGGGCCAGCACCACCTTGGTGTAGAGGGTGCTCTGCAGGTACGGCTCGGGCTTCTCGGCCCGGGCGAGCCACTGTGTGACGTCGGTGACGCCCGCCTCGGTGATCGCGTACCGCTTGCGCTCCGGGCCCTCGCCGGGCTCCACCGACTCCACCTCGACCAGGCCGCCGCGCAGCAGCCGGGACAGGGTGGCGTAGACCTGCCCGTACGCGAGCGGGCGGGCGTGACCGAAGCGCTCGTCGTAGAGGCGTTTGATGTCGTAGCCGTGGCGGGGGGTGGCCTCCAGGAGGCCGAGGAAGGTCTGTCCGATCGACATGCGGGGGACTATACACACCGTGTATACCTCGCGTGTATACCGGTACATTGCCCGCTCAACCGTCTGCATCGGGAGGTCACGTGTTCGTCCTGTCCCTGACCGAGGACGCCGAGCTGCGTCCCCTGGAGCCGTGGCGGGCCGAGGAGTTCCTCGCCCACCTCGACCGGGCCCGTACGCACATCGCGCCCTGGGTGTCGCCCTCGTTCGTCGTCGGCGACCTCGACTCCGCCCGGGCCGTGCTCCAGAGCTACGCGGACCGGTGGGCGCGCGACGCCGGCGGCATCTGGGGCATCTGGCGGCGGGGCGACCTGGTCGGCGGGGTCATGTTCGTCTCGTTCGACGTCGCCCGGGGCGTCTGCGAGGCGGGCTGCTGGCTGGAGCCGGCCGGGGAGGGCCACGGGCTGGTCACCCGGGCGGTCGGCCGGATCGTCGACTGGGCGGTGCGGGAGCGCGGCATCCACCGCGTCGAGTGGCGCACCAACGCGCGCAACGCCCGCAGCATCGCGACCGCCCGGCGGCTGGGTATGCGCCTCGACGGGACGCTGCGCGAGCTCTACCCGGGGCCGGCCGGACGGATCGACCTCGAGGTGTGGTCGGTGCTGGCGCCCGAGTGGCGCGGCGTGCGCTCAGACGCCGGCGAGCACCGCGTCGAGTGAGCGGGGCACCCGGTCCGGCTCCAGCGCCGCCACGAGCAGCCGCGCGTACGCGCTCTTGCGGCCGGACCGGGTGCCGAGGAACCGGCGCAGCTGCGCCTCGACGGCGCGCCCCCGCTGGGCCGGCTGCCGTTGGAAGAGGTCGAACGAGCGCAGCTCGCCCTCGGCGGCGAGCACCGACCGCACCCCGCCGACGCCGACCGCGCGGATCAGCTCGTCCTCCAGGTCGGCCACGCAGACGTGGAACCCGAGGGCCGCCAGACCGGCGCGGGACAGGTCGGCGCCGAGGCCGCAGCGTTCCAGCCCGCGCCGGAAGAAGCCCTCCTCGGCCTCGTCGTAGAGGCCCGCCAGCCGCAGCCCGCGTCCCGCCGGGCCGAGCTGGTCGAGGAAGTGGCCGATGTTCGTCGCGCCGCCCATGGCCACGACCCGTACGCCGTCGGCGTCGAGGTCCCGGCCGCGGCGCGCGGCGAGGGCCTCCAGGGCGACCCGGTCGCTCGCCCCCTCGACGAGCACCACCGCACGCGCGTCGATGCCGGCCGCCAGTTCACGGATGTCGCGCACGCTCGCCTCCCGCCCCGGACGCTGCCGCGCCCGACGCGCGGCCGGGCGTCGCTCCGGGCGGTCCGGTCCCGTGCCCGCCACGCGATGGTGGGCCGGATCGGCCCGGCCGCGCAACCGGGTTCCGGCGCGCGGACGGGCGTGCCGCGTCCCGGCCGCCGTCCGGGCCGGGCCGCCGTCCGGGCCGGGCGGCCCGGACGGCGGCACGTGCTCAGGGCAGCGCCCGCAGGAACGGGCCGTGGCTCAGGCGGAACTCCCAGGCGTAGAACCGGTCCCAGTTGATCGACCAGGTCATCAGGCCCCGGAAGGCGGGGTTGGTGCCGCTGCGCGGGGTGTACGGGCCGCAGCCCTGCCCCTTCACCAGGCAGGTCACCGCCGCCTGCACCCCGGCCGGGGCGAGGTATCCGTTGCCGGCGCTGGGGGAGGAGGGCGCGCCGAAGGCCACCTGGTCCTCGCGCAGCGGCGGGAAGACGCGGTCGGGGTTGCCGGCGACGGGGAAGCCCGCGAGCAGCATGTCGGTCATCGCGATGTGGAAGTCCGCGCTGCCCATCGTGTGGTACTGGTTGTCGAGCCCCATGATCGGCCCGGAGTTGTAGTCCTGCACGTGCAGCACGGTGAGGTCGTTGCGCAGCGCGTGGATCACGGGCAGGTACGACCCGGCGCGCGGGTCCTGCCCGCCCCACGGGCCCGACCCGTAGAACTGGTAGCCGAGCTGGACGAAGAACGTCTCCGGCGCCATGGTGAGCACGAAGCCCGCCCCGTACCGCTGCTTGAGGGTGCGGATCGCGGAGATCAGGTTGACGATCACCGGCGTGGTCGGGTTGCGGAAGTCGGTGTCGCCCGCGTCCAGATAGAGCGAGTGCCCCTCGAAGTCGATGTCGAGCCCGTTCAGGCCGTACCGGTCGATGATGGCCGACACCGACCGGACGAAGGTGTCCCGGGCGGCGGTCGTGGTGAGCTGCACCTGGCCGTTCTGCCCGCCGATGGAGAGCAGCACCTTCTTGCCCTGCGCCTGCTTGGCGCGGATCGCCGCGATGAACTCGGCCTCGGTCTCGACCCCGGGGCACTCGCTGGCCGGGCAGAGCTGGAACCGGATGTCGCCGGAGGTGACCGTGGTGGGCTCGCCGAACGCGAGGTTGACGATGTCCCAGTCGGCGGGCACGTCGGCCATCCGCAGGTAGCCCGAGCCGTTGGCGAAGCTGGCGTGCAGGTAGCCGATCAGCGCGTGCCGTGGCAGCCCGCCGGGCGGGGGAGTGGTGGGCGGCGGGGTGGTCGGCGGCGGTGTGCTGGGTGGCGGGGTGGTCGGCGGTGCCGTGGTGGGCGGGGCGGTCGTGGGCGGTGCCGTGGTGGGCGGGGTGGTGGGCGTGCCGCCCGAGCAGGGCACGCCGTTGAGCGTGCAGTCGGTGGGGGAACCGGAGCCGGTGGCCAGGAAGCCGAACGACACCGAGGCGCCGGGGGCCACGGTGCCGTTCCAGGAGCGGTTGGTGAAGGTGTGCCGCTGGCCGACACTGCTCACCGTGGCGTCCCAGTAGGAGCCGAGCGTGGTGCCCGCGGGCAGGGAGAAGGCGACCTGCCAGCCGGTGATGGTGCTCGGGCCGCCGTTGGTGACGGTGTAGCGCCCCTCCCATCCGGTGCCCCAGTCGGCGGTCCTGACGAAGGTGGCGGTCGGGCCGGCGGCGCGGGCCGGCGCGGCGAGGGTCAGCGTGGTGGCGGTGACGGTGGCGAGGGCCGCCACGGCGGCCAGCAGCAGGTTTCGGGCAGGGCGACGCATCCGGACCTCCCGGGTACGAGGGCCGTCGGATCGACGGATGCACAATTATTAGGATTGTTAACTGTCGCTGTCCAGGCGTTCGGGCCGGACTTCCCGTCGCGTCCCGACGCCCGCGCCCGACCGTCGACGCCCCGCCTCCCGGCCGGTCCGGTGGCGCGCCCGACCGGCGCGCCACCGAACCGTGGTCAGCGCCGGCCCTCGCGGCGCTTCAGGGTGCGCTCGTAGTCCTGGAACCGCGCCTTGGCGATGGCCGAGCGGTCCGCCGCGCGGAGCACCAGCCCCTCGGACCTGCCGGCCGGTCCGTCCAGGGCCACCAGGGTCCGCGGCAGGTGACCGGTGAGGAACGCGTGCGTCCCGGCGATGTCGCGGGGCAGGTCCCCGGCGGGGACGGTGGCCAGCCGGGGCACGGTCGGCAGACCCAGCGCGTCGGCCCGCCCCACGAGGTCGGCCTCGCCGAGGAAGCGCTGGCCGCCGCCGTCGCGCCAGGCCGAGATCCGCGGGGTCGGCCAGTCGAGCATCGGCGCGGGGTCGTCCAGCACGGCCACGTCGAAGAGCCGGTGCCCGACCCGGCGCTCGGCGGTGTAGTGCCGGGCGGCGGCGGTGACCTTGCCGCCGTACACCTCCAGGTAGAACACCGTGATCCGGTCGTCCGCCGCCGCGACGGCCAGCCGCTCGGCCACGTCGCGCAGGGCGTCGACGATGCCGAGCGCGGGGTTGCCGATCAGGTCGCCACGCGCGTACAGCAGCTCCTCGCGGCTGCCGATCAGGTACGCGCCGCCGGGCAGCACGACGATCCGGGCGTTCGTCCCGTCGATCTTCTCGGTGAGGGTGACCGGCCCGGTGAACGCCACGCACTCCGCCAGCAGGCCGCCGTCGCGGGGGTCCAGGGCGTGGTAGGTGGGGATGGACGGGTACTTGGTCAGTGAGTTGATCGTCCGCAGGTCGACCGTCCGGACGTCGAGGCGGGACACGGCAGCTCCTTCACGTGGCGGGGTCCGCCGCGCCGGTTCGCGGTGCGGCGTCGGGCGGGCAGCGTATCCGCCGCGAAGGCCCCGGCTCGCGCCAGTTTTCGGCCCGCGCGTCCAACCTGGACCGTCGGCGTGCGGAAATGTCGTACCCGGCGGCGACCATCCATCCATGGCTGTCCCCGCTCTCACCCCGCACACCGACCAGCCGCGTTCGGTGCCGCTGCGCGAGGCGCGCACCCGGCTCACCCAGCTCGTCGCGCTGGCCGAGTTGACCGACACCGTCACCGTCGTCACCCGCGACGGCGATCCCCGCCCGGTGGCCGCGATCGTCCCGGCGGCCGCCGCCCGCAGCGCCGCCCAGGCGCGTGCCGACACCGATCGCCTCGCCGCCGTCACCGCCGGCTGGGCCCGGCGCCTCGACGAGGCGCACCGGCGCAGCAGCCACCGGCACGCCGCCGAGCTGCGCGCGGTCACCGCTGCCCTCGCCGAGGTCTGGGCCGAGCTCGACCGCCGGGTCACCCCGGGCAGCGACCCCGGTCTCGCCCGGCTCCGGGCCGCCCACGCCGACCTGCTGGCCGCCGACCCCGCCGCCTGACCCGGCTCCCGGCCGGGGGCGTCAGCCGGCGGGGTACGCGTGGGTCTGCGCCGCCTTCACCGCGGCCCAGACCGGCTGGCCGGGGGCCAGTCGCAGCTGCGCGGCGGCGGCCGGCGTGACGTCCGCGGACACCCCGATCGGCCCGTCGAGCTGCACCCGCAGGTCGTCGCCGTGCCGCTGCACGCCGGCCACCGTCGCCGCCCAGGTGTTGCGCGGGCTGCCCTCGGGGCGCGACGGGTGCAGGGCCACCGCCGAGGGCCGGAAGGCGACGAAGACCTCCCCGTCGAGCCGGTCGGCGACGGTGAGGGTCAGCCCGTCGGCGACCCGGACCAGGTGCCCGTCGGCGTGGCCCCGGTGCAGGTTCAGCCCGACGAGCCGGGCCACGTAGTCGGTGCGTGGCCGCGCCGTGACGGTCGCGGCGTCCCCCTCCTGCACCACCCGGCCCTCCTCGACGACCACGAGCCGGTCGGCCAGCACCAGCGCGTCCAGCGGATCGTGGGTGACCAGCAGGGTGGCCCCCGGGTGCGCGGCGAGGTGCCGGTGCAGCTCGGCCCGGGTGTCCAGCCGGGTGCGCGCGTCGAGCGCGGCGAGCGGCTCGTCCAGCAGCAGCAGCGCCGGCTCGACGGCGAGCGCGCGGGCCAGTGCGACCCGTTGCGCCTGCCCGCCGGAGAGGTGCCGGGGCCGGCGGTGGGCGTGCTCGGCCAGGCCGACCCGGTCCAGCCAGTCGTGGGCGGTCCGCCGGGCCGTACGCCGGTCGGCGCCGTGCCGCCGCGGCCCGAACGCCACGTTCTCCAGTGCGCTCAGGTGCGGGAAGAGCAGGTAGTCCTGGAAGACCACGCCGACCGGCCGGCGCTCGGTCGGCGTCCAGGCGCGTCGCCGCGGCCGGTCCAGGTCGACGCCGTCGAGGGTGAGGTGCCCGGCGGTCAGCGGGAGCAGGCCGGCGAGCGCGCGCAGCGCGGTGGTCTTGCCCGCCCCGTTGGGGCCCAGCAGCGCGACCACCTCGCCGGCGGCGACCCGCAGCGCGACGTCGAGGCGGAAGCCGTCCCGCTCCACCACGAGGTGCGCGTCGAGCAGGGGCGCGCTCACGGGCTGGTGATCCAGCGGTCGCGCAGCCCGGCGAGGATGACCACCGAGACGGTGAGCAGCACGAGGCTGAGCACCACGGCGGCCTGCACGTCCGTCTCCAGCGCCAGGTAGACCGCCAGCGGCATGGTCTGCGTCCGTCCCGGATAGTTGCCGGCGAAGGTGATGGTGGCGCCGAACTCGCCGAGCGCCCGGGCCCAGCACAGCACCGCCCCGGCCGCCAGACCGGGAGCCACCAGGGGCAGGGTGACGTGGGTGAACGTCGTCCACCGGCCGGCGCCGAGGGTCGCCGCCGCCTCCTCGTACCGGCTGTCGGCGCCGCGCAGCGCCCCCTCCACGGCGATCACCAGGAACGGCATCGCCACGAACGCCTCCGCCAGCACCACACCGGCGGTGGTGAACGGCAGGGTGATCCCGAAGGTCGCGTCGAGCCAGCCGCCGAGCAGGCCCCGCCGGCCGAAGACCAGCAGCAGCGCCACCCCGCCGACCACGGGCGGCAGCACCAGCGGCACGGTGACGAGGGCGCGTACCAGGCGTCGGCCGGGGAACTCGACGCGGGCCAGCAGCCAGGCCAACGGCACCCCGAGCAGCAGGCAGAGCAGCGTGGCCAGGGTGGCCGTCAGCAGGGACAGCCGCAGCGCGGTGAACACGCCCGGCGCGGCGAGCCGCTGCGGCAGGGTGGCCCACGGCGTACGGGCCAGCAGCCCGACCAGCGGCAGGACGAGGAAGACCAGGCCCAGCACGGCCGGCAGCAGCAGCGCGACGGGCACCCCGGCGCCCCGCCGCCGGACGCGCCCGCCGTGCGTACGCGTCACGGGGCCTGGAACCCGGCCTCGGTGAGCACCGCGCGCCCCCGCTCCGAGCGGACGTACGCGACGAACGCCCGCGCGCCGTCGCGGTTCGGCGCGTCCCGCAGCGCGACGATCGGGTAGTCGTTGACGGCGCGGGCGGACTCGGGGAACTCGACGGCCGTCACGTCGGCCGCGGCGGCCAGGGCGTCCGTGCGGTAGACGAGGGCCGCGTCGACCTCGCCGAGCCGCACCTTGGACAGCGCGCCCCGCACGTCCTGTTCCAGGGTGACCGGGGTGAGGGCGACCGAGGCGGCGTCGAGCGCCGTCCGCGCCGCCGCCCCGCAGGGCACCTGCTCGGCGCAGAGCGCGACCTTCATCCCCGGCCGGGCCAGGTCGGCCGGCCCGGCGACGCCCCGCGGGTTGCCCTTCGGCACGGCGACGACGAGCTGGTTGCGGGCGAAGACCACCGGGTCGCCGTCGGCGTTGCCCGCCCCGGTGACCGTGGCCATGTTCCGCGTCGCCGCCGAGGCGAACACGTCGGCGGGCGCGCCCTGGTTGATCTGGGCGGCCAGCGCCGCGCTGCCGGCGAAGTTGAGCACGACGGTGGTGCCCGGGTGGCCCGCCTCGAAGTCCCGGCCCAGCCGGGTGAACGACTCGGTCAGCGAGGCCGCGGCGAACACGCTCACCGTGCCGCCGGCACCCGGGCCACCCGCCGACCCGCCGCCGGAGGCGCTCCCGCCGCAGCCGGCCATGGCGGCGAGGGCCAGCACCGTCGCCGTCACGCCCACCGTCCCGCGGCGCGGCCGCTGCGCCCTCACGAGCCCTGCCTCCCCCGGGAGGCCCCCGGCGGGGAGACGTGTTCCACCACCACCGTGGTCGACTTGATCACCGCGACGGCCAGCGAGCCGACCCGCAGGTCCAGCTCGTCGACCGCCTCGCGGCTCATCAGCGAGACGATCCGGAACGGCCCGGCCTGGATGTCGACCTGCGCCATCACGGTGTCCTTGACGACGTTGACCACGATGCCGCGCAGCCGGTTGCGGGCCGAGGAGGCGTCCGACCGGTCGTCCGGGTCGGCGGCCTGGCCGCGCGCGAACGCCGCCAGGTCGACCCCGTCGATCTCCCGGTGCCCGTGCGCGTCGCGGCCGGCGGCGAGCCGCCCGGCGTCGACCCACCGGCGTACGGTGTCGGCGCTGACCCCGAGCAGCTCGGCGGCCTCCCCGATGCGGAACGTCGTCACCGGCCCACCCTACCGACCGGCAGATGCGAGGCCGGGCAGCGGGTGGCTCTCGTGGCTGCTGCCGCGAGCGGCCACCGGGCCTGGCGTACGCGGCGACGCGGGCCGGCGACACGACCACCCTGTCGCATGCTGTCGCGGCGTGGCGGGATAGACCACAATGAAGGGCTCGCACGGGGGACGGCGACGGGGAGGGCCGAGTTGGGTCGGGACGACGAGACCAGCAGCACCCCACCGGCGCCGGCGTCGGCGGCCCCCGCCCGCGCGTCCAGGTCACGGCAGGTGCGCCTGGCGGCCCTGCTGCTCCTGCTGGTGGTGGTCGTGGCGGCCACGGTACGGGTGGTCGTGGCCACCGGCCCGCCCACGTGGGACGAGCTGCGCGAGCAGGCCGGGCTGACCAACCGGGACCGGCTGGTCATCGGGGTCAAGGACGACCAGCCGGGCGTGGCGCAGAAGCTGGAGAACGGCGCGTTCGAGGGCTTCGACATCGACATCGCGTACATGATCGCCGAGGACCTGGGCTTCGACGCCCCGGAGGTGACGCTGCTGTCGATCGAGAGCGAGGACCGGGCCCGCCGGCAGGCGCGCGACGCCAACGGCAGCTTCGTCACCGTCGACCTGGTGATCGCCTCCTACAGTGTCACCGAGCAGCGCCGGGACCAGGGCGTCGTCTTCTCCTTCCCGTACCTGGAGACCGAGCAGTCCGTGCTGACGCTCGCGTCCGATCCCCGACAGGTCGCCAGCCTGCGCGACCTCGACCGGGCGAAGGTCTGCACGCTGGGCACGTCCACCTCGGAGCAGCGCCTGCGCGAGGCGGGCGCGAACCCGATCGGCCGCAACCGGATCAGCCAGTGTGTCCAGGCGCTCTACGACGGCGCGGTCGACGCGGTCACCACCGACGCGGCCATCCTGGCCGGCTTCGTGGGCCCGCGCCCGCCGGGCGAGCTGCCGCCGGCGACGAAGCTGCTGCGGCGCAAGGAGCTGCGGCACTGGGACATCGGCGCGGAGTCGGCGGAGAAGTGGGGCGTGAACACCGGCCCCAATCCGGCGATGCGGGACCTGGTCAACCTCTCCCTCTACCAGTCGGCGAAGGGCCCCGACGGCGACCGGTGGAAGGCGGCGTTCGACCGGTACCTGGCCTCGGAGCAGCAGTACAGCAACCCGCAGCAGGTGGCGGTCGGCCGGCAGCCGGAGCCCGAGGAGACGGTGGAGGTGCGGCAGTGGCCGTGGGAGAGATGGGCCCTGCCGTCTCCGAGCCGGCCGCGATCGGTCGCGCCGACCGCCGCCCGGGCACCAAGCAGGCGCAACAGGCGCAGCAGTGGCTGCTGACGCTGCTGCCCGCGTTCCCGGTGCTGCTGCTGGTGCTGCGGCTCTGGCGGCTCAGCCGGCAGGACATGCCGACGATGCTGTTGCTGGTGCAGTACGTCAGCCCGCTCGGGCTGCTCAGCGCCCTGCTGATCGCGCTGGTGTGGGCGTTCCCGTTGGTGGTGCTGGTGCTGGCCGTCCTCGGTCGGCTGCTCCAGGTGAGCGCGCCTGACCGGTTCGACCCGGAACGCTCGCTGCTCGCCTACGGCACCGTGCGTACCCCCGGTTGGGTGCTGGTGGCGGCGACCGGGCTGGCGGCGCTCACCTGGCAGCTGCGGTTCCTGCCGCTGCTGGTGATGCTCGCCCTCTGGCTGCTGGCGCTGCGGACCCGGCTGCGCCATCCGGACCGGCCCCGCCTGCTCCTGCTCGCCACCCTGGTGCTGCCGGTCGTGGCGGCGACCGCGAGCTACGCCTGGCTGGCGCCCGCCGTGCCGCCCGCGATCCGCGACGGCGAGCTGGCCACGGCCCTGCTGCTGGTCGTGCCCCCGCTGGGAGCCGTGGTGCTCACCGGCCCGGTGCCGCGCCCGGTCGCCCCGGCGCTGACGCGCGTCCTCGCCTACGTGGTGGCCGCGGTGGTGCCACTGGTGACGGGCGTGGTCTTCCTGCGGGTGCCGCTGCTGCCCGCGGTCGCCGTCGAGGTCGGCCCGGAGGCGGGCCCGGTCCGGGAGGTGGTACGCGGTCAGGCGGTCACGGTGACCGACCGGATGACGATCGTGCTCGACGGGCGGGGCGCGGTGCGCTTCCTGCCCAACGACCAGGTGCGCGGGCAGCTCCTCTGCCCCGACCCGGGGCGGATCCCGGTCACCCGCGTGGACGTGTACGGCTGGCACGTGGAGGAGACGGCGCTGGACTGGATGATCCCCCGGCAGCCGGTGGGGCGGGCGGACCCGCGCTGCCTGGGCCGGGTACCGGCCGGGGACCCCGCCGTCCCGTCCGCGCCGCCGTCCGCCGTCCCGTCCGCGCCGCCGTCTCCCGGCCCCCGCTGACGGCCCGGCGGGCGGGGCGGGCCCTCGACGCCCCGCCCCGCCCGCCGGCCCCGATCCGGCGGGATCAGCAGTTGCGCAGCTCGGGGGACTGGTTGAGCAGCTGGCCCCGGGCGGAGACGAACCGCCGGTACGCGTCGGAGTCGACGGCCGCCGGGCGGAACGCGGCGACCCGGTGGCAGTTCTGGAAGGCGAGCTTGACGTCGAAGTGCCGCTCCAGGCCGGCGCGGATGGCGTCGCTGGCGAGCGCCCGCAACAACTGGCCGCGTTCGGCCTCGGTGGGCGGCGGGATGACGTTGTCGGCGTGGTCCGCGCCGGTGGACGCCAGTTCGGCGGCCACTCGGCTGACCGTCTGCCAGGCGTACGGCAGCGAGTCGCGGACGCAGGCGACGAACTCGGCGTCGTCGACGGGGCCGCGCTCGGCGGCGTCGAGTAGGGCGGGCGAAACGGTGAGAGACATGCTCATCCTCCAGGTCAATGGTAATGACTACGGTTTTCATTACCGTGGCAGAGGGGAGCACATCACGACGGAGGCGTCGCGTCAACGACTGTCCGGCGTGCCGCGCCGACCCACCGTGACGGCGATGGCAGGACGCGGCGATCCTCGGCCTGCGACCGCCGGTGACGACGGTGCGGGAGGCGGACGTCGACGGGCCGGACCGGCGCCCCGGGGTGGTCGACGGGGACGGCCGGTGCGTGGCCGGCGTGCGCGGAGCGCCGGTGAGGAGTCGGGCGGGGCCGGCGGGCAACGGTGAGGCGGCCGTGTGGGGCGACGGGAGCGGTCAGCCCCGCCGCGGGGAGCGGCCCTTGAGGTGGCGGCCCAGCTCCCGGGCGATCTCCCGCTCGGCGTCCCGCTCCGCGAGCGCCTGCCGCTTGTCGTACGACTTCCTGCCCTTGGCCAGGGCCAGCTCGACCTTCGCCCAGCCGCCCGAGAAGTACATCGACAGGGGCACCAGGGTCAGGCCGCCCTCGCGGGTCCGCTCCAGGATCCGGGCGATCTCCACCCGGCGCAGCAGCAGCTTGCGGGTGCGTCGGGGCGCGTGATTGGTCCAGCTGCCGAAGCCGTACTCGGCGATGTGCAGCCCGTACAGCATCAGCTCGCCCTCACGCTCCTGGGCGAACGCGTCGACCAGCGACGCCCGGCCCTCGCGCAGCGACTTGACCTCGGTGCCGGCCAGCACGATGCCCGCCTCGTAGGTCTTGAGGATCGTGTAGTCGTGCCGCGCCTTCTTGTTGGAGGCGATCAGCCTGCGCTCGGTCTGCCGGGCCGCGTTCACCCGGTCGAGGATATCGGCCGCCTGCCGGCGCGGCAGACCGGGCGGATCAGGCGGGCGGCGGCCGTCGGTGTCCCGTCCGGCGCCGAGGCCGCAGCGGGTCGAGCCGAATCCGATGGCGCCGGCGGTGCCCGGCGGGGGAGACTCCGCCAATGGATCACCGGGCGATGGTGCGGCTGAGCAAGCGGATGTCCCTGGCGTTGCGGCACGAGCCCGCCCGGTTCGGCCTCGTGCCCGACCGGGCCGGCTGGGTGTCGGTCGACGACCTGCTCGCCGCGCTCGGGATCGACCGCGCCGACCTGGACGCCGTGGTGGCCGGCAACGACAAGCAGCGCTTCGCCGTGGAACGCGGTGCCGACGGCGTCGAACGGATCCGGGCCAACCAGGGGCACTCGATCCCGGTCGACCTGGAACTGGCGCCCAGCCCGCCGCCGGCGCGGCTCTACCACGGCACCAGCCGCGTCGCGCTCGACTCGATCCGGGCCACCGGCCTGCACCGGGCCGGCCGGCACCACGTCCACCTGTCGCCGGACGTGGCGACCGCCCGGCGGGTGGGTGCCCGCCGGCCGGGCGAGCTGGTGGTGCTGACCGTGGACGCGGCGGCGATGGCCCGCGACGGGCACGCCTTCTACCGCAGCGCCAACGGCGTCTGGCTGACCGACGCGGTGCCCGCCCGGTACCTGGCCGACTGAGCGGTCCGGCTCAGCCCGTGCGCCGGGCGAGGAAGTCGGCGAGCACCCGGGTGTGGGTGGAGAAGGCCAGCTCCGTCGGCTCGGTGAGCACCAGCCACTCGGTGGCCTCCTCGGTCGGCGCCGACGGCGGCAGCGTGTCGGCCCGCCGCTCGGGCAGCTCGCCGAAGACCATCATCGTGCCGCCGGCCGGGGCGCCGTGCACCGCGAGGAGCCGGGCGTCGGCGGCCTCGGCGCGCAGGCCGGTCTCCTCCCACAGCTCCCGGACCAGCGCCTCCTGCCACTCCTCGCCGTACTCGATGAAGCCACCCGGCAGCGCGAGCTGGCCGCGGGCGGGCTCGATGTCGCGGCGCACGACGACCACCCCGAGGCCCCGGGCCGTGCGGACCGGCAGCACCGCCACCGCGACGGGCAGCGGGTTGCGCCACACCGTCCCGCCGCAGGCCGCGCAGACCCGCGGCCACCCGGCCGCCGCCGGATAGGCGGCGCCGCAGAAGGAGCAGTGGGAGTACGCCACGGCGGTCATGCCGCAGCACGTTACCCGGCGCACCCGGGGCCGCCGCGACCTCCCGCCGAGGCGGCTGCCGGCGGTCGGGCGCGGCGGGCTCCGGCGCTCACCGGGCGCCCTCGAACGGCCGGGCCCCGGTGCTCACCCGGCACCCGCGCGCAGGGCGTCGCGGGCCGCCATGAGGGCGAATCCGAGCAGGTTGGCGCCCTGCCAGCGCGCCGGATCGTCCGCGCGCGGGTCGTCGGCGGCCAGGCCGATGCCCCAGACGCGGTCGAGCGGGCTGGCCTCCACGAGCACCCGTTCACCGGTGCCGAGCAGGAACGCCCGCAGGTCGTCGTGCTGGCCGAACTTGGCGACGCTGCCCGCCACCACGATGTCGTGCCGCCGGGCCTCCCAGGTCGCCTGGTCGAAGCCCCGCACCTGGCGGCCGATCGACTTGGCGCGCTGGGGGTGCCCGGCGGCCAGGATCCTGTCGGCGGCCGCCGTGTCGCCGAACAGCATCCTCTTGTGCCACATCATCCAGTGCTCGGCGGTGGCGTACGTCCGCTCGCCGTCGGTGCACAAGGCCGGCCACCACTGGCTCAGGCAGCCGGGCCCGACGCTGCCGTCACGCTGCGGTCGGTGACCCCAGAAGTGCAGGTAGCGGATCTTCTCGCCGGCCTGGACGGCGGCGACGAGCTCGGCGACGGATCGTGGCGACATGGCGGCGAGTCTGCCCGAGGGGTCCGACGGAACGCGCGCGCTTTTCCGCCCGCCCGCCCGACGTGCGGGCGGGTCGGCTCCCCGAGTGCGCGGGTCGGCCGCCGCGCCGACCGCCCGGGTGCGCGGCGGTCAGGCCGTCGGCGCGCCGGTGTAGAAGGCGGTGGTGCGCTCCACGGCCCCCCGGGCGGCCTCGACGTCGGTGCCGTCGGCGACGCTCGCCTCGCCCCACCGCTCGCTGCTCGCCGTCACGAACTGCCGGCCCTGCTCGGAGACCGACCAGGCCTCGCTCTCCTCCGGGGTGACCCCGCTGCCGTCGGCGGCCAGGTGCGACGCCAGGCCGAGCAGCGCCAGGTCCCAGCCGACCCCGAGGGCGCCCGGACCGAACTGGTCCCAGCGCTCCTGGTCGACGTGCGCGACGTGCTCCAGCTCGAACCGGGTCCGGCCGTCCTCGACCGGCGTCAGCCGCACCTCGATCCAGCTCACCTCGCCGCCGAACTCCCAGGTGGCGGCGAAGCCCTTCGGCGGGTCGCAGCGCTCGATCGTGCCGCCGGCGTTGCCCTCCAGCTGGTAGCGGCCGTCCAGCCGCAGGTCACCGGAGATCGGCATGAACCAGCGGGGGATCCGTTCGGCGTTGGTGCAGGCGTCCCAGACGTCCTCCAGCGGCGCGTCGTACGTCTGGCTGATGGTCATCACCCGGGCCTCGCCGGCCTCCAGTACCCGCCGGCCGAGCTGGCGGCGTACGGCGTTGATCTGCTCGGTCGCGTCGATCATCGGTCTCTCCCGTGGTCGGTCGTGTCGTCTGTCGTGGGCGGCTGCTCGCGCAGCCGCTGTTCGCGCTTGCCTCGGGCCAGCTCGGTGGCGAGGGCGTGCAGGGGCGGCGTCCAGAACCGCCGGAAGTGGTCGAGCCAGCGGTCGACCTCCCGCAGCGGCCGGGGATCGACGGCGTAGAGGCGCCGGGTCCCCTCCGCCCGCACGGTGGCGAAGCCGTTGTCCCGCAGCACCTTCAGGTGCTGGGAGACGGCCGGCTGGGAGATCCCGAACTCCCGCCGGATCACGTCGCACAGCCCGCCGGCGGTCGTCTCGCCGTCGATGAGCAGTTCGAGGATGCGGCGCCGCACCGGGTCACCGAGTACGTCGAAGGCGTGCACGGACAGTTTGTATCACGCCAGGCTTATTTAAGCGAATGGTGATGACGTGCCGCGCCGTCCCGGCGCCCGGAAACCGTCGGGGATACGACTCTCCGCGGGGTCGGTGCGAAGATCGCACGAGGCTACCCTGGCATCGACGGACTTATAATTTCCGTACGGTCGTGGAACCCGTGAGCGGAGGCGGGCGTGCCACTCTTCTTCCTGAGCTACGCCCACGAGGACAACCGCAACGGGCAGGTGCAGGAGTTCTTCGGCGACCTCAGCGAGGCGGTGGCCCGGCTGGCCGGCGTGGGGTGGGACGAGGCGGGATTCATCGACGGGCAGATGCCGCTCGGCGCGACCTGGTCGCACGAACTGGCCGACGCGCTCGCCGCCAGCTCCTGCCTGGTGGCGCTGACCTCTCCCCGCTACGTGGTGAGCGACTACTGTGGACGCGAGTTCCGCGTCTTCGCCGACCGGGTGGACGCGCACGAGCGGGAGTTCCGCCGCCGTCCCCCCGCTGTCCTGCCGATCCGCTGGATCCCCTGCGACCGCATGCCCGAGGCGCTGACCGGCTTCCAGCACAAGAACTTCCCGGCCGGCGCGGTGTACGCGCAGGACGGGCTGCTCACCCTCAAGCAGCGTCGCCGGCACCACGACGACTACCAGGACTTCGTCGACGCGCTGGCCAAGCACATCGTGCAGACCGACCGCGACCACCGACTCGCCCGCCCCGCCCGGCGTCCGGTGCTCGCCGAGGTCACCAGCGCCTTCGAGGCGCCGCGCCGGCGGCCGGCGGCCGGATCGCCGGCCGCGCGGGTGCCGCGGGCGACCAGCGCCCGGCACGTCTGGTTCGTCCTGGCCGCCGGCAGCTCGGTGGAGCTGGCCGGCACCCGGCCGGGGGCGGAGGAGCGCTACGGCGCGCTCGCCCGGGACTGGCGGCCGTACCGCCCCGAACTGGAGGCGCCGATCGGCAGCTACGCCGGGGCCATCGCCACCACCAAGAGCTACGGCTGGACGGTGGAGGACGCCGCCGACCTCGCCGAGGTGCGGGAGTGGGCCCGGGCGCACAACCAGATCGTCGTGCTCGTGGTGGACGTCTGGTCGGCCGGCCTGCCACGCTACGAGCTGACCCTGGTCGGCTACGACCGCGACCCCGACACCACCACCCCGGTGCTGGTGCCCTGGACGGCCGCCGACGACGCGGCGGCCGACGGCAACCAACGGATGTGGGAGACCCTGGCACGCGTCCTCTCGCACCACGTGGTGCGCAACGATCCCGCGATGTGGCGACCCGAGATCAGCACCGCCGGCCGCTTCCACGCCGAGCTGGAGGACGCGCTGGTCGTGGCCCAGAGCCGCATCTACCGTACGGGGACGGTCTACCAGGAGCCGCCGTCGGACGGCCCGGTGCACCGCCCGATCCTCGAAGGTCCCTGATGGAGGCGGGTAGCCGATGGCGGTGAACGACACGGCACGTGGGCAGATCGTCACGTTCTACTCGTACAAGGGCGGCACGGGACGCACGATGGCGCTGGCCAACGTCGCCTGGATCCTGGCCAGCCAGGGCCTCCAGGTCCTCGTGGTGGACTGGGACCTGGAATCGCCGGGCCTGCACCGCTACTTCCACCCGTTCCTGCGCGACTCCGAGCTGCGGGCCACCCCCGGGGTCATCGAGATGATCTGGGACTACTCGATGGCGACCATGCAGCGCACCCCCGCCGACGACCCGCAGGAGCTGCTCGCCGGGCACGCCAAGATCCAGCGGCGGGCGGTCTCGCTGAACTGGGAGTTCCCGCACGGCGGCGTGATCGACTTCGTGGCGGCGGGCCAGCAGGACGCGGCGTACTCGCGGCTGGTGAGCACGTTCGACTGGTCGAACTTCTACGAACGCCAGGGCGGGGCGGCCTTCTTCGACGCGGTCCGCGCCCAGATGCGCGCCGAGTACGACATCGTGCTGGTCGACAGCCGGACGGGCCTGAGCGACGTCGCGGGCATCTGCACCGTGCAGCTGCCCGACACCGTCGTCAACTGCTTCACCATGTCCACGCAGAGCATCCGGGGCGCGGCGGCCGTGGCCCGCTCGATCCGCGCCCAGCGCCCGGACGACCCACCGCTGCTCGTGCCCGTGCCGACCCGGGTGGAGGACGCCGAGCTGCGCAAGCTGGAGACCGGCCGGGACCTGGTCCGGGCGGAGTTCGCGTCGTTCCTCGACCACCTCTCCGACGCCGCGCGGGCCCGCTACTGGAACACCATCGAGGTGCCGTACCGCACGTTCTACGCCTACGAGGAGATCCTCGCCGCGTTCGGCGACCGCCCGGAGCAGTCCGGCACCCTGCTCGCGGCGTACGAGCAGCTCGCCTCCGTGGTGACCGGGGGCCGGGTCAGCCGGCTGGAGCCGATGCCGGAGGAGGAGCGGCGCCGGTCGCTGACCGCGTTCGAGCGTTCCCGGCTCACCGCCGAGCAGACCGTGCTGGTCGGCTACGCCTCGATGGACCGGCTCTGGGCGGAGTGGATCAGCGACCAGCTCGAGGAGGCCGGCCTGCGGGTGGACCGGCGCGCGGTCGACGTACCCGTCCGGGCGGGTGGGCGGGCCGAGTTCGACCGCGCGCTCGCCGCTGCCAGCCGGGTGCTGGTCGTGCTGACCCGCCACTTCGCGGCCACTGCGCTGGCCGGGGAGGCCTGGAAGGTCGCCGCCAGCCGGGACCAGATCGCCGGCGCCGGCGTCCTGGTGCCGCTGCGCGTCGACGAGTCCCGGCTCACCCTGCCCTACACCGACCGTACGCCGGTCGACCTCACCGACGCCGACGCCGGCACCGCCCGGGCCCTGCTGCTCGAGGAGGTCGGCGCACCCGCGCACGCGGTCACCGGCCGGGCGGTCGGCCGGTTCCCCGGATCGTTCCCCGGGGTGTGGAACGTGCGCCAGCACGGCACCACCTTCGTCGGCCGGGCGGCGCAGTTGGAGGCGCTGCGCGACCGGCTGACCGCCTCGCCCGCCTCCGGCGTGCAGGTGGTCCACGGTCTGGGCGGGGTCGGCAAGACCCAGCTCGCCGCCGAGTACGCGCTCCGCTTCGCCCGCGACTACGACGTGGTCTGGTGGATCCCCGCCGACAGCGAGGAGCGGATCCGGGGTGGGCTGGCCGACCTCGCCGAGGCGATGGGGCTCGGCGCCGGCGGCGGCGGCGAGGCGGTCCGGCGGGTGCTCGACGCGCTGCGCCGGGGCGGCCCCGGCCGGCGCTGGCTGGTCGTCATGGACAACGCCGACGAGCCGTCCCGGGCCACCCGGGCGCTCATCCCGCAGGGCCCGGGGCACGTCCTGCTCACCACCCGCGACCAGACCTGGAGCGAGTACGCCACGGCCACCGAGCTGACGGTCTTCGACCGGATGGAAAGCGTCCAACTGCTGCGCGAGCGCGTCCGGGGGCTCACCGAGGACGAGGCGACCCAGGTCGCGGAGAAGCTCGGCGACCTGCCGCTGGCGGTCGAGCAGGGCGCGGCCTACCTGCGGGCCACCGCGTTGCCGGTGGAGCAGTACCTCGCGTCGCTGGACACCCCCGGCCTGCTGCGCATCCTGGAGGGCCGGCAGTCGGCCGGCTACTCCAAGGCGCTCGCCGCGACCTGGCTGGTGACCCTGCGCCAACTGCGGCAGGAGAAGCCCGCCGCCGCGCGCCTGCTGGAGCTGTGCTCGTACTACGCCCCCGAACCGATCCCGGTCGCGATGCTCACCGGCGAGCGGTTCGCCGTCTTCATGGCCCCGTTCGACCCCACCCTCACCGATCCGATCCTGCAGGGGCTGGTCACCGCCGAGCTGGGGCGGTACGGCCTCGCCCAGGTCGACGCGGAGAACAACACCGTCCGCATCCACCGGCTGGTGCAGCTGGTCATCAAGGACCAGCTCGACGATCCGGCCGAGACCCGCCGCCAGGCCCAGCTGCTGCTCGCCGCCGCCAGCCCCCGCGACCCGGACAAGCCGGCCAACTGGCCGCGTTACGCCGAGCTGTGGCCGCACGTACGGCCCTCGGCGCTGCACGAGTCGACGGCCGAGGAGGCCCGCCAGCTCGTCGCCGACACGGTGCGCTACCTCTACCGGCGCGGAGACTACGAGACCGGGCGTTCGCTGGCCGAGGACGCGCTGGACCGCTGGCGCGACACCGACGACGACGACCCCACCAAGCTGCGGATGCGGTTCCACCTGGCCAACGTCCTTCGGGCACAGAGCCTCTTCGACCGGGCCTTCGAGATCGACCAGGACGTCTACGACCGGCAGCGGCGGATCTTCGGCGAGCAGCACCTCTACACCCTGATGACCGCCCGCAGCCTCGGCGCCGACCTGCGCGCCCAGGGCCGCTACCACGACGCCGAGCAGCGCGACCGGCGCACCCTGGAGCTGAGCATCCGCAGCTTCGGCGAGGACAGCGGCCGCACCCTCACCGCCGAGAACAACCTCGCCGTCTCGCTGCGCCTGGTCGGCCACTTCCGCGAGGCGGCCCAGCTCGACCAGCACATCTACGAGCGGCGCCGGGAACGCTTCGGCGAGGAGGACCCGTCCACCCTCGCCTCGGCCAGCAACTACGGTCGGGGGCTGCGCGACACCGGGGAACTGTGGCGCTCGCACAGCGTCCTGCAACGCACCTCCGCCACCCAGCAGAAGGTCATCGGCCCCGACCACCCGGAGACCCTGCGTACCGCCAAGGAGCTGGCGCTGACCCTGCGCCAGCTCGGCCGCTTCGCCGACGCCCACCGGGTGCTGGAACGGACGGTGGTGCGTTACCAGCGCACCCTCGGCGGCGACCACGCCGACACCCTCTCCTGCGAGATGGCGCTGGCCACCACCTGGTCGGCGGTCGGCGACAACCCCACCGCGCTGCGGATGGCGCGGCGGCTGCGCGACGGCTACACCGAGGTGCTCGGCGCCGACCACGCGATCACCCTGGCCTGCCTCAACAACCTCGGCGTGTTCCTGCGCAAGGCCGGTGAGCACCCGCAGTCCCGCGACCTCGCCCAGCGGGTGCGCGACCAGCTCCTGGCCAGCCTCGGCGAGCGGCACCCGCACACCCTGCTCGCCACGCTCAACCTCGCCAACGACCTGTTCGCCCTCGGCGAGCGGGACGCCGCCCTGCTGCTGGACACCACGGCGTACGTCGAGCTGACCCGGGCGTTCGGCGCCGACCACCCGGACACGGTGTCGGCGTCGGTCAACCTGGCCGTCAGCAGGATGGCCACCGAGAGCGAGGCCGACGCCGGCCGCGCCCTCTACGACGACGCGTTCGGCCAGTTGGTGCAGCTGTTCGGCGGCGACAACCCGCGGGTGGTCCAGGCCCGCCAGCGGGACCGGTTTAACGGCTACATCGAGCCCGCCCTGCTCTGACCCGGCCGCCCGGGCGGGCTAGGCGGGGTCGCCGGCCAGCCAGGTGGCCACCGCCACCGGGTCTGCCCCCGGCAGCCGGTGGCACAGCGCCCGGACCAGGTCCGGGCGGGTGGTCAGCACCCGCGCGGCGGCGGTACGCCCCAGCCGCCCGGCGGCCAGCGCGACCCCGACCAGCGCGTCGGTGTCCCCGGGATCCTCGGCGAGCCGGCGACGGTACCCGGTCAGGGCACCCGGCGCGTTCCCCCCGGCGTACGCCCGGTCGGCGTCGTCCGCGCGGCGCGCCGTCTCCCGGGGCTGCCGGACAACCGGAACGTCGACGCCGGGACGCGAACCGGTCCGGTCCGCCGCCGTCCCCAGCAGCCGGTGCCGCACCGCCGCCTCCGGCCCGGTGTCGCCGATTCGCGCGGGCCCGGCCGGACCGGGTGCGACGGTGGGCGGGGCGAGCGGGGGTGGGCTCCGCCGACCCCGCCGCCACGCGTGCGCCGCCTCGTCCACGTCCCCGTCCGCGGGGACCAGGTTGGCCAGCGCCCAGCGCACCGCCCCACCGTCCGCGACGTCCCGGGCCGCCGCCTCGACCCGCCCGTCGCCGCCGGACCCCCAGCCGTGCAGGGTGCCGGCCATGCCCGCCACGAAGGCCCGCCCGTCGTCGGTCAGCTCGGCGCTGCCGGCCAGCTGCGCCACGGCCCGCGCGGTCTGCTCCCGCCAGTACGCGTACTCGAACGCGCCGTGCACGCCCTCGTGCCGCCGGCAGCGCCACACCTCGGCCACCCCGAGGTGGGCGTACGCGCCCTGGAGCAGCGCGCCGACGGGGCGTGGGTCCGACCGCCAGGGGGCCCGGTAACGGGCCGCTCCGCCCGGGGCGTGCAGCGGCAGCAGGTCCAGCAGCGCGCCCAGCTTGGTGTGCTGCAACTCGTGTACGAGCAGCACCGCGAGCGTCTCCGGATCGTCCGGCACGCAGACCGCGATCGCGCCCAGCGCCGTCCGGCTGGTGGCGCTGACCGGGTGCCCGGACGGTGGCGGCGTCAGCGGCACCAGCGAACGCAGCAGCGCGGCCAGCCCTCGGGCGTGCGCCGGCAGCCGGTCGGTCAGCCAGTGCCACGCCTGCCCGGTCAGCCGGTCGAGCCGGTCCACCGCCGCGTCGTCCAGCCGACCCGTCGGCGGTCGGTGGTACCGGTGCCGGTACGGATCCTGGTCGTCAACGAGCACCTCGGTCGGGGGCGTGGCGCGGATCGGGGTGATCCGGCGAGTCGGCAGCCACCGACCTGCCGGGGCGCGACCGCCGCCCGGCCCGCCCGCCGGTGCCGGCACGGCGCCCGCCGGCCCGTGCACCGACAGCCCCGGCGGCGGCCCGCCGTCGCTCGCCGGCCGGCCGTCGTACGGCCCGCCGACGCCGCGGACCACCGCGAGGCCGGCGCCGAGCCCGGCCGCGCCGCCCACCGTGGGCAGCAGCAGCGCGCCCTCGGGGCAGGGCACGGCGAGCGTGAAGGGCAGGCCCGCCCGGACGGCCGCGGCGGCCGCCAGCCCGGCCAGGTAACCCGTGTCGGGCTCGCCGCGCAGCGCCGTCGTGGCCCAGCCGGTGACCGGCGGATGGGCCAGGACGTGGGCGACCGCCGTCGGGTCCGCCCGCTCGGCGCGGGTCAGCAGGGCGAGGCACTCCCGCACCGACGGCCCGTCCCCGCCGGCGCGGGCGGCGGCGACGGTGAGCAGCCGCCGCCGCCCGAGCTGACCGGCGCGCAGCACCTCCAGCGTCGCGTCGTCACCGTGCCCGGCGGCGAGCCCGGCCAACTGGGCGGGGGAGAGCACCACGCTTCACCGCCGCCGGGGAGCGACCCGCCGGGCCTGCGCCAGCGGCGCCGACCCGTCGGCTGGTAGGGCGTGCCCGGCCGGCGCGGATCCGTCCGCGTCGCTCGGCAGGGCGGGCCCGGCCGGTCCGGGCCCGTCCGGGTCGGCGCGGCCGGTCGGGGCGTCGGCCAGGGCACGGCGGCGCAGGGCGTCGACGTCGGCGGCCACCACCCGCTGCACGTGCCGGATCAGCCGGTAGAGGTCGGGGCAGTAGACCGACGGGTGCGCGAATCCCGCGCCGGCGCGGAAGCGGTGCGCGTAGAGGCCGCCGCCGCAGGCGCTGAGCACCGGGCAGGCCCGGCACTCGTCGGCCAGGGCCGCCGCACCGGTGGGCCGGCCGGCCAGCGACGGATGACGCAGCGCCTCGTCGAAGGAGTGCCGGAAGACATCGAGGCCGGTACGCATCGACGCGTCGTCGGTCGTCTTCAGGGTGTCGGTGCCCTCGATGGTGCCGTCGGTCTCGATCGTCATGATGTCCGGTTCGGCGAAGCCCAGCGCCCGGGTGCCGCTGCGACCGCCGAGCACCAGCGCGATCAGCGACTCGAACAACCGGATCCCGGTCCGCCGTGGCGCGGTGGAGTACCAGCGGTCGAAGACGGCCACCAGCCAGTCGCCGTAAGGGGTCTCGGTGCCGCCCGGCCTGCGCCCGGGCGGGGGAGTGGTCCAGTTGCCGTGCGGCAGCAGCAGGTCCAGCCGGGGTGGGGCGAACGCGAGCAGCGACTCGTAGACGCGCACCGGGTCGTTGGCCAGGTCGACCGTGCAGAGCAGCCCCGCCCAGCGCGACCGGTGCTCGGGGCGGGCGAGCAGCCGCAGCGCGGCGGCCACGTCGGCGAAGCTGCCCCGCCCGTCGGGGTAGCGGCGGTGCCGGTCGTTGGCGGCCCGGTCACCGTCGAGGCTCACCCCGACGTCGATGTCGTGCCGGTGGCACAGCGCCAGGAAACCCTCGTCCAGCAGCACGCCGTTGGTCTGTACGCCGACGTCGAGCACCGCGCCCGGGGGCAGCGCCGCGCGCAGGGTGCGTACGGTCCGGTCGAGCGCCGCCGGACCGGCCAGCAGCGGCTCGCCGCCGTGCAGCACGACGCGTACCCGGTCGAGCCGGTGCCGCGCCAGGTGCTCGCCGAGGCGCAGGGCGACCTGGGTCACCGTGCCCGGGGCGATCACCCGGGGCCGCTCCCGCCACCGCTGGTCCGCGTGCCGGTAGACGTAACAGTGGTCGCACGCCAGGTTGCACCGGCTGTGCACCTTGAGCACAAGCTGCCGGACCCGGGGCGGCGGCGTCGCGCCGTTCCCGGCGGCCGGCGACGCATCGGCGCCCGGGGCGCCCCCGTGCCGCCCCGCCGCCGGTTCCGCACGGTCGTGGCCCGTCGGCGGGCGGGCGTGGTCAGGACCGGGCGGGGCGGCCGACGTCGGGGTGCCGGCGGACACGTCAGAAGCTCGACTCGAACGCCGACACGTCGAGCTGCCGGCCCGGCTCGTCGCCGGCCACGAGGGTGCCGAGCACGTGGGCCAGCACGCCGTCGCCGGCGCCGGAGAGCAGGTCGGCCAGCGGTACGTCCCCCAGCCGCACCAGGGCGGGCCCCGCCTCCACGGCCGCTGGCGGCAGCTCGGACTCAGCCACGGTGGACCGTCCGGCGACCGTGGATCCTGCCGCGCGTCATCGCTGCCCTCACCCCGCCTTTTCTACACCATCGGGAGCCGGCCCCGACGGCCCTGTGGCGCAGAGCGGCGCGGGGCGCGGCGGCGCCGCGACGGTGCCGGCCGGCCAGCTCGCAGCCCGGATACCGGGGGGCGGTCACGGCCCGCGCGGCGTGACGTGGCGGCGGGTGGCCGGCCCGGGCGGGGCTGCCGCCCAGGATCGCGATGACCGGTGACATCCCGCCTCCCGTCCGCGTCGGTGTCCGAAGCATAGGGGCGGGGCGAGGTCGCGGGCGACCACCGTCCGCAAACCCGACTCACGGTCGTGTCGTACCCGTGGTCCATGATCCTTGTCGTCACAGCGACGCCGGCGTCCCCTCCGGCGTCCGGATGGTCATGGGCGGCGCCGGGAGCGGCGGACGGGAGGTCGGACAGTGGCTGACGCGGAACGGACCGCGTGGCGACGGCGCAGCACGGTGCGGGTGGTGCCGCCCGCGCGGCCCCGCAAGCTGGCCAAGGTGCCCTTCGTCGAGTTGGCCGACGGGCGGTTGCAGGGCGTGGTCTCCAGCGGGTCGGACGTCGACCGGGTCTACGTCTCGTCGATCGCCTCCGGCACCCACGCCTACAACTGCAGCACCAACAACAACCGTCCCTGCGGCGGGCTGCGCGGCGCGCCGTGCAAGCACCTGCACGCCCTGGCCGACGAGGCACTGCTGCAGTACGGCGCCGACCGGGTCGCCCGCTACCTGCGGGTCGACGTCGGCGCGGGGACGGAAACCGCCCGGGAGCTGCTCGCCGCGCTGGACGGTCGGCACGAGCCGACCCCCGCCGCCGTCGTGTTCAGCCGCTTCCTGCGCCACCTGTCCTACCTGGAACTGCCCGGCAGCACGGTCCCCCTGCCCGAGCTGCACTGGTTCCCGGCCACCGGGGCGGCCCGCTGATGCTCGGCACACAGCTCGCCGTCCTGCGCGACGGCACCCCGACCGGCCTGACCGACGCCCTCGACCTGGTCGCCGGCCTCGACGACGCCCTGCTCCGCGGCCTCGCCCGGGTGGGTGAGGACGACGCCGCCGCGCTGGCCGCCCTGGCCGGCGCGCTGTCCACTACCCCGCTCGGCGACCGGCTCGCCGAGGCGGTGGCCAAGGTGACCGCCGGTTCGGTGGCCGAGGAACACCTCCTCGCCCTCGCCGGCGCCCGGTGCGCGCTGCTCGGCGCCGCCCACGACGCGCTGCTCGGGCAGCTCGACACCGCGCTGGGCCGGGCCCGCGCCCCCTGGGCGCCCGGCGCGGTCGAGCCCCCGGGCGCCGGGTCCCCGGCCCGCGCCGCCGCCCGCGCCTGGCTGCACGAGGTGGCGTTGACGGGGTGGGGCGGCCTCGACCACGAGCTCGTGGCCGCGGCGGGGGCGCCGGTCGAGGCCGCCCTGGCCGAGCCCGGCCTGCGTCGGCTGGCGGTGCTGCTCGACGGGCTCGCCGCCGAGCTGCGGGCGTGCGTGCCGGTCGCCACGATGGCGCAGCCGCCGCTGCGGCGCTGGGCCGATCTCTGGGCCAGAGGCGCGCTGCTCGCCCAGGACGCGGCGGCCGCCTCCGTCCCGACCGCCGTCGAGGAGGTCTCCGGGCGGCTGCTCGTGCTCGGCGTCGACGTGCACGAGCACGACACCGCCGTGCAGGCGCAGCTGCACGCGATCCTCGAACCGGCCGACGGCGGGCCGCCCCGGCTGGTCCGCTGCGCGGTCGGCGCGGTCAAGGTGGAGACGATCGTCGGGCCGGCGCTGTGGCGCCTGCTGGACGCTCACCCCGTACTGCTGGCCGCGCTGGCCGAACGGCGTGCCGTGACGGTCACGGGTCTGCCGCTGCACGGCGCGGACCTGCTCTGGCAGGACGACCGGGTGCGCCCCGGCGAGCCGGCCGACCCGTTCGCCACCGCCCGGGTCCTGCTGCCGACCGCAGTCGCGGCGGCGACGGCGCCGCTGGAGCGGCACCCCGTCGGAATCGCCGAGCCCGTGCTGGTGGAGGGCTACGCCGTGCGCGACGACGACGGCACGACGACCTTCGAACTGGACGGGCAGTCGATCGCCGTCGCGGTCGACCGGCTGCCCTCCTGCGGCCCGCTCACCCCCGAACTGGTGGCCGCGTCCTCCGCGTGCCTCGGCCTGGTGCGGTGGGACGACGGTCGCTGGCTGCTGCAACCCCTGGCGGTGCGCGGCGCCGTCAAACGCCGGCCGGTCGAGGCGCACACCGGCGACTGGGCGGGCGGGGTCACCGACCCGAAGATCGCCAAGTCCGAGGCCAAGGCGGGCGACGCCGTGGCGGTGCTGCGCGAGCGCGCGGGACGGTTGCTGCGCCGATGACCGACTCGCCGAACCCCGCGGACCTCGCCGACGCCAACCGGCGCCAGGTGCTCTACTGGCGGCTGCTGGCCCGGCTCTTCGACCCCGAGGAGCAGCCCACCCTGGAGTCGGCCAGCATGGCGGTCGTCGACGACCTCGGCCTGCCGGCCGCCCTGCTGGACCCGGCGGTGTCGGTGGACACCGTCGTCCAGCGCTTCCCGGCCGTCGCCGACGAGCTGCGCGGCCTGCTCCGACCGACGCCCGACGCTCCCGCCCCCGCGGCGTCCGACGCTCCCGCCGCCGTGGAGCGCGCTGAGCCCGCCGAGCCGGCCGAGTCCGTCACCGAGCCCGCCGAGTCCGCCCCCGGGACCGGTGGCGACGGGACGCCGTCCGCGCCGGGTGCCGCCGAGGTACGCCGCGCCGCGCTGGTGTCGAAGCTGCTGCTCAACGTGTTCGCCACCGGCCACGGGGCGGTCGACGCCGGCCAACTGGCCCGGTGGCAGTCCGACGCCGGCTGGTTCGAGCAGGCCCTCGGGATGGAACCCGGCGGGCTGCGCCGGCAGGGCGGCGGCGACGGCCTGGGCAAGGTGCTGGCCGGCATCGAGGGCGACCTGGTCCGCCGGATGCACCTGCGGGAGGTGCTGGCCGACCCGGTGCTGGCCAGCCGGCTGACGCCCAGCATGTCGCTGATCGAGCAGCTGCTGCGCGACAAGTCCAACCTCTCCGGGGTGGCCCTGGCCAACGCCAAGGCGCTCATCCGGCGGTTCGTCGACGAGGTCGCCGAGGTGCTGCGTACCCAGGTCGCGCAGACCAGCGTCGGCGTCGTCGACCGGTCCGTGCCGCCGAAGCGGGTGTACCGCAACCTCGACCTCGACCGCACCATCTGGCAGAACCTGACGAACTGGAGCCCGGAGGACGAGCGCCTCTACGTCGACCGGCTCTACTACCGGCAGACCGCCCGCCGCGTCACGCCGGCCCGGCTGATCGTGGTGGTGGACCAGTCGGGCTCGATGGTCGACTCGATGGTCAACTGCACCATCCTCGCGTCGATCTTCGCCGGCCTGCCCAAGGTGGACGTGCACCTGATCGCGTACGACACGCGGGCGCTGGACCTCACGCCGTGGGTGCACGACCCGTTCGAGGTGCTGCTGCGCACCAAGCTGGGCGGCGGCAACGACGGCCCGGTCGCGATGGCGCTGGCCCGCCCCAAGATCGTCGAGCCGAGGAACACGGTCATGGTGTGGATCTCGGACTTCTACGAGTTCAACCGCTCCCAGCCGTTGTTCGACGGCATCGAGGCGGTGCACCGCTCCGGGGTGCGGTTCATCCCGGTCGGCTCGGTCAACAGCTCGGGCCAGCAGAGCGTCAACCCCTGGTTCCGGCAACGCTTCAAGGACCTGGGCACCCCGGTCATCTCCGGCCACATCCGCAAACTCGTCTTCGAGCTCAAGAGCTTCCTCACCTAGGAGAACACCCCTCATGTCCGAGATGCTCCGCGCCCCCGCCGAGGTCAAGTACGCCGAGGAACTCGACTTCCTGGAGTCGGTCGACACCGACCCGAAGCCGTTCTCGTGGCGGCTGAGCCCGCGGATGGTCCGACTGTTCGTCCTCGGCTCGGAACGGGCCGACGGGCTCGACCGGGAGATCCCGCAGAAGTGGTTCGGCGACCGCACGTTCGTCGAACGCAGCATCGTGACCCTGGCGTCGGACCGGGGCCTGCTGCTGATCGGCGACCCGGGCACCGGCAAGAGCTGGCTGGCCGAGCTGCTGGCCGCCGCTGTCTGCCGCAACTCGACCCTGGTGGTCCAGGGCACCGCCGGCACCACCGAGGACCACATCAAGTACTCGTGGAACGTCTCCATGGTCATCGCCCGGGGCCAGTCCCGCGAGTCCATGATCCCGTCGCCGATCATGACGGCGATGGAGCAGGGCACCGTCGGCCGGTTCGAGGAGCTGACCCGCTCCACCAGCGACGTGCAGGACGCGCTGATCTCGATCCTGTCGGAGAAGTACGTCTCCATCCCGGAGCTGGACCACGACAACATCGTCTTCGCCAAGCCGGGCTTCTCGATCATCGCCACCGCGAACAGCCGGGACCGGGGCGTGAACGACCTCTCCTCCGCGCTCAAGCGGCGGTTCAACTTCGTCCGGATCCCCGTGGTGACGAACAAGCGCAGCGAGGCCGAGATCGTCCGCTTCCGCACCGAGGAGCTGCTGCGCCGCCACCAGATCACGCTGGACGTGCCGCCCACCCTGCTGGACATCCTTTTGCAGAGCTTCGCCGACCTGCGCGCCGCCGCCACCTCGGCGACCAGCGACGACGAGAAGCTGGAGTCGGCGCTGTCCACCGCCGAGCAGATCGGTGTCCTGGAGGACGCCATCCTGCACAGCCAGTTCTTCGGCGACCGCACCCTGCGCGCCGCGACGCTGGCCGGGTCGCTGGTGGGCTCGCTGGCCCGGCGCAGCCCGGAGGACCTGGCGATCCTCAACAAGTACCTGCACGGGGTGGTCGAGCCGCGGGCCAAGCAGGACGGCGGCGGTTGGGAGGGCTTCCTCGACGGTGGCCGCCAGGCGATCGCCGCCCTGTCGTGACCGCCCCCACCACGGCCGGGCCGTTCGGTGCGCTGCGTGAGCAGCTCACGGCCGCCGCCGGCGCCTTCGCCGGCAGCTCGGGCGCCGTCTCCGAGATCCTCGCCGGCATGGTCGACGACGTCGACCGCGCCCTCGGCGAGGAACTGGAGATCTTCCCGGTCTGCCACCACTCCCCGGCGTCCGCGCTGGCCATGGTCCGCAGGCTGCGCGCGAAGCAGCCGAAGGTGATCTACCTGGAGCTCTGCGAGGACCTCCAGCCGCTGCTGGGCGAGCTGCGCAACTGCCGCCTGCCGGTGGCCGTGCAGGCGTTCGCCTCGGAGCTGGACGGCTTCCCGGCCGACTGGGGGCCGCTGAGCGTGGTCGCGCCGATCACCGAGGCCAGCGCCGAATACCAGGCCGTCGCGTACGCGCTGGAGACGCCGGGCGTCGAGCTGGTGCTGGTGGACCGCTCCACCGACCACGTCTTCCAGTGGTCGCCGCGCCGTCCGGCCGACGACGCCGACGAGGCCCCGGCCGGCGGGGACGTCGAGGCCGCCACACCGGCGGGGGAGGAGGCCGCCCTGCACGGCGACGCGGTCGGCGTCGAGATCGGCGACCTGCGGCCGCGCTTCGCGGAGCTGGAGGCGTACCTGCTGCACCACGGCAAGGTCCGGCACTGGTCGGAGTGGTGGGACCAGTACGTCGAGCAGCCCCTGGCCGACGCCGACCACGACACCTACCGGCAGGTGATGGTGCTGATCGGCAGCCTGTTCCGGCGGCTGCGCCCGGCCGGGTCGGACCGGCAGGACCGCGACGAGGACCGGGAGCGCTACATGTGGACCCGGATGCGGCAGCACCTCGCCGCCTCCGGGGCCGATCCCGCCGACTGCCTCTACGTCTGCGGCGCGTTCCACGCCGCCAGCCGGGTGGAGCAGTTCGGGTTGCGGGCCGACGCCCCGTTCGAGATCACCCCGCGCACCGGCACCCGGTGGCACTACGGGTTGATCCCGTCCAGCCACTCCGCCATCGAGGCGCAGTTCGGCCTCGCGCCCGGCTCGGTCTCGATCGCCGCCGCCACCTGGACCAAGGCGGTCGCCCGCACCGGGCTGAGCCCGTTCCGGCTGGAGGGGCAGCGCGGCGGCCGGACCCGCGGCGGTGGCCGCCGCCGCGCCGCCCCGGCCCCCGTGCCGGCCGCCCCGGTTGCCGACCGGCTCTCCGGATACCTGGCGCAGCCGCCGGCGGCGCAGGGCCTGGACGAGGCGGAGCTGCGCGGCTGGTGCGTCGACATCGTCCGGCTGGCCCGGCGCAACGGCTACCTGGCCAGCACCGCCGACGCGATCGCCGTCTTCGAGACCTCGATCCTCCTCGCCGGCCTGCGCAACCGCGCCCGCCCCACGCCGTACGACTTCGCCGACGCGGCGGTCACCTGCATCGAGAAGGACGTCGTCCCCGGCCGCCGCGACGTCCGCCGGCTCTGCGAGATCCTCTTCGGCGGCGACCGGGTCGGCCAGGTGGGCTACGAGGCCCTTCCGCCGCTCGCCCGCGACGTCCACGACCGGCTCGCCCCGCTCGGCCTGGACCTGGAGAAACGCACGATCCAGCGGGCCCTGGTGGACCTGCGGGCCAGCCCCGAGCTGGTGCCCTGCTCGGACCTGCTGTGGCGGCTGCGGCACCTGCTGCCCCGCGACGCGGTCCGGCCCATCATGGGCGAGCGCCGGTTGGGGCACCGCTCGATCCAGGAGAGCTGGGACCTGGCCCTCGGCCGCAGCCAGCGGGCGCTGATCGAGCTGGGCTACGAGGGGGTGACCGTCGAGCAGGTGCTGGAGCAGCGCCTGCGCCGCGCCGTGCGGGGCCCGGCCGCGACGGCATCGGTCGCGCTGGAGGCCGTCGAGGACGCCATCCGGCTGCTCGACAGCCCGCGCCTGGTCGACGAGCTCGGCGCCCGGGCGGTGGAGCTGCTCGCCGCCGAACGCACCGTGGACGACGCCCCCGAGGTGCTGCGCCGCATCCGGCGGCTGCTGGCCCACCACCGCGCCACCGGGCCGCTGCCGGCCTGGTGCGAGGCGTTCGTGACCACCGGGTACGCGCACTACTGCACCCTGCTGCCCACCGCGTTCGTCGACGAGGAGAGCGGGGTGCGGCAGGTCGGCGCGATGCTGGGCTTCTTGTTCGGCATGGAGAGCCTGGCACTCTCCCTGGGCTGCGACCGGTCCCAGCTCGAACTCGCCGTCGCACAGTCCCATCCGGAGGCGCCGGCCAAGGTGGCGCTGCTCTGGGCCGCCCGGCACCAGTTGGGCCTGCTGCCCCTGGCCGAGTTGCGCGAGCGGTGCGCCGCGCTGCTCGCCAACCCGCTGGTGGTGCCCGCCTTCCCGCAGTACCTCAGCGGCTTCGTGCAGGCCCTGGAACCGGTGCCGGGGCTCGCCCCGTTCGTCGTGGAGGTGATGTCGTCCGCGTTCGCCCGGCTGCCCGACCCGGTCCTGCTGCCCTGGCTGCCCACGCTGATCACCACCCTGCGGGAGCACGGTGCGGAGCTGGTGCCGCTGCTGGTGCGGGAGGCCGGGCGTACGTTCCCCGGCTCGCTGCCCGCGCTGGACGCCTGGGTGCCGCCGTGGTCGAGGCCGGCGTCATCGCCGGTGCCGGCGCTCCCCGCGGTCGCGTCCGGGCCGGTGGCCGGCCTGCTGTCCGGCCATCCGGAGGCCGTGGACGCCGTCGCCGCGCTGCTGGGCTGCGACGGCGGGTGGCGCGAGGAGGCCGCCACCGCGAGCGCCACCCCGCCGGAACTGGCCACCCTGCTGTCCGCGCATCCGGCGACCGCCGATGCGGTGGCCGCGTTGCTGGCGGGCCAACCGAGCTGACGGCGGGCCGGCGGTACGCCCGGCCCGCACGGCGGGCGGTGGCTCGTCGGCCCGCCGGCGCGGACCACCGCCGGCGAACTGGTCCGGCGACCCTGACCGCCGGCGGCAGCGGAGGCCGCCGGGCGGGGGGTCGGGCGTGGCTACGCGTCGTCTCCGACCGGGGGCTGTTTCACGACCGGTGGTTCCGGCGACCGTGGCTGGTCGAGCTGCGCGGCGGGGGCGGAACGCGACCGACGAAGCGCGACGAGTTCCGGATCGTCGTGTACGTACACCCAGTAGTCGGAGCCCGTGGAGAGCCCGAGAGCCCGCATCTTCCGGGCGACGGCCCGCTCGTAGTCGGCGGAGTCCGTCGGGTCGGACGGCCGGTCGTCGGCCGGGGCGCTGTCGTCTGTCATGGGACCGATTCTCGCCACTCTGCGTGAAACCACCACACCGACGGTCGTCAGCACATCCACGAACGATCATGTGGCCCCACCGTCGACGGCCGGGTCGCCGAATCGCCCACGGTTGTCGATCCAGGCTCGCCTCGTTCGTATGGAGGATGAGAGGCCGGCGGTGGTGCCGGCCGTCGACGCGAGGAGAAGTCATGAAGCAGTACCTGCTCAGCATCTACCAGCCCGGCGGCGAGGGGGCGCCGGACCCGGAGTTCCTGGCCGGGGTGATGCGCGAGCTGGGCGCTATCCGCGAGGAGTTGGAGGCGTCCGGCTGCTGGGTCTTCGGCCAGGGGCTGCACGCGCCCGACACGGCGACCGTGCTGCGGCCGTCCGGCGGCGACGTGCTGGTCACCGACGGGCCGTTCGTCGAGGGCAAGGAGCACCTCGGCGGCTTCACCATCATCCGGGCGCCCGACCTCGACGCCGCGCTGGCGTGGGGCCGCCGGTACGCGCTGGCCACCACCCTGCCGATCGAGGTGCGCCCCTTCCAGGGCGAGGACTGACCATGCCCGACGTGGAGGCGGTGTTCCGCGCGGAGTACGGCCGCGCGGTCGCCGTCCTGGTCCGCCTCCTCGGCGACATCGACCTCGCCGAGGAGGCGGTGCAGGAGGCGTTCACCGTGGCGGTGGCGCGGTGGCCCGAGACCGGGCCGCCGCCCAGCCCGGCCGGCTGGATCATCACCACCGCCCGGAACCGGGCCGTCGACCGGCTGCGGCGGGAGGCCTCCCGCGCCGACCGGCACGCCCAGGCCGCCCTGCTGCACGTCCGCGACGTACCGGCCGAGGAGGGACCCGTGCGCGACGACCGGCTCCGCCTGATCTTCACCTGCTGCCATCCGGCGCTCGGCCCCGCCGCCCGGGTCGCGCTGACCCTGCGGCTGCTGGGCGGGCTGGGCACCGCCGAGATCGCCCGGGCGTTCCTCGTGCCGGAGGCGACCATGGCCCAGCGCATCGTCCGGGCCAAGGCCAAGATCCGTGACGCCGGGATCCCGTACCGGGTGCCCGGCGACGCCGACCTGCCGGACCGGCTCCCCGCCGTGCTGGCCGTGCTCTACCTGATCTTCACCGAGGGACACACGGCCAGCTCCGGCGACCGGCTGGCCCGCGACGACCTGTGCGCCGAGGCGATCCGGCTGGGCCGGCTGCTGGTGCGGCTGATGCCGGACGAGCCGGAGGCACTGGGGCTGCTGGCGCTGATGCTGCTCACCGAGGCGCGCCGCCCCGCCCGCACCACGGCCGACGGCGCGCTGGTGCCGCTGCCCGAGCAGGACCGCCGCCGGTGGAACGCCGGGCTCGTCGGCGAGGGGCAGGCCCTGGTCCGTCGCTGCCTGCGCCGCGACCGGCCGGGGCCGTACCAGATCCAGGCCGCGATCGCCGCCGTGCACAGCGACGCGCCCGACGCCGCCGGCACCGACTGGGCGCAGATCCTCCAGCTGTACGACCAGCTCACCGCGTACGCCCCGGGGCCGGTGGTGGCGCTGAACCGGGCCGTCGCGCTCGCCGAGGTGGTCGGGCCGGCAGCGGCGCTGGCCGCCGTCGAGCGGCTCGACCTGGCCGGGTACCACGTGTTCCACGCCGTCCGGGCGGACCTGCTGCGGCGGCTCGGCCGGGCGGGGGAGGCGGCGCAGGCGTACCGGACGGCTGCCGAGCGGACGGACAACGCGGCCGAACGCGCCTTCCTGGACACCCGGGCGGCCTCGGTGCTGACGGGCGGATGACGCCCTCGTCCTGCGCGTTTGCCCGCGCGGCGGGCCGGGAACCCGGGTCCTCCGGCAGCGCGGCGCCCGGCGCGCCGCCCGACGAACGGACGCGAGCGCCCATGACGTACCGTCCGGCACCTGCCACCGCCTCCGACCAGAGCACGCTGACGCTCGGGGTCGAGGAGGAGTACCTCCTGCTCGACCCGCGGACCGGGGAGAGCCTGCCGGTCGCCGACCGGGTGCTCACCGCCCTGTCCGGCAGCGCGCGGGACCAGAGCCGGCAGGAGTTCCGGCACAGCATGGTGGAGATGGTCACGCCGGTCACCGCCGACCTGGCCGAGCTGCGCGCGCACCTGGTGTCGCTGCGCCGCTCCGCCGGCGACGCGGCCGAGGCCGCCGGGGCCCGGCTCGTCGCGGTCGGCGCCACGCCCGTGCACGAGCCGCACCGGACGGTGCCGGACAAACCGCGCTACCACGCCATGTCCCGGCGGTTCGGACCGGTGGCGCACGACCCGGCCGTCTGCGGCTGTCACGTGCACGTCGGGATGCCCGACCGCGAACTGGCCATCCAGGTCTGCAACCACCTGCGCCCGTGGCTGCCGGTGGTGCAGGCGATCACCGCCAACTCGCCGCTGCACGACGGGCGCGACACCGGGCACGCCAGTTGGCGCTCCATGCAGCTGGAACGCTGGCCCAGCATCGGGCCGACCCCGCACTTCGAGTCGGTCGCCGACTACGACGCGACGGTGGCGGAGCTGATCAACGCCGGGATCATGCTCGACGCCGCGATGGTCTACTGGTACGCGCGCCCGTCGGCCGCGTACCCCACTGTGGAGGTGCGGGTGGGCGACGTCTGCCCGGCCGTTGACGACACCGTGCTGGTCGCCGGGCTGGTCCGCGCGCTCGTCGCGACGCTGGCCGACGACGTCCGCGCCGGGCTTCCCGCCCGACGGATCCGGGACTGCCTGGTCTCCGCCGCGCACTGGCGGGCCGCCCACGACGGGCTGGAGGGTGACCTCATCGACCTGCGCGTCGGCGTCGCCCGTCCCGCCTGGGACCTGGTCGGCGAGCTCGTCGACACGGTCGCGCCGGCCCTGGCCCGGCACGGCGACCTGGACTACGTACGCGACCAGCTGGTCCGGCTGCGCCGCGACGGCAACGGCGCCACCCGGCAGCGCCGCGTCATGGCCCGCACCGGCGACGACGTGCGCGCCGTCCTGGACCACCTGGCCGCCGAGACCCGCGCCGCCTGACCCGCGCCGCCTGACCCGCGCCGCCTGACCCGCGCCAGGCGGGATGCCCGGCTGCGCCCGGCCGCGCCCGGTCAGCGGATGTCGTGGGACTGGAGCCAGAGTTCCAGCAGGCCGAGCTGCCACAGCTTGTTGCTGCCGGCGGCGGCCTGCGCCCGGTCCGGCTCGGCGAGCAGTTCGTCGACGTACTCGCGGCGGAACAGGCCGCGCTCGCGGGCGGCGGGTGCGGCGAGGGCCTCGGTGACGAGCTGCCGTACCGGCCCGTCGACGTTGCGCAGCGCCGGCACCGGGAAGTAGCCCTTCGGCCGGTCGACCACCTCGGCGGGCAGCACCTGGCGGGCCACCTCCTTGAGCACGCCCTTGCCGCCGTCGGCCACCTTGTGCTCGGGCGGGCAGGCCGCCGCCAGGGCGACCAGGTCCTGGTCCAGGAACGGGGTGCGCACCTCCAACCCCCACGCCATGCTCATGCTGTCCACCCGCTTGACCGGGTCGTCGGGGAGCATCAGGTGCGTGTCCAGGCGCAGCACGGCGTCCAGCGCCGTCTCCGCGCCCGGCGCGGCCAGGTCCGCCGCGAGCAGCTCGCGGCTGGCGTCGCGGTCGCAGGCGTACGCCGGGTCGACCACCCGGCTCAGCTCGGCGTGGTCCCGGTCGAAGAACGCGTCGGCGAAGGCCGCGGCCGCGTCGTCGCGGGGCGCCCGCGCGAGGGGCTGGTGGTAGCCGTAGCCGGCGAAGACCTCGTCGGCGCCCTGGCCGGACTGGGCCACCTTGACGTGGCGGGCGACCTGCTCCGAGAGCAGGTGGAAGGCGACCACGTCGTGGCTGCCCATCGGCTCGGTCATGGCGTGGACGGTGCGGCGTACCGCCGGGACCAGGTCGTCGTCGGCGAGCCGGATGCGGTGGTGGTCGGTGCCGAAGGCGCGGGCGACCAGGTCGGAGTAGTGGAACTCGTCGCCTGCCTCGCCGCCCCGGCTGTCGAAGCCGATGCTGAAGGTCCGCAGGTGCTGCTGCCCGGCCTCGGCGAGCAGCGCCACGATCATGCTGGAGTCGAGGCCGCCGGAGAGCAGCACGCCGACGGGCACGTCGGCGACGAGCCGCCGGCGTACGGCTTCGCGCAGCGCCTCCCCGACGGCGGCCCGCCAGTCCCCGGCGTCCATGCCGGCGTGGGCGGGGTCCCGGGCGTAGTCGGGCCGCCAGTACACGTGCTGACGGCTGCGCCCGTCGGCCTCGACGACGCGCACGGTGGCCGGGGGGAGCTTGCGGATGCCGCGCAGGACGGTGCGGGGCGCCGGCACGATGGAGTGCCAGGAGAGGTAGTGGTGCAGCGCCACCGGGTCGATCGTGGTGTCCACGTCGCCGGCGGCCAGCAGCGCCGGCAGCGTGGAGGCGAACCGTAGCCGACCGGGCGACTCGGCGAGGTAGAGCGGCTTTATCCCGAGCCGGTCGCGGGCCAGCACGAGCCGGTGCCGCCGGCGGTCCACCAGCACGACGGCGAACATGCCGACCAGGTGGTCGACGAAGTGCTCGCCCCACTGCGCGTACGCGACCAGGATCACCTCGGTGTCGCTGGTGGAGTGGAACGTGTGCCCGGCGTCCCGCAGTTCCTGGCGCAGCTGCGGGTAGTTGTAGACGCAGCCGTTGAAGACCAGCGCCAGCCCCAGGTCGTCGCGGACCATGGGCTGGGAGCCGGCCTCGGTGAGGTCGATGACGGTGAGCCGGCGGTGCCCGAGGGTCACCCAGCCGTCGTCGAAGAGGCCCTCGCCGTCGGGGCCCCGGGACCGCATCGCCTCGGTCATCCGGGTCACCGCGTCGGCGTCCGGCGTCGATCCGTCGAACCTCGCCTCGCCGCTGATGCCGCACATCGTCAGCGGTCACCGGGCTTGCCGGGCATCCGACCCACCGTGATCACTCCTGTCGGCGTCGCAGGTGTGCCGGGCCGCCCGCTCGCGGGAGCCCGGTCCCGTCGGCAGGACGGGTGGCTGGGCTACCCGCCGCCGGGAGCGGCAAACCCCGGCGGTGCCCGGTCGCGGGCGTCGGCGGGCGCCGGGCGGTGGGCGGCCGGTCAGTCGCGCAGCGTACGCAGGATGCGGGCGAGCTGAGCCCGGTCGGCGGGTGCGAGGCGGCCGAACAGCTCCTCGGCGGCGGCCCGGCGGGCGGCGTGGATGGCGGCGCCGGCACGCGTGCCCTCCTCGGTCGGCGTGACCAGGGTGGCGCGCCGGTCCGCCGGATCGGGCCGGCGCCGCACGAGCCCGCGCGCCTCGAGGTCGTCCACGACCTCGGTGGCGGAGCGCGGGGCGATGCGTAGGTGCTCGGCGAGCGCGCTGAGCCGCAACGCGCCGTGCCGGAGCAGCACGCCGAGGGCCCGGGACTGGCCGGGCGTCACGTCCCAGGGCGCGAGCGCCTCGCCGGTGCGGTGGCGCAGCCGCCGGGTCACCGCCCGGAACGCCTCGGCCAGGCCGTCCTCGGTGCTGTCGGTGTCTGCCGTCACGGGGAATACCGTAGCAGCGGAAGCTGTTGCTCCCTCATGTTGAGGTAACCTCAGCATATCCGACGTGAGGAAGTATCCCTTGGAACTCGTCCCCTCCGGCCGCGACCGCGGCCCCCGCAAGGTCAGCGCCGCCGAGAAGGCGCAGGCCCGCCAGGTGTCCCTGCGGCGCATCGGCGCCCTGTTCGCCCGGCACCGGGCGGCGCTCGCCACCGTCACCGCGATCATCGTGGTCTCCTCGGTGCTCGCCATGGCCTCGCCCTTCCTGCTGCGCGCCGTGATCGACCGGGCCCTGCCGGAGCGCGACCTGGCCCTGCTCGGCGCGCTGGTCGCCGGCATGGTCGCCGTCGCCGCCGTGACCTCGGTGCTCGGCGTGGCGCAGACCTGGATCTCCACCCGGGTCGGCCAGCAGGTCATGCACCGGCTGCGCACCGACGTCTTCACCCACCTGCAACGGCAGTCACTGTCGTTCTTCACCCGCACCCGCACCGGCGAGGTGCAGTCCCGCATCACCAACGACATCGGCGGCATGCAGAGCGTGGTCACCTCGACCGCCACCTCGATCGCGGCCAACCTGACCACCGTGGTCGCCACGGCGGCGGCGATGGTCGCGCTCTCCTGGCGGCTCTCCCTGGTCTCCCTCGTCGTGCTGCCGCCGGCCGTCTGGCTGACCCGCCGGGTCGCCCAGCTACGCCGCGAGATCACCGCCCAGCGCCAGCGCGAACTCGCCGACCTGAACGTCACCGTCGAGGAGGGGCTGTCGGTCAGCGGCGTACACCTGGCCAAGACCCTCGGCACCGGCCCCGCCCTGGCCGCGCGCTTCGCCGCCTCGTCGGACCGCCTGGTCGACCTGGAACTGCGCTCCGAACTCGCCGGCCGCTGGCGGATGGCCACCATGAGCGTCGTCTTCGCCGCCATCCCGGCTGTCATCTACCTCAGCGCCGGCCTGCCCGGCGCCGCCGGCACGCTCAGCATCGGCACCCTGGTCGCCTTCACCGCGTTGCAGGGCGGGCTGTTCCGCCCCCTGATGGGCCTGCTCAACGTGGGCGTCTCGGTGACCGCCTCGCTGGCGCTGTTCGCCCGGATCTTCGAGTACCTGGACCTGCCGGTCGAGGTGGACGACCCCGCCGAGCCGGTCGCCGTCGACCCGCGCCGGATCCGGGGCGAGCTGCGCCTGACCGACGTCACCTTCCGCTACCCGGGCAGCGACACCGCCGCCGTCGCCGGGATCACCCTCGACGTGCCGGCCGGCACCGGGCTGGCGCTCGTCGGCGAGACCGGCTCCGGCAAGAGCACCCTGGCCGCGCTGGTCAGCCGGCTGCACGACCCGACGAGCGGCCGGATCACCGTCGACGGCGTCGACCTGCGCGACCTGCGCCTGGCCGACCTCGCCGCGATCGTCGGCGTGGTCAGTCAGGAGACGTACCTGCTGCACACCACCGTGCGGGAGAACCTGCGCTACGCCCGCCCGGACGCCACCGACGCCGAGATCGAGGCCGCCGCCCGGGCCGCCCAGATCCACGACCTGATCGCCGGGCTGCCCGACGGGTACGACACCGTCGTCGGCTCGCGGGGACACCGCTTCTCGGGCGGCGAGAAGCAGCGCCTCGCGATCGCCCGTACGCTGCTGCGCGACCCACGCATCCTGATCCTCGACGAGGCCACGAGCGCACTGGACACCGAGACCGAGCGCGCCGTGCAGCGGGCGTTCGACGAGGTGGCCCGGGGTCGCACCACCATCACCATCGCGCACCGGCTCTCCACGGTGCGCGACGCGGACCGGATCGCCGTGCTCGACCACGGCCGGATCGTGGAGTCCGGCAGCCACGACAGCCTGGTGGAGCGCGCCGGCCGCTACGCCACCCTCGCCGCCTGACGATGGCCGGCGCCACCGGCGGCGGCCAACCGTTCCGGGGCTGCCGGACCGACGCACGGACGACCACAATCATCCGGTGCAGCGTCGGGGGTGGAGATGGGGCCTGCTCGTCGTCGTGGCGGCCCTCGCAGCGAGCGGGACGGCCTGGGTCTGGCTGCGGTACGACTTCGAGAAGGTCAACTGGACGTGGGGCGTGGTCGCCGGGTTCATCGGCGTCTACGTCGTTCTCGACCAGACCCTCACCAGCCGGCAGGCGGACTCGGGGGCGGCGGCGGTGCACCGCCGGGCGGCGGCCGACGAGCTGCTCGAACTGGTCCGCCGCGAGCCGACCGACGAGGCCCTGCTGCGGGCAGTCGACGAGCCCTACCCGCTCCCGGTGACCTGGCGCACGGCGACGGCGCGGCTGTTGCCCTCGTGGCGCGCCATCGGCCGGTCCAGCGACGCCGGCCCAATGGACCTGTCCGGTCGCCACGGGACGCTGTGGAGCCGCTACCGGAGCATCCCGTCCGGCCGCCTGCTGGTGCTGGGTCCGCCCGGCTCCGGAAAGTCGATCATCGCGCTGCGGATGGCTCGGGAGCTGCCGCCGCACCGGGACGCAGACGCGCCCGTACCCGTACTGCTGCCCGTCGGGTCCTGGGACCCGACCGCCGAGACGTTCCACGACTGGCTGGTGGACCGGCTCGCCCGGCGGTACACGCCGCTCGCACCCAGCCATCCGCGCCGGGTAGCGGTGCTGCGGGACCTGGTGGAGACGGACCTCGTCGTACCGGTCCTCGACGGGCTGGACGAGGTGCCCGAGGAGCAGCTGACCGGCTGCCTGGAGGAGCTCAACCAGCTGTCGACGCAGCGTTTCGTGCTGACCTGCCGCACCTCCGTCTACGAGAAGTACCTCGCCCAGGGCGAGAAGGTGCGCGGTGCCGCCGTGGTGGTCATCGACCCGTTGCCCCCGGACGACGTGGCGGAGTACCTCGTCGACGCCGCGCCCCTGCACCAGGCCGAGGGCTGGTCGACCGTGGCGGCGCGGATCGGCAGTGACGCGGAGCTGAGCGCGGCGCTGTCCACGCCGCTGATGGTGGCGATGGCGCGCAGCGCGTTCGACCAGCCCGGCACCGATCCGCGCGACCTCGTGCCGCTGGCGGCCAGTCGGGGCCGCAGCTCCGTGGAGGACGAGCTGTTGTCCCGCGCGGTCGACGCCGCGCTGCGGTCCCGGCGGGGCGCGCAGGGGCTGCGTCGGTGGGAGCCGGCGACGGCCCGTCGGTACCTGGCCTTCCTGGCCGCGTACCTGGAGTCGCTGGACGTCCGCGAGTTCCGCTGGTGGCAGCTGCCGACCGCGCTGCCCCGACTGTTCTGGGCGGCCGTCGACGGTCTGCGGACCGGACTGGCGGTCTGGGTGACCCTCGCCCTCGCCGGGGACGGGCTCAGGTCGGTGGCCGCAATGGTCACCGACCAGCGGACCGCCGAGCTGCTCACCGCCCTCGCGGACCACCCGGGGGATCTCGCGGTCGCGGCCGCCGCCGTGGCCGTAGGGGCCGCCGCGCTACGCGGTGGCGCCCGGGGGCCGGCCCCGCGGCCGACCCGGGTGGTCTTCGTCGGCGGGTGGGGCGCGCTTCGCGAGGGCACGCTCGACGGGCTGGTCCGGGGCGTGTTCTGGGGCATGCTGACCTGGCTCGCGCTGTGGCTGTCCACCCCGCCGTCCGCGCTCGTCGCCGAGCTGGACCGGCTGCCCGGGCTCACGGGCTGGCCGGTGGAAACACGCGCCGGCGTGGTGCTCGGCGTCGTCTGGTGCGTCGTCGTCGCGCTCCGGTCCGCCCTACGCGTCGACTTCGCGGCCCCGGCCGCGGAACTCGGGGCGACCGGCGCGGTCGAGACCGTCCGGGCCGACCGCGCGGCGACGGTCGCGTCGGTGCTGCCGGCCGTCGCCACCGCGCTCGTCGGCGTACTGGCCGGTGTCGCGGCGCTCTGGGTGACCGGCCTGCTGCCCCGGACGCCGCCGCTGCCGGCCGTCGCGTACGCCGGGGTGGGCCTGGGGTTGGGCTGGTGGACGCTGGCGCGTGGGGGTGGCGCGTGGGTCCAGTTCGGCGTGGCCCGGATGGTGCTCGCGGCGCGCGGGCACCTGCCGCACCGGGCTGCTGGCGTTCCTGGAGCACGCCGAGACGGTCGGCCTGGTACGGCACGGCGCCGGCGCGTACCGGTTCCGACACGGCCGCGTTCAGGGCCGGCTGGCTGCCGGCTCGCTGGCCGGGCGACGGGGGAGCAGGCTGCGCGAGGAGTTCGGTGTCGAACTGGCCCGGGCCGGATACTGGACGGAGGCGCTTGGCGTCTTCGCGGCCGTCACGCGGGCCCGCGCTGCGGGCGTCGGGCCGGCCGACGACCTCACGCTGACGTCGCTGCGTAAGGCGTTGCTGGTGGGCGCCGCGGCCCGGGAGTGGGGTCGGCTGGCGGAGCTGCTGGAGCCGGTGCCGACGCCCCTCACGCCCCCGGCGGGGTCACCGCTGTCCGAGCGGCGTGGACGGGTCGCCGAGCTGGTCGCCGCCAGGGCGTCGCTGCCCGAGTTGCGCGCCGCCTGCGACGAGTTGATCCGCGCCGAGGACCAGGCGGGCCGGCCGTTGGCCGCGACGAGGGAGTTCCTGGCGGTCGTCCGCTACGCCGAGGGGGAGGTGGCGGCCGCCCGGGAGCACCTGGAGCGACTGGTTGAGGCGGCGAGCGCCGGCGCGGGATGCGCGACGCCCGTCGGCGCGGGGCTGCTGGCCCGGATGATCCTCGACGCCAACGCCAACGCCAACGCCAACGCCAACGCCGACGCCGACGCCGACAGGAGCCGGGACGCGGACGCGGCCGGCGACACTGCCACGGACGATGGCGGGGACCGGGACGACGGCGGGGACGTCGCCTCGGTCCTCGCCGTCTGTCACGCGCAACTGCTACTGGCGGACGACCGCGAGGACCGGACCGACCCGCTGGTGCTCGCGCAGACCTGGGGATGGTCGGTGGCGGTGATGCTGCGGGTCGTCGACGAGCGGACGGAGCTGCGCGACCGGGTCCGCGCCGCGCTCGCCGCGCAACGGGCCCGCGGGCGGGGGATCCAGCTGACCAGGCGGGAGGTGGCGGAGATCGGACTGCAGGCGTGCCACGCGATGATCGGCCATCCGACACTGGGGGCCCTCGGGGTGGCCGCGACCCGCCGGCTCGTCGACGTGCTGGACGCCCCGGAGATCGTGGCCCGGACGGTGCGGCGCGGCGCGCCCATGTGGCACGACGGCTGAGCGCGACCGGCCCAGCACTTCGGGCGCGTCGTCGACGGTGGCTTCGGCGGCGCGGCCGTAGCGTCTCACAACTGTCTCGTAAACCGTCTCATTATCGTCTCGACGCGGGGTCGAGGTGACGGTAGACGGTGGCCCGCGAGACCCCTAGCGCGGCGGCGATCTCGTCGGCCGACTGGCGGCCCTCGGCGTACATCCGCCGGGCCGCCTCGACCTGCTCCGGGCCCATCGCCTGCGGCCGCCCCGGTCGCCGTCGGCCCCGCGGGGCGTCGCCGCCCGTGGCCGCGCCGAAGTCCCCGGTCGGGAGGTCCTCCGGCGGGTCGCCGAGCAGTTGGCGTACGCCGTCGAGCATGTCGGCCCGCAGCACCTCGACCGGAATGTCGGTAAAGAAGACGACCGGGTCGCTGCACGCGGCGACCGCCTGCACCGCCCGGACCCGCTCCCGGCGCCCGGCGTCAGGCCCGGCGATCAGGTCGTTGGCCCGCATCGCGATCCGCATCAGGCGGTGGTAGGTGTCGCCCCGGCCGACGAGCGCGATGTCGTGGAAGAGCATGCCGAGCGGGCGGCGGTGGCCCAGGATGGTGTCCACCCAGCCCTCCAGCACCGTCCAGCGGGCCCGTTCGGCCGGCCCTGCCTCGGCCGCGTCGAGCAGCGCCTCCAGGTCGGCGACCAGCGGCTCGACCAGGGCCGCGAGCAGGTGCTCCTTGGCGGGGAAGTGGTAGAGGATGGCGGCCTTGGTCAGCCGCAGCCGTTCGGCGATCTGGCGCAGCGAGGTGCGCTGGTAGCCGTGCTCGGCGAACAGGTCGAGCGCGGCGCGCAGGATCCGGGTACGCGTGTCGTCGGGCGCCTCGACGGTCATGGCGGCAAGCCTAGCCGCGCCTGACCGGTGGGAGGCGACACTGTTGATTTGACTGACCACCGGTCAGTACAGTGGGTTCGTCGGCACCGCCAGCGGCAGGAGGGGTCATGTCCGTCATCTCCATCGACGACCTGGTCAAGACGTTCGGCAGCGTCCGCGCGCTCGACGGGCTCGACCTGAAGGTCGGGGCCGGGGAGGTGCACGGCTTCCTCGGGCCCAACGGCTCCGGCAAGTCCACCACCATCCGTATCCTGCTCGGCCTGCTGCGCCGCGACGCGGGCGACGTGCGGGTGTTCGACGCCGACCCGTGGCGCGACGCGGTGGCCCTGCACCGCCGCCTGGCGTACGTGCCCGGCGACGTGAACCTGTGGCCGAACCTCTCCGGTGGCGAGGCGATCGACCTGTTCGGCCAGTTGCGCGGCGGCCTCGACCGGCGCCGCCGTGACGACCTGCTGGAGCGCTTCGACCTCGACCCGACGCGCAAGTGCCGCACCTATTCGAAGGGCAACCGGCAGAAGGTCGCCATCGTCGCGGCCTTCGCCTCGGACGTCGAGCTCTACGTGCTCGACGAGCCGACCTCCGGGCTCGACCCGCTGATGGAGGCCGTGTTCCAGGACGAGGTCCGCCAGCTCAAGCGCGACGGCGCCACCGTCCTGCTCTCCAGCCACGTGCTGGCCGAGGTCGAGGCGCTCTGCGACCGGGTCAGCATCATCCGCGAGGGCCGCACCGTCGAGTCCGGCACCCTCACCGAGCTGCGCCACCTCACCCGTACGGCCGTGACGGTCGAGACGGCCCGGCCGGCGACCGGCCTGGACGCCCTGCCCGGCGTCCACGACGTGCGCGAGGTCGACGGGCGCACCCACCTGGAGGTCGAGCCCGCCCACCTCGACGAGCTGCTCGGGCACCTCGTGCGCTTCGGCGTCCGCGCGCTGACCAGCGCCCCGCCCACCCTGGAGGAGCTGTTCCTGCGCCACTACGGCGACGAGCGCGCCGCCGTTGCCGGGCCCTCCGCGCCGGTGGCGGGTCCCACCGACGGCCGCAGCCCGGGCGCCGAGCGGCCGGCGGGTGCCCGGTGAGCGCGTTCACCGGCACCGGGCGGCTCGCCCGCCTCGTGCTGCGCCGCGACCGGGTCCGGCTGGCGATCTGGGTGCTCGGCACGCCCCTGCTCGGCTACGCCCTCGCCGGCAGCGTCAAGGAGTTCTACCCGGACGAGGCGTCCCGGGTCGGCTACGCCAGCACGTCGGCGTCCAGCCTCGTCGCCCGCGCGTTCAACGGGCCGATCGCCGGCACCGACCTCGGCGCGGTGGTGGTCGCCGAGACGTACGTGACGCTGGCCCTGCTCGCCGCGCTGCTGAGCACCTTCGCGGTGGTCCGGCACACCCGGCAGAACGAGGAGACCGGCCGGGCGGAGCTGCTCGGCGCCTCCGTCGTCGGCCGGTACGCGCTGCTCACCGCCGCCCTGCTGGTGGTCGTCGCGGCGAACGTGGCCGCCACCGCCCTGCTCGCCGCCGCCCTGGCCGGCGCCGGACTGCCGCTCGCCGGGTCCGTTGCCGCGGCCGCCGCGGTCGGCGGCGTCGGGGTGGCGTTCACCGGCGTCGCCGCCGTCACCGCCCAACTGTCGGTCACCTCCCGGGGCGCCAACGCGCTCGCCGCCGCCGCCGTCGGCATCGCCTTCCTGCTCCGCGCGGCGGGAGACGTGCTGGGCGAGCAGACCGACGGCGGGCTGCGGGTGGTCAGCGCCTGGCCGTCCTGGCTCTCGCCGCTCGGCTGGGGCAACCAGGTCCGCGCCTTCGGCGGCGAACGCTGGTGGGTGCTGGCGCTGCCCGTCGCGCTGCTGGTCGCCGGGGTGGTGGCGGCCTACGCCCTCGCCGAGCGGCGGGACATCGGGGCCGGGCTCGTCGCGCCCCGGCGCGGACCGGCCACGGCCGCACCCGGGCTGCTCAGCCCCGCCGGACTGGCCTGGCGGTTGCAGCGTGGCACGCTGCTCGGCTGGGCGGTCGGGGTGGCGGTGCTCGGGTTCTCGATGGGCATCGCCGGCGACGAGTTCAACGCCATGATCGAGGAGAACCCGGCCGCCGCCGAGGCGATCAGCGCCATGGGCGGCGGCGCGCGGCTGATCGACGCGTACCTGGCGGCGATGCTGGGGCTGTTCGCGCTGACCATCGGGGCGTACGTCGTGCAGGCGCTGTTGCGCACGCGCGGCGACGAGACCGACGGGCTGCTGGAGGCGGTGCTGGCCACGGCGGTCGGCCGCACCCGCTGGCTGACCACGCAGGTGGTCGCGGCGACGCTCGGTGCGCTCGCCCTGGTGCTGCTGGGCGGGCTCACCACCGGCCTCGGCTACGGCCTTGTCGCCGGCGACCCCCTCGGCCGGGCCGTCGAGCTGGGCGGGGCGGCGCTGGTACGGCTGCCGGCCCTGTTGGTGGTTGCCGGGGTGGTGACGGCGCTGTTCGGTCTGCTGCCCCGCTGGTCGGTGGCGCTGTCCTGGGCGGCGCTGATCGCGTTCCTGCTGCTCGGGCAGCTGGGCGCGGTGCTCGACCTGCCGCAGGCGGCGCTGAACCTGTCGCCGTACACCCACGTGCCGTCGGCGCCGGCGGTCGACCCGGCGGCGCTGCCGCTGGTCGTGCTGACGGCGGTCGCGGCGGCGCTGCTCGCGGCCGGCCTGGCCGCCTTCCGCCGTCGCGACATCCCCAGCTGACTTGGTGTAAGGAAGGGCCCCTTGTTAACGCATTCTGTAGTACAAGGGTCCTTCCTAACACCTGTGGAGGGCGGCTGGGGGCAACTGACAGCCCCGACTTTCGTGGGACCGTGAGGGTCGCGTGTGCGGCGCCGGGCGAGGCCGGGGCCGAGCTGCTCCAGTGGGGTTATGTCACGGTGCGGCGAGGGGCTCCCGCGATCCGGTGTCGAGCAGCCCGGTCACCCGCGCGATCGCGTCGCGGATCATCTCGCCGTACCCGTCGTCGGGCAGTTCGGCGGCGAGCGGCGCCGCGACCGTCACATGGTGCCGGGCGCGCTCGCCGTCGCCGGCACGGCGGTACCCGTCGGCGAGATTGAGGTGCAGGGACGGCAGGAAGGCGCGGACCTGCAACGAGGCATGGTGCCGCTGGACGCGTGCGTCGCTGAGGTCGGCGACGGCGGCCAGCGCACGGCGGTCCCACCGCAACTCTTCCGCGACGGAATCCTGAAGGTCGGCCAGGTGGTGCGCGATAGTGCAGCGGTGCAGGGCGTCCCCGGTGTCACCGACCCGGTGCCAGAGTTCGGTGAGGGCGTCGCGGGCGGTGGCCTGGTCGCCGGCCCGGCCCAATTCCAAGGCGCGGCCGATGTCCGCCATGACCTCGTCGGTGTCGTTCGGATCCATGGTGCTCCTCATGGTCGGGCCGGTGACCGGCCGTTGGTCCTCGCGACACATGCTGGAGACTCGACGAACTCGAGGGTCAAGCCCTGCGAAGAAGGTGGGAGCCGTAGCAGCGGCCGGGCCCGCTCGGCGGGACGACCGGCTGGCGCGGATGGGAGCGTCGGCCGTCTCCGAAGTGACGGGTAGCTGACAGTATCGACATGCGTGCCCCGTGTGTGTCGTACCGGGGCGGGAAGCTGGGTTCCCCACCCTTCGGAGGTGCCGCATGCCGTACGTGAAACCCCACGTCCGCCGGAACGGAGCCCGGGTGCGGGGGCACTACCGCAGGCGGCGGCCTGCCGGCGGTGGAAGACCCGCGCGGCGTGGTCGTTCCGGAGGCGGCTCGGGAAACGGCTGGGGTCTCGGCCTTGGGGGATTGGCCGTGTTCGTTGCGGTCGTGCTGATCGTCGACTTCGTCCGGCGGTACCCGTACTGGTCGGCCGCCCTGGTCCTGGTTGTCGTCGCGAGTGCCGTCGCCGTGGTGTCGGCCAGGGCGAAGCAGCGGGCACGCCAGCGGGCCGAGCAGGCCGAGCGCGACCGGGCGGTCGCGGTGACCGACGGGATGACCGGGTCCGAGTTCGAGCAGTGGTTCGCCAGGCTGCTGGAGGCGTCCGGATTCCGGCACGTCCAGGTCCGAGGGGGCTCCAGGGACCGGGGTGCCGACGTCACGGCGATCGCCCCGGACGGACGGCGTGTCGTCGTGCAGTGCAAGCGGCAGAGCCTGACGAACCGGGTCGGCAGCGCCGCCATCCAGCGCTTCGCCGGCACCTGTCGGGAGGTGCACGGCGGTGAGCTGTGCGTGATCGTCACCAACGGGTTCTTCACCGCCGGTGACGGCGTGCGTCTCGCCCGGCAGCTCGGCATCGTCCTGGTCGACCGGCGGGTGCTGGAGACGTGGGCCTGGACGGGCACGCCGCCGTCGAGCCTGCGCGGCAGGTGACCCGGTGGGCGGCTCGGGTTGCCGCCGGCTGGCAGGCTCGCTGTCATGGGAAGTGTCGCCGCGCAGTTGCCCGCGCTCATCGGCGTGTTGATCGGGACCATCGGCACGATCGTCGCCACCTCCGTCGCCGATCGAAACCGCTGGAAGCGGAACCAGTCCGTTCGCTGGGATGACCGGCGGCTCGACGCGTACGTCGAGTTCGCGCGGGTGGTCAAGGAGATCCACGCCGTCGCCGTGCGCATGCTCACCAGTGAGCGACCCCACTCGCGCTCGCACCGCATAGACCGGGAGGAAGGGCTCACCCGGTTGGCTGAGGCCGACGTCCGGCACACCTTGGCCTGGGAGAGCCTCCTGCTGCTTGGGGACGCCTCGACGGTGTCGGCGGCGCGCACCTGGCGGGACGCCGTGTGGGGGATCGAGCGGGCGGCCCGCGAACTCACCGTGGGGGACGACCCCGCCGATCTGCTGCACCGGGCGAACGAGGCGCGGGATCTCTTCTACCGCGCGGCCCGCGGCGGCCTCGGGGTCAGCGGCGGTTCAGTCGCCCAGGCCATGATGCTGGAGGGAAGGCTGGACGAGATCCGGGCGAGCAGAGCGTCACGACAGACCCCGGAGGCGTGGCCTCCGGCCGAGGCAACCGGAGGCGGTGCGTAGCGATCGGGAGCGTCCTGGCCGGCGACGCGCTCCGCGTGGTGTGCCCCGTGCAACCGCAGCCGCCGTACGCCGGCCAGCACCCGGTGAACGCGGGCGAACAACGGAGCCGGTCCGGTTTCCACGTGGAAACGAGCCACCTCGACGCCCACCGGCGTACCTCCCCAAGCGCTGCACGGCGTCATGCGCCACGACTGTAGATCAACTGGTGGGGGTCCAGGGGGCGGGTCACCTGGGCCTAGGATCTTTGGCATGCAGGAGGGCCGGTGGACGACGATCACGCCGTCGCAGTTCGCGCACGAGCGGGAGGCGCTGGCGCACGTCCAAGCGCTGCTGCCCGACACCGAGCCCTACCGTGCCTGGTCTAACTTCACCTTCACCGCGCAGACCGGCCACCCGTACGAGGTCGATCTGTTGGTGGCGGGCCCGGGCGGGCTCTACCTCATCGAGATCAAGAGCCTGGCCGGCCGGCTGACCTCCAGCGGCTCCAACTGGATCTTGTACGGCCCGAACAGCACCCGCACGTTCGATAACCCGCTGCACCTCGCCGACGCCAAGGCCAAGAAGATCAAGTCCCTGCTCCAGGTAGCGGCGAGCCAGCGTAAGGGTCCGCCGCTCAGGATCCCGTTCGTGCAGGCGGCGGTCTTCCTGTCCAAGCCGGGTCTGATCGTCAACCTTGCCGAGCACCACCTGCACGGCATCCACGGCCCCGAGTCGGCGCCCGGCCACCAGCCGGGCCCGCTGCCGACGATCGGCTCGCTGTTGCGGCGTCCACCGCAGGACGAGCGGCAGCGGGTCACCAAGGAGATGTCCGCGGCGCTTCCGGAGCTGCTCAAGGCCGTCGGCATTGCCCGCAGCCGCAAGCACTACCAGATCGGGGCGTGGGAGCTGGACACCCGACCCTTCGATCTGGGCCCGACGTGGCAGGACCACCACGCCCGGCACCGGGAGTTGGAGCGGGAGCACCGGCGGATCCGGATCTATCTGGTCGAGCGCAATGCGGTGCAGTCCGAACGGGCCAGCATCGAACGCGCCGCGAAGCGCGAGATGACCGTCCTGCACGGCATCAACCACCCGGGCATCGTGCGGGTCGACTCGATGGAGTCGCACGAGGCCGGGCCCGCGCTGATTTTCCGGTACGACCACCGCTCCATCCGGCTGGACCACTACATGGCCCAGTACGGCGACCGCCTCGACGCGCTGAGCCGGCTCGCCATGATCCGTCAGCTCGCCGAGACGGTGGCGTACGCGCACCGCCGGCGGCTGCACCACCGCGCCCTGTCGGCCCGCAGCGTGCTGGTCAGCCCGGGCCGCCGGCGGCGCGGCGGCAGCGAGGACGAGGCCTGGCTGGTGCCGCAGTTGCAGGTCAGCGACTGGCAGGCGGCCACCCGGGGTGCCGACACCGCTGGCGGCAGCAGCGGTGACCCGGTTACCCACTCCTCGCACGCCGCCTCGCACATCGAGCACTCCGCCGAGGCGTACCTCGCGCCGGAGCTGACCGCCCCGAAGCCGGACGCGGTGGCGATGGACGTCTTCGGGCTGGGCGCGCTGGCGTACCTGATCCTGACCGGCGAGCCGCCGGCGGCGAAGCGCCCCGAGCTGCTTTCCCGGTTGGCCCGCGACAACGGGCTGCGCGCCACCGCCGTGGCCGACGGGATCAGCCTGTTCGCCGACGAGCTGATCCAGGCGGCCACCGCCCCGGTGCCGACGCAGCGACTCACCACCGTCGCCGAGTTCATCGAGATGCTGCAGGAGGTCGAGGACGAGCTGACCGCCCCGCCGCCCGGCTCGGTGCACCCGGAGGAACGGGAGCCCGAGCAGGTCGACCCGCTGGAGGCACGCGGCGGTGACCGGGTCGGCGAGTGGACGATCAGGAAGAGCCTCGGCACCGGCTCGACGTGCCGCGCGTTCCTCGCGCACAACGAGCGCACCGGCAAGGACGAGGTGCTCAAGGTCGGCCTCTCCGACGAGAAGGGCGCCCGGCTCGCGCACGAGGCGCGGGTGCTCGGCCCGCTCACCGACTCGCGGGTGATCCGGCTGGCTCGGCCCGAGCCGCTGCAGCTCGGCACCCGCACCGTCGTGGTGCTGGAGCACGCCGGCGAACTGACGCTGGCACGTAAGCTGCGCGACGACGGCCGGTTGACCGTCGACGAGTTGGAGACCTACAGCCACTACCTCTTCGGCGCGCTCGACTACCTGGAGGGCGAGGGCGTCTACCACCGCGACATCAAGCCCGACAACATCGCCATCCGAATCCGCCCCAACCGCACCCGCCAGCTGGTGCTGTTCGACTTCTCCCTGGCCGGCGTCTCGGTCAAGGAGACCGCCGCCGGTACCCCCCGCTACCTGGACCCGTTCCTCGGCACCGCCAACCGGCAGGTCTATGACAAGCACGCCGAGTGGTACGCCCTCGCGGTCACCCTGCACGAGATGGCCTCGGGCGAGCTGCCGGTCTGGGGCGACGGCGGCACGGAACCGCAGCTCACCGAGGGCCCGCCGGTGCTGGCCGTGGAGGCGTTCGACCCGGCGATCCGCGACGACCTGGTCGACTTCTTCCGACGGGCCCTGCACCGCGACCACCGGCAGCGGTTCGCCTCGCTGAAGGACATGCGCGACGCCTGGCACCAGGTTTTCCGTCGCTCCGACGCGAGCGCCCCGGTCGGCACCGACCACCCGGAGATCGAGGCCGACGAGCCGGACGAGCAGGCCGCCGAGGCGGCCCGCGACGAGGCCGCGACCCGGGCGACCCGGGCCACCGCGCTGGAGGCCGCCGGCCTCACCCCGCGCGCCGTCTCCGCCGCCCACCGGCTGGAGGCCACCACCGTCGGCGAACTGCTCGCCGTGGCGAACAAGCTCGCCACCCTCCCCGGCCTCGGCGCGCGGACCCGCAAGGAGCTGCAGCGCCGGGTCAAGGAGTGGCGCGGCCGGCTGGGGGAGCGGGAAACCATCTTCACCACCCCCGCCGCCCGCAGGGCGGCCACCGCCGAGGTGGCCACCGAGACCGACGCCGGGCACGGCGACGCCGATCTGGTACGTGTCGGCGTGGACGCGATTGCCACGCTGCTGCTGCCTGCGAAGAACGGCCGCAACGGCACCGAGATCGAGGGCACCCGACTGCTGCTGCACCTGCCCGACGAATCCGGCACGCTGCCGGCGCTGCCGCCCTGGCCGCAGCAGCCGCAGGTCGCCACCGCGCTGGGCGTGAGCTCTGCCCGCATCGCGCAGATCCTCGGCAAGCAGCGCAAGCGCTGGCACGACATCCCCGTCGTCGGCAGCGTCCGTACGCAGATCATCGAGCTGCTGCGCGACGGTGGTCGGGTGATGGGCGTTCCCGAGCTGGCCACGGCGCTGCTCGGCAGTCGGGGTTCGGTGCGTACCGGCGACGCGCTGCGCCGGGCGGTGGCGCTCGCCGCGGTGCGGGCCGCCGTGGAGATCGACGCCCTCGCCGACGAGCCGCGCCTGCTGCTGCGCCGGCACGGCGAGCGGCTGCTGGTGGCCCTCGAAGCGGGCGAGGACGACGCCCCGGACACCCCGGCCGCGCCGGCCCTGCTCGACTACGCCGACGCGCTCGGTAAGGCCGCCGACCGGCTCGCCGCCAGCGAGGTGCTGCCCAGCCCGGCGACGGTGCTGCGTACCCTCGCGGCCGTGACCGCGCCCGGCGGGGCGGCCGACGCGATCGACGAGCGGCGACGGGTGCTGCTCGCGGCGGTGGCCTCGGAGCGGGCCGCCGCGACCGCGCGGCTGGAGCTCTATCCTCGCGACCTCGACCCGGTGCGGGCGCTGCGGCTGGCCCAGGCCGGTGTGGTGCCACCGGCGACCGGGCCCGACAAGCGGCGCGGCCTGACCCCCACGCAGGTGGCAGACCGGGTGACCGCGCGCTTCCCCGAGCTGGACCCGTTGCCGCCGCACCCGAAGCTGGACCGGCTGCTGGCCGAGGCCGGCTTCGAGCTGCGCTGGGACCGCGACCGGTACGTCCCGCCGCCGCCCCGCAACGCGTCGTCCTCGATGTCGTTCGTGCAGCGTCGTCCGTCGGCTACGGCTGCGCCGAGCCGGTGGACGGCGGAGTCACCCGAGCTGGCGGCGGCGATGCGCGCCGAGGAGCGGCTGACGGGCGCCAGGTCCGCCGGAGGGTTCCGGGCTCTGACGGTACGCCTGAACCGGTACGCCCCGGCCCGCGAGGAACTGATCCGGCGCTTCGACGCCCGGCCGGTCAACGTGGCGGCCCGCTTCCTGGACCACCTGCACGCCCTGGTCGACGCGCGCCCGAAACCGACCTGGGAGACGGTGCTGAGAGCCGACATCGCGGCGCCCGATTCTCGGCCGGCGATCAAGCTGGGCGAGTACGCCGAGCAGGCGTGGCAGCTCGCCGTGCCCGAGCTGCGCGCGGAGCTGCGGGCCGGCGAGGGGCCGGTGCTGCTGCACGACGCGGCGGTGCTGGCGCGCTACCGGGCGGTGGACCGGCTCTATGAGCTGGCCGACGCAGCGCGGGGCGGGGCGGGCGACGTGTGGCTGCTCTGCCCGATGGAGGACCCGGCGCTGCTGCCCAAACTGGACGGTGCGGTCGTGCGGGTGGGTGACAACGAGTGGATCGCCCTACCGGATGCCTGGGTCGTCAACGCCCACCGCAGCGCAGTCACCGCTTGACGCACGAGCGTCCACGATGGCCTCGGCACCTCGGACCGCGTCGTTGCCCGGAGCCTGGAACGTGGTGCCCGCGTACGCGGGTGCCTCGTGCGCGAGGGCTGCCATATCTTCCGGCTTGCGAGCCACGGCGAGAGCCGGTGAGCCGTGCAGTTCCCACAAACCGGCCTCGACCCAGCAGAGCTGGCGGTACTTCTCCGGTGCCATGGCCTGCGAGCCGAAGTCCCACCCGACGGCCGAGACGGGCTTGCCGGCGAACTGCCGTCGGGCCCGCTCGCGGTAGGCGTCCCTGGTGACTGTCGCGGGGTGCAGGAAGGACAGGTCGAACCCGTTCTCGGCGAGCCCGAACGCGGCCAGGCCGAAAAGCATGGTGCACTCGATCCCGCTGCTGGCGCAGTAGTCGGCGATGCGGGCCGCACCGTGCAGGGCGCCGGCGTACGACAGCACGTACAGGCGGCGGACCGGGTGGAACCGCTGGTATTCCCGCAGCGCCGCCACGATCGTCGCACCGGAGGCGACGGTGTCGCCGATCAGCAGCGTCGAACCGCCGGCGTCGAACCGCGCGTAGGACACCTCGACCGTGGCGTCGTCGGAGGCGACGGCCACCCTGCTCGTGGAGACCAGGTTCGCCGGCAGGTTCCGGCCCGCCTCGAGGGCGACCGCCTCCGCGAGCTGGTAGACCAGGCCCTTGCTCAGGACGATCAGCTCGGCGATATCCGCGCCGTCGAGTTCGTCCCGGATGTGCCGGACGAACTCCCGGCTGCTGGCGAGGCACGCCCGCCGGAACGGCAGGCCCGTCAGGTTACGGTCGAACAGCAGCGTTTCCAGGTGCCGGTTGTGCACCAGGTGGAGACCGGTCACCCCCGTCCTGGTGCCGATCGGCTCGATAGCACTGGACCCCGTGTCGGCGATCATGCCGTCGTGCTGGGCACTCGCGCCGCGCCGGCCCTGATCCTTCGCAGCGCGTCGAGCATCGGTGTGTCGATGTCGAGCACGTTGCTCTCGTACTCGTTCAGTGCGGTCGACAGCCAGGCAGGGCGAGGTTGGGCCGCCCTGGGTCGGTCGGCCAGCGACACGAGGGCACGACCGGCGGCGGCGAAGTCGTCGACCACCTCGGTGGCGAGCGCCGCCACGTGCGGATGCACGTAGTCGGTCACCCGCACGCCGCGATATTCCAGGACGTCACTGCGGTACTGCGAGTTGCGGGGAGCGACCACGACCACGGGCGTTCCCAGCGTGACCGCTGCCGCCATCTCGACACCGATGCCGATCCCGCGGCGTACCCGCGCGTCGACGATGACCGCCGTCGCCACCATCACCTGGTACATGTCCCGGCCGAACTGACCCAACGTGTTGCCTGCGTCGGGAATAGGGTCGTCCGGATTGAGGAACACGACGTCACAGGGAGCCGCCCCGCCCGCGACCTCCTCCCGCTCCACATCCGTCCAGCAGAGACGCTGTTGATCGCCTCCGCCCTTGATGATCGACCCGGAACAGTAAACGGAAATCAGCATCATCGTGCCCTTCGGTCGGGATCTGTCTGGTTCAACGTGACATCGAGCTTGTTGGCGACGACGGCCACCACGGTCAGCGCCTGCTGAATGGTCGCGGCGTTCTGGAACCTGATGCGCTTCCGCCCGCGGATCACCGCCTCGCGGAGCCGGGCGCGGAGCACCGGATGCTGCGTGGCGGTAGCGACGGTGCCGAACTCGGGAGTCGAGCGCAGGGAGAGCAGATCGGGCCAGCGGGCGCTGCGGTGGACAAAGTCGTGGATGCCGAGCCATCGCAGGCCGAGGTCGAACGAGCGGGCGGACAACACGCGGTCGGCGAGGGACGCCCGCAGCTGGCGGATGCCGCAGGAGAAGTCGCCGAAGTCGAAGTCGGCGACAATGGCGGCGTCGAGGTCGCGGAGGTAACTGGCGAGGTATTCGCGGGACAGGAACATGTCGATCCTGGCCCGTTCCTCGGCTCCCAGGGCCACCGGCACCGTGGCCCGGACGAACCGGCTGATGAAGGCCTGCCCGTCGAGCCGTTCGGGCACGTCATGCAGGTGCGTCTCGACGTCACCGGCCGTCGGAGGCCAGCGACCGGCGATGCTGGCGACCGTCGTGGCCAGCTCGCCGTCCGGCTGTAGCGCGGTGCCCCAGCTCTGACCGATGTCGGTGGCGGTGTTCTGCGCGTAGCGGGGTCGCCAGACGAGGCCATCGGTGAGGCTGCGGTGCGGGGTCAGCTCGTAGGGGTTGCGGGCGTCGCGGCGGTATTCGACGGCCTTGTGCTCCACGTAGGAGTCGAGGTCGGCGATGTGGGAGGAGTAGTGGACCACGCCGCGGACCACGAGTGACCGGATCCGGGTGAGGAAGACCGACAGGCTGGGCACCTCGAACAGGTACGACGCGGGCAGGATCAGTTCCTCGTCGGTGGCGAGCACGGCCAGTCGCGTCGCGTGCAGCGCCTGGGACAGATCCGTCTCCGTGAAACGGGCCGACTGCGGGCGGCCGTAACACGACCGGATCTCCGGATTCAGGTACTGCACGAAGATCGGCCGCTCGCGATCGTAGGTGAGCGGCGCGGCGAAGCGTTCCTCTGGATAGAGGCTGAGCTGCTGCCCCGCCACGTGCAGGTGCAGGTCCCGGCCTGCGACATAGCCGTCACGGTGTGCGCTGACATCCTGCCGGGGCGCGGTCACGCGTCACTCACGGGGTTCGTTCGGGGCGACCCACGGTGAGATCACGGCCTGCGGTGTACGAATCCCGTCCGGCGGTCACGTTCTGCTGCACGGTGGTCGACTGGTCGGCGCCTTCGCCGGCCGCCCGGACCGCGGCGATCAGCTCCCGTATTGCGACGGCCAAGTCCGGGTCCTCCTCCAGCCGGGCCTGCAACCGGCCCTCCCACCGGGCCGCCTCCAGGGCTGACGCCGTATCTCTGCGGTCCGGCGAGGCGGCCAACACCCGTTCGCGCGAATCCTCCAGGACCCGGTCTGCGCGGGCCACCAACTCCGTCTCGTCGCGACCGAGGACGCGTGCCGCGTGGTCCTTCACGTTGAGCCACACGTCCGAGACCATGGCCTGGATCAGAGCCGCGCTCGCTGCGGCGGCCAGGCCTGCTGCCGACAGGTCGTCCATGGGTCACCGTATCTGTCCTGATGGCGCACGGCGGGGAACGGGCACCGCCCAGTATGCCAACGCCAAAATGTCTGTCAAGAATGCGCCGGGCCTTCCCGCTATTGATCCAATGGCGTTGAAAGCCGTCGTTTCCCATGGGAAATCGCCTATCGCTTGTGCGAGGGTCGGTGTCGCGGCCGATCGTGGGAGCCGCGTGCTGTCGTCATCACGACAGTCCGCCCCGGTCGGCGCGGTCGATTACCAGGGCTGCGCATGGCCGGCCCGCGAGTGGTGGCGGCGGGCAGGAGCGATCTATGTGAACAGCGACAACAGTGCGGTCTGCTCCGGCGTGAGGCGTATCGGGGCGTGCGCCCCGACAGTGGGGAAGACCTGGGCCGCATCGAGGTCGCCTCTGCGAATGCTCGTCGCGATCCCGACCTTCACGCCCCTGGCCGTGAGGGTCTCGAGCAGGCGGCGGGTGTCGAGAAGGTACGCCGCGGAGATCCGCCACCGGTGGTGCCGCACGATGCCCGGGGGCTTGGCCGGTCCACTGAGGATCAGGTAGTGGTCGCAGTGGTGCGGGCTGATGTCGAGGCCGGCGAAGGCGTCACCGTAGGCCTTGACGTTCACCGTCCGGCCGGCGAGTGGACCGGATCGGAACGTGCCGTCGTAGCCGGCCTGGATCGCGGCGGCCAGCTCGATGTCGAACACCTGGGCGGCGATGAACTCGCCGATGTCACCCGGCCGCGCCGATCGCCCGGTGAGCGCCGCGATCCGGGTGTCCAACTCGTCGCGATCCCGCAGCAACGCGGCCAATTGGCGCAAGGTTTCGGTCACGAGGTTGATTCTTCGCGTTGCGCCCTGGCCTGGCCAGTCACGCATCGCTAACTTTTCGTCATGACGACCTCCGCACGGCAGCGCGTCGAGGCCTTCTGGGATGCTCACGTCGAATCCTGGCTCAGCGGCGAGGACGAACTACCAAAATGCCTCCAGCCATGGTTCGACTCCTATGTCGGCGTCGGCCACGGCGAGGTGACCCGTGACGGGTTTCCGGAGCCCTACCACGGTGACCTCCTCGGTCTGGAGCACACGCCACGAATGGTGGTGCTCGGCCTGAACCCCGGCGAATTCCGCCCCCGTTTCCAGGCGCGGGACGGCATCTTCGCCGAGGAGATCAAGGAGCACGGCTCGTACAGCAGGTGGGCGACGACATGCCCCTACAACCGGCCGCCATGGACGCTGCCGCAGGAGATGGGCAAGAACAGGTACTACCAGGCCCGGCTGGCGTTCACCCGCCGGTGGCTGCAGGACCCGAGCGCCGATCATCGTGACCTGCTGATCTTCGAGTGCTATCCGTGGCACTCGAAGGCCATAACCGCGCCACTGCGGCCGCCGCCGGAGGTCATCGACGAGTTCGTGTGGCAGCCGATCGCGGAGCTGCCCGTGTGGGACGTGTTCGCCTTCGGCCGCCCCTGGAATGACCTCGCTCGGGCGCTCAAGTTGCCGCTGACGGGCGCGCTGGGCTCCGGCGGCACGGACTACGGGTCGAAGGTGCCCAGCCGGGCGGTGCGGACGTACGCGCTGCCGTCGGGGCAGCGACTGGTCGTCGAGTGGCATACGGGCTCAGCCGGACCGCCGAGCGCGAAGGAGACGGCGCTGCTGCGGAAAGCGCTCGTCGGCGCCGGGAGTGACGGCATCCGGACGACGCCCATTCCCAGGGCGGGAGTCTCCGTCGACTCGAGCCCTGCTCCGACCCCGATCGGGCCGTCCTCATGACCCATGCCAGCGACCCGATTGTCACCGCCGGCCGGATCGCGCAGCTCGATCAGTACATGGCCGAGCACGTCCTCGCGCCGTCCGGGGCCTGCGTCTGCCGCAGGCTCGGCAGCTGCCGTGAGAGCGCCCTGGGCGGACGCCGATCGGCGTCCCGACCCGAGGCCGCTTTCGCCGCGGGGCAACTCTCGCACGTCGGCCACCACTACGACCTGGTCCTCGACGGCGTGCCGGAGCGGACCCTGGGCATCGCCATGGAGACCGGGCGGGCGCGCGAGGGCGTGACGCTCAAACAGCGTCATGCGGAGGTCATGCAGTCCGCTGGCCTGGCGTTCACCGCCCGGAACCCGCACATGCGCGGTGTCACGAGCGCCCTGCGGCTCGCCGTCGGGCGTGAACCCGGGCCCGACCGGGCCGGTGAGCTGCTCCACCTGGACGGCGTCCGTTCCCCGGTGCACCTCTTCGACGCCTACGCCATGGCCAACATGCGGCTCTGCTCGGCCGTGGTCAGCGGCACGACCAAATCGCTCGGTAACGCCACGATGAGCCGCAACTGCGCCCCGCACATGGCGGCGACGATCGCGATCCTCCAGCCGACCCTCTGCATCGTCCAGGGCGTCGAGGTCCACAAGTCGCTCACCGCGATCATGAGTCGCCGTCGGGAGATCACACCGCACCTCGTACAGGCGAGGATCGCCGGCGTCGACACGCTCGTCGCCGCCTTCACCCACCCGTCCGCCATGCGGCTGACGGACCACTGGGGGCGGCTGACCAGCGTGCCCTACCTGCACGGGACGGTTGTGCCGACGATCAGAACCGCACGCCGATGGCTTCAGCAGCAGCGCTGACGGTTGCCGTCAATGTCGAGCCACGCCCCACCGGTCTCGGACAGCGCGAATGCGCTACCAGCCCGGGTAACGCTCCCACCAGTGCGGATCGGTCTCGTCGCCGTAGCCGCTGCCGGACGGGCCGTCCGCGAATTCGGTGAGGAGATCCCGGGCCAGGACGTCGGCGACCCACACCAACTCGACTCGGGAGACCACGTCGACGGGAAGCGCGTCGACGCCGTGCGCGGCACCGAGGAACGCGCCGGCGGTAGCGGCCACGTGCTTGCCGTGCGGAACGGATGCGGCAAAGACGAGGGCGTCGCGTAGCTGCGAGCGATCGGGATAGGAGAGCGCCACGTAGACGCCTCCGGCCAGTGCAGACGCCGCACGAGCATCCGGCGCGAGCTGCGCCAGGACCTCTGCTTGGCGCGGGCGCGTGCGCCCGGCGTGCAGGGCCGGGGCGAGTGGCAGCCCGGTCAGGACCGTCACGATCGGCTGGCACTCCCGCTGTGCGAGTTCCGCCGCCTTCTCGACGTCCTGACGCTTGACGACGTTGGCAATCACCGTGGCACCCAGCGCGGCCGCGTCGGCCGCTGCTGGGCCGTGGGTGGTGGCTGCGATCTCCGCCGCGAAGCGCCCCGGCTGCGGCCCCCACCCTTGAACGAGCCCGGCGGGCAGGCTGCGAGTAAGCCCATGGGCCCCGACGCTGGTCCAGTCAGCTTTTTCGGCCGGGTACTTGGATTGGCTCTGTAGCGCGGACACGGTGGCGGGAGCCGATCCACGCCGGGCCGCCAGCACCGGCACCCGAGCGAGCCAGCCGTCCGGCCAGTCCTGCTCCTGCCAGCGCTTGATCCCAGGGATGCCCTGCAGCGCGGCCCACCTCGTGTAGGCGTGGCGCACCACGCCGGGAGGGTGGCAAATGCCCTTGTGGGTGCCCCGGATGTTGGCCCGGATGATGCCCTCGATGGTGAAGCAGGCGAGCTGGCCGGCGCTGGTGACCGGCAGGGTTCCGCCCGCCGGCACCTTGCCGCCCGTCGCGCCGATCGCGTCACCGAGCATCAGCCCGAGCACGCAGCCCCGAGCGGTCGCGAGCTGCTCTGCCGTCACCTTGGTCACCCTGAGAAGCATAGGAGCGGGTGGCACGCGGGCGTTGCGGGGTCGGCGGGCTGACGACGGGGCGGAGGCCGGCGAGCTGAACGTAGATCTCGCGCTTGTCGGTCGCGTCGCCGCGTCGGTTCAGGACGTAGCCGGTCAGCCAGATCCAGCCGGCGTACGTCGGTTGGTCGGCGACCGAGACGACGCGGAAGGTCAGGGCGCGGTCCCCGGCGAACTGCACCGAGGCCCGGCCGTCGACGATCAGCAGGTCGCCGGGGGCGGGGCGCGCGGTCACCAGTGACCGGAGTTGCGGTGGTGCTCCTCCGGCGGCCGGCACTCCCGCGCGTGTATGGTCTGCCAGTCTCGCAGCGCCCGCCTGATCCGGTCGTTCTCCTGGGTGAGCAGCCGTACCGTCTCGTTGAGCATGGCCAGTTCGTCGGAGACCCGGGCCTGGAACTCGCGTACCTCCACGGGGTCGACACCCCGCCGGCGCGCGGCGAACTCGCGGGTCCGCACCTCGTGTGGCGTCAACCGACCCGGGTAGCCGGCGGGATGGGGCTGAGCACCTCGATAGACCTGAGCCACGACGATCCTCTCTCCAGGGCAGGCGGGAGCGCAGGCTCCGCGCGGTGGGGTCTGGAAGGGCGGGTCGTCCGCGAGGGGCCGCGGACGACCCGCCCGCTCGGCCGCCGCAGCCCGATTCGGCAGTACGACAGCAGAGCAGCCGGACGGGGCCGGGACGGGCACGCACACCCGCCCCGACCAGGGGATGAGCCGAACTCGTTGCCACGCGAGGAACGGCTCGGGATCAACATAACTAGACATGTCAGATGAGTCAACGCTGCTTGTTAGGCGCGTCGCGGTGTGATCGAATCGGATTGCCACGCGAGGAGTGCCATGCGAGAAGTGCCGGACTATTGGCGCATCGCCGACGATGTGATCGCCGACGTCAGATCCAAGAAGTTGAAGCCGGGGGACAGGCTGCCCTCAATCGCCGAGCTGCGCTCGAGCTATGGCGTCAGCCACGGGACCGTGCAGATGGCCTACGCCCGACTGGAGGCGTTGCGGGTAATCCGCCGGCAGCAGGGCAAGGGAGTCTTCGTCACCGACCCGAAGACCTGGATGCGGGAGCCGTAGGTAGCGGTCCGGCGACGGAAACAGCCCTTACGGGTACCCCCGTCCCGTCGACGGGACGGCTAGAGTCGTCGGGTGATCGACCGGAAGCTGCTCTTGTCCGACCTGCAGAAGCAGGTCAAGAACCTGGAAAAGGACCTGCGGGAGCAGGCCGAATCGGTCGAGGAGGTGCGCCTCCGCCTGCGTGGCGAGTACGACCACGCCTTCAAGGTCGGGCGTACCGCCGCTACATGGGCGGCCTGGCGCGACGAGCGCGTCACCCAGGTCGCCGTCGCCTGGGTGCTCGGCACCGTCTTCGTGCGCTTTTGCGAGGACAACGGCCTGCTGCCCGACCCGTACCTGGCTGGCCCGGGGGACCGACTGGTGCTGGCCGAGGAGGCCGAGGCGCAGTTCTTCCGCGACCAGCCCGACAAGACGCTGCGCGATTGGCTGCACCAGGGCTTCGAAGCCATCGCCAGCACCCAGGCCGGCAAGTCACTCTTCGACAAGCGGCACAACGCGCTCTACCAGATCCCGCTGTCCCACGACGAGGCCAAGAACCTGATCGTCTCTTGGCGTCGACGCGGCGAGACCGGCGGCCTCACGCACGACTTCGCCGACCCGGAGTGGGACACCCGCTTCCTCGGCGACCTCTACCAGGACCTCTCCGAGGCGGCTCGCAAGACCTACGCCCTGCTCCAGACGCCGGAATTCGTCGAGGAGTTCATCCTCGACCTGACCCTCACCCCGGCAATCGCCGAGTTCGGCCACGACGTCGTCAAGATGATCGACCCGACCTGCGGCTCCGGCCACTTCGTCCTCGGAGCATTCCATCGGCTGCTGAAGGAGTGGGAGCAGCACGCCCCCAACCGCGACCCCCACGAGCGCGTACGCCTCGCCCTCGACGCCGTCCACGGCGTCGACATCAATCCCTTCGCCGTAGCCATCGCCCGCTTCCGCCTCCTCGTCGCAGCCCTCCGCGCCAGCGACGTGAAGACCCTCGCCGACTCGGCCGGCTACACCTTCCCGATGCACCTCGCCATCGGCGATTCGCTGATCAAGCGGCGACAGGCCATGCTCTTTGGCGAGGACCCGATGACGGAGTTTGCCTACGCAACGGAGGACGCGCACGAGTACCCTGGCATCCTTAGCCCCGGCAGCTACCACGTGGTCGCGGGTAACCCGCCGTACATTGCCGTGAAGGACAAGGGCCTCAACGAGGCATACCGCGAGATGTACGACGCCTGCTCTGGCAAGTACGCCCTATCGGTGCCGTTTGCCCAGCGATTCTTTCACCTAGCCAAGCCTGGTGATGGCGAGGGGAAAGGCGCTGGTTACGTCGGCCAGATCACCGCCAACTCGTTCATGAAGCGCGAGTTTGGCAAGAAGTTGATCGAGCGGCTCTTTGCCGTCGACGTCAACCTGACCCACGTCATTGATACTTCTGGTGCCTACATCCCCGGCCACGGCACCCCGACCGTCATTTTGGTCGGCCGCAATACCAACCGTGGCCGGTCCGGCACAATCCGTACGATAATGGGCATCCGCGGTGAGCCGAGCGCTCCCACTGAGCCGAGCCAGGGTTATGTCTGGCAAGCGATCGTGGACCAGATTTGCCGGCCCGGCTCCGAAAGTCAGTGGGTCACCGCCGCTGAAACGCCCCGTTCCCAACTTGCAACCTTCCCTTGGAGCCTGAGCGGCGGCGGCGCGGGTGATTTGTTGCAATCGATCGAGTCGACGTCCGTGACGAGCCTCGGTCCGCACCTGTTCCGTGTCGGCTTCTACGGCGTAATGGGTGCCGATGAAGCCATGACAGCTCCCCTCGCCGTATTCGTTCGCGAGCAGGTAGAGGCTCGATATCACCGCCGGTTGGTAATCGGCGATGAGGAGCGCGACTGGACCACGCTTGACGGCGACCGTGCTTTCCATCCTTATGACGAAAACCGCAACCTGGTTCCGCTTTCTGCGATGCCTTCGCACGCGAGACGGTTGTGGCCCTACCGGACTGATCTGGGAAACCGGGCCACCTTCTCCCGGGGGACCTACTTCAGCGACGGCAGACCCTGGTTCGAGTGGCACCAAATACCCAAGGACGAGCGGGCGCATGCATGGGCGATCGCTTTTGCTTTCGTGGCAACCCACAACCACTTCGTTATGGATCGGGGCGGGAGGGCGTTCAACCGTTCAGCGCCAGTCATCAAGTTGGCGGAAGGGGCATCGGAAGACGAGCACCTGCGGCTGCTCGGGATACTCAACAGCTCCACCGCTTGCTTCTGGCTTAAGCAAGTCAGCTATCCAAAGGGTGGGGACCCGCTGGGTGACGAGGGAGCACGGGTAAGCGCCGAGGGCTGGTCGGACAGGTATGAGTTCACGGGCACGAAGCTGCAGGAGTTTCCGCTGCCGTCGGCGTACCCCCTTGAGCTGAGCCGTGAGATCGACGGCGCGGCGCAGCGGCTTGCCACCGTGACCCCGGCGGCGGTCGCGGGCTCCGGGGTGCCGACCCGTGACCGGCTGGACGCCGCCAGCTACGAGTGGCACGCGGTCCGGGGGACGATGATCTGCTTGCAGGAGGAGTTGGACTGGCAGGTCTACTCGCTCTACGGGCTGCTGGACGAGGACCTGACCGCCCCGGAGAGCGTCCGGCCGCCGATCCTGCAGCTCGGGCAGCGGGCGTTCGAGATCGTGCTGGCCCGCAAGATGCGCGACGAGGGCCTGGAGACGCAGTGGTTCGCCCGGCATGGGTCGACTCCGATCACCGAGCTGCCGGCGTCCTGGTCGGCGGAGTACAAGGCGATCGTGGAGCGGCGGATCGCGGTCATCGAGGGCAACCGCAACATCGGGCTGATCGAGCGGCCGGAGTGCAAGCGGCGGTGGGCCACCGAGGGCTGGGACGCGATGCAGCGCAAGGCGCTGCGCGACTGGCTGCTCGACCGGTGCGAGGCGCGTGAGCTGTGGTACCACCACGTCGACGGGCTGGAGCAGCCGCGCCCGCTGACCACCGCCCAGCTTGCCGACGAACTGCGCCGCGACGACGACGTGCTCACCGTCGCCAACCTGTACGCGCCCGGTCAGGATCTCGGCAAGGTGATCGCCGACCTGGTCGCCGACGAGCACGTGCCGCACCTGGCCGCGTTGCGCTACAAGGATTCCGGGCTGGCCAAGCGTGCCGACTGGGAGCACGTGTGGGACCTGCAGCGGCAGGAGGACGCGCTGCCTGACGAGGCGGCGAAGCGGGAGTTCCGCAAGCAGATCCCGGTGCCGCCGAAGTACACCTCGGCGGACTTCCTCAAGGGCAGCTACTGGAAGCACCGGGGCAAGCTCGACGTGCCCAAGGAACGGTTCGTCTCGTACCCGGGCGCCAGCCGCGACGGTGACCCGTCGCTGCTGGTCGGCTGGGCCGGCTGGGACCACCGCGAGCAGGCCCAGGCCCTGGCCACCCTGATCGTCGCCCGCGAGCAGGAGGACGGCTGGGCCGCCGACCGGCTGTTGCCGCTGGTCGCGGGGCTGCGCGAGATCCTCCCCTGGGTACGCCAGTGGCACGGCGAGTTCGACCCGCAGTGGGCCGCCTCGCCGGCGGACATCTACGCCGGCTTCCTCGCCGAGACCACCAACCGCCTGCACCTCACCGACGAATCGCTCACCTCGTGGCGCCCACCGAAGGCCACCCGCGGTCGTAAAGCCAAGGCATAGGTGGCGGATTCACGTCCGGGACGTTCCTCGGCGACGGTTCTACAGAGATCAGATGGGGAGGTCCATGCCATGGCCACGAGCCAAGCGATCGAGGACCCGGAGGCGCGCTTCTCGGCAGTGCTGGTGAGCGCAGCAAGTCTTCCGGGCGTGCGCATCAGCAGGGCTGAATATCTCAAGAGTGCCCTGACCCAGTACTGTTCCGAGGAGGAAATTCGCCGAGTAATCGAAGAGACCCCTGCAGCAGCCGGAATCCCTCTCGAAGTTCTCAATAAGGCGGCAGACGATTCCATCTATTACGAGGCTGCCAAGGCCAGCGTTCTCTCTGCCGCTGCGGGGATACCCGGTTTGCTGTTCCTGCCCGCCACTGTGCCCGCCGACCTGGCCCAATACTTCGGCCACATGCTCCGAGTGGCACAAAAACTTGCCTACCTCTATAGTTGGCCGGACCTTTTCTCGGCCGACAGCGACGACCTCGACGACGCGACCAAAGGGATACTCATCCTCTTCGTGGGCGTGATGTTCGGCACCCAGTCGGCCAACGCTGCCGTGGGGAGAATATCGGGCGAGATCTCCAAGCAAGTTGTCAAGAAACTACCGCAGAAGGCACTTACCAAGGGCGTTGTCTACCCAGTAGTCAAGAAAGTCGCAAGCTACCTCGGTGTTCAGATGACCAAGCAGACTTTCGCACAGACTGTCTCAAAGGCGATCCCCCTCGTCGGGGCCGTCGTGTCGGGCGGCCTTACTCTTGCGACCTTCCTCCCCATGTCCAAGAGGCTGAAGGAGCACCTGTCCGGCTCGGAACTGGCGAAGCCGAAGCAGCAAGTCGTAGATGCGCAAGTCGTAGATGCGAATATTCATGAGTCCTCTGCTGCCGACGGCGCCAATCAGGAGCCGGGGCCAGGGTGCACGCCCTTGGACTAGAGATTCCTCACCCCCTCCTAGCCCTCCCGCCCGGAAGTTACATCTCAATTCGGCTTGTCGGTCCAGAGGCGGCTGTCTCGAACGGGAACAGCGCGGCGATAGGAGTTGATGCGGTCGGGACAGTCCACACTCTGGCCGCCTTGACCGTAACCCCAGGGTTTGTGGTCGTGTGCTCATTGAGCAGGTTGTTGAGGTTGCTCGTTACCTCGTCGTCGTTGCTTGACGACGCAAACTTCCCCTTGTCGGTCCCACCATATCTGCGAAAGTCCATGGACGAGCCCGGCGCCGGTGTGGGTACCACCGCCTCTGGGGTGGACGTCCGTTTTTGGGGAGGGGAGGGGATGAGACGTGACCACGGATATCAGTGTCTGGGCGCCAGTATGGACAATCGCTGCGGAGCCCGTGAGCGTGCCGGAGCTTGCTAGGCGATGAAGGCATGACACCGGCCCGGCTCGCAGAACTGAGGACGGTCCTGGCAACACTTTCAGATTGGCCCGTCGCCACGCTGGAAGTGCGTGCGATATCAACCAAGTGCGAGCGGAACGGCGGGATACCGCTTCATACAGCCAGTCCGCTCGCCCAGCAGTTGTCGCAACTCGTGGCTCAGACAGCGAAGTCAGCGCCGGAGGCGCTGACTTCGCTGCTAGGCGCCGGCTGCGGCCGAGTACCGATCCACCTGCTTGCCGAGCAGGTCGGCCACCACGTCCGCGTCCGCGCTCATCAAGCCGCCGGCACCCGTCGAGATCAAGACCGGGCCGACGAGAGCGAAGCCCTGCAGCACCGTGCCGTTGTCCATCTCGATGCGGACGCCCAGACTGGCTTCGCCTGTCTCCGGCAGGTTCATCAGCGCGTAAGTCACCTTCTGACCGTTCAGAGTGTCCTTGCGGCAGGTCTGCAGCACCTCCGCCAGCTTGTCGAACGACGCCTTGGCCTGAGCGGCACTGCCGAACTGCCGTAGCGTCACCACGGCGACCTCGGTGTTCAGGCCACCGCCCTTCTGGTATGACCGGGATACCTCGACCTTGGCGGTGTGCGGCTGCCGGTAGTTGCAGAACGTCTTGTCGCTACCGTCGTCCTCCTCGTCCGGAGCCTCGCTGTAGCCCGCCGGCATCGATTTCAGCGGCAGCAGTGCCTGGGTGAGGGCCGCCTTGTCGAGCCGCTTGTACGTAGCCGCGGTCGGTGAAGCGGTGGGACCGGTGGCGGGCGCGGAAGCACTGGGAGTTGGAGGCGGCTCGGCTCCGCCGCCACCATCACCGCCGCAGGCAGCCAGGGTGATTGCCGCGGTGACGGCGGTCGCGAGGATCGTGACGGTACGGCTCAAGTGCATTGGAGTCCTTGCTGGTGGCGAGTGGCCGGCACAGCCTACGTTTGCCGGCCAATCTGACGAGGTTGTTGCGCTTGGGCAATGATGACCGCTTGATTGGCAACTCGGGTCAGTACACGCGCGTGGGAAAGAAGCGGGAGCGGTCCGCACCCCCGGTGTTCACAGCATGCCTCATCGACCGTGCTCCCAAACCGCCCGCTCCACGACATCCGGCTCGGTTCCGCCGCCCCAGCCACTCGCTCTTTCGTGAGCCCAGGTGATGTACTCGCCGTACTCGGCCGCGCTCCAGGGACCAAGCGGTCGCCAACGCGTGCCCCGGCAGCGGTTCATGCCGATCACCACGTACTGGTCCATGATCAGGGGGCGGTGGTCGCACGCTGCCGAGTCCCAGCCGAGGAAGTAAAGCAGCTTGGTGAAGAAGGATGGACCCAGCCGCTTCAGCCTGTAGTCACCGCCTTGATGGAGGGCCGCGTATGCCGCCTCAGGCCCCTTACTCCGCAAGACCTGGAGTGCCTCACCGAGGTGCCGCTCCGTGTGACCGTTGTTGAGATCGAACACTTTGCGCAGGCGGGCCGGCCCTCGCCCGCCGGGCAGCCCGCTACCCCATACGTACGCCCCGATCAGGATGTCGATGGCCGCGCGGCCGGTGTGTGCGGCGGCGCCCGCCTGCAGCAGGTCCCCGCGCGTGATGCGTGGCCAGCGACCGAGTTGGGGGAGGTCCTCGATCCAGGCCGGTAGGCCGATTGGCTCCGGCAACCGCCGCCGCCAGGTCTGGGGATTGAAATGGAACCCGTGGTTGAGGATGTACGTCTCGCGCGAGGGGGGTTCTCCCGCAAACGGCGCACACGCTGGCTCGCTCGTCACCGCGACGCCCTCGGCTTCGGCGCGAATCGCACTGCTCGGCCAGCGAGGTCGGGATGAGCCGTGAAGCCGGCGTCTCCCCAGGCCCGGCTGTGCGGATGTGTCTGGTCGCCGTTGGCCCACCACGCCTCGTACCGGTAGGCCGATGGGGGTAGCCCACCCGGCACCAGTTCCGAGACTTCGTCGAGCGGGTACCGTACCTCGCTTGTCCGCCGCCGAAGGTGATCTCGTAGAGCGTCGTACTTGGACACGTGGTCTCCATCAAACTGTGTCGAGATCGCTGCTCTGCACGCGCGGATGAAGATGGAGCGTATTGAAAGCAGCGCCTGCAGGCTTCGTCCGATCGGTTCGACCAGTGTCGCCGCCGGCGTCCGAACCGTGACCGTCAGCGGTACACGAAAGCTGATCGGCTTCGTTAAGGTCAGCACCTGGTACCAACGAGGGGAGAAGACGTGGCGAAGCCGGGTGGTGTCTTCTGCTTTGAGGGCCAATGGGCCGACGACCTCGCGGAGCGAGGCTCGGTGCTGCCGACGCTCGAATTGCTCGACCGGCTGGGCAGCATCCGGTTCATTCACCGCGACACCGCCACCCCCCAGGAGCTCCGCTACTACCTGGAGCGGTGGCTGTCTCGCAAGTACTCCGCCTACCGGGTGGGTTTCTTCGCGCTGCACGGAGCGCCAACCCGTCTGCAGCTCTCCGACTCACACACCGTCGGGCTGTCGGAGATCGCCAGCTGGGTGTCGGGCCAGTGTGATGGCAAGCGCCTCTACTTCGGAAGCTGCTCGGCACTGCGGGCCTCCGCTACGACCCTCGGCGAGTTCCTGCGAGAGACCAAAGCGGCGATGCTTTGCGGGTTTACGAAGGACATCGACTGGATCGAGTCTGCGGCGTTCGAAACAGTCGTCCTGAACAACATGGTCAACGGCGTCAGGATTGACAGCGTCGAACGGCTCGTAAAGTCACCGCGCTGGGCGCCGTTGGCGCAGCACCTCGGGTTCCGCATCGTCTACCCGAACGGCCGGTCGACGTAGTCACGCCTACGGCGCGGGCCCGTGCCGGCACCTCCGACAGGGAGAGCACCTGAACGGCTGATCGCCGGTCGAGCGCTGCACCGGGTCCGAACTCCGGCCCCCCCCCAGCTCGCATTGACTCATCTTGCCGTGTCGGGGCACGACGACGGCTGATCGACAACGACGGGTATCTGACTCGGCGGTCAGATCAACAACCTCGGGAGGGCCGATAGTGTCACTGTGAGCGCTGCTCTGATTTCGCGACGTAAGCGCGGACGGATCATCGTATGGGGGTTACGGATGGCACCGAGCAGACGGCGGGCGGTCCTGATCGGGGTGAACCAGGGCGGGCGCGACGTACACCTGCCGGCGCTGCGCTACGCGGAGGCCGACGCACAGGCGATCCGGGGCATGCTGCTCGACGAGACGATCGGGACCTTCGACGACGGCGACGTCACCATGTACATCGGCGCAGACGCCAACTGGCACGGCATCAAGACCAAGCTTCGCGAGCTGGCGCTGGACTCGGGTCCCTCCGACGTGCTGCTGGTGTACTTCGCCGGTCACGCACTGGTGCCCGAATGGAGCAACCAGCTCGACGCGTACCTCGTCACGGCGGACCTCGACCCGGACGGCCTTCGACGCGAGCCGGACAACGGCCTGCGGATGACGTACCTCAAACGGGACGTCTTCGAGACCTTCGCCGGCGCGTCCTTCCTCATTCTCGACTGCTGTCAGGCGGGGGTCTACCTCGACGCCGACCTTCGCCACGCGGAGGCGATGCAGACCTATCGCACTCAGATCGACCGGCACAGTGCCCTGCTCGCCTGCCGGAGCGGCTCCGCCGCCAGGGAGAGCGAGGAGTACGGCCATGGAGTCCTGACCCACCATCTGCTGCGCGCGCTCCGCGGTGAGGCCGCTGACGACGGCGGGCGCGTGTCGTTCGGGCAGATGGCGACATTCGTGGCCGAGCAGGGGATCGAACCGCCGCCGGTCCAGCTCGTACAAATGTGGGGTCCGACCACCGTGCTGGCGCAGCCGCCGGTATCCCGACACGACCGCCAGTCGCTCAGTTCACCGGCCAACCCGGGCACCACGCGGCCCTGCAAGAGCCCGCTCGAAGACCAGTCCAGCTCCATCCTGCAGCTTCTCGGCCGGGTGTTCCGGTCGGAGACCCGCCCGGTGCAGTCGCCGCAGCAGACCGGATACGCCGACCGGGTGGAGATCATGCGGTACGCCTTGGGGGCCGAGTCGGTAGCGGCGGTGGAGTTCTCCGGCACCGCCATCCGTGTGGTCAACGCGACCCCGCGCTTCGACAAGGAGGAACTGCGGCCGTTGTTGGAGCTCAGCTCCGCCGATGCCATCAAGTATCGGACCGGGATGCCCGGTCACATCGTCTCGAACGACGCGGGTCGACGGATTCTCTGCGTCCCGCTCCTCCATGAGGACGACAAGGTCCTGGCGTTGACCGTGGTCGATCCAGCTCCTGCGCTGCTCGACATGGGGGAGCCGCTCGCCGTGATGCTGCGGGCGATGTGCGACGCCAATTTCCTCGGCGACCCGCTCCAGGCCGAGATGCGGGTGATGACCGCGCTACGTACGGACTTCGGCCGGCTGCCGCTGAACCTCTACGAGTACGCCTTCAGCCTCTACCAGAAGCTGGTCGGCTCCATGTTCATGGTGTTCCAGCCCGTCGTCGAGTTGGCCCTGCGGCGAACGGGGGTGAGCATCCAGAGCTTCGAGGCTCTGGCACGCCGCGGCGACCACGAGACCCGCGCTCCGCTCAGCGCCCTGCAGATGGCGTACGCCTGGGGAGACCGCTTCATCATCGAACGGGACGCCCTGCTGCTCACCAAGGCACTCCACTCCTACGACGCCGCGGACGCCGCCGCCTCGTACCAAGGCACGAAGCCATTGTCGGTCAACGTCGCGGTCCGCTCGTTGCTCAGCGACGCGTACCTGGCCCAAGTGAGCAAGGCCCTCATCGAGGCCGACATGAATCCGCGGACCCTCACGCTGGAGATTTCCGAACAGGACGCGATCGAGCCCGGGCCGGGTGAGCGGTGGCTGCAGGAACCGCTTGCCTACTTCCACCGTCGGCTGACCACCCTGGCGCGGGACCTCCGGATCACCTTCGCCGTCGATGACTTCGGCGTCGGGTACGCCTCGCTGGCCCGGATGGCGGAGCTGCCGCTGACCCAGATCAAAGTCGACCGGGCGGTGCTCCACCATCCCCTGGCCATGGAGGAACTCGCGCTGGTGGCGCGGGTGGCCCGGCACGCTACCGACCTCGGGCACGCGCACACCCCACGGCCCGTCATCGTCGAGGGCTACGACGACGCGGCGCCGATCAGCCTCAAGCAGATCTACGACCTGGGAATCCACCATGTGCAGGGCTTCTTCTGCGGAAATTCGGCGTCAACGTCGCTGCATGACCTGGAGGAGCCAATCCGAGAGCAGATCGCCAGCTTGGTGAGAGGTGAGAAGTGACGACCATCAAACTGATGTTGCCAGCCGAGGTCTTCGACGAACTCGACCTGCCCTACGAGGGCGTCCGGGACGTGTCGGCGGTGACCCTCGCCATCGAAGGCGTCGCCGTACTGGCGAACCTCGCCACCCTCGCGGCGCTTCAGCCGCAGTTGGGAGCTTTGGCCGCCGCGATCCGCAACTGGCGGTTGCGGGATCCTCGGCCGTCGGTCGTCCTGACAGTCAAGGGGCCGGACATCGACCTGAAGATCGACCTGCCACGCAACGTCAGCCGGGCACACCTGCTCGATCAGCTTCGCCCGCTTCTCGACGGCGAGGAATGACCGCAGCCCGAGGCATGCGGATCGGCGTGGCGAAGGCCGGCAGACCCGGCAGCGCTTGACAATGGTGCGCCTCACCCAGCGGCAGGCTCGGGCGTGTTGAGGACCTCCAGTATCGCGGCGGCGACCTGCTCGATGTAGTCGATCGTCTGCGTGGCGCCGGCCCCGTCGATCGGGCGTTTTCGGTTGGGACCCTCAGGATCCTCATCGTACTCGTGGGCGATCTTGTGGCGGCGCTGCACGATCTGCCGGAGCTGCTCCTGCACGTCCTTGCCGGTGCAGGTGACGCCGTCACCGCTCTGCTCGGTGAGCACCCGCGCCACCCGGTCCCAGAAGCCCTTGACGTCGTGGACGAGACCGAAGCCTTCGCGGATCTTGTCCGGGTTCTGGTAGACGAGGTGGCCCTGATCGCGCAACTGCTGATCGAGGGCTTCCACGAGCGTCTTCGTGCCGAGCTGGACCTGCTCGACCAGGCCGAGCGAGATCTGGAAAGCCAAGAACGCTTTGGGCTTCTGGACCGTGGGCTGCGCGACCAGCTCCAGCATTCGTGCCCGGATCTCCTGTCGGACCCAGTGGTCCAGTGCGGCGACGCTCTGCACCCAGGCTGCCCGGAACACGTCCGAGACCTCGAACGCCCCCACCTTGAGCTGGTCCAAGTGTTGGCCTGCGGTGGCGAGGCTACGTGCGTAGTCCAGGTTCCGCCGCAGGTTCTTGAACGGCTCGGAGCCGTCGTCGTGGCCGAGTGGGGCGGCAGTGACAGGCTCGTCGGCGAGCACCGTCGCCGGTGTGTTGAACCCCAGAAGCCGCTCGAGTCGAGCGACGCTGTCGGCCTGGTTGATCCGGTAGACGGTGGTCAGCGACGGCAGAGCGAGCACTTCCCGCTCCACCGACGCCCGAGGAATGTCGGTGCGGGACCACCGCACCGCGCGCGCGTGGCGGATTCCCGAGGGAAGGTCGGTCCGGTACTCGTAGGGCCCACTCACCCGGCCGACGGCGACGTCGGGGCTGGTCCGTCGGAGGAAAAGCACGATGTCACCCTCGGACATCCTCGTTCGAAACGCGACCAGTTGGATGGCGTAGTTCTCCACCGTGCGCCGCTCGACATCCGGGTAGGCGGCCCGGACGCGCCCGCGGATCTCCGTGGCGGACGTGGTTTCCGTGAGATCTCCCGCAGCCGACCAGCCGACCGCGATGAGACTCTTATCGAGGGCTAGTTCGTCGTAGCTGTCGTCACGGCCGGCCCGCACGATCCATGCTGTCGTCATGAGACCTCCTTCTCAGAGTGGATGTGCGGTCAGTCCGTGCTGGTGATGGGGAACTTGATGGGCTCTCCGTCCCACGGCTTCGCTTCGACCCGGGGCAACGCGGAAAGTGGCTGGGACGTGTCGAGCTCCCGGTCGAAGACCGTCCGCCACTCTTCCGGCGTGCCCGTCACCAGGAACGGGCCAATGTGCATCTGCAACGAATCCTCGATCATTTCGACTGGGACGGACTCGCCCCCGATCGTCACGTCGCTGTCGATGCCCGCGATGCGCGCGGACTCGATCGCGTTGTCCAACTCAGCCATGCTGGCCCAGCCAGTCCAGGAGATACCGTCGCCGGACGCCGTGAAGACGATCCGGCCACCGTCGCGGACGCTGCCGTAGAGCGCCAGATCGAGCGACAGTCCGGCACTCGGGTCGGCGTTCTCGATGGGCACCTCGTCCAGGAAGGACGGCCGGAAGCGGTCCAGAAGCGCGTTCATGGCCTCTGCCAGGAGAGACCGACGCGTGTTCAGGAACCGCTGGTAGCCGTTGGTGTCCCGTAGCGACTCGTCGAGCGGCACGAGGTGTGCCCGCAGGTCGTCCTCGTCCAGCTCGGGGAAGTACTCAGCCGGGCTCCGACCGTTGATCTTCTTGTTGGCCTGGGCGGAGATGAACACCAGGTTGGCGAGATCGTTGACCATGCCCTTGTCGAACCGTGGGTCGTCGAGGGTCGACGGCGGGTGAACGTGGTGGTGCTCGAGCTTCGGCGCGTCCTTCGTGCCGGGAAGGATGTCGGAGTCGTACCACCAGTCGCGTGCATCCCGGGCCATGGCCACGAGCAGGCTGAGGAAGAAGTAGGGACTCTCCTTCGTCCGGCCCCGCAACGCCCGCTCGGTGACCTCGGCGCGGGAGTTCTCGACGTTGAGGCCCTCCAGCAGCGCGCGGACGGGATCCGCCTGCCGAGCGGCACGGATGTCCTGGCTCAGCCTGGTGTCGGTGGAGCCGCTGTAGCGGGTCCGGATGGTGGCGAGTAGAAGCCAGTAGATGATGCCGTTCGACGTTTCCTTGTCGACGGTGTCGTCAGTGCGCTCGCCGAGAAGCACCACTAACGGGATCAGCACGATCATGGAGGGCAGCGGGTCGGATCGGGTCAGACCGAGGTGCGTCTGGAGCAGCGGAATCAACCGCCGAAGACCACGCTTGACCACCTCCCAACCTCGCTCGAGCTCCGTGTCGCCGGTCTGCCGCAGCTTGCTGTGAGACCACACCGACAGACCTCGGCCCAGGACGACACCGGCCAGCGCACGGGACAGGAAGTTGACGTCGATGTGCCCGTAGCCGTGTCGTAGCCAGTGCTCCGACTCGCTCTGGAGCCTGGTCAGCACCCCCGTCCACCGCGTCGACAGGGTCGCCATCGCCAGATCGAGGGTGCCGAGACGACGGCCGCCGCTGTTGACCCGGACGAAGATCTCCGCGACCTCCTCGTACGGGAAGCCCTTGAGGACCTCCATGACGAACCGCCGGTTGCGCAGCTCCTTGATCTTGCCGAGTCGATCCTCGATCTCGTGGTCCTCAAGGGTGGAGCCCGCGTCGAGCAGCCGTTGGGTCAGGCGCAGCATGCTTGCTTTCGGATCCAGCACGTCCGCCACCTTCACCCATTTCGGGTCGCGCTGAGTGGCTGCGCTCTGGTTCTGGAACTTCTGGTTTTCGACGTGGAAGACGACCTGTGCCTCGGGGTGATCGCTGAACACCCGGTGCAGCGACGTGAGGCGTTGCTGGCCGTCGAGAAGAAAGAGCGGCGGCTTCGACGGCGCCCGGTCGGGCCCGTTGACGGACATCTCCCGGATCTCCGGGACTTCGTCGGTCTCCCAGAACAGGAGTGAGCCGAACGGGTAGCCCCGGTATATGGAGTCCATCAGCTTGGCGACCTGTGTCGGTTTCCAGACATATTCGCGCTGAATCTCGGGAAGCAGGATCTCGGCATCTGAGATCTCGTCGATCAGTTTTCCGATGGACCGTTCGATCCTGTCGACGTGCATCAACCAACCTCTTCGTTGCCGCTGGTGTCCGGGAATGCCGAGCCGGGCCCGTGGATGGAGGACAAGGCGCGACACACAGTTGACCCCTGCCGGCGGGCGAGGGGATGTGCGACGCGATTGGGCCTGACTGATGTCCTACCGTTTCGTGTATGGCCCTGTCCACCCCATGATCGGCCGTTCATGCCTGCCGTGCGGTTACTGGGCGCAATATCCGGTTACGTCTGGTCGGGCCGAGGGGACAGTCCTGTCGGACCGAACGCGCGCCTGGTCCGAGCTGGCGAGCGTTGATCGGTACGGTATGCGGCATGTCTTCGCCCAACCCCGCGCCGCTGCTCCGGGAGTTCATCGACATCCCGGAGCGCACGAGCACGAGCGACTTCGTGCTCAAGCTCGCCGACAGCGTCGCCGACGCCGACGCCACCCTCCGCGACTACGTGGTCACGGATCGGCTGCTCGGCAACTTCGACGAGGCGCTGGGGTTGATCCGCTCCGCGGTCGAGGGGCACGCCTCGAAGGCCGCCTACCTGCACGGCTCCTTCGGCTCCGGTAAGTCGCACTTCATGGCGGTGCTGCACGCGCTGCTGCGGGGCGAGTCCGTCGCCCGGGGGCGGGACGAGTTCGCGCCGCTGGTCGCCAAGCACAGCGTCTGGCTCGACGGGCGCAAGTTCCTGCTGGTGCCGTACCACCTGCTCGACGCTCGCTCCCTGGAGCAGCGGGTGCTCGGCGGCTACGTCGACCGGGTCCGCGCGCTGCACCCCGAGGCGCCCATCCCGGCCGTGCACCGCACCGACGCGCTGCTGGACCAGGCCGCCTCGCTGCGGGAGAAGATCGGCGACAAGCAGTTCATCGACGGACTGCCCGGCGGGGACGTCGAGGACGAGTGGGGCGAGAGCGAGACCTTCTGGACGCCCGAGCGGCTCGACCAGGCGTTCGCGGGAGCGTACAACGACGAGCTGCGCCGCAAGCTGGTCAACGACCTGCTGACCAGCTGGAACAAGGGTTTCTTCAGCAACGCGCGGGAGGACGCCGAGGCGTTCGTCTCGCTCGACCGGGGCCTGACCGAGATCAGCCGCCACGCCAAGGAACTCGGCTACCACGGCCTGATCCTCTTCCTCGACGAGCTGATCCTCTGGCTGGCCAACTCGATCGGTGACCAGCAGTTCGTCTCCCGCGAGATCCAGAAGATCACCAACTTCGTCGAGGGCGGCGACACCCGTCGGCCCATCCCGGTGATCAGCTTCATCGCCCGGCAGCGCGACCTGCGTGAACTCGTCGGCGAGGAGGTCACGGGCGCCAACGAGCTGAGCTACCAGGACACCCTCAACCTGGCCAGCGGCCGCTTCGACGTGATCAAGCTGGAGGACCGCAACCTCCCGGAGATCGCCCGCCGCCGGCTGCTCAAACCCCGCGACACCACGGCCGGCGAGGCCATCGCCCGGGCCTTCGACGCCACCACGAAGGTACGCAGGGAGGTCTTCGACACCCTGCTCGGCACCGACTCGGGCAGCGGCGCCGACATCGACGCCTTCCGGTCGACGTACCCGTTCAGCCCGGCGTTCCTCTCCACGCTCGTGCACGTCTCCAGCGCGCTGCAGCGCTCCCGTACCGCGCTGAAGCTGATGCGCCAGCTGCTGGTCGACCGCCGTGACACGCTGCGCCTCGGTCAGCTCGTGCCGCTCGGCGACCTCTACGACGTGATCAGCAGCGGCGGCGACCAGCCCTTCACCGAGAAGCTCAAGGCCGAGTTCGAGATGGCCCAGAAGCTCTACGACCTGAAGCTGCGCCCCTACCTCCTCGGCCAGTACGACCTCACCGACGACGACCTCGACGCGGCCCGCCGCGGCGACCCGCAGCCCGCCGAGACGGTGGGCCGGGTCCGGGCCTTCACCGGCGACGACCGGCTGATCAAGACGCTGCTGCTGGCGGCGCTCGCGCCCAGCGTGCCGGCGCTGCGGAACCTGACCGCCCGGCGGCTGTCGGCGCTCAACCACGGCAGCATCACCAGCCCGATCCCCGGCGGCGAGGTCGCCCAGGTCAGCCGCAAGCTCGCCGACTGGGACCGGCAGTTTACCGAGATCCGGGTCACGGAGGGCGACGATCCGATCGTCTCCATCGAGTTGGTCGGCGTTGATGTCGGCAGCGTGCTGGCTACGGCGCGACACTATGCGAACGATGGTGCCCGTAAACTCATGGTGCAGCGCATGCTCTGGGAACAGCTTGGCGTGCCCTGGACCGACTCGTTCTTTTCCGAGGCGGTGCTCACCTGGCGAGGAAGCCGGCGCAGCATCGAGCTGGTCTTTGCTAACGTGCGGGATCCGAACGAGATCCGCGACGAGGCGTTCGTCCCTGACGACTCGGCCTCCTGGCGCCTGGTCATCGACTACCCTTTTGACGACGGCAGCCATGGTCCCGCCGACGATCGACAGCGTGTGCAGGACCTCAGCGGTCGGCTGACCGCTCGTACGGTCTGCTGGATCCCGGCTGCTCTTTCTGTGGAGCGCTATGCCGATCTGAACAGTCTCGTCATCATCGATGCCGTTCTCACCGGGCAGCGCTTCGATACCCACGCAGAGCACCTGAACCCGGATGATCGCGGGCGGGCACATACGGTGCTTACCAACCAGCGGACGTCGCTGCGCAACGGCCTTCGGAAGGTGCTCCGGGAAGCCTACGGGCTGGCGCAGAAGCAGGAGAGCGACGTCCGCCTTGGGTTTGACGATCATCTGTTGTCATTGACCCGCGCGCTCGAGCCAAAGTTGCCCATGGGGGCGACGTTCAATGACGCGCTGCGCAGCCTCGGCGACCAGATGCTGACCCAACAGTTCCCGGCCCACCCCGACTTCGATCCCGACCGAAAGGCTGAGCCCATCCGGCTTTCCGACGCCAAGGTGGTCCTTGACTACATCCGTAAGGCGGTCGAGTCGCCGGAGGGCCGGGTCGAGGTGGATCGCGCCCACCGGCAGACGCTGCGGCGGATCGCCAACCCGCTCGGGCTCGGCACCATGCACGAGGCCGCGTTCGTCATCGAGGGGCAGTGGGCCCAGCACTTCCACCACAAGGCCGCCGCCGAGGGCATCACGGGCGAACTGCGGGTGGCCGACCTGCTGCGCTGGATCGACCAGCCGCAGGCTCGCGGCCTCGACCCGATCGTGGCGCAGCTCGTCGTGGCGGCCTTCGCCGAGCAGACCGACCGCGCGTTTCACCACCACGGCAGCCCACTCGTCCCGGCGCCCGACCTGGGCCGGATCTCCGCCGACCACACTCTGCGCGAGGAGCGCCTGCCAGGCCAGGAGGAGTGGGACACCGCCCGCGCCCACGCCGCGGCCATCTTCGGGTTCCAGCCGATCGCGTTGCGGCGGGGCCGGCTCGTGGCGATGTTCGGCCGTGACCTGATGACCCAGGCGAACCGCTACCGCGAAGCGGCGCACGGGCTCGTCGCCCGGCTCGAACAACACGCGAGGTGGCTGGGCATCGACGAGGAGTCGGCAGGCGGCCGGCTCGGCACCGCCCGTGTCGCTGCCGACCTGTTGGAAGGGCTCACCAGCTCGCGTACGGCCGTGGAGACCGTGGAACGCCTCGCCCGTGCCGAACTCGGCGGTCCGGCCGACCGGACCGGGAAGAGCATCAAGAGCGCAGCCCAGGTGTCCGCCGATCTTGCCGCCGCCTCCTGGGACAACTTCGAGATCGTCAGCGGTCTCGGCGGCACCTGGGCCGCCGAGGCGACGGCGATCCTCACCGAACTGCGCCGGGTCGGCCAAGCCGACGAGTTGACCGCCCCGCTGTCGCCGGCCCTGCGCCGGGCCCAGTCCGACGCGGTGGCGTTGATCCGCAAGGCCACCAAAGTCGTTCCTCCACCGCCCCCGCCACCTCCTCCGCCGCCAGCGGCAGCGGGTAAGGCCCTCATCGTCGGTGGGCAGTTGGAGGATGCGACCGTCAAGCTGCAGCAGTACGTGACGGACCACCCGGACGCCACGATCGAGGTGAGCTGGAGAATCGTGTGACTCAGCCATCCGCCCCTACCCAGGCGTTGCGGATCAGCCCGGTGGCGTTGCGCCAGAAGGTGGCGCAGCAGCTCGACCGGCACCGCAACGGCGACGCGTACCCGGTGATGGTGGTGTGCGCCGAGCCGGCGTGGCCGCACGACCCGACGATGGTGTTGCCCGACGGTCGTCGGGCGCGGATCGAGCCGTGCGTCTCGCCGCTCGCCGTTTGGGAGCACCTTGTCGCCGATCGCGGCGACGAGGTGCTGGTGCTGCTCACCGACATCCCGGAGTCCGTGCTGCACCACGGCGTCCGCAGCCGGATCTTCCGGGAGCGGGTGCACACCGTCGAGCCGTGGGACCTCGTCGTGGACGCCTTCGGCGCGCAGTTGCCGGACCCCACCCTGGAGCGGGAGTCGTGGGCCGGCGTGGCGTTGCTCGACGCGATGCCGACGGCGGGCTGGCCGAAGCTGGCCACCGCCGTGCTGACCCGCGACGTCGCGCTGCGGCACCTGGCCGCTGTGCGCCTCGGCCTCGACCGGCGGGGCGAAGGCCCGGAGGCTCTCGACGTCGCCACATTGTTGCGGTGGAGCGCCGAACCGGGCGCGGTGGAGGCGTACGGGCTGCTGCGCGAGGAGGAACAGGCCGGGCTGTCCCGCTGGCTCGTGGAGCAGTTCGGCCGGCCGGCGAAGGCCCTGTTCGCGCTGACCGCGGCCGGGCGAGGCCAGGAGGCCCTGCCTCTTGGCCTGGTCTGCGACGCGCTGTGGAGCACCGACAGCGCCGACGCGGTACGCGCCCAGGGCCGGGTCGACCAGTACTTCGGCAGCCTCAACGACGACGCGACGGTGCGGGGCTTCGCCGAGGCGACCGTACAGGTGGTCACCGGCCTGCTCGCCGCTGCCGAAACGGACGTACGACGGCAGGGGCACGCCGTGCTCGACCGGGCCGAGGAACTGCTCGTCCAGTTCAACGCGGCCGGCAGCGCCGGGCACAGTTCGATCCTGCGTACCGGCTTCAACCAGCGGATCGGCGTCGCGGCCCGGGCCCTGCTCGCCGGGCTGCGCGACGCGGCGGACACCGCGCTGGAGCGGGCGGTCGGACACCTCGCCGAGCACCGGCTGGCAGCGGCGGAGACGGAGCGGATCACGCGGATCCGGATGGCGCAGCGCCTCGTGCGCTGGCTCGGCACGGACGTGGCGCCGCCCGAGAGCGTCGCGGACGGGGTGAATCGGCAGATCGCTGAGTGGGGCTGGGCCGACCTGGCGCTCCACCACGTCTGGGCCGGCGATGACGCTCACCCGGAGTTGCAGCAGGCGTTCCGACAGATCCACGATCGTGCACAGGCGCGCCGCCGCGAGCTCGACGGCGCCTTCGCCCGACGCCTCGGCGCCTGGGCGACCGCCGGGCCGGGCAACGACGGCGGGCTGCTCACCGTGGAGAACATCCTTCCGCGCGTCGTCGAGCCGCTGATCCGCGCCGACCGGTCGGTGCTGCTCGTCGTCCTCGACGGCATGAGCGCCGCCGTCGCGGTGCAGCTCGCCGACGAGCTGTCCCAGCACTGGGTCGAGTACGACCCGCTGGCCCGAGCCGGCGCAGGACGCCGCCGGGGCGTCGTGGCGGCGCTGCCCACACTGACCGCCGTCTCCCGGACCTCGCTCTTCGCCGGCGCGCTGCGCAGCGGCAACCAGGAGCACGAGAAGAAGCTCTTCGCCGAGGGCCGTTGGGGCAAGGACTCGCGGATCTTCCACAAGGGCCCGGCCCGGGGCGGCGCGGGCGAGGTGTTCGCCGGCGAGTTGGCGGCGGCGGTCGCGGGCCCGGCTCCCGTGGTCGCGGTGGTGATCAACACGGTGGACGAGTCGCTGGCGCACGGTCGGGAGGGTGGCGAGGCCGGGTGGCAGCTCGACGATGTCGGGTTCCTGCGCAGCCTGCTCGACCAGGCGCGGTCCTCGGGCCGCGCGATCGTCGTCACGAGCGACCACGGGCACGTCCTGGAACGCGGCGGCCAGCACGTCAAGGCCACCGACGCCGCCTCCGCCCGCCACCGGACCGGCCCGGGCCCGACCGCGCCGGGCGAGATCGAGCTGACCGGCCCGCGTGTGGTCGCGGATGGCAAGCGGATCATCGCGTTGTGGGACCCGCTCCTGCGCTACCGGCCCAGCAAGGCGGGTTACCACGGTGGCGCCTCGCTCGCCGAGGTCACCATTCCGCTGCTGGCCTTCCTGCTGCCGAACGTCGTCGAGCCGCCGGCCGGTTGGGCACCCGTCGAGGCTCGCCGGCCCCCGTGGTGGCAGGCGATCACCGCCGCACCGGCCGCCGCGCCCGTGACGTCGGCACCGGTGCCCAAGCCGCGCCGGAAGGCACCGGCCGTCACCGGGGACGCGCTGTTCGACGTACCGGAGGCGCCGACCGCGACCGCGGCGGCGCCGGCTGGCGACGGGGACCTGGTGGCGGTCCTGCTCGCCTCGGAGTTGTTCAAGGCTCAGCACAGCCTGACGCCGCGCCGGGTGGACGAGCGGAAGATCGAGGCGGCGCTGCGCGCGCTCGTCGACGCGAAGGGCGTGCTGCCGGTGGCGGTCCTCGCGCAACGTGCCGGTGAGGCACCGGTACGTGCGGGAGGATTCGTCACCACGCTGCAGCGCATCCTGAACGTCGACAACTATCCCGTCCTCTCGCAGATCGACGACAACCGGACCGTCCGGCTGGATCTGGCGCTGTTGCGGGAGCAGTTCGGGCTGCCAGGGGCGAAACCGTGACCTCGGTCAGTCCGGCCCGCCGCCGGGAGGTCATCGACGCCCTGCGGCGAGGTGCCGTGCCGTCTGCCGGCCTGGACCTCTTCGCGGTGGGGCTCGACCGGTTCGGCACCGCGGTCGGTGAGGACCTCGACACCGTCGCCGCCGGTGGCTCCGTCTTCAAGGCCGTCCGAGGCGAGTACGGCTCCGGCAAGACGTTCTTCACCCGGTGGATCGCCGAACGCGCCCGGCGGGCCAACCTCGCGGCGGCGGAGGTGCAGGTCTCCGAGAACGAGACCCCGCTGCACCGGCTGGAGACGGTCTATCGTCGGCTGACGGAGCGGCTGAGCACCTCGACGTTCCCGCCGAGCGCGTTGCGGCCGGTCGTCGACGGCTGGTTCTACGCGCTCGAGGAGGACGTCCTCGCTGCCGGCGAGGTCGCCCCCGACGACGTCGAGGCCCTCGACCGGGCGGTCGCCGCGCTGCTCGACCAGCGACTCGCCGCCGTCAGCCGGAGCGCCCCCGCCTTCGCCGCCGCCCTGCGCGGCTACCGGCGCGCCACCCTCGACGGAGATCCCGCGACTGCCGACGCGGTGCTCGCCTGGCTCGGGGGTCAGCCGCACGTCGCCGCGGCCGCCCGCCGGGTCGCCGGCGTCAAGGGGGACCTCGATCACTTCGCCGCGCTGAGCTTCCTGCAGGGGCTGCTCGCCGTGCTGCGCGACAGCGGCCATCCCGGCCTGCTGCTCGTGCTCGACGAGGTGGAGACACTGCAACGGGTCCGCTCGGATGCCCGGGACAAGGCGCTCAACGCGTTGCGGCAGCTCATCGACGAGGTGCACTCGGGACGGTTCCCCGGGCTGTACCTGATCATCACCGGCACCCCGGCCTTCTACGAGGGACCGCAGGGCGTGCAGCGGCTCGCGCCACTGGCACAGCGGCTCGCCGTCGACTTCGCCACCGACGCCCGGTTCGACAACCCGCGCGCCGTGCAGATCCGGCTGCCCGGCTTCACCGTCGACTCCCTGATCGAGCTCGGCGGACGGGTCCGCGACCTGTACGCGGACGGCTCGGCGGCCCCGGACCGGGTGCGCCGCCTCGTCGATGACGGGTATCTCGGCGACCTGGCACGCGCGGTCGCCGGCGGGCTGGGTGGCAAGGTGGGGGTGGCCCCGCGCCTGTTCCTCAAGAAGCTGGTGGGGGAGGTGCTCGACCGGGTGGATCAGTTCCCCGAGTTCGACCCCCGGCAGCACTATGCGCCGACCCTGACCACCACCGAGATGACCGACGTCGAGCGCAACGCGAGCAGCGCTGACGCGGTCGCGCTCGAACTGTAGGGCCGTCTGCGATGACGAGTGGTGCGGAGCTGCTGCATCCGGTCGTGCTGCACCACGTGGTCAACACGCTGCAGTGGCCGGCGCTGCGGCCGTTGCAGGACGCGGCCGTGAAGCCGCTCCTGGCCGGCGAGGACGCCCTGCTCCTCGCGCCCACCGCGGGCGGCAAGACCGAGGCGGCGGTGTTCCCGCTGCTGTCCCGGATGGCGCAGGAGAACTGGTCGGGCACCTCCGTGCTCTACGTGTGCCCGCTGAAGGCCCTGCTCAACAACCTCCTGCCCCGACTGGAGACCTACACCGGCTGGCTGGGCCGCCGTGCCGCGCTCTGGCACGGCGACGTGACGATGGGACGGCGCCGCACGATCCTTCGTGAGCGTCCCGACGTCCTGCTCACCACGCCGGAGTCCCTGGAGTCGATGCTGGTCAGCGCCGCGGTGGATCACGACGAGTTCTTCGGGCAGCTCCGGGCGATCGTGGTCGACGAGGTGCACGCGTTCGCCGGGGACGACCGGGGCTGGCACCTGCTGGCCGTCCTGGAACGCCTCTCCCGGGTGGCGGGTCGCCCGGTGCAACGGGTCGGCCTGTCCGCGACGGTGGGAAATCCCGACGAGCTGCTGGGCTGGCTGCAGGGTGCCGGCCGTGACCAGCGTCCGGCGCGGGTGGTGGCACCGGGCATCGGCACGGCTGGCGTCACGACAGCGGCATCGCCCCCCGCCGGTGAGATCGAGTTGGACTACGTCGGGTCCGTGCACAACGCGGCCAAGGTGATCGCGGCCCTGCACCGGGGCGAGAAGCGGCTGGTGTTCTGCGACTCCCGCGCGCTGGTTGAGGAACTCGGCCAGCGGCTGCGGGCGCTCGACGTGACGACGTTCCTCTCCCACGCCTCGCTCTCCGTGGACGAGCGCCGACGGGCCGAGGAGGCGTTCGCGCAGGAGCGGGACTGCGTGATCGTGGCCACCAGCACGCTCGAGCTGGGCATCGACGTGGGGGACCTGGACCGGGTCATCCAGATCGACGGCCCGCGTACCGTCGCCGCCTTCCTGCAGCGGATCGGCCGGACCGGCCGGCGGCCCGGCAGCAGCCGGAACTGTCTCTTCCTGGCGCTCGACGGGGAGGGACTGCTGCACGCCGCCGGGCTGCTCCACCTCTGGTCCCAGGGCTGGGTCGAGGCGGTCGTGCCACCACCCGAGCCACGGCACATCGTGGCTCAGCAGATGCTGGCACTGTCGCTCCAACGGCACCGCGTCGGCGACCAGGTGTGGCCGGGGGAGTGGAACGGCCTGGCACCCTTCGACAGGAGCGCCGAGGTGATCGTGCGGCACCTCGTCGACCGCGGCTACCTCGACGTCGACTCCGGGATGCTCTTCATCGGGCCGGAGGCGGAACTGCGGTTCGGTCGACGGCATTTCATGGACATGCTGGCGGTGTTCACCGCCCCGCCGCAGTTCACCGTGCTCTCCGGTCGCACCGAGATCGGCCGGACCGATCCGGCGCTGCTCACCGCGAAGGTCCAAGGCCCTCGACTGTTGCTGCTCGCCGGGCGGAGTTGGCGGGTCACCTACATCGACTGGAAGCGGCGGCGCTGCTTCGTGGAGCCCGCCGAGGGCGGCGGCAAGGCGCTCTGGATGACCGGTGGCTCCCCGCAGGGGCTGTCGTACCGGATGGTCCGGGCGATGCGCGACGTGCTCCTCGGCGCCGACCCGCCGGTCGCCCTCACCGCCCGGGCCAGCACCAGGCTCGCCCAGTTGCGGGAGGAGGCCACGCCCCTCGTCCATCCCGGCGGCACGGTCGTCGCCCGCGACGGCGACGGCGAGGCGAAGTGGTGGACGTGGGCCGGGTTCCGGGCCAACGCCACCCTGATCGCCACGCTCAGCGAGATTGTCGACCCGACCCAGCGGTACGACGACGCCTCGGTCCGGCTGCGACCCGACGTCGACCGGGACATGGTGCGGGCGGCCCTGACCGATGCCGCCGAGCGGCTCTGCCTCCCGGACGTCACCGAGAAGGCCCTCGCCGGGCTCAAGTTCAGCGCCGCGCTGCCCGAACGGCTGGCGGTGGCGACCCTGGCCGCGCGGCTGGCCGACCTGCCGGCGGCACGCGAGGTGCTCGCCGAACCGACCCGGACCGTGCACCTCCCGGGCTGATGCGGATCGGGACCAGGGATATGGGCGGGCGTCGTCAGTTCGGGTGGGGTGGTTCGTCGAGGATGGCGCTGAAGCGCTCCTCGGCCAGGTCGAGCTGGCCGAGGATGTGTTCCTTGACCGGTGCCGACAGGGGAGTGTCCGGCCGGGTGACGAGGTCGCGGTAGACCGGCACGAGCGGGCGGTACTTGCGGGCGGACGAGGTCACCTTCGGGCCGACGGTGTGGATGACGCCCACCCCGTTGTCCGTGAAATCGGAGATCTTGATGACCCGCGCCCACGGCTCCCGGTCCAGGCTGGCCGCCACGTGCTCCCGGTACTGGACGTGCTTGTCCCGCCCCGGGTCGTACGCCGGATTGGTGACCGCGCCGACCAGGCGGGCCACCCTGGGGCCGAACCGCTCCGCGAGCACCGCCAGTGCGGCGGCGGTGGCGTCCTCACCGTCGTGCGGCCCGGCACGTCCTCCGGAGGACGCGGCAGCCAGCTCGTCGGGGTGGTCCTCCACCGCGTCGTGCAGCAGGCCGGCGACGATCACGTCGACGTCGCGGACCTGGTAGTGGTGCATCATCCGGATCGCCACCCGCAGCAGGTGGTTCAGGTAGGGCTCGCGTACCCGCCGGTCGTCGCGGTGCAGCTCGGCGGCCAGGTCGAGGGCCTCGGTGAGCCGTTCCCGGGCGGCCTCGTCGAACGCGCGCAGCTCCAGCCGGAACCGGGCCAGCAGGCCGGGCTCGCCGTGGATCTCGGTGATCGCGTGCATCGGCATGGTGGCCAGGTAGGCGGGAAACTCCATCCGCCACTTATAGCCGATCTTCACCGTGCCGGGGGCCCCTGGCGTCGGTCACCCGACGCCAGGACCCCCGGGCGGCGGTCACCGCGACGGCCGCCGGTCAGGTGCCGGAGACGCGCTTGACCAGGCGTACGGTGGTGCCGTCGGCGCTGCCGGCGACGGCGGCCTCGTCCATCAACCGGGCCATGATCAGCCGGCCACGGCCGCGCTCGCTGTCGTCGGGGGTCGCCTCCCGCCATCCGCCGGTGTCGCTGACCACCACCTCCAGCCGGTCGGCGCGCAGCCGCCCCCGAACGGTGACCGACGCGTCCGGGGCGAACCGGTAGCCGTGCTCGATCGCGTTGGCGCACGCCTCGCCGGCCGCGATCAGCACCGCGTCGACGTCGGTCTCGCCGATGCCGAGGCCGGTCAGCCACTCCCGCAGCGACTCCCGCGTCGGCGCGAGCTGCCCCGGGTCGGCGGTCAGCGCCGCGGCGAAGACCGCCGGCTCCCGGTGCCGGTAGACCAGCACCGCCACGTCGTCGTTGCGGGTGTCGGGCAGCAGGTCCCGGACCATCCGGTCGGCCAGCGCGCCCTCGGGCAGCTCGCGGCCCTGGGTGAGCGCGGCGACCGCCCGGGAGATGCCGGCGTCGATCAGTTCCCGCCGCCGCTCGATCAGCCCGTCCGTGTAGAGCAGCAGCGTCGAACCGGGTCGCAGCTGCGCCCCGGCCTCGGGCCGGCCGGGCACCGCGACGCTGGCCAGCGGCACCGAGCCGGCGCGGGTCAGCAGGTCGGCGGAGCCGTCCGGGTGCACCAGGATGCCCGGCGGGTGGCCCGCCGAGGAGTAGCGGAGCACGCCCAGCGAGCGGTCGATGATGGCGCAGAAGACGGTGGTGCAGGCGCCGCCGGGCACCATCCGGGCGAAGTCGTCCAGCGCGGAGAGCACCTCGGCGGGGCTCTTGGCCTGTAGGAGCAGGGCGCGTGAGGCGCTGCGCAGCTGGCCCATCACGGTGGCGGCGGGCAGGCCCCGCCCCACCACGTCGCCCACCACCACGCCGACGAGGTCGCCGGGGAGCTGGACCACGTCGTACCAGTCGCCGCCCACCTCCAGCGGCGCCACCGCCGGCTGGTAGCGGGTCGCGAACCCGGCCGGCAGGTCGACCGGGCCGAGCATCGCCCGCTGCATGGCCAGGGCCACCGTCCGCTGGGTCTCGAAGGCCCGCGCGCGGACCAGCGCCTGGGCCAGCGCCGCGCAGAGCTGGCGCACGAGCGGCCGGTCCACCGTCTGCACCGATCGCGGCGGGTCCAGCTCCAGCCACACCCCACCGGGCGCCCCGCCCGGCTCGATGCGTGCCCCGAGCGCGGTCACCCGGCCGGCGTCGTCGACGACCAGCTGCGGCTCGCCCTCCGCGGCCAGCCCGTCGAGCGCCCGCTGCACCTGCCGGGTCAGCGTCAGGCCCTGGGTCACCACGAGCATTGTGCCGGCGGCGTCGGCGCAGACCGCCAGGCCGCGGGTGCCGTCCAGCAGGGTGCACAGCTCGGACAGGCCGGCGTCGAGCACCTCGGCCACGTCGGTGGCGCGGGCGAGGCGGCCGGAGAGCGCGGCCAGGGCGGACTGCCGGGCGGCGGCGCGGACCTCGGCGGTCACGTCGCGCAGCGTGGCGACGTAGAGGCGGCGGCCGGTACGCGGCTCCCGCAGCGAGTTGTAGACCGCCTCGGCCCAGATCCGGTGCCCGTCGGCGTGCCGCAGCGGCAGGGTGACCCGGCCCCGGCCGGAGCCCCGTGCGGTGCGCAGCACGTCGATCAGCATGCGCCGGTCTGCGGGCGCGGCGTCGGCCTCCGGCCACCACGGGTGCGGCGGCGCCACCGGTGCCGCCAGCCGGGCGGCGCCGACGAGGCGGCAGAACGCCTCGTTCGCCTCGACCAGCGCGCCGTCGGCGTCGACCACGGCGAACGCGTCCTGCAACGACTCGATCAGCGCCGCCCGCCAGGTCGCCTCCTCGTTGCGCAACCGCGCCAGCTCCAGGTGCGCGCCCACCCGGGCCAGCAGTTCCTCCGAGGAGAACGGCTTGGCCAGGTAGTCGTCGGCCCCGGTCCGCAGCCCCTCCACCGCCGCCTCCTCACCGGCGCGCGCGGAGAGCACGATGATCGGCAGCCCGGCGGTACGCCGGTCGGCGCGCAGCGCCCGGACCAGCCCGAAGCCGTCCAGTCGGGGCATCATCACGTCGGTCAGCACCAGGTCGGGCACCCGCTCGGCGATCCGGTCGAGCGCCTCCCGGCCGTCGGCCGCGACGACCACCCGGTGGTGGGGTGCGAGCAGGCTCGCGAGGAACGCGCGCAGGTCGGCGTTGTCGTCCACCACCAGCACCGTCGCGGCGTCCCGGGCGTCGTCGTCGGTCGCCTCCGCGTGGGCGGGCGCGGCCTCCGGCAGCCAGTGCAGAGCCTCGGCGACGTACGCCTCGTGGGCCGGCTCGTGGGTCCGCTCGCGGTGCCTCGTCGCGGCGGTGGGCCGGCCGTACGGCAGGCGGACGGTGAAAGTCGAGCCCTCGCCCTCGACCGAGTGCACGCTGACCTCGCCGCCGTGCAGCTGGACCATCTCCTGCACCAGCGCCAACCCGATGCCGGTGCCCTCCTGCGACCGGCCGCCGGCACCGCGTACGCGGTGGAAGCGGTGGAACAGCAGCGGCTGCTGGTCGGCGGGGACGCCGACGCCGGTGTCGTCGACGGTCAGCGTGACGTGCGCGCCGTCGCCGCGCAGCCGCAGCCGCACCGCGCCGGCCAGGGTGTACTTGAGGGCGTTGGAGAGCAGGTTGACGACCACCTTCTCCCACATGTCGCGGTCCACGTACGCGGTGCGCGGCAGCGCCTCGACGTCGACCCGGTAGGCCAGCCCGGCCTGGCGCATCGCGTACGCGAACGACTCGGCGACGCCGGCGGTGAGTGCCGGAAGGTCGGTCTCCGCCCGTTCCGGGTCCAGCCGGCCGCCCTCCAGGCGGGCGAAGTCGAGCATGTCGTTGACCAGCTTGCGTAGCCGGCCGGTGTTGCGGTGCACCAGCTCCAGGCGTTCGCGCTGGCCCGGCGGAAGCGGCTCGTGCCGGTCGGCGAGGCTCTCCCGCACCGGGCCGGCGATCAGCGTCAGCGGGGTGCGCAGCTCGTGGCTGACGTCGGTGAAGAACTCCGTCTTCGCCGCGTCCAGCTCGGCCAGCGCCGCGGCCCGGCGGCGCTGGGCCTCGTACGCCAGCACGTCGCTCAGCGCCGTCGAGACCCGGTTGGCCACCAGGTCGAGGAACCCGCGGTACGCCTCGTCCAGTTCCCGGAAGGGGCTGATGCCGGCGACCAGCACGCCGGCCGGGCGGTCCTGTCCGGTCGCCAGCAGGGGCAGCACCACCACCTCGTCCACCGGCACCCCGACGACCGCCCCGGCCCCGGCGCGGGGGTCGCCGGGCAGGGCCACTCCCCGGACCCGCGCGGGGCGTCCGGTGCGCGCCACCTCGGCGATCTGTGCCAGCCACCCCGCCCCCGCGGCGGTGTCGTCGGCCACGCCGACCGAGGCGGCCAGCACCAGCTCGTCCGCGTCGGAGCCTCGGCTGTCGTCCGGTCCGGGGCCGGTCGGGTCGCTGTCGTCGCCCGGCGCCGCGCCCGCCGGGCGCAGATAGATCATCACGGCGGGCAGGTCGGCCGGGCTGCCGGTGAGGACCCGGGCCGCCGCCCGGGCGGCGTCGCGGGTGGTGTCCGCCGCCGCGATGGAGATCGAGCCCAGCTCGCGCAGCGTCTCCAGCCGCCGGTCACCCAGCACCCGGGCGGTGACGTCGGTGGTGGCCACGAAGACACCGGGGACCTGGCCGTGCCCGGCGCGCACCGGGCTGTAGGAGAAGGTCCAGTACGTCTCCTCCAGGTAACCGTGCCGGTTGAGCAGGAGCAGTTGGTTCTCCGCGTAGGTGGCGCCCCGGCCGGCGAGCACCTGGTCGGTGAGCGGGCCCAGCTCGGTCCAGACCTCCGCCCAGCACTGTGCGCCCGGCTGGCCGACCGCGGCCGGGTACTTGTCGCCGAGCACCGGGGTGTACGCGTGGTTGAAGATCTGCACCAGCTCGGTGCCCCACCACAGCAGCATCGGGATCTTCGACGGCAGCACGGTGCGTACCGCCGCGCACAGCTCCGGCGGCCAGTTCTCCACCGGACCCAGGGCGGTGGCCGCCCAGTCGGTGGCCCGGTGCGCGGCGCTGGTCGCGTCGTCGCCGGCGAAGAGATCGTCGACGGCCGCCCCGGCGCCCGCCGGTCCGACACGTTGCTTCGAATCCACGTCCCGGCCCCCTGTCCCCGCGCTGGTCTCCGGGTCGCAAGCAGCCGCCGAGCCTGCCCCTCATCGTCCCGCCGGGGTCACTTTCCCCAACCGGCCACGCCCGAACCGTCCATCGACGTGACCCGACCGACCCGCACCCCGGCCGGGCGCGCGGTCAGCGGGCGAGCCGGTGGTCGCGGGGGCTGACGCCGTGGACCCGCCGAAACGCGCTGCTCAGCGCGAAGGGGCTGCCGTAGCCCACCTCGCGGGCGACCGCGCCCAGCGTGGCGTCGGGCTCGCGGAGCAGGTCGGCGGCGAGCGCCAGCCGCCACCCGGTCAGAAACGTCATCGGCGGCTCGCCGACCAGCTCCGTGAAGCGGCGGGCCAGCGCCGCCCGGGAGACGCCCACCTCGGCGGCGAGGGCGGCGACGGTCCAGGGCCGGGCCGGATCGTTGCGCAGCAGCCGCAGCGCCGGGCCGACGACCGGGTCGGCGGCGGCGACGTACCAGGCGGGCGCGGCGCCGGGGCGGGCGAACCACGTCCGCAGCGCGGCGATCAGCACCAGGTCGAGCAGCCGGTCGAGGACCACCTCCTGGCCGGGCGCGTTCCGGGTGACCTCGTCGGCGAGCAGGGACACCAGCGGGCCGCTCCGGTCCTCGCCGCCGACCACCAGCAGGGGCGGCAGGGCGGTCAGCAGTCGCCGGCCCAGCTCGCCGGGCAGCTGGTAGGTGCCCGTCAGCAGCACCGTGGAGCCGTCCGCGCCCGTGCCCCAGGTGCGTACGCCCAGCGTCATCGCCTCGGCCAGGGGCTCGCCCCGCAGCGTGGTGCACCGCTGCCCGGGGTGGACGACGACCTGCGGCGCGGTGGCCGGGTCGTCGGCCACGAGATAGCCGTCCGGCCCCCGCAGCACCGCCACGTCGCCCGGCCCGAGCGCGGCCGGCGCGCCGTCGTCGGGCACCACCCACGCCGCGCCGCGGACCAGGGCCACCACGGTCAGCGGGGCGCGGTCCTCGATCCGCAGCGCGAACGGCGGATCGAGCATCGACCGGAGCAGGAAGGCGCCCCGGGCCCGAGGCCCGTCCAGGAGCCCGCTCAGCGGATCCACGCCCGGATCCTAACCAAGTCCCGCCGTCGCCCCCGTCGATCATGCAGTCGTGGTGCCTCACGAAAGCCGCGTACCGCCCCACACCGGCCACCAGAACCGCATGATCGACGGGAGCGGGCGGGCCGGGGTCAGGTGGTCAGCCAGGTCGCGGCCCTGGTGCGGATGTCCGGGGGGACCTCGTGGAGGCCCGGGAACTCGTCGTAGGTGACGTCGTAGCCCAGCGAGCGCAGACGGGGGACCAGGCGACGGCTGCACACGTCCACCGGCAGGACCGGGTCCCGCGCACCGTGCGAGACGTAGACCCGGGGCCGGCCGTGGGTGACCAGCGGCGCGGCGAAACCGGGGGAGAAGGCCACCACCGCGTCGACCAGGTCGCCGTTGGTCAAACCCAGGGAGAGGGCGTACGAGGCGCCGTCGGAGAACCCGCCGAACGCCACCCGCGCCACGGGGTAGCCGGCGAAGACCGTGGCCAGCAGGTCGTCGATGCGCCGTACGTCCGTACCGAAGCCCTCGCCGCCGATCAGGTCCCAGCTGCTCGCCACCGACTGCGGGGCGACCAGCAGCAGGCGGTGCGCGTCGGCGACCGGCAGCAGCAGGTCCAGCCCCTGCCGGGCCGAGCCGCCGGCGCCGTGCAGGAGCAGCACCAGCCAGTACGGCGGACCGTCGACCGGCTCGGGGGCGTACACCATCGCCAGCGCGGCGCCCCGCGGGTCGGTCAGCGACGCCAGCCCGGCGGCGGCCAGGGCGGTCGGCGGCGCCGGACGCGCGGCGAGCCGGCCGTGCCGGAAGTTCTCCTCCGGCTGCCGGTGCGGCGGCGCGGGCTCGGCCACGGGATCACCGCTCCTCGTCCTGGGCGGGCATGCGCCGGCGGTTACCCGCCATCCCGACGCTCAATCCCACCGGCGCGACCCGCCACGGGCGCGGTCGGCGGGCGCCGCGACCCGCCACGAGCGTGACCGGCGCGCGGCGCGGCCACGAGCGTGGTCGGCGGGCGCCGCGACCAGTCACGAGCGTGACCGGCGCGCGGCGCGGCCACGGGCGTGGTCGGCGGGCGCCGCGACCAGTCACGAGCGTGGTCGACGGGCGGCGCGGCCCTCGCCGCCGCGGCCCGCCGGCGGCGCGCCCGTCCAGGGGGCCGAAATCTCGCCGGGGCGGCTCCGGCCGGTGCCGGCTCATCCGCTCACCCGGCGGACCAGCCGGGACGGGAACATCGTCGCCGGCGGCACCGGTCGCCCGTCCAGCACGGCCGTCGCCGCCGCCGTGGCGATCTGCGTCACCGGATGCGTCGCCGTGGTCAGCGCGGGAGTGGTCATCGCGGCGAGCGGGATGTCGTCGAAGCCGGTGACCGCGACGTCCCCGGGCACCTGGACGCCGTCGCCGCGCAGCCGGTCGATCACCCCGAGCGCGGTCGCGTCGCTGCTGCCGACGATCGCGTCCGTGTCCGGCCAGCGTTCCAGCACCTCCCGGGCCGCCGCCCGGCCGCGGTCGGCGCTGAAGTCCCCCGGCACCAGCCGCTCCGGCAGGGCGGCGTCGCGCACGATCCGCCGGTACGCGCGGACCGACCGGCCGGCGCAGGTCAGCCAGCGGGGCCCGGTCACCATGGCGATGCGGCGGCGCCCGGTGGCGTACAGGTGCCGGACGACGGCCTCGGTGCCGCCGCCGTTGTCCACGTCGAAGGCCGGTACGAGGGCGGAGCCGATGCCGATCGAGGCCACCCGGCCGCGCAGCCTCGCCGGGACCGCGTCCAGCACCGCCTCGGTGGTGTTGATCAGGACGACCCCGCCGACGCCGCGGTCCTCGGCCAGCCGGCGCACCTCGCTCGGCGCCCGGGTGGGTAGCCAGTGCAGCCCCACCCCGAGCCCGTGCGGCGTGCAGACCCGGGCGCAGGCGCCGAGCACCCGGTGGACGTACGGGTCGTCGAGGACCGTCGCGGTGGTGCCGGTCACCGCCACCACCAGCCGGACCCCGGTGCCGCGGACGAGCGCGCGGGCGGCCGGGTTCGGTGCGTAGCCGAGCCGGTCGGCGGCGACGGTCACCCGCTCGCGCGCGGCGGGGGAGGCGTAGCCCTTGCCGGCGATCACCCGCGAGGCGGTGGCCCGGGAGACCCCCGCCGCCCGGGCGACGTCCTCCAGGGTCGGTGGTCGGTGTGTCGTCGTCATCCCGGTCCTCCCCGTGTTCGGCCGTCGCGGCGTGGACGGTCGACCGAATCATCCCTCTCCGGCGCGCTGACGGTAAGGGGCGTGGCCGGGTTGCTCTGAGAGCGCTCTCAGGTGTGGGATCGGGCGGCAGACGACCCGAGGCGAGAGGACCGCCATCGTGAGCCACACCGCCGCCCCGCCCGCCGCGCCGCGCCCGGCCGTACCCCGGGGGGTGCTGGCCGCCCGCACCGGCGTGGCCGTGGTGTTCGCGCTCAACGGCCTGGCCGTGGCCACCTGGTTCTCCCGGGTGCCCGCCGCCCGGGACGCGCTCGGGCTCAGCGCGGGCCGGCTCGGGCTGCTCCTGCTCGCCATGTCCGTCGGCGCGCTGCTCGCGATGCCCACCGCCGGCCTGGTGGCCCAGCGGCTGGGGGCGGCCCGCACGGTCGCGCTCTCCACCCTGGTCGTCGCGGCCGGGTTGACCGTGACCGGGGTCGCCGCCCTGGCCGGGTCCCTGGCCGGGGTCGCGGTGGGGCTGTGTGCCCTCGGTTACGGCTCCGGCATCTGCGACGTGGCGATGAACGTCGAGGGCGCGGCGGTCGAGCGGCGGCTGGGGCGTACCGTCATGCCCCGTTTCCACGCGGCGTGGAGCCTCGGGTCCGTGGCCGGGGCCGGGCTCGGCGCCGGGGCGGCCCGCCTCGGCGTGCCGGTCGCCGCGCACCTCGCCGCGCTGGCCGCGGTGGTGCTGCTCGGCACGCTGCTGGCCGTCCGGTCGTTCCTGCCGGCGGCCGTGAGCGGCACCGCCTCCGCGTCGGCCGCCCCGGCGGAGCGTCGCCGCGAACTGCTCGCCGCCTGGCGGGAGCCCCGCACCCTGCTCGTCGGCCTGCTGGTGCTGGTGTCGGCGTTCGCCGAGGGCAGCGCCAACGACTGGCTGGCGGTGGCCTTCATCGACGGCCACGACCTCAGCGAGGCGGCCGGGGCCGCGGTCTTCGGTGTCTTCGTCGTTGGCATGACCCTGGGCCGCACGGCGGGCACCGTCGCGCTGGACCGGTGGGGTCGGGTGCCCGTGCTGTCCGCCACGATCCTGCTCGCCACGTTCGGCGCGGGCGTGGCGGTGCTCGCCGGCTCCGGGCCGGTGGCGATCGCCGGCGTCGCGCTCTGGGGGATCGGCGCGTCGCTGGGCTTCCCGGTCGGGATGAGCGCGGCGGCCGACGACGAGCGGCGGGCGCCGGCCCGGGTCAGCGTGGTCGCCGTGATCGGGTACACGGCGTTCCTCGCCGGCCCCCCGCTGCTGGGCCTGCTCGGCGACCGGGTCGGCACCCTGCGGGCGCTGCTCGTCGTGCCGCTGTTGCTGCTGCCCACCCTCGCCCTGGTGCCGGCCACCCGCCCGCCGGCTCGCTGAGCGGCCACCCGGGCAGGTGGCCCGCTGAGCCACCGCCCGCCGGCCCGTGCTCGCTCGCCGTCCCGCGAAGGGCGGGCCCGGGGGCCACGACCGGGGCGCGCAGGTGGCTCCCAGGTGGGGCGCAGGCGGTTGCCAGGTGACGGTGCTGCACTGGGAGGACGCCGAGGAGAGGAGCCGGGCATGGGCTGGTTCAACCGGCGGCCGCGCGCCGCCGACGCGACCCCGACGAAGCTCGACCGCGAGGCGACCCGGGAGGACCTGGCCGCGCTGGAGGCGTTCGTGGCCAGCCGCCGGGGCGTGGAGTTCTACCTGGAGCCGGAGACCACGGCGACCGACACCACCGTGGTCGCCATCGCCCACGACGGCGAGTGGATCCGCCGGCGCACCGGCTCGCCGCGCGCCGCCGGGTCCATCGCCCGCAAGCACGCGGTGCCGCTGTACGAGGCCGCCCGCACCGGCTACCCACAGCGGATGCGGGCGTGGAACCGGGCCCACCCGGAGCGCCACGCCCGCTGACCGGCCGGGGCGCCACGCCCGCTGACCACCCGGAGCGCCACGCCCGCTGACCGGCCGGGGCGTCACGCCCCCTCGACCGGTACGCCCGAGACCACTCCGGCCCGCTGCCCGCTGCCCGCCGGCCGTCACGGGCCGCTCCGTCGGACCCGGCGCGGTAAGGTGCCCCGATGGCTGATCGGTCCCGGTCGCTGGGCCGTCCCTTCTGGACGTTCTGGACCGCCGCGGCGCTGGCCAACCTGGGCGACGGCATCCGGGTGGCCGCCTTTCCGCTGCTCGCCGCCGCGCTGAGCGACAACCCGGTGGCGGTCGCCGCGGTGGCCGCGGCGCAGTTCCTGCCGTGGCTGGTCACCGGCCTGCTGGCCGGCGCGCTGGCCGACCGTCGGGCGGCCCGTGCACTGATCGCCGCCGCCGACGCCGGCCGCATCGTGGTGCTGGCGGCGGTGGCCGTGGCCGTGGCGACGGGCGTGGCCTCGATCGCGCTCGTGGTCGCCGCCGCCTTCCTGCTCGGTGTCGGCGAGACCCTGCGCGACACCGCCGCCCAGACCGCGATCCCCCGACTGGTGGACGACGCACAGTTGGAGCGGGCCAACGGCCGGCTGGTGGCGGGTGAGATCGTGGGCAACGAGTTCGTGGGTCCGCCGGTCGGGGCGATGCTGTTCGTCGTCGGCGCGGCGCTGCCCTTCGCCGTCAACGGCGCCTCGCTCGCGCTGGCCCTCATGCTCGTGCTGTCCCTGCCGCTGAGCCTGGCCCGCCCCGGCCCGGCACGGTCGGGCGCCGACGGGGACGGGCGGAGCGCCGCCGCCGCCGACCCGGCCAGGCGCGGGGCGCTCGCCGGGCTGCGGTGGCTGGCCCGGCAACCCGTGCTCCGTACGCTGGTGGTCGTCGGCGCGGCAGTCGCCGCCGCGGACAGCGCCTGGTTCGCGATCTTCGTGCTGTACGCGCGGCAGAGCCTCGGTCTCGGCGCGCTCGGCTTCGGCCTGCTGCTGGCGACCGGCGCGGCCGGCGGGCTCGCCGGCTCCCTCGTCGCCGACCGGCTGATCGGCCGGTTCCGGCACCGTGCCGTGCTGGCCTGGTCGATGGCGGTCACGGCCGGGACGCCGGCCCTCCTGGCCGTCGCGCCGCACCGGATCGCCGCGGTGGTCGTCGTCGTCACCACCAGCGCGTCGTTCGCGGTCCTCAACGTGGCCGCGCTGTCGGTCCGGCAACGCCTCGTGCCCGGCGACCTGCTCGGTCGGGTGGTCGCCGCCTCCCGGATGCTCTCCTACGGCTGCACCGCGCTCGGGGCTCTCGCCGGCGGGGCGCTGGCCGCCGGCCTGGGCATGCGGGCCCCCTTCCTGTTCAGCGCGACGGTGGCGGTCGCCGCGACCGCCGCCTGGTGCGTCGCGTCCCGCCCCACCGCGCCGGGCGATCCGGCCTGACGGGGAGGACGTCCGCCGGCCGCCCGGCGGGTGCCCGGACGGCTCGACGGGGTGACCGGCGGGAGCGGGAGGTGTTGACGTTGATCACCCGTGGGACGTCCAACGCCGAGATCGAGCGGCACCTGCAGCTCAGCCGGGGCACCGTGAAGACGGCCGGTTGCTGACGAAGCTGGCCGCCCGCGACCGGGCGCAACCGGTCATCGCGGGCTACGAATCGGGGCTCGCCGACCGGTGAGCCGACGTCGACCGTGGTCGAGGTCCCCGTCACCACGTCGGGCGGGCGGGGACGCCTCCCGCGCGCCGCAGCCTGCCTGCTCGGGAAGCGGAACGGCACGCGGGCGCCGGGGTGCGCGCGGATGCCGGGACGCTCGGCCCGTGCGCGTTCCGGGGCCGCCGTCGCCGTATTCGACGGCCCGAACCTTACATCGGCCGACGACAATGCGAAAGGCGTGCCTGAATGGGCGTCGCGATCGTTCCTCGTCGATCGATACGAGGTGCCGTGAGCCGGGGTGGGGTGGCGTTGACCGGCGGCCCGGGGTGTGGCAGCATTCGCGGCCTGACGGCAGTGAAGGAAGCCGGTGCGATTCCGGCGCGGTCCCGCCACTGTCACCGGGGAGCGATCCCCCCTCGCGAGTCACGGCCGTGCGTGCGCGGTTGGAAGGCCGGGGGAGAGCGTCGATCCGGGAGCCAGGATACTTCGGCCGTCGGAGTGATTCCAGGGCGTGGACACCCGAGGAGGACCCGATGACGCACCGCGTCTCCCCCATCGACGATCATCGTTGCATCGTGCCCGGCCGTGCCAGCGGCCCCGCTGGCGGCAGCTCTCCCGCGGGCGGCCGCATCGCCGCACAAGGCCGCATCGCCGCACGAAGCCGCATTTCCGCGCCGCCGGCCAGTCGCCGGGCCGCCGCGCGCCCGCCGGCCCGCACCGCGCCCGCCGTCGGTCGCCCGGCACCCGGTGGCGCCCGCACCGTGACCGGCCGGGTCGCCGCCGTGCCCGGCCGGGTTGCCACCGTGACCGGGCGCGCCCTCACCGCGTACCGCTGACGCCCGCACCGCGCCGCCCGACCCCGCGGGCCCGCCGGTGAGCGGGCCACCGGCCCGTCGTACCCGCTGAACCGCGCCCATCCCCGCATCGCCCGGTCGTCCCGCGTCGACCCGGGCGTCACTCTCCGGAGCTGTCCGTGCGCATCCTGCTGCTGTCCACCGCCGACACCGACCTGCTCGCCGCCCGCGCCAGCGACGCCGACTACCGGCTCGCCAACCCCGCCCGGGTCGCCGCCGACGCCGTGCCGGCGCTGCTCGACGGCGTCGACCTCGCCGTCGTACGCCTGCTCGGCGGCCGGCAGGCATGGCCGGACGGGCTGGCCGCGGTGCTGGCCTCCGGCGTGCCGACGGTCGTGCTCGGCGGCGAGAACGTGCCGGACGCGGAGCTGATGGCGGCCTCCACCGTGGCCTCCGGGGTGGCCACCCAGGCGCTGGCCTACCTGGTCGAGGGCGGGCCGGAGAACCTCGCCCAGCTCGCCCGTTTCCTCTCCGACACGGTGCTGCTCACCGGCGAGGGCTTCGCCCCGCCCGCGCCCACCCCGACGTACGGCATCCACGGCGAGCGGCCCGCGCGGCCGGACCGGCCGACGGTCGGGATCGTCTTCTACCGGGCGCACGCCCTCGCCGGGAACACCGGATTCGTCGACGTCCTCGCCGACGCGGTCGACGCGGCCGGCGGCGACCCGCTGCCCATCTACTGCGGCTCGCTGCGCGGACTCACCGCCGGCGCGGGGCCGCTCGGGCTCTTCGCCCGCTGCGACGCCCTGCTGGTCACCGTGCTCGCCGCCGGCGGCACGGTCGCCGCCGACGCCTCCGGCGGAGGGGACGAGGACGCCTGGGACGTGGGCGCGCTCGCCGCCCTGGACGTGCCGGTGATCCAGGCGCTCTGCCTGACCAGCACGCGCGAGCAGTGGGCCGCCAGCGACGCCGGGCTGTCCCCGCTGGACGCCGCGATGCAGGTGGCGATCCCCGAGTTCGACGGCCGGATCGTCACCGTGCCGTTCTCGTTCAAGAAGATCGACGCCGACGGGCTGTCCACCTACGCCGCCGACCCCGAGCGGGCCGCCCGGGTGGCCGGCATCGCCGTGCGGCACGCCCGGCTGCGGCACGTGCCCCAGGCCGACAAGCGGCTCGCGGTCGTGCTCAGCTCGTACCCGACGAAGCACTCCAGGGTCGGCAACGCCGTCGGCCTGGACACCCCCGCCTCGGCGGTGCGGCTGCTCGCCGCCCTGGCCGACGCCGGCTACCACCTCGGCGACGCGCCGGTGCCCGACGACGGCGACGCGCTCATCCACGCCCTCATCGCCGCCGGCGGCCACGACGTCGAGTGGCTCACCCCGGAGCAGCTCGGCGCCGCCGAGGCGCGGGTGCCGGGGGAGACGTACCGGCGGTGGTTCGCGCAGGTGCCGGCGGAGCTGCGGGAACGGATGCTCGCCCACTGGGGCGAGCCGCCCGGCGGGCTCTACACCGACGGCGGCGACATCGTGCTCGCCGGGCTGCGCTTCGGCAACGTGGTGCTGCTGATCCAGCCGCCGCGCGGTTTCGGGGAGAACCCGATCGCCATCTACCACGACCCGGACCTGCCGCCCAGCCACCACTACCTGGCCGCGTACCGCTGGCTGGCCGCGCCCGTCGCCGACGGCGGGTTCGGCGCGGACGCCGTGGTGCACCTGGGCAAGCACGGCACCCTGGAGTGGCTGCCCGGCAAGGGCCTCGGGCTGGCCGCCGACTGCGCCCCGGACGCCGTCCTCGGCGACCTGCCGCTGGTCTACCCGTTCATCGTCAACGACCCCGGCGAGGGCACGCAGGCCAAGCGGCGCGCGCACGCCGTCGTCGTCGACCACCTCGTGCCGCCGATGGCCCGCGCCGAGACGTACGGGGACCTGGCGAAGCTGGAGCAGCTGCTCGACGAGTACGCCACCGTGCAGGCCCTCGACCCGGCCAAGGTGCCGACCCTGCGGGCCCAGATCTGGGAGCTGGTACGCGCCGCCGAGCTGCACCACGACCTGCACGCCGAGCGGATGCCCGACGCCGACGACTTCGACGACTTCGTGCTGCACCTCGACGGCTACCTGTGCGAGGTCAAGGACGTGCAGATCCGCGACGGCCTGCACATCCTCGCCGCCGCGCCCACCGGCGAGGCCCGGGTCAACCTCGTGCTCGCCGTGCTGCGCGCCCCGCAGGTCTGGGGCGGCGCCCGCGCGCTGCCCGGCCTGCGGCAGGCGCTGGCCGGCGCGTACGGGCTGGACGAGCAGGCGCTGCTCGCCGCCCCCGGGGAGCGGCTCACCGTGCCCGAGGCGCTGACCGAGACCGTGGAGGGGCCGGGCGTCACCGCCGCCGACGCGGTCGACCTCATCGAGGCCCTGGCCCGCCGGCTGGTCGTCGGCATGGAGACCCTCGGCTGGGACGCCGACGCCGTCGACGCGGTGGTCGGGGAGGTGGCCGGGCGGGCCGTACCGGACGCCGCCGCGGTGCTCCGTTTCGCCGCCACCGAGCTGGTGCCGCGCCTGGACCGTACGACCGACGAGATCGATCGGGTGGTGGGCGCGCTCGACGGGCGGTTCGTGCCGCCCGGCCCGTCCGGCTCGCCCACCCGGGGCCTGGTCAACGTGCTCCCCACCGGCCGGAACTTCTACTCCGTCGACCCGAAGGCCATCCCGAGCCGCAACGCCTGGGACGTCGGCGTGGCCCTGGCCGACTCGCTGCTCGCCCGGCACCTCGCCGACACCGGGGAGTACCCCCGCTCGGTCGGGCTCACGGTCTGGGGCACCAGCGCCATGCGCACCCAGGGCGACGACATCGCCGAGATCCTCGCCCTGCTCGGCTGCCGCCCGACGTGGGACGACCGGTCCCGCCGGGTCACCGGCGTCGAGGTGGTGCCGACGGCGGAGCTGGGCCGCCCCCGCGTCGACGTCACCGTGCGCATCTCCGGCTTCTTCCGCGACGCCTTCCCGCACGTGGTCGCGCTCATCGACGACGCGGTGCGGCTGGTGGCCGCCCTGGACGAGCCCGCCGAGCAGAACTTCCTGCGCGCGCACGTCGCCGCCGACCTCGCCGAACACGGCGACGAGCGGCGGGCCACCGCCCGCGTCTTCGGCTCGAAGCCCGGGGCGTACGGGGCCGGGCTGCTGCCGCTGATCGACGCCCGCAACTGGCGCAGCGACGCCGACCTCGCCGAGGTGTACGCCGTCTGGGGCGGCTACGCCTACGGCCGGGGGCTGGACGGGCGGGAGGCGCGCGCCGACATGGAACGCTCCTTCGCCCGGATCGCCGTGGCGGTCAAGAACCAGGACACCCGCGAGCACGACATCGTCGACTCCGACGACTACTTCCAGTACCACGGCGGCATGGTGGCGATGGTCCGCCACCTCACCGGCGCCGCCCCGGCCGCGTACGTGGGGGACTCGGCGATGCCGCACGACGTGCGCACCCGCACCCTCGGCGAGGAGACCCGGCGGGTGTTCCGGGCCCGGGTGGTCAATCCGAAGTGGATCGCCGCGATGCGCCGGCACGGCTACAAGGGCGCCTTCGAGCTGGCCGCCACCGTCGACTACCTGTTCGGCTACGACGCCACCGCCGGCGTCGTCGACGACTGGATGTACGAGCACCTGAGCGCCGCGTACGTCTTCGACGACACCACGAGGGAGTTCCTGGAGCAGTCGAACCCGTGGGCGCTGCGCGGCATCACCGAGCGGCTGCTGGAGGCGGCCGACCGGGGCCTGTGGGCCGAACCCGAGCCGGCCACCCTGGACCGGCTCCGCGAGACGTACCTGGCCAGCGAGGGCGACCTGGAGGAACGCTCATGACCACCTTCCCGTTCAGCGCCGTGCTGGGCATGGACGACATGCGGCTGGCCCTGCTGCTCAACGCCGTCTCCCCGGCGATCGGCGGGGTGCTCGTGCGCGGCGAGAAGGGCACCGCCAAGTCGACCGCCGTACGGGCCCTGGCGGCGCTGTTGCCGCCGGTCGACCGGGTGGCCGGCTGCCGTTTCGCCTGCGACCCCGCCGCCCCCGACCCGTCCTGCCCGGACGGGCCGCACCCGGCCGCGTCGGCCGCCGAGCGGCGTCCCGCCCGGCTGGTGGAGCTGCCGGTCGGGGCGGCCGAGGACCGGGTGGTCGGCTCGCTCGACCTGGAGAAGGCGCTCGGCGAGGGGGTGCGCGCCTTCGAGCCCGGCCTGCTCGCCGCCGCCCACCGCGGGGTGCTCTACGTCGACGAGGTCAACCTGCTTCACGACCACCTGGTCGACCTGCTCCTCGACGCCGCCGCCATGGGCCGCTGCCACGTCGAGCGCGAGGGCGTCTCGGTCAGCCACGCGTCCCGGTTCCTGCTGGTCGGCACGATGAACCCGGAGGAGGGGGAGCTGCGCCCCCAGCTGCTGGACCGGTTCGGGCTGACCGTGGAGGTCGGCGCCAGCCGCGACCCGGCCGTACGCGTCGAGGTGGTCCGCCGCCGGCTCGCCGCCGACGCCGACCCGGCGGGGTTCGCCGCCCGCTGGGCCGACGCCGACGCGGAGGTCGCCCGCCGGGTCGCCGCCGCCCGGCAGCGGCTGGAGCACGTGCTGCTGCCCGACGCCGCGCTGCGCCGCATCGCCGAGGTGTGCGCCGCGTTCGACGTGGACGGCATGCGCGCCGACATCGTCACCGCCCGTACGGCGCTGGCGCACGCCGCCTGGCACGGCCGGGACGCGGTCACGGTGGAGGACGTGCGGGTCGCTGCCCGGCTGGCCCTGCCGCACCGGCGTCGCCGGGACCCGTTCGACGCTCCCGGGCTCGACGAGAAGCGCCTGGACGAGGCTCTCGAGCGGGCCGGCGACGACGACCCCGACGAGCACGGCGGCCCCGACGACGGCCCGGACTCCGGCCCGGACGGCGGCGGCGGACCCGGCGGCCGAGGCCCCGGTGGCCCGGACGGTGGCCCGGCCGGGGCCGGCGGCGCCCCGGACCCCGGCGACGCCGACGGGACCACGCCGGCCGGCGCGGACGCGCCGGACCTCGGGCGCGACGGCGACACCGGCCGGGACGGCGGCGAGGGCACGTGGCCGGACCGGGCCGGCGGTGGCGACGACGCCACCGGGCGCTCGGCCGACACCTCGACCGGCCCGCCCGACGCCGGGGACCCGGGCGGCGAAGGCGTCCCCGGCCGGACCCGGCCGGCGGACGGCCGCTCCGGCGACGGGCAGGCCGTGGCCGTACCCCGGCAGGGCCTGAAGGCCCGGCTGCTCACCGCGCCCGGGGTCGGCGACGGGGTGCCCGGCCGCCGCTCCCGGGCCCGCACCGGGCGCGGACGGACCACCGGGGCGCGGGTGCCGACCGGCCGGGCCGGCGCGCTGCACCTGCCGGCGACCGTCCGGGCCGCCGCCCCGCACCAGGCCGCGCGCGGCCGGGTCGGCGGGCCGCTGCGGCTGCGCCCGGGCGACGTCCGGGAGGCCGTCCGCGAGGGGCGCGAGGGCAACCTGGTGCTCTTCGTCGTCGACGCCAGCGGTTCGATGGGCGCCCGGACGCGGATGGCCGCCGTCAAGGGGGCCGTGCTCGCCCTGCTCACCGACGCCTACCAGCGCCGGGACAAGGTCGCGGTGGTCGCCTTCCGGGGCGCCGCCGCGCAGCTGCTGCTGCCGGCCACCTCGTCGGTGCTCGCCGCCTCCGTCCGGCTGGCGGAGCTGCCCACCGGCGGGCGCACGCCGCTGGCCGAGGGGCTGCTCGCCGCCGCCGACCTGCTGCGGCTGGAGCGGTTGCGCGATCCCCGCCGCCGCCCCCTGGTGCTGGTCGTCACCGACGGCCGGGCCACCGCCGGCGAGCGCCCGCTCGACCGGGCGGCCCGCGCGGCGGGTGTGCTCGCGGCCACCGGCGCGCCCTGCGTCGTCGTCGACTGCGAGAGCGGCCCGGTCCGCCTGGGCCTGGCCCGCCGCCTCGCCGCCCAACTGGACGCCGCCCACCACCGCCTCGACGAGGTGGCCACCGCCCCCCTGACCACCCTCGCCACCGGCCGCCCGGCGCCCGCGCTGGCACCCCGTCCCGGCCCGCACGACCGGTCCGCCGTGGATCTTGGCAAGGAACGGCCCCCACGGGGGCCCGCCCCTACCAAGATCGCCACCGCAGCCACCGCTACCGCAGCCACCGTCGCCGCAGTCGCCGTCGTCGGGCAGAAGAGGAGTGTCGCCTGATGCCGCAGGGGAAGCCGTCCCACGTGCCCGTCGACGGGCTGACCACCCGGCAGCGGCGCCACCGGCCGCTGCTGATCGTCCACACCGGACAGATGAAGGGGAAGTCGACCGCCGCGTTCGGGCTGGCCCTGCGCGCCTGGACGGCCGGGCTGCCGGTCGGGGTGTTCCAGTTCGTCAAGAGCGCCAAGTGGCGGGTGGGGGAGGAGAACGCCTTCCGCGCCCTCGGCGAGGTGCACGAGCGCACCGGGCAGGGCGCCCCGGTCGCGTGGCACAAGATGGGTGAGGGCTGGTCCTGGATCCAGCGCGGCGGCGAGGCCGACCACGCCGCCGACGCCCTGGAGGGCTGGCGGCAGATCCAGCGCGACCTGGCCGCGCAGCGGTACGGCCTCTACGTGCTCGACGAGTTCACCTACCCGATGAAGTGGGGCTGGGTGGACGTGGCCGAGGTGGTCGACACCCTGACGAACCGCCCCGGCTTCCAGCACGTCGTGATCACCGGCCGGGACGCCGACCCGCGTCTGGTGGAGGCCGCCGACCTGGTCGCCGAGCTGACCAAGGTCAAGCACCCGATGGACGCCGGCCAGAAGGGCCAGAAGGGCATCGAATGGTGACCGGCCCCGGCCGCCGCACCGACCCGCGCGGTCCCGACGGCCCCACCGCGCCGGCCGGACACCCGGCCGGCGGCGCACCGTCCACCGACGCCGCCCCGACCGGCGGCGCCCGGGACAGCGACGCGACCGGCGACCACGGCGGCGCGTGGGCGCTGCCCCGGGTGGTGGTCGCCGCGCCCGCCAGCGGGCACGGCAAGACCACCGTCGCCACCGGGCTGCTCGCCGCGCTGCGCCGCCGCGGCCTGGTGGTCAGCCCGCACAAGGTCGGCCCCGACTACATCGACCCCGGCTACCACGCGCTGGCCGCCGGCCGCCCCGGCCGCAACCTCGACCCGTGGCTGGTCGGCGAGGAGCGGATCGCGCCGCTGCTGCGGCACGGCGCCGGCACCCCGACGCCCGCCGACATCGCCGTCGTCGAGGGCGTGATGGGGCTGCACGACGGCGCGGTCGGCCGCCGCGGGTACGCCTCCACCGCGCACGTCGCCCGGCTGGTCGACGCCCCGGTCCTGCTGGTGCTGGACACCACCGCCCAGGGCCGCTCCGCCGCCGCGCTCGCCCTGGGCATGGCCGCGTTCGACCCCGGCGTGCGGATCGGCGGGGTGATCCTCAACCGGGTCGGCTCGCCCCGGCACGAGTCGCTGCTGCGCGACGCGCTCGCCGAGGTGGGCGTGCCGGTGCTCGGGGCGGTCGCCCGCGCCATCGAGGTCGCCGCCCCGGCGCGCCACCTCGGGCTGGTGCCGGTCGCCGAGCGGGCACCGGAGTCCCTGGCGATCGTGGCCGCCCTCGCCGACCTCGTCGCGGCCACCGTGGACCTCGACGCCGTACTCGACCTGGCCCGCACCGCGGGCCCGCTGCACGCCCCGGCCTGGGACCCGGCCGCCGCCGTCGGCGGCCCCGCCGACGCCGGGCGCCCCGTGGTCGCGGTCGCGGGCGGGCCGGCCTTCACCTTCTCGTACGCCGAGACCGCCGAGCTGCTCGCCGCCGCCGGCGCCACGGTCGCCCCCTTCGACCCGCTGCGCGACCCCACCCTGCCCGCCGGCACCCGCGCGGTGGTCGTCGGCGGCGGCTTCCCCGAGGCGTACGCGCCGCAGCTCGCCGACAACGCCACGCTCCGCGCCGAGCTGGCCGACTTCGACGGCCCGGTGGTCGCTGAGTGCGCCGGCCTGCTCTACCTCGGCCGGCACCTCGACGGGGTGCCCATGTGCGGCCGGCTGGACCTGGCCGCCCGGATGACCGACCGGCTCACCCTCGGCTACCGCGACGCCGTCGCCGTCACCGGCTCCCCGCTGCACCGCCCCGGCGACCCGGTACGCGGCCACGAGTTCCACCGCACCGTCACCGACCCCGGGCACGGCGACCGGCCGGCGTGGCGCTGGGACGGCGCCGACCACGGCTTCGTCGCCGGCCAAGTGCACGCCTCCTACCTGCACACGCACTGGGCCGGTCACCCGCACGCCGCCCGCCGCCTGGTCGAGGCGGCGGCCCGGTGACCGCGCACGAGGGCCACGACGCGCCGGGCGGGCCGGACGACGGCGTGCCGGGGGCCGGGCGCGGCGGTGCCGCGACGCTGGCCGGGCGCGGCGGTGCCGCGACGCTGGCCGGGCGCGGCGGTGCCGCGACGCTGACCGGGATCGGCGTCGGTCCCGGCGACCCCGAGCTGCTCACCCTGCGGGCGGCCCGGTTGCTGGCCGAGGCCGACGTGGTGTTCGTACCCGTGCTGGACCGGCTCGCCGCGGACGGCGCCGCGCCCCCGGGCCGGGCCGAGACCACCGTGGCCGCGCACGTCGCGCCGGACCGGCTGCGCCGGCTGCCGTTCGCCCTCGACGACCGGGGCGGGGTGACCGCCCGCCGGGAACGCGCCTGGGACGACGCCGCGCGGGCGGTGGTCGACGCGGTCGACGGGGGCGCCCGCGCGGTCGTCTTCGCCACGATCGGCGACCCGAACGTCTACTCCACCTTCGGCTACCTGGCGCAGGGCGTCCGCGCCCTGCGCCCGGCGGTCGAGGTGCGCACGGTCCCCGGGATCACCGCCATGCAGGACCTCGCGGCGCGTAGCGGCGTGCCGCTCTGCGAGGGCCGGGAACCGCTGACCCTGCTGCCGGCCACCGCCGGGCTGGCGCTCTTCGCCGACGCGCTCGCCGGCCCGGGCACCGTCGTGGCCTACAAGGGCTGGCGGCGGCACGCCGAGTTCGTCGCCGAGCTGCGCCGGCAGGGCCGCCTCGACGACGCCGTGCTGGGCCGGGGCCTCGGGCTGCCCGGCGAGCGGATCGGCCCGGTCACCGACCCGGCCGACGACCTGCCGTACCTGTCGACGCTGCTCGTCCCGGCCCGCCGGGACCGTAGGGGAGGAAAACTTTGACATCCCCCCGCCTAAAGGCCGGGGATTCCCACCCTCGCGGGTTGGGGTTCCTGGTTCATCGCAGACCGCACGGAAGGGGGTCCTTCGTGTCTGACGTCCGCTCCGCAAGCGTTTTGCGTCTCGACCAGCCCGGCCGCGACGGCGATGTTCTTGGCGGCGTTGACGTCCCGGTCATGCCGGGTGCCGCAACCCGGACACACCCAATGTCGTGTGCCGAGGGAAAGCGTGGCGAGCAGGTGCCCGCACTCCGAGCAGGTTTTCGACGACGGGTACCAGCGGTCCACGACGGTGAGGGTGCGGCCGTCGCGGTGCGCCTTGTAGGCGAGCAGGGTACGGAACTCGGCCCAGCCGGTACGACAGATCGCCTTGGCCAGGGACCGGTTGCGGACCATGTTCGCCACCGTCAGGTCCTCCACGGCGATGGCGGCGAACCGGCGGACCAGGGCGGTGGACTGCTGGTGGAGGAAGTCCCGGCGGGCGTCGCGAACCCGCGAGTGCGCCCGCGCGACCTTCTGTTTGGCTTTGGCGCGGTTGGCGGAGCCCTTCTGTTTGCGGGCCATCATCCGCTGATACCGCTTGAGTCGGCGTTCGCGCCGTTCCATGTGCCTGGGGTGGGGGATGCGCTCGCCGGTGGACAACACCGCGAAGTCAATCAGACCGAGGTCCACACCCACCACCCCACCCGCCGGTTCGGGTGCGGCGGGTGTCGCGATGTCGACGGCGAAGGTCAGGAACCAGCGGCCGTCTGGGTCACGCGACACCGTCACCATCGTCGGGTCCAGCCCCGCCGGGTCGATGTCCGGCCAGGACCACACGAACCGCAGCACACCCGGAATCTTCCCCAGCGACAGGTTCCCGCCGCGCAGCCGGAACGCCGACCTGGTGAAACTGGCGGACTGGCGGCCGTGCCGCGACTTGTAGCGCGGGTACCGGGCCCGCTTGGCGAAGAACGCGGTCATGGCGGTGTGCTGGTGCCGCAGGGTCTGCTGCAGCGGTACCGACGACACCTCACCCAGAAACGCCAGGTCGGGCTGCTTCTTCATCTCCGTCAACGCTCGATCCGTCTCCGCGTAGGAAGTGGATCTCCGTTCGGTGTGCCAGCGGGCGTGACGGGCGGCGAGAGTGCGGTTCCACACCACCCGGATGCAGCCGAATGTGCGGTTAAGCACCGCCGCCTGCTTCGGGGTCGGGTACGCCCGACACCTGTACGCCGTCCGCACAGGACCAGTCTTACCAGAAAGGACAGTCATGGTTGACGACGCGTCCGCCATTCCTCCCCGCTCTGAAGGACGGGGCATCCTGGCGGTGATCCGGTGACCACCGCACCGATCGCGGACCGCGCTGGAGACGGCGGGCCGACCAGCACGGGCAAGGTGTGGTTCGTCGGGGCCGGCCCCGGCGCGGCGGACCTGCTGACCCTGCGCGCCGCCCGGGTGATCGGCGCGGCCGACGTGGTGGTCTGGGCGGCCAGCCTGGTGCACGCCGACGTGCTCGCCCACGCCCGCGCCGACGCGGAGATCGTCGACTCGTCGCGGCTGCCGATCGAGGGCGTGCTGCCGCTCTACCAGCGCGCCGCCGCCGACGGGCTGACCGTGGCGCGGATCCACTCCGGCGACCCGGCGCTGTGGGGCGCGGTGCAGGAGCAGCTCGACCTGTGCCGGGCGCTCGGGCTGGCCGTGGAGATCGTCCCCGGCGTCTCGTCGTTCACCGCCGTCGCGGCGATCGTCGGCCGGGAACTCACCATCCCCGAGGTCGCCCAGTCGGTGATCCTCACCCGGCTGGAGGGCGGGAAGACCCCGATGCCGCCGGGCGAGCGGGTCCGCGAGTTCGCCCGGCACGGCACCACCATGGCCCTGTTCCTCTCCGCCGCCCGCTCCGGCCAGGCGCAGGCCGATCTGCTGGCCGGCGGGTACCCGACCGACACCCCGGTCGTGGTGGCGTACCAGGCGACCTGGCCGGACGAGCTGGTGGTGCGGTGCGCGCTCGGCGACCTGGAGGCCACCGTCAAGGAGCACAAGCTCTGGAAGCACACCCTCTTCCTGGTCGGCCCGGCGCTCGCCGCCGCCGGCACCCGCTCGCACCTCTACCACCCCGGGCACTTCCACACCTTCCGCCGGGCCGAGCCGGCCGCCCGCGCCGACCTGCGCCGCGCCCGTGCGGGCGGCGGGACACCGGGGGACGGGCGCGCCTGATGACGTACGCCGAGCCGCCGCTGCGCGAGCCGGACCTGCCGCGTACCGCGAAGGTCCGGCCCACCGCGCTGCGCACCGGATGGACCACCGGCGCCTGCGCGACGGCGGCGACCAAGGCGGCGCTGACCGCCCTGGTCACCGGCGTGCCGCAGCGGCAGGTGGAGATCGGGCTGCCGGCCGGGCGGCGGGTCAGCTTCCCGGTGGCCCGCTGCGAGTTCGACGGCCGCGCGCGGGCGGAGGCGGTGGTGGTCAAGGACGCCGGCGACGACCCGGACGTCACGCACGGCGCCGAGCTGACCGCCACCGTGAGCTGGCGGGACACGCCCGGGCTGCGTCTCGACGGCGGGCCGGGCGTCGGCACCGTCACCAGACCGGGCCTCGGCCTGCCCGTCGGCGGGCCGGCCATCAACGAGACCCCGCGCCGCATGATCGGCCAGGCCGTCGCCGAGGTCGTCGACCTGACCGAGGTGGGCGTCCGGGTGGTAATCAGCGTGCCGCGCGGCGAGATCATGGCCCGCAAGACCACCAACCGCCGGCTCGGCATCCTCGGCGGCATCTCCATCCTCGGCACCACCGGCGTCGTCCGCCCGTTCTCCACCGCGTCGTGGCGGGCCAGCGTGGTGCAGGCGGTGCACGTGATGGCCGCCCAGGGGGAGCGGACCGTGGTGCTGTGCACCGGCGGGCGCACCGAGCGGGCCGCCCGCGCGCTGCTGCCGGAGCTGCCCGAGGTGTGCTTCGTGGAGGTCGGCGACTTCACCGGCGCGGCCGTCACCGCCGCCGTGGGCGACGGGATGACCGGAGTGGTCTTCGTCGGGATGGCCGGCAAGCTGGCCAAGCTCGCGGCCGGCATCCTGATGACCCACTACACCCGCTCCAAGGTGGACCTGTCGCTGCTCGGGGCGGTCACCGCCGAGGCGGGCGGCGACCCCGCGCTGGTGGCGGCGGTCACCGCCGCGAACACCGGGCGGCACGCGTACGAGCTGTGGGAGGCCGCCGGGCTGCTCGGCGCCGCCGGCGACCTGCTCTGCCAGCGGGTGCGGCAGGTGCTGCTCCGGTTCGCCGGCGACGCCGTCACCGTCGACGTCGCCATGGTCGACTTCGCCGGCGACCGGGTGGTCGCGTCCTCGGGCCGGTGGGCGGCGTGACCGCCGGACAGCCGGTCGCGGGCGTCGGGCCGGCGGTGACCGTGGTCGGGATCGACGCCGCGGGCGGACCCGCGCACCCCGCCGCCGCGCCCGCGCTCGCCGGGGCCCGGCTGGTGGTCGGCGCGGCCCGGCACCTGGCCGCCGTCCGCCTGCCGGCCGACGCCGACACCGTCGCCCTCGGGCCGCTGGCGCCCGCGCTGGAGCGGCTGGCCGACGCCGACGCCGCCGGGAGTCCCGCCGTCGTCCTGGCCAGCGGCGATCCCGGACTGTTCGGGGTGGTCCGGGCGTTGCGGGCGGCCGGGCTGCCGCTGCGGGTGCTGCCGGCCGTGTCCAGCGTGGCCGCCGCGTTCGCCCGCGCGGGCCTGCCCTGGGACGGCGCGGCCGTGGTCACCGCGCACGGCCGCGACCCCCGGCCCGCGCTGAACGCCTGCCGGGCGCTGCCCGCCGTCGCGGTGCTCACCGCCCCGGGCGCCGGGGCCGCCGAACTGGGCGCCGGGCTGACCGGCTGGACGCGCCGCCTGGTCGTCGCCGAACACCTCGGCACCGACGCCGAACGGATCACCGAGACCACCCCCGAACAGGCCGCCGGCCGCGACTGGGCCGACCCCCACGTGCTGCTCAGCCTCGCCGGCGAGCCCGGGGCGGCCGGGATGCGGGCGGACAACCAGCCGGCCGCCGCGCCGGCCGGCGGGTGGGCGCTGCCCGAGTCCGCCTACGCCCACCGCGATTCCATGATCACCAAGTCGGAGGTACGCGCCCTCGCCGTCGCCCGGCTGCGTCCCCGCCTCGGCCGGCTGGTCTGGGACGTCGGCGCGGGCAGCGGCTCGGTCGGCATCGAGTGCGCCCTGCTCGGCGCGGCCGTGATCGCCGTCGACCGCGACCCGGGGGCCACCGTCGGCGCCAACGCCGCCCGGCACGGCGTCGACGTCCGGGTGGTGGCCGGCGCCGCCCCCGGGGCGCTGCACGGGCTGCCCGATCCCGACGCCGTCTTCGTCGGCGGCGGTGGCACCGACGTGCTCGCCGCCGTGGCGCACCGCCGGCCCGACCGGGTGGTGGCCGCCCTCGCCGCCGTCGACCGGGTCGCCCCCGCCGTCGGGCTGCTGCGCGCCGCCGGCTACGCCGTGCAGGGCGTCCAGCTCTCCGCCGCCCGCCTCGCCGACCTGCCCGGCGGGTCCGTCCGACTCGCGGCCACCAACCCGGTGGTCGTCCTCACCGGGGAGCGCCCGTGAACCACCCGCCCGCCGCCACGGACCAGCCGGCCCGCATCGGGCTCGTCGCCGCCACCGCCGCCGGCCGGCGGCACGCCCGCACCCTCGCCGACGCCTGGCCGCACGCCCGCGTCGTCACGGCGGACACCGTCGCGGACGCGCTGCGCGCCGCCTGGACCGGGTACGACGCCGTGGTGGCGTTCCTGGCCACCGGGGCGGTGGTGCGCATCCTCGCGCCGCTGCTCGGCGACAAGCGCAGCGACCCGGCCGTGGTGGTGGTCGACGAGGCGGCCCGGCACGCGGTCGCGCTGCTCGGCGGCCACGCCGGGGGCGGCAACGACCTCGCCGGGCGGGTCGGCGCGCTGCTCGACGCGCACCCGGTGGTCACCACCGCCACCGACGCCGTCGGCCTGCCCGGCCTGGACACCCTCGGGTGGCCCGTCGAGGGCGCCGTCGCCGCCGTCGGCCGCGCCATCCTCGACGGCGAGCCGGTGACCCTCGTCGCCGACGCCACCTGGCCGCTGCCCGCCCTGCCCGACAACGTCCGCCCCGCCCCCGCCGGCCCGCACACCTCCGCGCCCGCCGGCCCGCCGATCCCCGCGCCCGCCGGGCCGCCGACCCCCGCGTCCGCCGGGCCGGCGGCCCCCGCGCCCGTCGGGCCGGCGGCCCCCGCGCCCGTCGGGCCGCACACCCTCGCGTCCGCCGGTCCGGTGGACGCCGGGTGGGGCGGCGTCGGGTCCGGGCCGGCCGGGCCGGCGGTCGACGGCGGGTACCGGCTGCTGGTCACCGACCGGGTGGTGCCGCTCGACGACCGGACCGCCGTGCTGCGGCCCCCGTCGCTGGTCGCCGGCGTCGGGTCCAGCCGGGGCGTGCCCGCCGCCGAGGTGCGCGGCCTGCTGGACCGGGTGCTCGCCGAGGCCGGCCTCAGCCCGGCCAGCCTGCGGCACCTGGCCAGCGCCGACATCAAGGCCGACGAGGCGGGCATCCGGGCGACCGCCGACGCGCTCGGCGTACCGCTGGTGACGCATCCGGCGGCGGAGCTGGCGGCGGTCGACGTGCCGCACCCCAGCGAGGTGGTCCGCGCCGCCGTCGGCATCCCCAGCGTCGCCGAGGCGGCGGCGCTGCTCGGCGGCGGCGAGCTGCTCGTGCCGAAGACCGCGACGGCGATGGCCACCGTCGCCGTCGCCCGGCACGCCCCGCGCGGCCGGCTGGCGATCGTCGGCCTCGGCCCCGGCGCGGCGGACCTGCGCACCGCCCGCGCGGTGACCGAGCTGCGCCGCGCCGCCGTGGTCGTCGGCCTGGACCAGTACGTCGACCAGGTGCGCGACCTGCTGCGCCCCGGCACCCGGGTGCTCGCCAGCGGGCTCGGCGCCGAGGAGGAACGGGCCCGTGCCGCCGTCGCGGAGGCCACCGCCGGTCACGCCGTGGCGCTGGTCGGCTCCGGCGACGCCGGCGTGTACGCGATGGCCAGCCCCGCCCTCGAGTACGCCGACGAGCGGATCGACGTGCTCGGCGTGCCCGGGGTGACCGCCGCGCTGGCCGCCGGGGCCCTGCTCGGCGCGCCGCTGGGCCACGACCACGCCTACCTGAGCCTGTCCGACCTGCACACGCCGTGGGAGGTCATCGCCCGCCGGGTGGCCGCCGCGGCCGAGGGCGACTTCGTGGCGCTGCTCTACAACCCGCGCAGCCGGGCCCGGGACTGGCAGCTCGGCGCGGCGCTGGAGGTCTTCGCCGCACACCGGCCGCCGGACACCCCGGTCGGGGTGGTGCGCAACGCCAGCCGGGCCGGCGAGCGGGTGCACCTGGCCACCCTGGCGACCCTCGATGCGGCGCTGGTCGACATGTACAGCGTCGTGGTGGTGGGCAGCAGCCAGACCCGGATCGTCGCCGGCCGGATGGTCACCCCGAGGGGGTACCGGTGGCAGCCGTGACCATCGGCGCCTGCCAGGGCTGCGGCGCCTGCCTGCTCACCTGCCCGACGCACGCGATCCGGCCGGTGCCCGGCGGCCTCGCCGTACGCGCCGACCGCTGCACGGGCTGCCTGGAATGCCTGGAGATCTGCCCGGTGGACGCGATCCGCGCCACGGACACCGACGAACGTGGAGGGACCAGATGAGTTCGACCGCGCTCAGCACCGCACCACCGGCCGGCCCGTGGAGCCGCGCCGAACGGGTACGCCTCGGCGGCATCGTGCTGGCTGTCGCCGTGCTGCACGTCGCCGGCTGGAGCCTGTACCTGTACTGGAACGACCAGCCGGCCGCGGCCGGCGGACTCGCCGGGGCCGGCACGCTGGCGTACCTGCTCGGGGTGCGGCACGCCTTCGACGCCGACCACATCGCGGCGATCGACGACACCACCCGGCTGATGCTGCTGCGCGGGCGGCGCCCGGTCGGCGTCGGCTTCTTCTTCGCGCTCGGGCACAGCGCGGTGGTGCTGCTGCTGGCCCTGGTCGTCGGCCTCGCCTCGGCCAATCTCGCCGGGCCGGGGCTGGCCGGGGCGCGCGAGGTGGGCGCCACCGTGGCGATCGTCACCGCCACCGTCTTCCTCGCCCTGGTCGCGGCCCTCAACGCGGCGGTGCTGGCCGGCCTGGCCCGGCTCTGGCGGCGGCTGCGCCACGGCGACCTGGACGAGCGGGAGCTGGACCTGCACCTGCTCAACCGGGGGCTGGTGCAGCGCGTCCTCGGCTCGCGGGCCCGGGCGCTGGTGCGCTCCTCCTGGCACATGGCGCCGGTCGGGTTCCTCTTCGGCCTCGGCCTGGAGACCGCCAGCGAGGTGACCCTGCTCGCCCTGTCGGCGAGCACGGCCGCCGCCGGCGGGCTGCCGGTGCTCGCCCTGCTCACCCTGCCGCTGCTCTTCGCGGCCGGCATGTCGGCCATGGACACCGCCGACAGCCTGCTGATGAGCCGGGCCTACTCGTGGGCGTACCGGCAGCCGGCCCGCCGGCTCTACTACAACCTGGCCACCACGGCCGTGACGGTGCTGGTCGGCGCCCTCGTCGCCAGCGTCTACGCCGCCGGCCTGCTGGTCGACCACCTCGGGGTGTCGGCGCTGTCCGGGTACGCGGGGATCGCCGGGCACTTCGAGCAGCTCGGGTACGCCGTCGTGGCCCTGTTCGTGCTCGCCTGGGCCGGGGCGGTGGCGCTGTGGAAGCTGGGCCGCTACGACGAGCGCTACGGCGTGGCCGCGACGGAGGTGCGACAGTGAGCCGGGTCGTGCACCCCATCGAGCGGGAGTCCTACCGGATCCTGCGCTCCCGGGTCGACCTGAGCCACCTGCCGCCGCTGACCCGGGCCGTCACCGAGCGGGTGGTGCACGCCAGCGCCGACCTCGACTACGTCGCCGACCTGGTCTGCGACGAGGCGGCCCTCGCGGGCGGGCTGGCCGCGCTGCGCGCCGGCGCGCCGGTGGTCACCGACGTGGCGATGGTCGCCGCGGGCGTCACCGGGCGGGACACGGTCTGCCCGGTCGCCGAGCCCGCCGCCGCCGAGCTGGCCCGGGCGGCCGGCATCACCCGGTCGGCGGCGGCGGTGCGGATCGCCCTGGAGCGGGTGGGTCCCGGCGCGGTCTGGGTGGTCGGCTGCGCCCCGACCGCACTGGAGCAACTGATCACCCTGGACGCCCGGCCGGCGTTGGTCGTCGGGCTGCCGGTCGGCTTCGTCGGCGCCGCCGAGTCGAAGGCGGCGCTGCGGGCCAGCGGCCTGCCCGGGGTGTCCAACCGGGGCGAGAAGGGCGGTTCGGCGGTCGCCGCCGCCGCCGTCAACGCCCTGCTGTACGTGGAGGAGGAGCAGTGAGCGCTCTGGTCATCGTCGGGCACGGCACGCGCAGCGCGGCCGGGGTCGAGCAGTTCGTCGCGTTCGTCGAGCGGGTGCGCCGCCGCGCCGCCGGCACCCTCGGCGACGTCGAGGGCGGCTTCATCGAGCTGTCCCGGCCACCGCTGACCGACGCGGTCGGCGCGCTCGTCGACCGGGGGCACCGCTCCCTGGTCGCCCTGCCGCTGGTGCTGACCGCCGCCGGGCACGGCAAGGGCGACATCCCCGCCGCGCTGGCCCGCGAGCGGGAGCGCCATCCCGGCCTCAGCTACGTCTACGGCCGGCCGCTGGGCCCGCACCCGCTGCTGCACACCGCGCTGGAGCAGCGCGTCGACGCCGCCCTCGCCGGCGACGACCGGGCCGGCACCTGGGTGGCGTTGATCGGGCGCGGCTCCACCGACCCGGACGCCAACGCCGAGGTCGCCAAGGTGGCCCGGCTGTTCTGGGAGGGCCGCGGCTACGCCGGCGTCGAGCCGGGATTCGTCTCGCTGGCCGAGCCCTCGGTGCCGGCGGTGCTGGAGCGGCTGCGCCGGCTCGGCGCCCGGCGGATCGTCGTCGCGCCGTACTTCCTCTTCGCCGGGGTGCTGCCGGACCGGATCGTCGCGCAGTCGGCCGCGTTCGCCGCCGCCCACCCGGAGCTGGACGTGCGGGTGGCCGACCTGATCGGCGACTGCGACGCCCTCGCCGACCTGGTCCTCGAACGGCACGCCGAGGCGCGTCGCGGCGACATCCGGATGAACTGCGACACCTGCGCGTACCGGGTGCTGATGCCGGGCTTCGCCGACAAGGTGGGCCGGCCGCAGACGCCGCACGACCACCCCGACGACCCGGTCGGCGGCCACGACCACCACCACGGGCACGACCACCACCATCACGACCAGCACGGGCACGACCACGACCACCACGGTCCCGGCCCGCGCCGGGGCCAGGTCGCCGTGGTCGGTGGCGGGCCCGGGCCGGACGACCTGATCACCGTACGGGGCAGGGCGCTGCTGGACGCGGCGGACGTGGTGGTGGTCGACCGGCTCGCCCCGCGCGGACTGCTCGCCGGGCTGCGCCCGGGGGTGGAGGTCATCGACGCGGCGAAGGTGCCCCGGGGACCCGCGATGGGGCAGGACGCGATCAACGCGGCCCTCGTCGCGCACGCCCGCGCCGGGCGGCGGGTGGTGCGGCTCAAGGGCGGCGACCCGTACGTCTTCGGGCGCGGCCACGAGGAGGTGCAGGCCTGCGCGGCGGCCGGGGTGGACGTGACCGTGGTCCCCGGGGTGACCAGCGCGGTCGCCGCGGCGGCCCTGGCCGGGGTGCCGGTCACCCACCGGGGCGTCGCGCACGACGTCACCGTCGTCTCCGGGCACCTGCCGCCCGGGCACCCCGATTCGCTGGTCGACTGGGCGGCGCTGGGCCGGGCCCGGGGCACCCTGGTGCTGCTGATGGCCGTGGACACGGTGGACAAGATCGCCGCGGTCCTGGTCGAGCACGGCCGGGCCCCGGACACCCCGGTCCTCGCCGTGCAGGACGCCGGGCATCCCGACCAGCGCACCGTGACCGCCCGGCTGGACGAGATCGGCGCGGTGGCCGCCCGGGAGCGGATCGCCCCGCCAGCCGTCTTCGTCCTCGGCCCGGTGGTCGACCTGCGCCTGCCCGACGGGCCGGCGGACCCGGGCCGCTGAACCCGTCCCCTCAGCCGGTCACGGCCCGGGCCAGGGCGAAGCCGGCGGTGGCGGCGCCGAGGCCGGCGGCCACGCTGGCCAGCACGTTGACCAGCGCGAGGAACCGCCGGCCCCGGCGCGCCAGCCGCAGCGTCTCGTACCCGAAGGTGGAGTACGTGGTCAGCGCGCCGCAGAAGCCGGTGCCGAGCAGGGCGCCGGCGGTCGGGCCGACGGGCAGCCCGGCCAGCAGACCGAGCAACAGCGACCCGGCCACGTTGACGGTCAGCGTGCCCCACGGGTAGGCGCCGCCGAGCCGGGCCTGCACCGCCCGGTCGGTGAGGTAACGCAGGGGCGCGCCGACGGCCGCGCCGAGCGCGATCAGCAGGACGGTCACCGGCCGGCCCCGGGCTCCGGCCGGCCGTGGCGGGGGGCGTCGAGCAGCCGGCCGGTGACGGCGTCGCCGAGCCAGACCGCGACCAGCGCGCCGAGCAGGGTCGCGGCCAGGTAGCCCAGGGCCACCTCCGGTGCGCCGGCGTCGAGCGCCAGGCGGACGTCCACCGCGTACGTGGCGAAGGTGGTGTAGCCGCCGAGGACGCCCACGCCGAGGAACGGGCGCAGCAGCGGTCGGCGGCCAGCGGAGCGCCCCAGCGCCGCCATCAGGACGCCGATCAGCAGGCACCCGGTCAGGTTGACGGCGAAGGTGGCCCACGGAAAGCCCGTCGGGCCGTGCGGGACGGCGTGCTGGAGGCCGGCCCTGGCCAGGGCGCCGAGCGCGCCGCCGGCCGCGACGGAGCCGAGCACCGCGCCGGGGCGGGCGTCCAGCTCGCCCCGGTCGGCGGGTACGCGCAGGTCGACGTCGGGGTCGACCCGCGGATCCGGTCCGGTCACCTCGCCCTCCCCGCCGGGGCCACGGGGTGACCTCGGCGCGCGCCCGCCAGCCTAGCGCCCGGCGCGGCGGTCGTCGGGACGTCAGCGGACCCCGGCGACGGCGGCGTCGGGGCCGCCCCGCCACACGGTGCCCACCTCGGCGAAGCCGGCGGCGGTCAGCGCGGACAGGTGCCAGGAGACCGGCGGGGTCCACTCCGGGCTGTGCCCGCTCGGGTAGATGTCGCGCCGCTGCGCGACGAGCGGCCGCAGCGCCGGGTCGGCTTCCGCCCGGTCCCACCACTCCGACCAGGACAGCGCGGCGCCGGCGGCGTACCGGGCCGCCCGCCGGTCCCGGGCCCGGTCGAGCAGGCGCTTGGTGAGCTGCGGCAGGGCGTCGTCGGGCATGTGGTCGGCGTTGACCAGGACGCCGCCCGGCCGCAGCAGCTCGCGCAGCTCGGCGTAGAGCCGTTCGAGCCGCTCGGCCGGCAGCCAGTGCAGCGCGGTGGCGGTGAGGACGGCGTCGTACTCGCGGTGGGGGAGCGCGGCGTGCCAGTCGGGCCGGTTCAGGTCGGCGGTGACGACGGTGACCCGGTCCCCGAGCGAGGCGCGGGCGAGGGCGAGCAGCGCCGGGTCGAGGTCCGCCAGGGTCACCTCGGCGTGGGGGAAGCGGCGCAGCGTCCGGTCGGAGATGGTGCCGGTGCCGCCGGCCAGGTCGAGCAGCCGCAGCCGGTCGTCGTCGCGGACCGCGTCGACCGCGTCGAGCATCGCCGTGAACCGGTGCTCCCGGTCCGGCAGGTACGCCTCCTGCTGGCGGTCCCAGCTCTCCTGCCAGGCCGCGACATCCGTGATGTAAGGACTCATGGAGGTCAGGCTAGTTACGGAGGCGGGCCGCGTCCAGATGTTGTTGCCAAAGATTTGCAACAAGTCCGCACGGCGGGAGGGCGCGGGCGCGTCCGGCTTCGCCACGCCGGTACGCCGTTTTGTCGCGCCTGCCCCGGGGCATAGGCCCCCTACCTGGGGATTCGTCGAAAGGGGAGCGCGATGTCCGACACGACGACCTCCGGCGCGCGTCCGGCCGGCGCCACGTCCCGGGGCGGGCGGTCACGCCGCCGGGCGGAGGGGCCGCCGTTCCGCAGGCCGAGGTGGCCCAGGGCGTACGCCTTCGCGCTGGTGACCGGGGCGCTGTTCCTGCTCTCCTGGATCGCGCAGTTCGTCTTCCAGGCCACCGTGGCGAGCGACGAGGCGAGCCAGCACGGCCAGTCCTTTGCCTGGGCCGACTTCCTGCCGCAGTTCCTCGCCTCCACCTTCGAGAACTGGCAGTCCGAGTTCCTCCAGTTGATCTGGCAGGCGGCAGGGCTGGCCCTGTTCTACCACTGGGGTTCCTCCCAGTCCCGCGAGTCCGACGAGCGGATCGAGGCGAAGCTGGACGCGCTGCTGCGCGAGCGGGACCTGGACCCGGAGAACCCCTGACGGGTGCCGTCGGTGCCGCGCGCGGGCCGGCGTACGGTACCGGGACCGGCGGTCGAGGGGGCCGCCCCGGACGGGTGTGGAGCGGTCGATGGGCGGGACGGGGCGGATCGTCGAGCAGCGGCGGGACGGCTGAGGTGGCCGGGCGCAACGCCGCGTACGACATGTTCGCCGCCGACGTCGCCTCCCGGGGGCTCGGCATCGAGCTGGTGGAGGCCGCCGACGGCGCGGCGGTGGCCCGGATGCGGGTGACCGCCGCGATGGTCAACGGCCACGCCATCGCCCACGGCGGCTTCGTGTTCCTGCTCGCCGACACCGCCTTCGCGCTGGCCTGCAACAGCCACGGCCCCGCCACCGTCGCCGCCGGCGGCGAGATCAGCTTCGTCCGTCCCGCGCGCGAGGGTGACCTGCTGACGGCGCGCGCCACCGAGCGCACCCGGTACGGCCGCAGCGGCATCTACGACGTCACCGTCACCCGGGACGACGGCGCGGTGGTGGCCGAGTTCCGGGGCCGCAGCCGCACCCTGCCCCCGCCCGCCGGCTGAACCCGCCGCTGGCTGAACCCGCCGCTGGCTGAACCCGCCGCTGGCTGAACCCGCCGCTGGCTGAACCCGCCCGCCGGCTGAACCCGCCCGCCGGCTGAACCCGCCCGCCGGCTGAACCCGCCCGCCGGCTGAACCCGCCGTCGTCCGGGCCGCCCCGTCCGGTGCCCCCACGACGGGCCCCGCCGGGGCTAGCATCGGCGCGGTGCGAGTACTGGTGGTCTCCGCGCCGTTGATCGGGCACGTCGCCCCGCTGCTGCCGCTGGCCGCCGCGCTGCGCGACGCCGGGCACGAGGTGCTCGTCGCCACCGCCGCCGACGGGCTGCGGGCGGCGCGGCCCGGGGTGCCGGCGCGCGACGTCGCGCCGGCGTTCGACTTCGGCCGCATCGCCCGCCGCGTGCTGCTGCGCCACCCGCTGATCGCCCGGGCCGAGCTGGCCGGCACCGGCGGCACCCGGGGCGCCGGGCTGCTCTTCGGCGCGGTCAACGACCAGCTCGCCGACGGGGTGGTCGCCGTGGCCCGGGAGTGGAAGCCCGATCTCGTCATCCACGAGCCGTTCGCGGTGGCCGGGGCGCTCGCCGCCGCGACGCTCGGCGTGCCCGCCGTACGCCAGGAGAACGCCCTCTTCGACGGCCGCGAGCTGGCCCGGGCCACCCTGGCGCGGCTGGGGCCGGCGCTGCGCCGGCACGGCCTGACCGCGCTGCCGCCGCCGGCCGCCGCGATTGCCGTCGCCCCGCCCAGCGTGCTGCGTCAGGACGGCTGGCCGATGCGCTACGCCACCGAGGCCGGCGGCGAGCTGCCGGACTGGCTGCGTGAGCCGGGTGAGCGGCCACGGGTGCTGGTCAGCCGCAGCACCCTCGTCGGCCCCGGCAGCGCCGGACCGATGCCGGCCGTCGTCGCCGTCGCCGACCGGGTCGACGCCGAGTTCGTGCTGGTCCGCCCGGAGGCGCGGCTGGCCCGCCGGGCGCTGCCCGGCAACGTGCGTACGGTCGACTGGATCCCGATCCCCGCGGCCCTGCCGGCGAGCGCGGCGCTCGTCCACCACGGCGGCGCGGGCAGCGTCCTCAGCGCGCTGATCGCCGGGGTGCCGCAGCTGGCCACCGTCGGGGCGGGCGACCGGCGGCACAACGCCGAGCTGGTGGCCGCCCGCGGGGTCGGCATCGCGGTCCGCACCCGCGACATCACCGCCGACACCCTGACCCGGCTCGTCACCGACACCGCGCTGCGCGACGCGGCGCGGCAGGTCAGCGCCGAGATCTCCGCCATGCCGGGGCCGAGCGAGCTGGTGCGGCGGCTGGAGTCGCTGCGCTGACCCGGCGCCGACGGCCCACCGGCGTCGGCGCCCCGGCCCGCGCGGCGGCCGGTCCTGTCGCAACCGTCGGACAGAATGTCCCGATGGGACACGTCGTGCTGTTTCATTCCGCCTACGGGCTGCGACCCGCCGTGTTGACGGCCGCCGACCGGCTGCGCGCCGCCGGCCACCACGTCGTCACCCCCGACCTCTACGGCGCGCCGGCCGTCGACACCATCGAGGAGGGCTTCGCGCTGCTCGACGAGGTCGGCGGGGCGGCCGTGATGGGCCGGGCCAGGGCGGCGCTGCACGAGGCGCCGCCCGAGGCGGTGCTGGCCGGGTTCTCCATGGGGGCCGGGGTGGCCGGCGCGCTGCTGGCCGAGCGCCCCGCGGCCGCCGCGCTGCTGCTGTTGCACGGCGCCGGCGGCGCGCCGGAGGCGGTCCGGCCGGGCCTGCCGGTGCAACTGCACGTGGCCGACCCGGACGAATACCCCCCGGAGCCCGAGCTCGGCCGGTGGCAGCGGGCGATGACCGGGGCGGGCGCGGAGCTGAGTGTCCACCGCTATCCCGGCGTCGGTCACCTCTACACCGACCCCGACCTGCCCGACCACGACCCGGCGGCCGCCAGCCGGACGTGGGACCGGGCGGTCGCCTTCCTCGACGGTCGCTGACGCGCCGCGCCGCCGTACGGGCGGGGCGTCCCGCCGTCAGCGGAGGCGGGCCAGCTCCTCGGGGGTGAGCCGGATCGCCCCGGCCGCCACGTTCTGCGCCAGGTGCTCCGGATCGCCGGTGCCGGGGATGGCCAGCACGTGCGGCCCCTGGTGCAGCGTCCAGGCCAGGCGGATCTGGTGCGGGGTCGCGCCGTGCGCGTGCGCCACCGCCCGGACGGCCTCGTCGTGGTCGCCGTCCACGCCCGCCTCCCGCCCGGCGCCCGCGATCGCGAAGAACGGCACGAAGGCGATCCCCCGCTCGCCGCAGACGCGCAGCAGCTCGTCGGCCCACCGGTTCACGTCGAGGGCGTACGCGTTCTGCACGCACACCACGGGCGCGATGTCCCGCGCCTCGTCCAGGTGGTCCACGCGCACGTTGGACAGGCCGAGATGCCGGATCAGCCCGGCGTCGCGCAGCTCGGCGAGGGCGGCGAACCGCTCCGCCACCGAGTCCCGCCCGGGCCGCCGGACGATCCGCAGGTTGACCACGTCCAGGTGGTCCCGGCCCAGCCGGCGCAGGTTCTCCTCCACCTCCCCGCGTAGCTCCGCCGGGCTCAGTTCGCGGTGCCGGGTCGCCGCGTCGAAGGACGGCCCGACCTTGGTGGTGATTACCAGGTCGTCCGGGTACGGCGCGAGGGCCTCGCGGATCAGGTCGGTGGCGTACCGGGGCGAGCCGGTGCCGACGCCGAGCGGCCCGCCCGGCGAGACGTAGAAGGCGGCGGTGTCGATGTGGTTGACGCCCAGTTCGACGGCCCGGCGCAGGATGCGGACGGCGCGCGCCCGGTCCGGGTCGACGGTGAGCCGCATGGAACCGAACCCCATCCGGTGCACGGTGCGGTCGCCGAGCGTCCAGGTGCCGGCGGCGGAGGCGGTGGTCTCTTTGACAGGCATCGGGCGAACCTAGCCAGTCGCGTCGACCCGCGCACTCAGTCGGCCGCCCGATACCGCCCGAATCGGGCGCCTGTCAGCTTGGATCGTGGGGGAGGGGGCAGAGATCCGCCTGGCCGCCCACACTCCCCGCCGCGTCCGGCACCCCGTTCGACGGGGCGCCCAGCACCTTGCCAGCCCGCTCACGCCGCGATCGGCGTCCCGCGCGGCAGGACCCATCTCGGCCGCTGCCCGCGCCCCTGCCGCCGCGCCGACCCGCCCGCCCCGGGGGTGGACGGGACGCCGCCGCCGTCGGCCGCCCTGTGCGGGGCGACCGCCCGACCGGGGCCGGCGGACCGGCTCACCCGGTCGGGGCCGGCAGCCCGGTCGGAACCGGCCGTCGGGCCGGAGGGGGCCGTCGGACCGGGGCCGGCCGTCGGGCCGGAGGGGGCCGTCGGACCGGGGCCGGCCGTCGGGCCGGAGGGGGCCGTCGGGCCGGAGGGGGCCGTCGGGTCGGGGCCGGCCGAGGGGACGCGACCGCGGGCGGCGGCCCATCCGCGCAGCTCCACCACCCGACCGTCCCCGACACGTTCGGAGGGACGACGACCAGCGGACCGGGCACAGGAAGCGCCCCCGGCACCACCGCGCCCCGGGGCACGTCGGCGACCCGGGACAGGGTCGCGCCCTTGGGCAGGGCCACGACCTGAGGCAGGGCCGCGACCTGAGGCGTGGTGGCGGGCCGGGGCGTCGCGGAGAAACGGGGCGTGGCGGCGGGCCGCGGGAGCGGTGCCGGGTGCGCCCCGCGTGCGTCCCGGGCCGCCGGGCGGTCGGCGCCGGCGCGCGCCGGCACCGGCGGGACCTGGGCGGTGGCGGCGTGGAGGACCACGGGCACCGACGGCGCGTCCGCCTCCGCCGGCCGCCCGGCCCGGCGGGCGAACGCCGCCCGCGCCGCCCTCGGCAGCCGGGCGTACGCGACCTCGCGGACCACCGCGTCGGCCACGGCGTACCGGCCGTCGGCGCGGGCGACCAGCAGACCCGTCGCGGCCAGCGCGCGCAGCACCGGGGCCGCCCGCCCGGGGGCCCAGTCGAGCAGGCGCGTCACCGTCGCGGCGCTGATCCCCGCGCCGACGGTCGCGACGGCCATCAGCACGGCCCGCCGCGTCCCGTCGAGGCGGTCCAGCCGGGCGTCGACCTCCCGGCGCACCGCCTCCGGCACGGACTGCGCCGCGCCCAGCGACGCCACGTACGCGGCGGCCCGCCCCGGATTGCCGCCGACGAGCGGCAGCAGCCGGGCGATCGTCGCCGGCCGGTCGGCCCGGCCGAGCAGGTGGCGCAGCAGCCGCCCGGTCTCCACGGGGCGCAGCGGCGGCACCGCCAACCGGTGCCGCCGACCCCGTGGGCCGGGCCACACGTCCGTCCACTCGGGACGGTGCAGCCCCACCACCACCAGCGGCAGTGACCGCGCGGTGGCCGCCGCGAAAAGCCGGTGCAGGAAGCGGTTCAGCGCCGCGGTGGCGCGGTCGAGGTCGTCCACCGCCACCATCACCGGCTGCCGGGCGGCGAGCCCCAGGAGCGCCTCGCGTGCCACGTCGGCGCCCCGCGCCGCGTCGCCGGAGCCGTCCGGCGTGGCCAGCAGCGCCTCCAGCGCGTACACCGCCTCGGTCAGGCCGGCGGGCGGCACCAGGTCCGTGAGGGCGGTGGTGAGCCGTCGCCGTACCGTCGCGGGCGGCTCACCGGCGCGCAGGCCGGCGAGCCCGCGCACCAGGTCCGCGACGGGCGCCAGGGGCTCCGGGTACGGCGGGCAGTGCGCGACGCACCAGCGCACCGGCGCCCCGTCCACGGTCCGTACCGCCCGGGTCAGCTCGTGCAGCAGCCGGCTGCGTCCGCTGCCGGCGGGGCCGACCAGCGACAGCCAGCGCGGGTCGCGGCCCCGGACGGCCCGGACGATCAGGTCCCGGGCGGCGGCCAGTTCCCGCCGTCGCCCGACCAGCGGCCCCTCGTGCCGGGGCGGGGCCGGTCGGGTCGTGCCGGTGGCGTGCCACACATCGACCGGCAGCGCCTTGCCGGCCAGGGCCACCGGCGGTACGCGGCGCTGGCCGACCAGCCCCACGGTGGCGCGGTGGGTGGCCGGGCAGAGCGCCACCCCGCCCGGCGGGGCGTACTCCTGCAACCGCGCGGCGGTGGTGATCACCGCGCCGCTGGCCACGCCGTGCCCGCCGTCGCGCGCCGCGGCCAGGTCCACCAGCGCCTCACCGGTGGCCACCCCGGCCCGGACCCGCAGGCATGGCGCGCCGGGCGGCGGTCGCCGGTCGAGGGCCCCCTGGATCTCCAGCGCCGCCCGCACCGCCCGGTACGCGTCGAACCCGTCGGACCGGCGGGCCCCGAACAGGGCCATCACCGCGTCGCCGACGTACTTCTCGACCACCCCGTGCCACCGGCGCAGCACCCCGCCCACGGTGTCGAAGTACGCCCGTTGCAGGATCCGCACGTCCTCGGGGTCGAGCCGGTCGACGAGCGCGGTCGACCCGACGATGTCGACGAACAGCACGGTGACGAGGCGTCTCTCCTCCGGCACCGGCCAGCCTGCCGACGTGAGCCGCTGCGAACCGACGACGATGGTGGGCATGGGCATCGCACCCGCCTTTCCCCACGGTGGCTGACGACGCCTCGGACACTGTCACCGATCCGCCGACGGGGGATCTGCCGAACGACGTATGTCGGCCCTGCGCAACCTTCGGTCGTAATGTCGACGCGAGGAGTACCGCAGGCGCGAAAGACCCGTAGAGCGGTGCGGGGCCCTGTGACTAGGCTGCGTGCCATGGCCAGCGAAGTGGACACCGCACCACTCGTCGGCCGGGCCGACCTGGTGACGACGGTACGGTCCGTGCTGCTCGACGACGTCACGCAGGGCAACACCGCCGCCGTCTTCCTCACCGGCGAGAGCGGCGTCGGCAAGACCCGGCTGCTGCGCGAGGTGGGCACCCGGCTGCGCGACGCCGGGGCCCTGGTGCTCACCGGCTCCTGTCTGGACATCGGCGACGCGTCGCCCCTGCACCCGCTGCTCCAGGCGCTGCGCCGCCTCGACGCCGAACTGACCGGTTCCGAGGCCCGGACCTCCTCGGCGGTCCGTGGCCTCCTGCGGGTGTTCGCCGAGGAGACCGCCGGCCCGGACGGCGCCGGGGCGCTGCTGGAGCGGGTCTCGCGGGGGCTGCACCTGATCGCCGAGGGGCGGCCGCTGGTGCTCGTCCTGGACGACCTCCAGTGGGTCGACCGGAGCACCCGCCAGCTGCTGCTCTACCTGCTGGCCGGGTTGGGCGACCTCCAGCTGTCCGTGCTCGCGGCGGTGCGGGCCGAGTCGTTGCAGGGCGCGCACCCGCTGCGCCGGGTGCTCACCGAGCTGCGCCGGCTGCGTACGGTGCGGGTGCTCGACCTGGCCCCGCTGGACCGGGCCGGCACCGACCGGCTCGCCGCCGCCGTGGTCGGTCAGCCGCTCAGCCCGGAGGCGGCGGAGCTGGTGTGGCAGCGCAGCGGCGGCAACCCGTTCGTGGTGGAGGAGCTGGCCCGTGACCTGCGCGACGGCCGGGACGGTCTCTCCGACACGCTGCGCGAGATCTTCCTGGCCCGGGTGGACGCGCTGCCGCAGCACGCGCACACCGTGGTGCACGCGGTGGCGGCCGGCGTCGAGCCGGTGGAGCACTGGCTGCTGGCCCGGGTGGTGCGGCTGCCCGAGGACGAGCTGATCGAGGCGGCCCGGGCGGCGGTCGCCCACCGGCTGCTGGTGAGCGCGGACGACGGCTACCGGCTGCGGCACCGGCTGGTCGCCGAGGTGCTGGAGCACGAGCTGCTGCCGGCCGAGCGGGCCGCGCTGCACCGCCGCTACGCCGAGGCGCTCACCGCGGCCCCGGCGGAGCTGCACCAGGCGCGCCTGGCGCACCACTGGCGGCGGGCCGGCGAGCCGGCGCGGGCGTTGCCGGCGGCGACGGCCGCGGCCCGGGAGGCCGAGCGGCTGCACGGCTGGGCCGAGGCGCACCGGCACTGGTCGGTCGCGTTGCAGCTGGCCGCCTCGCCGGGCGTCGCGCCGCCGGACGTGGACCGGGTCACGCTGCTCAGACACGCCGCCGAGGCCGCCCACCACTGCGGCGAGCACGCCCGGGCGCTGGCGCTGCTGGAGGAGCTGGCCGCCGCCGAGACCGACCCGTCGGCCTGCGCGCTGCACATCCGCCGGGCCCGCTACCTGGCCGCCGCCGGCCGGTCGGCGCCGGCGGAGGCGGAGTACCAGCGTGCCCTGGAGGCCGCCGACTGCACGCCCCGGGAGCGGGCCACGGCCGCGGCGCACCTGGCCGAGCTGCTGCTGCACCTCGGCCGGTACGCCGACGCCGGCCGGCGGGCCCGGGAGGCGCTTGAGCTCTCCGCCGACGTGCCGGGCTCCACGTCGGAGGTGGTGCTGGCCAGCGCCGCGCTCGGCTTCTCCGAGGCGTACCTGGAGGACCCGGACGCCGGGCTGGCGGTGATGCGCCGCGCGTTGGAGACCGCCGAGCGCTCGGGTCGCCCGGAGGACGTGGCCTGCGCGTACCTGCACCTGGCGGAGCTGCTGACCGGCCCGCTGAACGTCCTGGAGGAGGGCGTCGTGGTGGCCCGCCGGGGCGCCGAGCGGGTGGCCGATCTCGGCCTGGGCCGCACGTACGAGACCCGGCTGCTGGCCATCGCCACCAACGGGCTGTTCCGGGTCGGCCAGTGGGCCGAGGCGGAGAAGGTCGTCGCGGCGGCGCTGCGGCACCGCCCGTCCGGCGCCGACGCGGTGGAGCTGCTGCTGGCGCGCTGCCGGCTGTCGGTGGGCTACGGCGACATCGAGGCCGCCGACCGCGACCTGGACGCGGTGGCCACGGTGCTCGCCGGCGGCGGGGCGCGGCACGTGATCCCGCTGCTCACCCTGCGGGCGGGGCTGGCCATGTGGCAGGGCCGGCACGACCTGGCCCGGCAGGCGGTGCAGCGCGGCCTGACCGAGAGCCGCTCCGACGACGTGGGCATCCTCGCCGCGCTCGTGTGGCACGGACTGCGGGCCGAGGCCGAGGCGCACGCCGGCCGCACGATCGCCGTGGACGAGACCGCGGTGCGGCGGCTGCGGGAGGTGGCCGACCGGGTCGCCCGCAAGAGCGAGCACGCCGCCCGCCCGGTGCGCGACGTGGTGGACGGCTTCCTGGCGCTGTGCGCCGCCGAGGTGAGCCGCCTGGAGGGCAGCGACCCGGAGCTGTGGGCCCGCTCCGTGGCGCAGTGGGACCGCCGCCACCACCCCTACCCGGCGGCCTACTCGCGGTTGCGACAGGCCGAGGCGCTGCTGGCCCGGCGCAGCCGCAGCGCCACGGCGGCCAAGCTGCTGCGGCAGGCGTACGAGGTGGCACAGGGGCTCGGCGCGGTGCCGTTGACCTCGGAGATTCGTACCCTCGCCGGCCGGGCGCGGGTGTTGCTGGAGGAACGTCCGGCCACGGGCGGTCCGGCCGCCGGGGCGGACGGCGACGAGCTGGCGTCGTTGACGGCCCGGGAGCGGGAGGTGCTCGCCGCGGTCGCCGAGGGGCTCACCAACCGGGAGATCGGCCAGCGGCTGTTCATCAGCGAGCGCACCATCGGCGTGCACGTCTCGCACATCTTCGACAAGCTCCAGGTCCGCACCCGCGTGCAGGCCAGCGCGATCTTCCTACGCAACAAGGGCGACTGACGCGCGGCGGGATACGTCGTTCTACTGATCCGGCCGGCCGTCGCCGGCTGGCAGTCTGTGCTGCGTCGCCGACGGCACGGGGGGTGCCGGGAACCACTGTGGAGGAGAGATGACCGAACCGGTGTGGGGGCCCGTACATCGGGACATCGTCGATCTGCTCGCCGACCATCCCGCCGACGTGCCGGCGGTGGTGGACCACCTCACCAAGCTCCAGGACCTGCTGGTCCGGCTGCCTCCGTTGGAGGCGAGCTGCCCGCTGGCCGACTTCAACCGGCTGTACCTGACGATCACCGAGAGCGTGCTGAACGGCCTCTACGACGACCGGTTCGCCGACCCGGTGTTCCTGTCCCGGCTCGACGTGGAGTTCGCCGCCCGCTACTTCGACGCGATGCGGCTGTGGACCGACTCCAGCCCGGGCACGCCGAAGGCGTGGGCCTGCCTGTTCCAGCGGATGCGCGGGCCGGACGCCCGCCCGCTGCCGTCGGCCGCCGCCGGGGTGAACGCGCACATCAACTTCGACCTGCCGTTCGCGTTGGTGACCACGTTCGACAGCCTGGAGTCGGAGCCGGTGGACGGCACCGACCAGCACCGCGACTACCTGGAGATCAACGACATCTTCGCGGACAAGATCCCCGGTCTGCGGCGCGGCTACCTGGAGCGGTGGCAGCTGCTCATCGACATGCTCAACGGCGACATCGACGACTGGTACCAGGGGGAACTGGTCGAGTACACCCGCGACGTCGCCTGGCGCAACGCGCAGAAGATCTGGCGGTGCCGGCACGACCCGGCCGCCCACGAGTGCGAGCGCGCGCGGCTGGACGACACCGCCGCGGCGCTCGGTCGGTTGCTGCTCTCGCCCCTCGGGGCGTTCCTGCAGTAGCCGTGACGGGGGGTCCCCGCGCTCCGCATCCGGCACCCGGCGGAGCGCGGGGACGCGTCCCCGCCGGATCAGGCCCGTCAGCCGGGGGGCGTCGGGCCTGAGGTCGGGGGTGGTCCGTGCGGGCGGGGGCACGCCGGGGCGGGGGAACGGGGGTGCGGGGTTCGCGGGTCGGCCGGCCCGGGGGGTGTCGGCCGGCCCGCACGGGGTACGCCCGCGCCATGAGTCACCCGGCCCGGCGGCCCGCCGCCCGACCCCGTCCCCGGCCCGTCGCCCCGCCCCGTCCCGCCCGACCGGGCGCCGCCCGCCCCACCGGCCGGGGCGGCGCGCGATGACCGGCGGGGCACACCGGTTCGCGTTCCGTTTCGACCCGGTCTTCCGACCGGCGCTCGCGCTGGTGGGCGTCCGGTCGGCGACCGCCTGGGTCGGCGTCGACCGGGCCGAGCTGGTGATCCGGTTCGGCCCGTGGCAACTGCGCACCGCCCGGCGCAACGTCGTCGACGCAGCGCCCACCGGCCCGTACCGCTGGTGGCGGGGGATCGGCGTGCGCCTCTCGCTGGCCGACGCCGGCGTCACCTTCGCCAGCAGCACCGCCCCCGGGCTCTGCCTCCGATTCGCCGAGCCGGTGCCCGCCCTGCTGCCCGGCGGGTGGCTGCGACACCCCGGGGCGACGGTCACCGTGGCGGATCCCGACGCCCTGGCCCGGGTGCTGGCCGCCCGCGACGGCGACTGAGCCGTCCCGGCTTCACCGTTCGGGCGGGCGGCCGGCCGGCGACCGCCTACGGTCGGGTCAGGACCGCCGAGGGTGGGGACGGGACATGCGTGACGAGCACGGGCCGAGGTCGCGGCGCACGCGTGGTCGCCGGCCGCCGCCCGCCGGCCCGCCACGGGACCTGCGCGCCGCCCGGGACCCGACCCGTCCCGGCGACCGCGCCGGTCGCCCGGTCGCCGTCCCGGAGGCGCAGGCCAGTCCCACCCGGCCCGCCGCGCCGCTGAGCCCGCTGCGCCGGTGGCTGTTCGCGCACCGGGTGCAGCCGGTCGGCCCCGAGGCTGCGGAGGGGCAGACCCGTTCGCACCCCTGGTGGCAGGTCATGTGCCTGACCGGGGTCGACTACTTCTCCACCCTGTCGTACCTGCCCGGGATCGCGGCGGTGGCCGCCGGGGCGCTCTCCCCGCTGGCCACCCTGCTCATCGTCGCGCTGACGCTGTTCGGCATGCTGCCCATGTACCGCAGGGTGGCCCGGGAGAGCCCGAACGGGCAGGGCTCGGTGGCGATGCTGGAGCGGCTGCTGCCGTTCTGGCGCGGCAAGATCTTCGTGCTGGTGCTGCTCGGGTTCGTGGCCACCTCCTGGATCATCACGATCACCCTCTCCTCGGCCGACGCGACCGTGCACCTGCTGGAGAACCCGTACATGCCCGAGGGCGTCGGCGGCACCGGCGTCGCGGTCGGCGTCACCGTCGTCCTGCTGCTCGTCCTCGGCGGGGTGTTCCTGCTCGGCTTCCGGGAGGCGGTCGCGGTGGCCGTCCCGCTGGTCGCGGTCTTCCTGGTCCTGAACGCGCTGATCGTGGCCGACGGGCTGGTGGGGATCGCGACGGACCCGCGGGCGCTGTCGGACTGGACCGCCGCGCTGACCGTCGGTGGTGGCCCCGGCGAGGTGGCGGTGACCGCCGTGCTGGCGTTCCCGCTGCTGGTGCTGGGGCTCTCCGGCTTCGAGACGGGGGTGAGCATGATGCCGCTGGTGGCCGGCGGGGGCGCGGACCGCGAGGCCCGGCTGGCGGCGCGGATCCGCAACACCCGCCGGCTGCTCACCACCGCCGCGCTGGTCATGTCGGTCTACCTGATCTCGACCACCCTCGTGACCACCGTGCTTATCCCCGCCCGGGAGTTCGAGCCGGGCGGGGCCGCTGACGGCCGGGCGCTGGCGTACCTCGCCCACGAGCGCCTCGGGGAGGCGTTCGGCACCGTCTACGACCTCAGCAGCGTGCTGATCCTCTGGTTCGCCGGCGCCTCCGCGATGGCCGGCCTGATCAACATCGTGCCCCGCTACCTGCCCACCTACGGCATGGCGCCCGAGTGGGCCCGGGCCGTGCGGCCGGTCGTGATCGTCTACACCATGATCAGCGTCGCCATCACCCTGGTGTTCCGGGCGGACGTCAACGACCAGGCCGGGGCGTACGCCACCGGCATCCTCGCCATGATGGTCTCCGCCGCCGTGGCGGTCACGATCTCCGCGGCCCGCCGCCGGCAGCGCGTCGCGGCCGGCGGCTTCGCCGTGCTCACCCTGGTCCTGCTGTACGCGCTCGCCGAGAACGTCATCGCCAAGCCGGACGGCATCGCCATCTCCGCGCTGTTCGTCTTCGGCATCGTGGTCGTCTCGCTGGTCTCCCGGGTGACCCGGACCACCGAGCTGCGCACGGAACGGATCGAGTTCGACGAGCCGGCCCGCCGGTTCATCGCCGAGTCACTCGCGCACGACGGCCGGCTGCATTTGATCGCCCACAAGCGGGCCGGCGGCGCGGTCAAGGAGTACACGGTCAAGGAGCGGGCGCAGCGGGGGATGAACCCCGTGCCCGGCGAGGGCGACATCCTCTTCCTGGAGATCGAGGTGGTCGACCCGTCGGAGTTCAGCCAGGTGCTGCGGGTGCACGGCGTCCAGGTGGGTGGTTTCCGGGTGCTGCGGGCCGGGAGCCCGGCCGTCCCCAACGCCATCGCGGCGATCCTGCTGGCGCTGCGCGACGCCACCGGCGTACGCCCGCACGCCCACTTCGAGTGGTCGGAGGGGAACCCGCTCGGGCACCTGCTGCGCTACCTCATCCTCGGCCGCGGCGACACCCCGCCCGTCGTACGGGAGATCATCCGCAAGTCCGAGCCCGACCCCGCCCGCCGGCCCGGCATCCACGTCGGCGGCTGACCGGGGCTGCGCCGCTTCGTGCCCGTCGAGGTGAATAGTACGCTTATTCACGTTCGACGGACTTGCCCGTTTCTCCTCCGTATCGTGACCTTCGGTGGTTGTCGCGACGTCAGCCGCCCCGCGTCCCGTTCGACGCGGCCGTGTCACGCATGCGCGAGAGGCAGGGAAGCCTGATGACGACGTATCAAGGGGGCCGGCGGGCCGCACCACCCAGGCGGCGGTCGCGGTGGTTCTTAGCCGGCGGCCTCGTGGCGGGCAGCCTGGTGGCGGCCTCGGCCGGGTTCACGGGTGTCGCCGCCGTCGCCGCCGACCGGGACCTGCCCGCTGCCTCGCCGTCGCCGTCGCCGGCGCGGTGGGCCGACGACGACTCCGGTGAGCGCGACCGCGGCGACGCCGTCGAGGACCGCGACCACGCCCGCGAGGAACGGCGCGGCGGGAAGCCGGACGGCCGCCCCGGGCGGCCGGGCCAGGGGCACCACGCGGAGGTCGCGGTGCCGTGCGACCCGGCGAAGCTGATCTCGGCCCTGGTCCGGGCCAACGCCGAGGGCGGCGCCCACCTGCGGCTGGCGTCGAAGTGCACGTACGAGCTGACCCACGCCTTCCAGCAGCCCGACGAGTACGACGGCGGGATCCGCGACGCCCGGGAGGCCGCCGACAGCGCCGAGAACCCCGGCGACGCCGAGGCGCCCCCGCGCAACCCGCAGCACGACCGGGCCGGGCTGCCCGTCATCTACCACCCGATCTCCATCCGGGGCGAGGGCGCCACCATCGTCCGGGGCGTGCACGCCGAGGCGTTCCGGTTCTTCACCGTCCGCGACGGCGGGGAACTGACGCTGTCCGACGTCGTGCTCCGCAACGGCCTCTCCGCCGCCGAGGGCGGCAGCATCCACGTCGTGCACGGCGCGTCCGCCGTGGTCGAGCGCACCACGATCGTCGACAGCACCTCCCTCTCGGCGGAGGGGGGCGGTGGCGGGATCTTCAACGACGGGCACCTGGTGGTCACCGGGAGCACGTTCGTCGACAACCACGCCGCCGGCACCAAGGGCAAGGGCGGGGGCCTGCTCAACGGTGGCGTGCTGAGCCTGGAGACCTCGCAGTTCCGGGGCAACAGCGCCGTCGCGTACGGCGGTGGCTTCGCCAACTACCGGGGCGCGGCCGAGGTGCACTCGAGCACCTTCGCGGGCAACAACGCGGCGCAGGGCGGCGGTGTCGCCAGCTTCTCGGCCCGTACCCGGGTCGCCGACACGAAGGTGCTGGGCAACACCGCCCAGACCGGCGGCGGCATCGCCAACTCGGACGCGCTGATCTTCCTGCGCGGCCTGGAGGTGCGCGACAACACCGCCACGGGCAACGGCGGCGGCATCTCCACCTTCCAGGGCCTGGTCCCGCTCGACGACAGCGTCGTGTCGGGCAACACGGCGCGGGGCTCCGGCGGCGGGATCCACGCCCAGAAGTCGAACCTCCTGCTGCGCCGCAGCGAGGTCGACCGCAACCACGCCGTCGGCGCGGCGTCGACGGGCGGCGGCGTCTTCGCGTCGCTGGGCCAGGTCTCCCTCTACTCCAGCCGGATCACCGGCAACGTCGCCATCGTGAAGCCGGGCGGCCTCTTCGTCGACAAGGCCCGCGTCAAGGTCGACGACGAGACCGACATCATCGACAACGAGCCCACCAACTGCGAGGGCAGCAGGGTGCCGGTGGCGAACTGCTTCCGCTGACCGGTCGGCGGGTCGTCCCGGCCGGGACGACCCGCCGCGACCCGGGGGCGCGTCGGGCGGCCCGTCGGCGATCATCGCGATCGCGGCGGGCGGTGCCGGACGCGCCCCCGCGCGTCGGAGGGCTCAGCCGAGGGCGCGCAGCCGGCCGGCGAGGTCGCCGGCGAAGAAGTCGAGGAAGCCGTCCGGGTCGGGGCCGGCGTTCTGCAGCACGACGTGGTCGTAGCCGGCCTCGACGTAGGGGCGGACGGCCGCCACGTGCGCCTCCGGGTCCGGCCCGACGGAGAACAGCTCCCGGACGTGGTGCTCCTCGACGTACGCGCTCGCGGCGTCGAAGTTGACCGGGTTCGGCAGCTCGCTCATCACCTTCCACCCGGTCACCATCCACCGGCTGGTCTCCAGCACCGCCCGCACGGCCTGCTGGTCGTCGGTGGCCCAGGCCATCGGCACCTCGGCGTAGCGGGGACCGTCGCCCCCGGCCTGCCGGTAGTGCTCGACGATCGAGGCCTTCGGCTCGGTGACGAACAGGCCGTCGCCGAGTTCCGCCGCCATCGTCGCCGAGGACCGGCCGCTCGCGGCGACCGCGATCACCGGCGGGGTCTCCGGGAGGTCGAAGATCCGGGCGTCCTCCAGGTGCAGGTGCTTGCCCTCGTACGAGCGGTAGCCGCCCTGCCAGAGCAGCCGGATGATCTCCAACGCCTCGCGGAGCCGCTCGTGTCGGCCCCGTACGCTGGGAAAGCCCTGACCCACCACGTGCTCGTTGAGCCGTTCCCCGGCCCCGACGCCGAGGGTGAACCGGCCGTCGGAGATCAGCGCCATGGTCGCCGCGGCCTGCGCGATGATCGCCGGGTGGTACCGGACGGTCGGGCAGGTGACCCCGGTGGCCAGGCCGATCCGCTCGGTCTTCGCCGCGACCGCCCCGAGCACGCTCCAGGTGTACGACGAGTGCCCCTGCGTGTCGAGCCACGGGTGGAAGTGGTCGCTCATCTCGACGAAGTCGAAGCCGGCCTGCTCGGCCCGGACCGCCTGGCGGATGATCTCCTGTGGTCCGTACCCCTCCGAGGCGAGCTTGTAGCCGATCCTCATGCCGGTGCTCCCGTCCCGTGCGGCGCTGGTGGCGCAACGCCGGTTCCCGCGGCGAGACCCGACAAACGTCGGGCGGTGGAGGCGGGACCCGGGACGACGCCGGCACCGATGACCCAGCCTCCTAGGACGCCCTACGCGGTGTGACGCACCGTGCGGACCCGGCCCGACGAGCGACACAGGCGGCGGGGGAGGGGCACGGCCGGCCGGACCGGCGTCGGCGAGAAGGGCGGAGACGGGGAGCCGTCGTGGGGTCCCCGGATACGACTCGGCCCGCGCCCCGAGTGGGCGCGGGCCGGAGGAGTGCGTCCTACTTGGACGGCTGGGGCAGTTCGCAGTCGACCTTCGGGTTGGCCCCGATGTAGTTGAGCGGCCCGGCGACGATGGTCACCAGGATCGTGCCGGCCTCGGCACAGTTCGTGTCGTCGCCGCTGTAGTAGCCGCGCTGCCCGGCGGCGACTGCGCCGATGATCAGCCAGATGACGACCAGGACTCCGAATATCGACGTGCCGCGCATCGCTGCCTCCGCAAGGGTGTGGTGGTTCGAGGTGATGGGCGTTGTACCCAATCGCGATGAACGGCTAACGGTGCCGGGCGCCGAGGCGCCGGCGCGGCGGACGGCCGACGGTGGGCGGGCGGGGCCGGGGCGGCGGCGCGCGAGGGCTGGGGCGGCGGCGCGTGGGACCGGCAGCCTGCCGGCGCCGGCGGCGGGCCGGTGCGCTGGTTTCCGCTCGCGTTCCGGCCCGGAACGCCGACATCGCGGCGCCCGGCGAACGGGGCGCCGCGATGTCGGCGACGGCAGGTCGGTCGTGCGGCGGTACCCGATCCACCCGGGTACCGCCGTCCGGCGCCGACGGGAAGCACGGCAGCCGGGGTGGCCGGTCAGGCGTCCGTGCCGCCCACCGGGGTCGGCAGGGCGGCGGCCGCCTCCTGCGGAGCGCCGGCGAGCACCTTCGCCTGCTGCGGCCAGGTCGCCAGGCTCGGCGCGGCCCGCAGCCCGGCCGCCCGGATCGTCTCCCGCAGGGCGGCCTCGTCCAGCTCCGCCAGCTGCCGGTACGTCCGGATGCCGGCCGCCTGCAACGCCGCGGCCATCTTCGGGCCCACGCCCTGGATCCGGCGGAAGTCGTCGGCGGCGTCGGAGTCGGTCGCGGCCGGCGTGTCCACCTCGCCGCGCGGCGCCGGAACGACCACCGGCTCGGCCGCAACGACCACCGGCTCAACCGGCGCGTCGCCCGGCGTCGACCCGGGCCCGACGGGTGCGCCGGCGGCCGTGGCCGGCTCGACCGCGGTGGCGGCGGCCGTGGCCGGCTCGACCGGCGCGGCGGCCGGCTCCGGCTCGACGGGGGAGACGGCCACGGGAACGGGCGCGAGCTTCGGCTCGGTCGGGCCGTCGGCGGTGGACGCGGGCGCGGTGTCGGACTCGGTCGGGGCGACGGTGGTCGACTCCGGCTCGGTCGGGCCGGCGGCGGTCGGGACGGCTGCGGTCTCCGGCTCGGCCGGGGTCGGGATCGCGCCCGTCGGCGCCGAGGCGACGGCGGCCGGGACGGGCTCCGCGTCGGCGGAGGGAACGGGCTCAGCCTCGGCGGAGAGCGCGGGCTCCGTCGCGGCGGCCGGGACGGGCTCCGCGTCGGCGGTCGGGACGGGCTCCTGCGCCGGTCGGCGGTCGACGGGGCCGGTCACCTCGGCGGCCACCGGCAGCACGACCTCGTGCTCCGGTCGGGCGTCGGTGGCGGTGTCGGACGGCACGGGGTCGGTGTCGGGCGCCGGCACCGGGTCGCCGGTCAGCGCCATGTCGGCCGGGTCGACGTCGTCGGCCCGGGACGCGTCGGCCGCGACGACCGTGGCCGGCGGGGCGTCGGTGCTGCGCGGGTCGGCGTCGGTCGGGGCGTCGGCCCCGGGCGCGGCGGGGACGCGGTCGGCGACCGCGTCCGGCGCGGGGTCCACGGTCACCTCGGGGCGCGCTTCGTCCAGGGTGGCGACGGGAGGCGGGTCGACCACCACGGCGGTCATGCCGGCGACCGGGTCACCGTCCACCATGGGGGAGCCGTGGGTGGCGGCTGCCGCGTCCTGCCGGCCGCGCCAGAACCAGCCGCCCGCCAGACCCACCACCAGAGCCACGATCAGTATCAGCCAGTGCCCGAAAGACCACGCCACGGCAAACCTCCCTATCGTTCATGTCCGGAAACCCGCGAGAAAAACTCGCCGCAGCTTCGCACACGCCCGATCACGCCGACAGGCTGGACCGGGTGCCGGTCGTGGCGGCGCAACGGGTCGCGACGGGCGGTGTCCGTCGGGGCGACGGAGGGTCGCCGTCCCCACGTCCGCGCGCGGTCAGGCGGGTACGCGGGAACCCCGGCGCCCACTGGCGGCGCCGGGGTCCCGGTCGGACGGTCAGTCCTCCTCGCCCCGGTAGCTGTAGAAGTCGTCGACGAACCGGCGCGCCAGGCGGGGCACCCGGCTGGTGACGCCGAAGTAGCCCCGCGCGCCGAGCAGCGCGAGCCGGCCGACGACCGGCTTGTACATCCGGTCGTCGCCACTGGTGCCGCTGCGGTTGAGCGAGTCGGCGACCCGGGCGAACCCGTACGGCACCATCGCGGCCTCGTAGTCGGCCACCGCTTGGAGCAGCGTCTTGTCGCCGGTGGCGGCCAGCCGCAGCTGGCGGCAGAGCAGGGCGGCGTCGCGCAGGGCCGTGTTGGCGCCCACCCCGCGTCCCGGCGTCATCGTGTGGATGGCGTCGCCGAGCAGGGTGACGGTGCTGCTCTTCCAGGGCGGCACCGGCTCGCTGGTGGCCACCTTGATGGGCAGGGCGCTGCCCGGGTCGCTGCGGGCGAGCAGTTCGCGCAGGTTGGGGTGCCAGTTGCGGGTGAGCCGCAGGGCGAGCAGGACCAGGTCCTCGCCGCGCAGCTGCATGACGTCGGGCGGGAACCGGCGGGCCGTGCTCCAGACGACCAGGTTGATGTTGTCACGGGTGTTGTCGTGGCGCAGCCCCGGCCAGCCGCGCAGCAGCTCGGCGTCGGCGGGATCGACGCCGGGTTTGAGCGCGCCGTCGCGGTCCCACTTGAACTCCATCACGTGCAGCACGCCCATCATCCCGCCGGTGCCGAAGATCAGCGAGATGCCCTGTTCGATCCGCTCGGGCAGCAGCCCCCGGGTGTGCGGGGTCAGCGGGATCCGGGTGGCGATGTTGATGGTGCCGGCGTCGCGGGTGACCGCGTGCGGCAGGTACTGGCGGCGTACCGCCGAGTGCGTGCCGTCCGCGGCGACGAGCAGGTCGCCGGTGGCGGTGCTGCCATCGGCGAAGTGCGCGGTCACGGTGCCGTCGTCGCGTTGGTCGTACCGGGTGAAGGCCTTGTCGAAGTGGACGACGTCCTCCATGCCCGTGAGTAGGACCTGGCGCAGGGTCATCCGGGCGACGGACCGTTCGGTGTTCACCGGGTCGGTGTCCGGCCGGAGCGTGAACGAGGCCGTGCGCCGCATGCCCTGGGTGATGACGTTGAAGTAGCGGGGGGATCGGGCGCAGGTGGCGAGGTAGACGTCGAACAGGGCGGGCGGCAGGCACTCGCGCAGCGCGCGGCTGCCGGTCGGTCCGATGCCGACCCGGTAGCCGAGCAGCCCTTCGCCGCGGGTGCGGTACCGCTCGTAGACGGCGACGCTGATCCCGGCCCGGCGCAGGCCGTGCGCCAGGCACAGCCCGCCCGTGCCGGCCCCGACGATCAGGACGTGGGGTGGTCTGGAGGACATGGCGACCGCCCCGTTCAGCCGGCTGGCTGCGACGACGCCGCCGCGTCGGCGGCGTCCCACCGGTAGAAGCAGCCCGCGATCGCGTCGCGCGGCGAGCGCCAGGTCGGCAGGTACGGCGTGGTGTGCGCGGACAGCCGCTCGTTGACCTGGCGGTAGAGCGGGTGGTTGCGGGCGTCGGCCAACGCGTCCGGGGCCACGTCGGCGGTCTCCATCAGGTGTACGCACAGGTCGTGCAGGCAGTACAGGGACCGGTGCCGGACCCCGGTCAGGGCGGGCAGTTCGGTCGCGTCGGACTCGGCGAAGATCTGCGCCACCCGTCCCTCCGCGCCCGGGATGATCCTGCTGACGATCAGAAGACGGCTCATGGGACCCCTCTCGTCGGTGGCGCTCCGCGAGCACGTCGGAGACCACGGACTGCTGTGCGGCCCACCGTGCCCCGACGACTGTCACCTGTCCGTCACTCGCCCCGCCGCGCCGGTGACGCCGCCTCAGCGCGCGTGGGGCGCGATCCGGGTGGACGGCGCCCGGCGGGGCCCGGCCGGGGCGGTGCGGGTGGCCTCGCGGATCGGCGCGAGGGTGTCGTCGAGCAGGGCCGTCATCGCCGCCGACGGCTCCAGCCGCAGTTCCCGCAGCAGCAGGTCACGGTAGACGTAGAAGGCGTGCACGGCCTCGAAGGCGTTGCCCTCGGCGAGGTGGATGCGGACCACCAGCCGGTGCGGCGTCTCGCGCAGGGGCTCGGCGGCCATCGCCTCCAACGCGGCTTCCAGGGCCGCGCCGTGGCGGCCCGCCGACAGGTGCTGGCCGGCCAGTTCCTCCAGCATGTGCAGGCGCAGCTGGCGCAGCCGCTCCCGGTCGGCCAGCACCCAGTCGTCGTACCAGCCGGGGAGCAGGTCGTGCCGGCCGGCGGCGAGCGCGGCGGCGGCGCACGGGTCGTCGCCCTCGCGTACCCGCGCCGCCGTGCCGACGAGCGCGTCGACGTCGACCCGGACGACCGGGCCTAGGGAGACCGTGTCGCCGGAGGTGGTGATCGGGCAGCAGGGATCCTGGCGCAGCCGCCACAGCGCGGTCCGCAGGGACGACAGCGCGCGGTCCTCCGGCGCGTCCGGCCAGAGCAGGCCGGCCAGGTTGCTACGGGTGGCGCCGGGGCGCAGCCCGATCAGCGCGATGACGCGTTGCAGGCCGCGCGGCACCACGACCGGCGCGTCGCCGTGCAGCAGCCGGAACCCGCCGAGCAGGTGCAGGGAGATCTCGGCGTCGGCACGACAATCGGTGGTCGGCGTCGATCGATCAGCGGCCACGGCGGCACCCCCTGCGGAACGCACGTCCCGACTCGTCTGCTGTCCCCGGCGCGGCTGCCCATGACCCCACTGTCGGATCGCTCCGCCGCGGCACGGCGTCGCACACCGCGGCCGCCGGGCTGACCGTGACGAAGATTATCAATTGTGGTCACTCTCGGTCAATATCCTGTACAGGATCGCGCTTGCCTGTCGGCGCCCCACGAGAACCCTTCCTAACTGCGGATAGTCCACGTCGGATGATCGGGTGGTGCACAGCGGATGCACAGGTGGCGTCAACGCAGCGTCACGGGAGCTGCGTCGCCGCCCGGCGGTCGCCGGTGACGCCGCCGTGACGCCCGGGGCCGGATCGTGTCGCCAGTCGTCCGGCTCGGCCGGTGCCGTCGTCACCGACGCCGGATGCCGTGGAGGGAGGCCCGTCCATGGACCGTTCGCTGATCGTCGCGAAGGTGGTGCCGAGCGCCGAGGCGCGCGTCGCCGAGATCTTCGCCGAGTCCGACGCGACCGAACTGCCGCGCCTGGTCGGTGTCCGGCACCGGTCGCTCTACCGGCTGGGTGACCTGTACGTGCACCTGCTGGAGACGGAGGCGCCGGGCGGGGGAGCGGTCGAGGCGGCCCGGGGGCATCCGGAGTTCGTCCGGGTGAGCGAGCGGCTGCGGCCGTACGTGTCGCCGTACCTGCCGACGTGGCGAGAGCCGCGCGACGCGATGGCCCGCTGCTTCTACCGCTTCGACGCGGCGCCCGTCGGGCGGTCGTCGTGACCGCCACCGCGCCCCGCGAGGGCCAGCTCTGGTCCCGCTGCGGCGGGTGCGCCACCCTGCTGTACCGCAAGCGGCTGCGGCGCAACCTCGACGTCTGCCCGGAGTGCGGCGCGCACGCCCGGGTCGACGCGCCCGAGCGGCTGCGCCAACTCGTCGACCCGGGGTCGTTCACCGCCCTGCCGGAGCGGCCGGCCGAGGTCGACCCGATCGGCTTCGTCGACCTGCTGCCGTACCCGCACCGGCTCACCGCGGCGCGGGCCGGCACGGGGCTGGCCGAGGCGGTCGTCTGCGGCACCGCCGCCGTCGGGCGGCATCCGTGCGTGCTCGCCGTGATGGACTTCCGGTTCCTCGGCGGCAGCCTGGGCTGTGTCGTGGGGGAGCTGATCACCCTGGCGGCCGAGCGGGCCCTGGCCGACGGGGTCCCGCTGGTCCTGGTCACCGCCTCCGGTGGGGCGCGGATGCAGGAGGGCGCCCTGTCGCTGATGCAGATGGCCACGGTCAGCCAGGCGATCGCCGCGCTGCGGGAGGCCGGCCTGCTCACCGTCAGCGTGCTCACCGACCCGACGTACGGGGGCGTGGCCGCCTCGTTCGCCACCAACACCGACGTGGTGCTCGCCGAGAGCGGGGCGCGGATGGGCTTCGCCGGCCCCCGGGTGATCCGGCAGGTCACCGGCCGGGACCTGCCGGAGGGCTTCCAGACCGCCGACTTCCTGCTCCGGCACGGCCAGGTCGACATGGTGGTGCCCCGGCACGCCCTGCGGGGCCGGCTGGTGGCGCTGCTCGCCGCCGCGCGGGCCGGGCGGCGGCCGGCGTCGCGTCCCGGCGTACCCCGGCAGGAGCCGTCGCCGCTGGTGGCGCGGCCGGCCGGCGGGGCCGCCGCCACGACGGCGCCGGGCCCGGGCGGCGACGCCTGGGAGACGGTACGGCTGGCCCGGCACCCGGGCCGGCCGACCACGCTGGACTACCTGGAGACGGCGTTCGACGGCTTCGTCGAGCTGCACGGCGACCGGCTCGGCGCGGACTGCCCGGCCGTGGTGGGCGGGCTGGCCCGGCTCGAAGGGCGGCCGGTCATGGTCGTCGGGCACCAGAAGGGACACACCACCGCCGAGCTGGTCGGGCGCAACTTCGGCATGGCCAGCCCGGCGGGGCACCGCAAGGCGCTGCGGCTGATGCGTCTCGCCGCCCGCCTCGGCCTGCCGGTGGTCACCCTCGTCGACACCCCCGGGGCGGATCCCGGCGTGCGGGCCGAGGAGCAGGGCCAGGCGGCGGCCATCGCGGAGAACATCCTCGCCCTGACCGTGCTGCCCACCCCCGTCGTCGCCGTGATCACCGGTGAGGGCGGCAGTGGTGGTGCGCTGGCTCTCGCGGTGGCCGACCGGGTGCTCATGCTCCAGCACGCCGTCTACTCGGTGATCAGCCCGGAGGGCTGCGCGGCGATCCTCTGGCCGGACCGGGGCGCCGCGCCGCAGGCGGCCCGCGCGTTGCGGCTGACCGCCCCCGACCTGTGCCGGCTCGGGATCGTCGACGACCTCGTTCCCGAGCCGGCCCCGGCCGCCCACCACGATCCGCAGGCGGCCGCCCGGGCGCTGCGCGAGGCGGTGCTGGCGCACCTGCTGCCGCTGCTCGACGTGCCGCCCGCCACGCTGGTCCGCCGCCGGCGGCAGCGCTTCCGGCGCTTCGGCGCCGCCAGCCTCGGCGCCCGGGCGGGTGCCCGGTGAGCGCCGGCGGCATCCCGGTCGACGCCCCGCCGTCGGCGCCCGGCACGGAGGCGACGACCGCCGCGCGGCCGACGCCCGAGACGCGGGCCGCCCCCGACCCGCACCCGGCACCCGACGCGCGTCCCGCACCCGCCGGACATGCGACGCGGGACGCGGCGGCCTCCGGCGTGGCGGCGGAAACGGGGCACGGGGTGGACGCCGTGCTGGCCGGGCTGCGGCGGCACGCCCGGCACCTCGTCGCCGAGCTGGCCGGCCCGCTGCGACGGGTGCGGCTGCGCAACGGGGACACGGTGCTGGAGGTGGAGTGGCACGACGCCCCCGCCGGCGCCGCGCCCGCCGCGGTGTCCCCGGCGCCCCCGCCGGCCGTCGCGCCACGGCCCGACCGGTACGTCGTGCGCTCGCCCATCGTCGGCACGTTCTACCGCGCGCCGGAGCCGGGCGCCGCGCCCTTCGTCGCCGTCGGCGACCTGGTCCGTGCTGGGCAGGTCGTCGGCATCGTCGAGGCGATGAAGCTGATGAACGAGGTGACCGCCGACCGGGGTGGCCGGGTCGTCGAGGTCCTCACCGCCGACGGCCACCCGGTCGAGTACGACCAGCCGCTGGTCGCGCTGGATCCGGTCTGAGGGGACGGACCGAGATGTTCGAGAAGGTGCTGATCGCCAACCGGGGGGAGATCGCCCTGCGGGTGCTGCGTGCCTGCCGCGAGCTGGGGGTGCGTACGGCGGTGGTCTACTCCACCGCGGACGCCGACTCCGCCGCCGTGCGCCTGGCCGACCAGGCCGTGCGGATCGGGCCGCCGGCCAGCCGGCGCAGCTACCTCAACGCCGCGGCGATCGTGGAGGCGGCCCGGCAGGTGGGCGCGCAGGCGGTGCACCCCGGCTACGGGTTCCTCTCCGAGGACGCCGACTTCGCCGAGATCTGCGCCGACAACGGCCTGATCTTCATCGGCCCGCCGCCGGAGGTGATGTCCGTGCTGGCCGACAAGTCCTCGGCGCGGGCGCTGATGCGCCGGGCCGGGCTGCCCCTGCCGCCGGGCAGCGTCGCGCCGGTGCCCACCGCCGCCGCGGCGGCGGAGGTGGCCGCCGAGGTGGGCTACCCGGTGATCGTCAAGGCGGCGGCCGGCGGCGGGGGCCGGGGCATGACGGTGGTCGCCACCCCGGCGGAGCTGCCCCGGGCGTACGCGCGGACCCGGGCCGCCGCCCAGGCCGCCTTCGGCGACGACCGGGTGTACGTGGAGCGGTACCTGACCGGTGCCCGGCACGTCGAGGTGCAACTGCTGTGCGACTCCCACGGCAACGGCGTGCACCTGGGCACCCGGGACTGTTCGGTGCAGCGCCGGCACCAGAAGCTGGTGGAGGAGGCGCCGGCCCCGGCACTGTCGGCCGGCACCCTGGAGGCCATCGCGGAGTGCGCCCTGCGCGGCGCCCTGCACGCCGGCTTCACCGGCGCCGGCACCGTGGAGTTCCTCGTCGACCCCGACGAACGGTTCCACTTCCTGGAGATCAACTGTCGGATCCAGGTCGAGCATCCGGTCACCGAGATGATCACCGGGATCGACCTGGTGCACGAGCAGCTGCACATCGCCGCGGGTGTGCCGCTGCGCTGGCGGCAGGAGGACGTCCGGTCGCACGGGGTCGCCATCGAGTGCCGGGTCAACGTGGAGGACCCGGACCGCGGCTTCGCGCCGACGCCCGGCCGGCTGGAGCGCTTCGTGCCGCCCGGCGGCCCGTTCACCCGGGTCGACACGCACGGCTACGCCGGCTACCTGTTCGGCCCGCACTACGACTCCCTGCTGGCCAAGGTGGCGGTCTGGGCGCCGGACCGGGAACTCGCGCTCAACCGGCTGGAACGCGCCCTCGACGAGTTCGACATCGCCGGTCCCGGGGTCCACACCACCATCCCGTTCGTCCGGCGGGTGCTCGACGACGCCGGGTTCCGCAAGGGCCGTTACTCCACCGGCCTGGTCGAGCAGTTGCTCGCCGGCCCGCCCGACGCACACCACAGGAGGCTCTGATGACCGTCACCCATGGCCGTCCGCTGACCACCGAGATCACCGACATCCTGGTGGCCAACTGCGGGCTGGACGCCGAGGCCGCCGCCCGCGCCCCGGCCGCGTCCCTGGAGGAACTCGGCATGGACTCGCTGGCGCTGCTCGAACTCTCCGCCGTGGTCGCCGACCGGTGGCGGGTGCAGATCCCCGAACAGGCCGGGCAGCTCAGCATCGCGGGCGTGGCCGAGCTGGTCGGCCGCCGCGCCGGTACGCCCGGGCACACCGAGAACAGCGTCCTCATCGCCGCGCCGCTGCCGCTGGTGTGGGACGTCACCAACGACGTCGCCAACTGGCCGCAGCTGTTCACCGAGTACGCCCGGGCGGAGATCCTGCACCGCGACGGCGACACGGTGCGGTTCCGGCTCACCATGCACCCCGACGAGAACGGCACGGTGTGGAGCTGGGTCAGCGAACGCACCGCCGACCCGGTCACCCGGCAGGTCGACGCCCGGCGGGTGGAGACCGGGCCGTTCGAGTACATGCGCATCCACTGGCGCTACGACGAGGAGCCCGGCGGGACCCGGATGACCTGGGTGCAGGACTTCGCGATGAAGCCCACCGCGCCGGTGGACGACGCGGGCATGACCGACCGGATCAACGCCAACAGCGCGGTGCAGCTCGCCGTCATCAAGGAGAAGATCGAGCGGCTGGCCGGGGCGGACCGGGCGACGGGAGCCGGCGATGAGTGAGCGGACCCTGCGGTTGGTCGCCGCCGCCGACGTCGCGCCCGACGGCCGCCGCGGCGGCGAGCTGCGGGTGCTGCTCGGCCCGAAGACCGTCGGCAGCACCTCGGGTTTCATGGGGGTGGCGGCGCTGCGCCCGGGGGAGCGGATCGCCGAGCACTACCACCCCTACAGCGAGGAGTTCCTCTACGTGGCCCGGGGCGCGATCACCGTCGACCTGGACGACGAGCCGGTGCCGCTGGCCGCCGGAGAGGCGCTGTTCGTACCGCGCAACGTCCGGCACCGGCTGCGCAACACCGGGGACGAGCCGGCCGAGGTGGTCTTCCACCTCGGACCGCTGGCGCCCCGGCCCGAACTCGGTCACGTCGACACCGAGCTGGTCGAACAGCGAGGCGGGTCGTGAGGGCGAGGAGTGAGTCGGGGTTGCGAGCCCCGCGGTCGCGAACCGAGGTGTCGCCGTGAGCGCGAGGAGTGAGTCGGGGTTGCGAGCCCCGCAGTCGCGAACCGAGGTGTCGCCGTGAGCGGGCGCCGCACGGTGGTGACCGGCGTCGGGGTGGTCGCCCCCGGCGGCGCCAGCCGGGACCGGTTCTGGAAGACCATCACCGAGGGGCGTACGGCGACCCGGCGGATCACCTTATTCGACCCGTCGCCGTTCCGCTCCCAGATCGCCGCCGAGTGCGACTTCGACCCGGTTGCCGCCGGCCTCACCGCGGCCGAGCTGCGACGCGCCGACCGGTACGTGCAGTTCGCCCTCGCCTGCGCCGCCGAGGCCGTCACCGACTCCGGCCTGGAGCTGACCGACGCCGAGCGGGACCGCGCCGGCGTGGTGCTCGGCACCGCCGTCGGCGGCACCACGGCCCTGGAGCAGGAGTACGTCACGGTCAGCGACGCCGGCAGCCGGTGGCTGGTCGACGCCGGGCGCGGGGGCCCGTACCTGTACCAGGCGCTCGTGCCCAGCAGCCTCGCCGCCGACGTGGCGTGCCGGTACGGGCTGCACGGCCCCGCGCAGGTTGTCTCCACCGGCTGCACCTCCGGCATCGACGCGATCGGGTACGCCCACCAGCTCATCGCCGACGGCGAGGCCGACATCGTGCTGGCCGGGGCCGCCGACTCGCCGATCTCCCCGGTCACCGTCGCCTCCTTCGACGCGATCAAGGCGACCAGCCCGGACAACGACGACGCGGCGCACGCCTCCCGCCCGTTCGACGCCGACCGGCACGGCTTCGTCCTCGCCGAGGGGGCGGCTGTGCTGGTGCTGGAGGAGGCCGGGCACGCCCGGCGCCGCGGGGCGCACGTCTACTGCGAGGTGGCCGGCTACGCCAGCCGCAGCAACGGCTACCACATGACCGGGCTGCGGCCCGACGGGCTGGAGATGGGGCTGGCCATCACGGCCGCGCTCAAGCAGGGCCGGATCGCCCCCGAGCAGGTCTCCTACATCAGCGCCCACGGCTCGGGCACCCGGCAGAACGACCGGCACGAGACCGCCGCGTTCAAGCGGGCGCTGGGTCAGGCCGCGTACCGGGTGCCGATCAGCTCGATCAAGTCGATGGTCGGGCACTCGCTCGGCGCGATCGGCTCGATCGAGATGGCCGCGTGCGCGCTGGCCGTGGAGTTCGGCGTGGTGCCGCCGACGGCCAACTGGAGCACCCGCGACCCGGAGTGCGACCTGGACTACGTCCCGAACGAGGCGCGGGAGCTGCCGGTCGACGTGGCGCTCTCGGTGGGCAGCGGGTTCGGCGGTTTCCAGTCGGCGATGGTGTTCCGCCGGCTGCCGGGGCGGGTGCTGCCGTGACCGCGCGGGCCGTGGTGACCGGCATCGGCGTCGTGGCGCCCAGCGGGATCGGCGTGGACGCGCACTGGCGTACGGTGCTCGCCGGCACCCGTCGCACCGGACCGATCACCCTGTTCGACCCCGCCGGCTACCCCACCCGCCACGGCGGGGAGGTGCCCGACTTCGACGCCGGCGCGTACGCCGACAACCGCCGGCTGGTGCAGACCGACCGGTGGACGCACCTCGGCTTCGCCGCCACCCGGCTGGCGCTGGCCGACGCCGGCCTGCCCGAGCGGGCCCCCGACCCGTACGGCTACGCCGTGGCGCTGGCCAGTTCCTCCGGCGGGAACCTGTTCGGGCAGCGGGAGCTGCAACGGCTCTGGGGCGGGCCGTCGCGCACCGTCGGGGCGTACCAGTCGATCGCCTGGTTCTACGCGGCCAGCGTCGGCCAGCTCTCCATCCACCACCAGTTCAAGGGCCCGTGCGGGGTGCTGGTCGCCGAGGCCGCCGGCGGACTGGACAGCCTGGCGCACGCCGCGCGGGCGGTGCGCCGGGGCACGCCGGTGGTGATCGCGGGTGCGACCGAGTGCCCGCTGAGCCCGTACGCCCTGGCCTGCCAGCTGCGCTCCGGGATGCTCAGCGACTCCGCCGACCCGGAGCGGGCCTACCGGCCGTTCGACGCCGCCGCCAGCGGCTACCTGCCCGCCGAGGGCGGCGCGGTGTTCGTGGTGGAGGAGCTGGGCCACGCGCTGTCGCGGGGCGCCCGCGTGTACGGCGAGGTGACCGGTTGGGGTGCCACCCACGACGCCGTCCACACCGGACCGGACACCGCGGGCGACCCCGGGCAGTACGCCCGCGCCATGCGGCTGGCCCTGGACCGGGCCGGCGTCGGAGCGGAGACGGTCGACGTGGTGCTGCCCGACGCGCTCGGCGTGCCCCGCTACGACCGCAGCGAGGCCACGGCGCTGCGCGCCGTCTTCGGCGACCGGCCGCCCCCGGTGAGCACCCAGAAGCCGCTGACCGGCCGCGCACACCAGGGCGGCTCGGCGCTGGACGTGGCCACCGCGCTGCTCGCGTTCGGCCACGACACGCTGCCGGCCTCCGCCGGGCCGGACGAGGTGGCCGAGGGCTGCGAGCTGGACTTCCTGCGGGAGCACCGGCGACCGCGCAGCCGGCTGGCGCTGGTCTGTGCCCGCGGGTTCGACGGTTTCAACAGCGCGCTGGTCCTGCGCGGGGCCGCGCCGCAGAGGAGAGTGACGCCGTGAGCGAGCAGGTCACCGGTACGACGCCCGTCGGGTCCCGGGTCGGGGCGCAGCGGGGAGCCGACGCGGGCGGGCAACGGGCGCGGGTGGTGTTCCTGGTGCGGGTGCCGCGCGAGCGTACGGAGGCGTTCCTGGCCGCGTACGAGGCGGTCCGGCACCTGGTGGCCGGGGGCGTTGCGGGGCACCTCGTCGACCAGGTCTGCCGGTCGTCGACCGACCCGGAGCAGTGGCTGATCACCAGCGAGTGGGCGAGCCTGGCCGACTTCGAGGCGTGGGAACGCAGCCCGGAGCACCGGGACCTGGTGCGACCGATGCGGGAGTGCTTCACCGACGCCCGGTCGCTGCGCTTCCACATCCACGCCCAGACCCCCGCCACGTCCCCGGCCTGAGCCCCGCCCGCACCGCCTCGCGGCTGTCCCGCCTTTCGGCTGTCCCGGCCGGCCCGCCGCCCCACCGCCCCACGTGCATCCGACGTCCTCACGCTCATCATTGAGCGGCGGTGAGGACCGGGGCCGGCCCGCCACCCGACCTGCCCTGTGGTCCCGCTACCCCCGGTCGCCGGTGAGGCGGCAGTGACGCCGTGGGCTGTTCGCCCGCCGGCCGCAGGGGCACGGGTGGAACACCATGGGTGTCAACGACGGGCGGTGACACCCATGGTGTTCCACCCGTGTGGTGGCAGGCGGGTGCGCCGCCCGGCACACGTCGTTCCTGGCGTGGGTCCGTCCCGGCCGTATCGCCCCGCCCCGTTCCGGCCCGCGTGGCCGTACCGGCGCGCGCCTGAAGACCGCCATCGGCCGTCCGGTGGACGTGCCGCGCCGTACGCACGACGGGTCATCCGGCGGATACCCTCAGTCGACGTACACGCCCGATCCTGCCCGCCGAACCGGTCGTGGGCAATCCGGCCGGCCGCCCTTTCTGATCTAGCCATTCGCATCTAGCTATGTGTCCGGACGGCGTCGTAAGGTTCCCCGCAGCACCCCGACAGGCACACCTTATGGGCGATTCCGCCCTTATTGAGGCTGGGCGGTGAACGGTAGTGACCAGCGGAAATCCTGCGGCGACAGACCCGATCTGGGTTGACGAAATTCTGCTCGAAGGCCGTTCGACCGACATTTGTTTCCGACTGCCCGGACCGGTCGACCGGGGCACCCTGCGGCGGCTGGTGACCGAGGCGCAGGCCCGCCTCGGCGCCGCCGGACTGCGTCCCGGGGGCGCCGCCGCGCTGCGGATGCCGCCCTCGCTGGCGTACGTGGTGAACCTGCTGGCCACCTGGCGCAGCGGGGCCCAGGCGATCCTGCTCGACCACCGGCTCACCGACCACGAGGTCGACCGGGCGCTCGCGCGGCTCACCCCGCAGGTGGTCGTGGCCCCGGTCCGCACCGGCGGCGGCGGGCTGCGGGTCTTCGTCGACGTCACCGAGGGCGTCACCGCGTACGCCGACCGTCCGGCGGTCAGCGGGCACGCGGTGATCCAGCTCAGCTCCGGCTCCACCGGACCGTCCAAGGTGATCGGTCGTACCGCCGAAGACCTGGTCGCCGAGGTGCGCCGCTACACCCGCGTCGACGGCGTGGCGCTGCCCGGCGAGCGGATCATCCTGCTGCCCTCGATGGTGCACGTGCTCGGCCTCGTCGGTGGCCTGCTCTACGGCCTGCACGCCGGCGTCGAGCTGGTGCCGCCGGAGCGGCTCGCCGGCGACGCGGTGCTGGCCGCGATCGCCGCCGCCGACTCGCCGGCCACCGTGCTCGGCGTCCCGTTCCACATCGGACTGCTCGCCTCCACCCGCCCCGCCGGCCCCCTGCCGCAGTTCAGGCGGATGACCACCGGCGGTGAGCTGGTGCCGTCCGCCGTCGCCCGTGCCTTCACCGACCGGTACGGCGTACCGCTGGGCAACATGTACGGGATGACCGAGGTCGGCGTCATCGGCACCGACCTGTACGGCCGGCACCGCCCGTCGATCGCCCCGGCGCCCGGCATCGAGGTCCGCGAGGTCGACGGCGAGCTGTGGGTGAGCTGCCCCGCGTCGCCGTACGTCGGGCTGAGCGACCCCACCCGCTGGGCCGACGGCTGGCTGCGCACCCGCGACGCCGGCGCGGTCGACCCGGACACCGGCCTGGTCGCCGTCCGCGGGCGGCTCGACTCGCAGGTCTCCGTCGGCGGCCTGAAGGTCGACCTGACCGAGGTGGAGGCGACCGTCGCCGAGCTGCCCGGCGTCGCCGCCGCCGTGGTCGTCTTCGACGGCGGGATCACCGCCTACGTGCAGCCGGACGGGCCGCTGTCGGAGGAGGTGCTCGACAAGCTGATCGCCGAGCGGTTGGCCGGCTACAAGCGCCCCCGCGCCCTGCGCCTGGTGGATCAGCTGCCCCGTACCACCACCGGCAAGCTGGTCCGCGCGGCCGACGCGCTGCGGGCGGCCGCCACGTGAGCGCCGCCCCGCGCCGCCCCGACCGATCCGACTGTCCCGTCCGCCCCGTCCGAGCCGACCGGCACCGCCCCGATCGGCACGACGTGGACCGGCACCGCCTCGCCGGCGGTCACCGCGACCGCCAGGACCAGGCCCCCGCCCACCCGGGGATGCCCGACGCGCAGCCGCCCGGCCCCGGACGGTTGCCGCAGCCCGCCGTCGCCGGCCTCGGGCAGCGGGCGCAGCGCGCCGTCGGGGTCTTCGGGCACCGGCATGAGCCGCCGCAGACCGCCGTCGCGCAGCCCTCTCCCGAGCGCCTTTCCCACGGCCTCCTTCGCCGTCCACAGCCGCAGGAAGTCCCGCGCCCGCCCGTCGGCGTCGCGCCCGGCCAGCCATGCCGCCTCGGCCGGCGCGAACCAACGCCCGGCCAGCGCCAGCGCGGGCAGCGGGCGGCACCACTCCACGTCGACTCCCACCGGGCCGGCTGCCCGGGCGGCGACCGCGACCACGCCGTCGGCCCGGCTGACGCTGACCGGCAGCTCCACCCGGGCCCCCGCGCCGGACACCGCGACCAGCGGACGCCCGTCGCGGCCGTGCTCCACCACGATCTCCGCCTCCGCGCGGCCGAGCAGCGTGGCACCCGCCCGCCGCAGCAGCCGCCCGGCCGGGAGCGGCCGACCGCCGACGCCCCGACCGATCCACACGTACACGGTGTCCCGACCGGGCACCGGTAACTGGCTCACGGAAAGAGGTTAACCATGCGACCCGAGATCCGCGCCTTCGTCGTCGAGCAGCTCGAGGACATGAACTACGACGTCGAGGGCCTCGACGACGACACGACCCTCGGCCCGTCCGGGGTGGACCTGGAGTCGCTGGCCCTCGCCGACCTCGCCGTGCGCGTGGAGGACCGCTACGGCCTGAAGTTCGCCGACGACGAGTCCGAGAAGCTGGCCCTGATGACGGTCGGCGAGTTCACCACGATGGTCGCCGACCGGGTCGCCGGGGCGACGAGCGACAACGCCTGATGGCCGGTCAGCCCGAGCTGGAACGGGCCGACCTGGTGGCCATGCTCGCCGAACTGGCCGCTAGACCGGCCGCCGAGGTCGGCGACCGGATCGGCTCCATGGAGCTGGCCTGGCTGGTGCACCTCGTCGAGCAGCGCCTCGACCGGCGCCTCGACCTCACCGACGACCAGCTCGCCGGGATCCGGACCGTCGACGACGCCCTGGCGGTCTTCCGGACCACCCTGACCGCCGCCGCCGATGGCTGAGCGGGCCGCCGTCCAGCTCACCGGCGTCCACGCGACCAGCGCGTTCGGCAGAGGAACCGAGGCGCTGCTCGCCGGCGTGCTCGCCGGGGCCCCGGCGTTCCGGCCGGTGGACCGCTTCGACACGACGCCCCGCCGGGTCGACGCCGCCGCCATCCTGTCCGACGCCGGCGACCTGACCGACGAACTCGCCGAGGCGGTCGACGCGGCCTGCCGGGACGCCGGGCTCGACGCCGGCAGCCGGGCCGGCACGGCCCTGCTGCTGGCGGTGCACGGCGGCGCGCACGTGCCGGCGCTCACCACCGGGCTGGCCGCCCGGACCGGGCTCACCGGCCCGGCCCGGGCGTACACCACCGCCTGCGTCTCGGCCAGCAGCGCGGTCGCCGACGCCGCCGCCCTGATCCGCCGGGGCGACGTCGCCCGGGCGGTGGTGGCCGCCGGCTACCTGGTCGAGCCGGACCAGTACGCGCTCTTCGACGCCGGTCGCGCCCTCGCCACCGACGGCGCGGTGCGTCCGTTCAGCGCCGGCCGCACCGGGCTGCTGCTCGGCGACGGCTTCGCCGCGGTGGTGCTGGAGTCGCGGGCCGTCGCCCGTGGCGCGGTCGCCGACCTGCTCGGCTGGGGCCGGTCCGGGGACGCGTTCCACCCCTGCCAGCCGGAGCCGGGCGGGCGGGGCCTGGCCCGGGCGGTCACCGCGGCGCTGCGCCGGGCCGGGCTGCCGGCGGAGGCGATCGGGTACGTCAACGCCAACGCCACCGGCACCGGCCACAGCGACGCCGCCGAGGCGGCGGCGCTGCGCACCGCGCTGGGCGCGGCGGCGGCACGCGTCCCGGTCAGCTCCACCAAGGCGCTGCACGGGCACGCCCTGGAGGCCTCCGGCCTGCTGGAACTGGTGGTGACCGTGCTCGCCCTGCGGCACGGGAAACTGCCCGTCAACGCCGGCTGGCTCGGCCCCGACCCGGCCTGCCCGCTGGACGTCGTCCGCGACGCGCCCCGGCCCGCCGCCACCGGGTACGCGCTGAGCCTCAACGCCGCCTTCGGTGGCGCCAACACGGCGCTGCTGGTCGGTGCGGCATGAGCCCGACCGCCGGGTATCCCGCCGGCCGCCTCACCGTGCTGGCCGAGGCGGCCTGGCCCGAGCCGGGCGATGGGGCGCCGCCGCCGGTGCCCGGGTACGTGCACTCCAGCTTCCCGCCCCTCGTCGCGGCCGTCGCCGAGCGCTGCCTGACCCGGGCGTACGGCCGGCGGCCGGCCCCCGACGGTGAGCGGATCGCGGTCGTGCTGGTCAGCGCGGCCGGGGACCGGGCCAGCGCGGCGCACGTGCGTGCCACGGTCGCCGGCGGCGGCCGTCCCGGGCCGCTGTTCTTCTTCCAGTCGGTGCCCAACAGCGTGGCCGGGCACGTGGCCGCCCGCTGGGGCCTCGGCGGGCCGGTGCTCTGCCTCGCGCCGACCGGCGACCCGCGCGCCGAGGGCACCGCCGAGGCCGAGCTGCTGCTGCACGACGGCGACGCCGACCGGGCGTTGCTGGTCCTGATCGAACAGGCACCCGACGACGGCCCCCCGGGCGGGGCACCCGGGAGCGGCGCCGTCGCGGTGCTGCTGGGGGGAGGAGACGCACCATGAGGAACAGGGGACTGCGGGGGGTGCTGGCCGCCGACGAGCGGATCGGCGCGGGCAACGTGCTGGCCCGGGTGCTGGCGCACGGCGCCGACCCGGACGGGCCGGGCCTCACCTTCGACACCGCCGTGGACGGCCACCCGGCCGGGCGGGCGCTCACGCTGGGCCGGCTCGACGAGCGGGTCGCCGCCCGCGCCGCCTGGCTGCACGAGCGGGGGATCAAGCCCCGCGACCCGGTCGCCGTGTGGGCCAGCGCCGCCGCCGACATGGTGCTCAGCTTCCTCGCGCTGACCCGGCTCGGCGCGATCCCGGCGCTGGTGAACGGCGGGCTGCGCCCCGAGATCGCCGCCGAGTACGTCCGCCGGCTGCGCGGCGTCGGCGTGCTCGCCGACGACGCGCACCGCGCCCTGCTGGCCGGCCACGACCTCGGCGTGCCGGTGCTCGGCACGCCCGCCGAGGCCGGCACCGGCGACCCGGCCGCCGCGCCGGAGCACTACCGGCACCACGCCGACGACCCGGTGGTCATCACCCACACCTCCGGCACCACGGGGGTGCCCAAGGCGGTGCTGCACTCGCACGCCAGCCTGTTCGCCGCCACCCGGCACCTGCTCGCCATGCCGCAGGCGCAGGGCACCCGCCGCATCCTCAACGCCCTGCCCGCCCCGCACACCGCCACCGTGCTCATGGTCAACCAGGCCCTCGGCAACTCCGCCGAGATGCTCCTGCTCTCCGAGCAGGGTGGGGAGCGGGTGCTGGAGGCGATCCAGCGCTGGCGTCCCGACGGGGTCTTCGGGTTCTCCGTCACGTGGGCGGAGCTGGCCCGATTCGACCTGTCCGCGTACGACCTGGACTCGGTGTCGCTGTGGTTCAACACCGGCGACTGCTCGCACGAGCCGCACGTGCGCCGGCTGGTGGCGGTCGGCTCCCGCGACGTGGTGACCCGCGAGGGGGTCACCCGGGTGCCCGGCTCGGTCTTCATCGACGGGCTCGGTTCCAGCGAGATGGGGCACTCGATGTTCCACATCACCCACCGCGTCGACACCGACCGGTACGGCCGCTGCGTCGGCCGGCCCTACCGGTTCGCCAACGTCGCCGTGCTCGACGCCGACGGCGATCCGGTGCCGGCCGGCGAGGTGGGCTGGCTCGGCGTCGACTCGCCGTCGCTGTTCCGCGGCTACTGGAACGACTCCGTCACCACCCACCGGTCCCGGCGACGCGGCTGGTACCTGACCGGCGACCTGGTGTACGCCGACGACGAGGGCCGCTACCACCACCTGGACCGGGCCGTCGACGCGGTCGACGCGGGGGACGGGCGGTGGTTCTACACCGCGCTGTCCGAGGAACGCGTCCTCGCCGCCTGCCCGGACGTCACCGACTGCACGGTCGTGATCACCTCGGGGGCCGGCGGGGTGGTCACCGACGTGCTGCTGGAACTCGCCGCCGGCGTCGACCCCGCCGAGGACCGCACCGGGCGGGTCCGGGCCGCGCTCGGCCCGGACGTCGGCGCGACCCTGCGCCGGGTCGTGCCGGTCCGCTCCGCCGACATCCCGGTCACCGTGACGGGCAAGGTGCGCAAGGTGGCCCTGCGGGAGCGCTACCTCACCGAGACGCCGTCATGACCGCCGTCATCACCGGGATGGGGCTGTTCACCCCCGTCGGGCGGGGCGTCGACGCCACCTTCGACGCGCTCTGCGCCGGCCGGTCCGGGCTGACCCGGCCGCCGGCCGGACACCCGGCGGCCGGGTCGCTGGAGGTGGCCGGCGTCCTCCCCGACGTCGATCCCCGCACGGTCGCCACCGGGCCGGAGACCAGGGTGCTGGACCGGGTCGTGGTGCTCGCCCTGCTCGCCGCCGCCGACGCGCTCGCCGACGCCGGGATCGAGGTGGGCCGGGACGTGGACCCGGGCCGGATCGGGGTGATCATCGGCGGCGTCGGTGGGATGGCCACCCTGGAGGCGCAGGTGCTGGCCCGCGCCGAGCGCGGCCGGGCGGCGGTCAGCCCGTACCTGCTCACCGGCATCCTGCCGAACATGCCGTCGGCCCGGATCGCCATCCGCCACGGTATCCGCGGCTACACCTCGGCGGTCGGCACCGCCTGCGCCTCCGGCGCCCAGTCGATCGCCGACGCGGTGCGGCTGATCCGCGTCGGTGAGGCCGACGTGGTGCTCTGCGGGGCCAGCGAGGCGCCGCTGTTCCCGACCTTCTCCGACACCTTCGGCAACGCCCGGGCGCTCGCCCGGGGCTGGGCCGACCCGACGGCGGCGAGCCGGCCGTTCGACGCCCGCCGCAACGGGTTCGTCCTCGCCGAGGGCGCGGCCCTGCTCGTGCTCGAACGCGCCGAGCACGCCGCCGCCCGGGGCGCCGCCGGCTACGCCGAGGTCGCCGGGTACGGGGCGACGACCGACGCGTACCACCCGACCGCCCCGCGACCCGACGGCGCCGGCGCGGCGGAGTGCATGCGGCGCGCGCTGGTCAGCGGCGGCGTGCCCGCCGCGCGGGTCGGCTACGTCAACGCGCACGGCACCGCCACGAAGCTCGGCGACATCGCCGAGACGACCGCGCTGGCCGAGGTGTTCGGCGCCGGCGGCGTGCCGGTCAGCTCCACCAAGGCGCTCACCGGCCACCTCCTCGGCGCCTCCGGCGCGCTGGAGGCGGCGGCCACCGCGCTGGCGCTCGGCCGGGGCCTGCTGCCGCCGACGCACAACCTCGACGACCCGGACCCGGCCTGCCCGGCGGACCACATCCGCGCCGAGCCGCGGAAGACGGACACCGGATACGCGCTGACCAACTCCTTCGGCTTCGGCGGCCAGAACGTGAGCCTGCTGCTTGCGCGGGCCGCCCGGCCGAGGGACTGACCACGCACCATCCCGGGCGGACCGCGCCCGGACGGCAACCACGGGGGACCGTGAAAGGGCTGAGGACATGGACATCCGTGGGATAGACCACATCGAACTCTTCGTGGGCGACGCCCGGCAGGCGGCCTTCTACTTCGACCGGGCGGTCGGCTTCCAGCTGCGCGGTCAGGGCGGCCCCGAGACCGGGCTGGCCGACCAGCGGTCGCTGCTGCTGAGCCAGGGCGACGTCCGGATGGTGCTCACCACCGGGCTCACCGCCGGGCACCCGGCGTCGCGGTACGTGCAGCGGCACGGCGACGGCGTGGCCGTGGTCGCGCTGGAGGTCGACGACGCCGCGGGCGCGTACGCCGAACTGGTGCGCCGGGGAGCGACGGGGGTGACGCCGCCGACCACCCGCACCGGCGCGGACGCCGAGGTGGTGACCGCCGAGGTGGGCGGCTTCGGCGACGTGCGGCACCGCCTCGTGTCCCGCCACGGCGACCGGGGCGAGTTCCTGCCCGGGGCGATCGAGATGATCCCCTCCGACGGCGGCGGCAAGCTGCTCGCCGAGATCGACCACCTGGCGGTCTGCGTGCCGCCCGGGCAGCTCGACGAGACCGCCCGGCACTACCGGGACGTCTTCGGGTTCGCGGAGATCTTCACCGAGCACGTGGAGGTCGCCGGGCAGGCGATGAACTCCACGGTGGTGCAGAGCGGCTCGGGGCGGGTGACCCTGGTGCTGCTGGAACCGGACCGCTCCCGCCGGCCCGGGCAGCTCGACGCGTTCCTGGACCGGCACGTCGGCGCCGGGGTGCAGCACCTGGGGCTGCGCACCGACGACATCGTCACCGCCGTGGCCGCCCTCGCCGAGCGGGGCGTGCGCTTCGCCGGCACCCCGGCCAGCTACTACGACGCCCTGGAGGCGCGCGTCGGCCCGGTGGACGCGCCGCTGGAGCGGCTGCGCGACCTCGGCGTGCTCGTCGACCGCGACCACGGCGGTCAGCTGCTGCAGATCTTCACCGAGTCCATGCACGTGCGCCGCACGCTCTTCCTGGAGCTGATCGAGCGGCGCGGGGCGCGGACCTTCGGCAGCGGCAACATCAAGGCGCTCTACGAGGCCAAGGAACGGGAACTGGCCGCGGCGGGAACCACCGTCGCGGCCCCGACACCGCAGGAGGTGCGGGCGTGACCGCGACCGAGTTCGAGCCGACCCTGACCGCCGAGGAGGAGGCGCTGCTGCCCTCCGAGGAGGACGTGGCGTTCTACGCCGCGCACGGCTGGTACCTGTCGAAGAAGCTGCTCACCGACGACGAGGTGGACGCCCTCGCGGCGGCCGCCGACCGCTACTACGCCGGCGAGCGGGACCGCCGCCTGCCGGTGCGCCCGCCGAGGCTCGCCTACTGGGAGCCGTCGAAGGGCCCGGTGCAGCGGCACAACGACTACATCCACCACGAGCACGACGTGCTCGGGGCGATCCTGCGCAAGCCGCTGATCGGCGCGGTCGCCGCCCGCCTCGCCCGGGCCACCGAGATCCGCGTCTTCCAGTCCACGCTGATCCACAAACCGCCGGTCTCGGGCGAGCCGTCGAACATCGTGCCCTGGCACTTCGACAAGCACTACTGGGCGTCCTCGTCGTCGGAGGACATGCTCACCGCGTTCATCCCGTTCCACGACTGCGGCGAGGAGATGGGCACCATCACGATGGTCGACGGCTCGCACCGCTGGGCGGAGACCGGGGCCGACGACACGGTGGTGCGCCACTTCGCCGAGCGCGACCGCGACCAGCTGGAGGAGATGCTCGCCGAGAACGCGGCCCACAACGGCGCGCAGATCCGCAAGGTGCCGATGGTGATCCCCAAGGGACACATGAGCTTCCACCACTGCCGCACCTACCACGGCAGCGGCGCCAACGTCAGCGGCCGCCCGCGCCGGGCGATCTCGCTGCACCTGCAGGACGGCGACAACGCCTGGCGGGCGTATCCGCTCTCCGACGGCACCCTCGCCGCGTACAACCACGACGTGCTGGTCCGCCGCACCCACGACGGGCGGCCGGACTACGCGGACCCCGAGTACTGCCCGGTCATCTGGCGCCACCGCGCCCCGCAGGGAGGCTGACATGTCACGGTACGACTGGGGTAGGACGCACCCGGGGATCGAGCGGCTGGAGAAGGCGGTGAGCGAGCGCCGCGAGGCGGTCGTGCGGCACCCCCTCTACGCCGCCCTCGACACCCACGAGGCGCTGGTCACCTTCATGGAGCACCACGTCTTCGCCGTCTGGGACTTCATGTCCCTGCTGACGTCGTTGCAGCGGCAGCTCACCTGCGTCACCGTGCCGTGGATCCCGACCGGGCCCACGGGCAGCCGCCGGCTGATCAACGACATCGTCATGGTGGAGGAGAGCGACGAGCTGGGCGACGGCTACCTCAGCCACTTCGAGCTGTACGTGCGGGGCATGGGCGAGGCCGGCGCCGACACCACGGCCGTGGAGAAGCTGATAGAGCTGCTGCGGGCGGGCCGGCCGGTGGCCGAGTCGCTGGTGGCGGCGGGCGTGCCCGCGCCGTCGGCGGCGTTCGCCGGCACCACCTGGCGGATCATCGAGAGCACCCCGGTGCACTGCCAGGCGGCGGCCTTCGCCTTCGGCCGGGAGGACCTGATCCCCGACATGTTCACCCAGGTCGTGGCCGTTAACGAGCGCAGCCGGCGGCTGCACACGTTCGTCGACTACCTGGAACGGCACATCGAGGTCGACGGCGAGCAGCACACCCCGATGGCGATGCAGATGCTCGCCGACCTGTGCGGCGACGACGACGCCAGGTGGCAGGAGTGCGCGGACACCGTCAACACCGCGCTGGCCGCCCGCGCCCGGCTCTGGGACGACATCCTCGCCGCCGTCGAGGAGGGGCGCGAGCGGTGACGGGCACCGACCCGGTCCGGCTCTACCGGACGGTCCGGCTGATCCGCCGCTTCGAGGAGCGGGCCATCGAGCTGGTCCGCTCCGGGCACGTCGTCGGCGGCATCCACCCGTACCTCGGGCAGGAGGGGATCGCCGCCGGGGTGTGCGCCGCGCTGCGCGCCGCCGACGTGCTCGCCGGCACCCACCGGGGGCACGGGCACGTGCTCGCCAAGGGCGCCGACCCGGCCCGGATGATGGCCGAGCTGTGCGGCCGGGTCACCGGCCTCAACGCCGGCCGGGGCGGCTCGATGCACGCCGCCGACTTCGGCGTCGGCGTGCTCGGCGCCAACGCCATCGTCGGCGCGTCCGGGGCGATCGTCACCGGCGCGGTCTGGGCGCGCCGCCGCCGGGGCGACGACATCGTCGGGGTGAGCTTCTTCGGCGACGGCGCCGTCAACGAGGGGATGCTGCTGGAGGCGTTCAACCTGGCCGCGCTGTGGCGGGTGCCGGTGCTGTTCGTCTGCGAGAACAACGGCTACGCCACCACCATGCCCGTCGCGGGCGCGGTCGCCGGCAGCATCCCCGGCCGGGCCGCCGCCTTCGGCATCCCGGCCGCCGTCGTGGACGGCCAGGACCCCGAGGCGGTACGCGACGCCGCGAGCGCCGCCGTCGACCGGATGCGCGCCGGCGGCGGCCCCGAGCTGATCGAGGCGCTGACCTACCGGTTCGACGCCCACCACACCTTCGAGCACGCGGTACGCCTCGACTACCGCCCGCCCGACGAGGTGGCGCGGGGCCGTTCCCGCGACCCGGTGGACATCCAGGGCGCCCGGCTGCCCGCCGCCGTACGGGCCGACGTGGACGCCGAGGTGGAGGCGACCCTGGCGGCGGCCGTGCGGTTCGCGCTCGCCAGCGCGGAGCCCGATCCGGTCGACGCCCTGGCGCACCTGTACGCCAGCGGCCTGACCGCCCGCACCGGAGGTGGCTAGATGCCCAGACTGTCCTACCGCAAGGCGCTCACCCGGGCGCTCGCCGACGAGTTGGCCCGCGACGAGTCGGTGTTCCTGCTCGGCGAGGACATCCGGGTGGCCGCCTCGAACGTCACCGCCGGGCTGGTCAAGCGGTTCGGCCCCGACCGGGTGCGCGACACCCCGCTGTCGGAGCAGGCGTTCACCAGCTTCGCCACCGGGGCGGCCCTGGCCGGGATGCGGCCGGTGGTGGAGTTCCAGATCCCGTCGCTGCTGTTCCTGGTCTTCGAGCAGATCGTCAACCACGCGCACAAGTTCCCGCTGATGACCGGCGGGCAGTGCGCGGTGCCCGTCACCTACCTGGTGCCGGGCTCCGGCTCCCGGACGGGCTGGGCGGGCCAGCACTCCGACCACCCGTACGGCCTCTTCGCCCACGTCGGCGTGACCACGGTCGTGCCGGCCACCCCCGCCGACGCGTACGGCCTGCTGGTGTCGGCGGTGCGGTGCGACGACCCGGTGGTGCTCTTCGCCCCGGCCGGGGCGCTGGACGTCCGCGCCGACGTCGACCTCGCCGCGCTCGCCCCGGTGCCGCTCGGTCGGGGCCGGGTGCACCGCTTCGGCGACGACGTGACCGTGGTCGCGGTGGGACACCTGGTGCACGACGCCCTCGCCGTCGCCGACGAGCTGGCCGACCAGGTGTCGGTGGAGGTGTTCGACCCGCGCACGCTCCACCCGTTCGACTGGGACGGCCTCGCCGAGTCGGTGCGGCGCACCGGGCGGCTGGTGGTGGTGGACGACTCCAACCGCTCCTGCGGCATCGCCGGGGAGATCATCGCGACCGTGGTCGAGCGGGTGCGGCTGGTCGCGCCGCCACGGCGGGTCACCCGCCCCGACGGCGCGGTGCTGCCGTTCGCCCCGGCGCTGGACCGGGCCGTGCAGCCCAGCCGCGAGCAGCTGCGGGCCGCCATCGGACACGTCATGAAGGAGGGATGAATGGACGACGTCGACTACCGCTGGCCCCCCGCCGCGCGGGCGTGGCTCGACCTGCCCGCGCCGGTGCGCGCCGAGATGGTGGCCGCCGGGGCCGGGTCCTGGCGCGAGGTCTTCGACGGCCGCGCCACGTACAACGAGCAGTGGCGCCTGGCCCGGCCGCCGGTGATGGACGAGACGTCGCTCGGCGTGCTCAACGCCGTCTCCGACCGCCTCGCGCAGCTCCTCTTCGAGGCCTGCCGGCGGCGGGCCGGCACGGCGGGCGAGCTGCGCCGGCTGCTGGACGTCGCCGACGGCGAGACCCGGCTGCTCGACGACGACGAGCCGCTGACCGGGGCGCTGCTGGACGCCTTCCGCCCGGACGTGCTGCTCAGCGACGGGGTGCCCCGGTTCGTCGAGTACAACATCGACAGCAGCCTCGGCGGGGCGTTCGACGCCGACACCACCGTGCGCCGCTTCGTCGACGTCTACCGGCGGACCGGCCTCACCGACCGGGTCCGGCTGGCGGCGGCGCCCTCGGCGGTGGACCGGCGCTTCGCCGCGATCCGCGCCGGCCTCGGCCTGCCCGAAGGTGCCCGCGTCGCCATGCTTGTCGACTTCGACGCCGAGTACCCCGGGCTCGACGACCCGCAGCGGTTCATCCGGCTGCTGTCGCCGGTGGTCGAGCGGGCCGCCGCGTGCGGCATGGACCTGGTCATCGCGCCGGTCTCCCAGGTCACGCTCGACGACCGGAAGCGGCTGGTCGCCGGCGGGGCGCCGGTCGACGGGGTGTTCCGGCTCTTCGTGCCCAACCGGGTCACCCCGAGCGCCGGGGTCGACGCCCTGGAGACGGCGCTGGCGGCGGGCACGGTGCCGATGTGGGTGTCGGCGGCGGCGTGGCTGGTCGCCAACAAGCGCGCCTTCGCCTGGCTGTGGGAGGACGCCGACACGCTGCCGGCCGCCGACCGGGACCTGGTGCACCGGTACGTGCCGCGTACCTGGTCGCTGACGGCGCGACTGCTCGACCGGGCGGTGGCCGACCGGGCCGGCCTGGTGGCGAAGCCGGCCGACGGCTCCGCCGGGGTGGACGTGCTGATCGGCCGGGAGACCGACGCCGACGCGTGGCGGGACGGGCTGATCCGCGCCGTCGGGCGGGGCGGCTTCATCCTCCAGGAGTACGTGAAGGCCGACGACGTGCCGCTGGACTTCGTGCACATCGAGACCGGCGAGACGGTCGCCGCCGAGGTGCCGTACAGCATCGCCCCGTACCTGTTCGGCCGCCGGCCCGCCGGCGCCTGCATCCGTACGGGCTTCCCGGGCTGCGACGGCGTGCTCAACCTGGCCCGCGGCGTCCTCCTCTCCGGCCTCCTGGTGGTCGACTGACGCCACGCGGGGCCGCCCCGCCGGTGATCAGGTGGAGGAGTTCCGCACGACCCACCGCGAGGACGTTTGCAAGAGTCGATGTGACCGGATTGGATGGGGTCGTCGACGACGATCGCCGCTCTGCTGAAGGAGCCCGCCATGGGACTTGGTCTTCGATGGCTGTCGCGAACGGGGGCGCTGGCCCTGCTCGTCCTCGCCGGGCTGGCCGTCCCCGCCGGTCCCGCTCCGGCGGCGGGTGCGGAACCGAGGTTCACGTTCGACGTGACCGGCACGACGATTCCGCTGGGGGTACGGAAGAAGCGGATCCACCTCAAGCTCACCAACCTGACCGACCGGACGCCGGAAGAGGTGATCTTCTACGTCCGGCCCGGCGAGCCGGACTGGCCGGACACGATCTCCCTGATGTGGCCGGAGGGCGGTGGCTCCGGCGAGTGCGACGGTGACGCCTGGGGTTGGTACTGCCGGATCGAGTCGAGCGCGCTTCCGGAGTTGCTGCCGGCAGCCGGCGAGACGGTGGACCTTCCCATCGACGTCCACGTCCAGGGAAACCAGCCCTACGAAGGCAAGTTCTCCGTCGAGGCCGGCATGGCCTGGGGCGACGAGGCGATGAAGACCGCTGCCCGCGAGTGGTACACGCTCAGGCTGGTCGACGACGCCGAGGCCGATCTGTCGGTGGTGGCGCCGGACGTGAAGCAGTCGGTGCGGGTCGGTGCGGGCGGCAGGCCCGAACCCACCGGGACGTTGCAGCCGGGTGAGACGGGCGCGGTGCGGTACCGGATCGTCAACCAGGGCCGGAAGGCGGTCGGTGGCATCAAGGTCACGCTGCGCCTGCCCGAGGCGGTGACGTTCACCCGACCGCCGAAGGAGTGCGCGGTCGCCGACGACCGGCGGTCGGCGGTCTGCACCTACGACACGCTCACGCTGGTACCGGCCAGCCAGGACACCGACCCGACCGACGACAGCCACTCCGCCGTCGAGTTGCACGATCTGGTGACGGTGGCGGCCGCCACCAAGGCGCCCGCCACGTTGGCCGGCGGGACGGTGCAGGTCGAGGGCCTGGCGGCGCAGACGGATGCCCGCTCGGGCCCGCCGCGCACCGAACTGCCGGCGAACGCCGTCGCCGTGCCGGCGGCCGAGGTGGACGACAGCGACAACCGGGACGGGTTCGCGGTCCTGGTCGCGGCGAGCGCCGGTACCGGCGACGACGACGGCGACGGTGGTGGCGGCGGCGGTGGCGACCTGCCGATCACCGGGCCGCGGGCCGGGCTGATCGCGGGGACCGGCCTCGCCCTGGTGGCGGGTGGCGGAATCGTGTTGCTCCTCGCCCGGCGCCGCCGCGTGGTCGCGGTGCACGGCGGGGGTGGGACGCCCGCCGCCTGATCCTCCGGGGCAGGATCGCCGGATGGATGCAGCGCGGGTGAGGGCGACGGTCGACGAGTTGCGGCCCGTGGCGCGGGCGGCGTTCGGGCGGGGGCGGGCGCTGGTCTCGGTGCACCGGCTGACCGGCGGCACGAAGAAGGGCGTCTACCGGCTGATCCTCGACGACGGGTCCACCGGCATCGCCTACGTGTGGCACCCGGGGGAGGACTACTGGCCGGCGTCGGCGGCCCCGGCACCCGACGACCCGTTCGGGCACGCCACCGGGGCCGGCCTGTTCGCCGCGGCGCACCGGGAGTTCACCGCCGCCGGGGTGCGGGTGCCCCGGCTGCTGCTGCACCCCACCGCGACCCTGCTGCCGGGCGAGGTGGCCGTGGTGGAGGACGTCCGGGGCGGCACCCTGCAGGACCTGCGCCAGCGCGACCCGCGCCGCGCCGGGACGGTGCTGGCCCGGCTCGGCGACGCCGTCCGGGGCATGCACGCCCGGCATCGCGACCGGTACGGCCGCCCGGGATCCGCCGGGCCGGCAGCGGGCCGGCCGGTGCAGCGGCTCGTCCTCGACCGGGCGCTGCGCGACCTGACCGAGGCCGCCGCCCGGGTCGAGCGGATCTCGGCCGTGCGGGACCGGCTCACCGACGCCTTGGCCGAGCGGTACGCCGCCGTGGCGCCCCGCTCCCGCCACGGTCTGATCCACGGTGAACTCGGGCCGGACCACGTGCTCGTCGACGACAGGGACCACCCGGTGCTCGTCGACATCGAGGGCACCATGTTCCTCGACGTGGAGTGGGAGCACGCGTTCCTCGAGCTGCGCTTCGGCGACGACTATCCGGTGCTGGCCGTGCCCGGTCTCGACGAGGAGCGGCTGCTCCTCTACCGGCTCGCGACCTACCTGTCGCTGGTGGCGGGCCCGCTGCGCCTGCTCGACGGCGACTTCCCCGACCGGGCCGGCATGCTCGGCATCGTCGAGCACAACATCACCCGGACGCTGGACCAGCTCACCTGAGCCGTCCTGTTCGAGCCACGCGCCGATGTCGAGTTCGTGCATGGCCGAGACGAGTTCGCGGGCCACGGTCGATGCGCGCCCCACATGCCATTCTTTCGTGCCCGCGATCTGCGCGGCAGAGCATGTGCCGGGCGTCCGGGTGCCATGCGAGCCCGGGTTGTTACAGCCGTTCGGAACTGTTCGGAACGGGCGAGGGTATGGGTACCACGCTTGGGATCGCGGGTGTCGCCGCGCCCAGTCAGGCCGCGGCACCTGCCTTCTCCCCCTCGGCAACGCAGGAGGGTTGGGGTAGCGGCGTCGTCACGGAACGCGCTCTATCGACGCCTCTCATGCCGGGCCATCCGTCTCCGGCCCGGGAGAGCGGCGGTCAGGTCTCGTTGAGGTACGCGAGGACGGCGAGGACGCGGCGGTTGTCGTCGGAGGACGGGGGGAGACGCAGCTTGTCGAAGATGCTCGCGGTGTGTTTGCCCACGGCACTCTCGCTGAGGAACAGCCGCTGCGAGATGGCGGCGTTGGAACGCCCCTGGGCCATGAGTTCGAGGACGTCGCGTTCGCGCGGCGTGAGGCGAGCCAGGGGCGAGGCCGTGCCGCCTGCCGTCAGCAGCTTGGCGATCACCTCGGGATCCATCGCGGTGCCGCCCGACGCGACCCGGCGTACGGCGTCGATGAACTGGTCGGCGTTCAGGACCCGGTCCTTGAGCAGGTAGCCGACGGCACCGGCCCCGTCGGCCAGTAGTTCCCGGGCGTAGAGCTGCTCGACGTGCTGGGACAGCACCAGCACCGGCAGGCCGGGGATGTCACGCCGGGCGGCCAGTGCCGCCTGGAGGCCCTCGTCGGTGAAGGTCGGCGGCAGCCGTACGTCGACGATGGCCACGTCGGGTCGGTGCCGGGCCAGGGCGGCGCGCAGTGCCGGCCCGTCGCCGACGGCCGCGGCGAGGGTGAAGCCGTGGCTTTCGAGGAGCAGAACCAGCCCATCCCTCAGGATGTGGAGGTCCTCGGCGAGGACGACGCGCACGGGATCTCCATGGTGACGACGGTGGGTCCGCCGGGCGGACTGTGCAGGGTCAGGGTCCCGTCGAATGTAGCGAGCCGCCGTTGGACGCCGCGCAGTCCGGTTCCCCTGGCCGGGTCGGCCCCGCCGGGGCCATCGTCGGTCACCACCATCCGGAGCATCCCGTCGCGGTGGGACAGCGAGACCGAGATGTGGGGCGCGCAGCGGGCCGCGTTGGTGAGAGCCTCGCAGGTGACGAAGTAGGCGGCGGACTCGACCGGCGCGTCGAACCGGCCGGGCAGGTCGACGTCCACGTCCACCGGCAGCGGGGTGTCGAGCGCGATCGCCCGGATCGCGTCGCCGAGTCCGCGTTCGGCGAGCACCGGCGGGTGGATGCCGCGTACCAGGTCGCGCAGCTCGGCCAGCGCGGCGGCGGACGTCTCCTGCGCCTGTTCCAGCTGCCGCCGCGCGCGCACCGGGTCGGTCTCCATGAGCCGTGCGACGGCGGCCAGGCCGAGCCCGACGGCGATGAGCCGGGCCTGGGCGCCGTCGTGCAGGTCGCGTTCGATGCGGCGCAGTTCGGCCGCCTGCACGTCGACGGCGTCGGCCCGGGTGGTGGCGAGGTGTGCGACCCGCGAGGCGAGCACGGTGGCCGCCGTGGGGGTGAGCAGGAGCCCGTCCCACGACAGCCGCAGCCTCATCAGTGGGCTGGCCAAACCGAGCCCGAGCAGCGCCATGACCAGCCCGCCGGGCATGCTCGCCCAGTCCGGAAACCACGGCGCGACGAGGCCGACGTGCTCGATGCCGAACCACAGGTAGAACGGGGTGGCCCAGTAGCCGGTGAGCAGGCCGATCGGCACCGCCCAGCCCACCCACGTCAGGGGCTGACCGAACAGGCCGTAGAACCCGACGGCGACCAGGACCGCCGGGACGAACGAGAGCGGGGCCAGGACGACCGAGCCCAGTGACCACAGCTGGTCCCGCCAGGTGGCCGGGTCGCCGAACAACCACCCCGGCCGCTGACCTTGGATGGCCGCCGGGAGGTCGGTGTACAGGACCCGCCCGACCCGGTAGTTGCCGTCCTCGCCGGGGCTGGGCGACGGCGGGTACGGCCGGTACGGTGCGGGCAGGTCGGTGCCCGTCCACCGGCCGACGTGGCGCCGGTAGAGCTGCACCAGTGACCGCGTGACCGGCAGGGTGTACGGCAGCAGCCCGCCCCACGACACGGCTGCGGCGAGCAGGTTGAGCAGCAGACCGCCGAACGCGGCGAGGGACAGCCCGGCCAGGCCGGCCCCCCGCCAGGTCGCGGCCGACGTCCGGGTGACCCACCGGCCGACCGCCGTTCGCGGCGGCTCCCCAGGCCCCAGCAGCAGGCTGGCCCACAGCCCGTACGCCCGCAGCGCACCCGGCGCGAGCAGGAACGCGGCCGCGCCGGCCCCGACAGCCACCGGCACCGACCACGCGGGTTCCCAGGGAGGAGAGGCGAGCAGGAACACGCCGGCCGCGATCAACGCGGGCGGCACCAGGAGCGGGAGCCCGCCGGTGACCGGGGTGAGGATCAGCCACAGCCATTCCCGGCTGAGCGTCGGGTCCTTCGCGTGCTGGTCCAGCTTGAGCAGGAACGCCGGCAGCCGTGGCGACCTGAACAACGTGCCCTCGTGGGCGTACCAGCCGTCCTCGCGCCGGTGCGGTGCGCGTGGCGGCGACCGGACGGGGTCGGGGAGGTCGACCCCGGCCCAGGCGCGGGCGAGCCGGCGCGCCAGCGCGGTCAGCCGGAACTGGCCGGAGATGGCGAGCGGGTAGGTGACCACCAGAATGGCGCCGAGCACGAGGAGGTGTCCGTAGGCGAACCCGGCCACGCCCAGCACGGCCAGGGCGGCGCAGCGTGGCACGGCGAGCGCGAAGCGGGTCATGGGTCGAGTCTTCGTCGCACCGACCGCCGCCGCACTGGGGAAGGGTACCGACCGGGGGTGGGGCTGGATACACCTCTACCAGGCAGTTGAGCCCATTCTCCCGGGCCTGCGGGGTTTCTAGCGTCGTCGGCATGCCAGTCATCGAGGTGACGAACCTACGCAAGCAGTACGGCGACCAGATCGCCGTCGCCGACGTGTCGTTGAGCGTGGACGAGGGCGAGATCTTCGGGCTCGTCGGCCCGAACGGCGCCGGCAAGACCACCACCGTGGAGTGCATCGAGGGGCTCCGGGCCCCGGACTCCGGATCGGTACGGGTGCTGGGGCTGGACCCGCGCCGGGACCGCGCGGCGGTGCGTCGGAAGCTGGGCATCCAACTCCAGGAGAGCCAACTGCCGGATCGGATCAAGGTGTGGGAGGCGCTCGAACTGTACAGCTCGTTCTATCCGCAGCCGGCCGACTGGCGGGCGCTGATGGACGAGCTGGGCCTGGCCGCCAAACGGAACACGGTGTTCGCGAAGCTCTCCGGCGGTCAGAAGCAGCGGCTGTCGATCGCACTCGCGCTGGTCGGCAACCCGTCGGTGGCGATCCTGGACGAGCTGACCACGGGGCTGGACCCGCAGGCGCGGCGGGACACGTGGGAGCTGGTCCGGCAGGTCCGGGACCGTGGCGTCACGGTCGTGCTGGTGACCCACTTCATGGACGAGGCGGAGCGGCTGTGCGACCGGTTGGCGGTCGTCGTGGCCGGCCGGGTCGTCGCCGTCGACACGCCCCGCAACCTGATCGCCGGTGCCCAGGTGCCCGGCGTCGAACGACCCACCCTCGAGGACGCGATCCTCGCCCTCACCTCTGCCGGGAGCCTCTGATGACCGCCCTTCCCAAGATCATCCGCGTCGAGGCGAAGCTGTTTCTCCGGGATCCGGTCGGCACGTTCTTCGCCATCGCGTTCCCGGCCCTGCTGATCCTGGTGCTCGGCCTGGCCATGCCGGGGATCCGGGAGCCGGCGGACGAGCTGGACGGCCGCCTTCCCCTGGAGGTCTACCTGCCCATCACCATGACGCTGGCCATCGCGACGGTGACGATGGTGACGCTGGTGGCCGTGGTGGCCAGCTACCGCGAGCGGGGCGTCCTGCGCCGGCTGGCGACCACCCCGGTCTCGCCGACGGCGTTGCTCGTCGCGCAGGTGGCCGTGAACGTCGGCGCACTGCTGCTCGCCTGCGGCCTGGCCTGGCTGGTGGCGGCGACCGTCTTCGACGTCCCGCCGCCCGGCAACGCGGTCGGCCTCGTGCTGGCGTTCACGCTCGGGGCGAGCGCGATGTGCGCCGTCGCGCTGCTCGTGGCGGCGGTCACGCCGAGCGCCCGGGCCTCTTCGGGGGTCGGTCAGCTGATCTACTTCCCGATGATGTTCTTCGCCGGGGTGTGGACGCCGGGGCCGCAGATGCCCGACCTGGTGCGGAAGATCGCCGACTTCACCCCGCTGGGCGCCGCGTCCCTGGCCGTGCAGGACGCCTGGGCGGGCTCGTGGCCCACGGTGCTGCACCTGGCCGTGATGGTGGCGTTCACCGTGGTGCTGGGCGGGATCGCGGCCCGCTACTTCCGCTGGGAGTGATCCGCCGCCGGGGGTGCCGCGACGGGAGCGGCACGGGCCTGGAAGGCCACCGACGACGCCGACGCATCGGGGGACGGCGTCGTCGGACGGTCCCGGTCGGCGCGCGGCCCGCCCGTGGCAGGTCACCGACCCGCATCGCGTCCAGGACGATGCCGTCGCCGCGCCGACTTATTGTCGTGGTGCGGCCGGCGACTGTCTTGGTAGAAAGGCGTCCGTGCGTACCGTCGTGGAGCCGCTGCGGGCGCGGCCACGGCCGGGTGACCAGATGGACCGGTTGTTCGCCGGTGGCTGGCCGGCGTTCATCACGGCCGACCGGCAGGTCGACCGGTACATCGGCCGGGTGCGGGAGGTGTTCGCCGACCTGGAGCTCGTGCTGCTCGACGGCGACGGCGACCTCGTCGCCGCGGGCTGGGCGGTGCCGATCCGCTGGGACGGCGACCCGGCGCACCTGCCCGAGGGCTACACCGATTCCCTGCGCCGCGCGGTCGTCGGCCACGACCGCGACGAGACCCCCGACACCCTCGTGGTGATGGCCGCCCAGGTACGCGCCGACCTGCGTGGCAAGGGCCTGGCCGGCGACCTGCTCACGGCGCTGCGGTCGGTGGCCGAACAGCGTGGCTGGTCGCGTGTCATCGCCCCGGTGCGGCCCACGCTCAAGGCGAGCTACCCGCTGACCCCGATCGAACGGTTCGCCGCCTGGACCCGGGAGGACGGCTCCCCGCTCGATCCCTGGCTGCGCACCCACTGGCGGCTCGGAGCCCGGCTGATCGCCATGGCGCCCCGGTCGCAGACGATGACCGGCACCGTCGCCGAGTGGCAGCAGTGGACCGGCATGGTCTTCCCCGACAGCGGCGACTACGTCATCCCCGACGGCCTCAGCCTGTTGCGCGTCGACCGCGATCTCGACCGGGGCACCTACACCGAACCGAACGTGTGGGTCCAGCACCGCTGAGCCGCGTCACCGGCTGGTCGATGCGGTGTCAGGGCGCGAGGTGGGCGCCGAGGCGGCGGACTGTCTCGGCGGCGGCGATGGCGTCGCTGCGGGCGCTGCCGTGTCGGCCGTCGCTGCTGTACATCGACGCGTCGGCGGCGAGCGGATGGTCGGTGAGCCGCACGTGCAGGGTGCCGAGCCGCTCCGCGAGGGCCCCGGTGTGCGCCGAGAGCCGCCGCATCCGCTCGCCGAGGCCGGCCCGGTGCCGCTCGGGCACGGCCGGGCTGAGCGAGACGTCGAACATGCCGACGGTGATCACGTCCGCCCGGGCGGCCTGGAGCGCCCCGATCATCGCGGTCAGCTCCGCGTCGACGGCGTCCGCGTCGTACCCCCGCCCGAAGGCGTCGTTGCCGCCGCAGACCACCAGCGCCAGGTCGGGGCGGAACGCCAGCGCCGGGGCGAGCTGGGCGGCGCGCACCTCGTGCGCCCGCAGCCCTCGCAGGCCCAGATTGAGGTACGCCAGCTCCGGCCGGACGGCCCGCAGCTCGGCGGCGATCCGGTCGGCCCACTGCACGTCGGGATAGCCGTCGGTGGCCTCGCAGAGCCCCTCGGCCACGCTGTCGCCCAGCACCGCGAAGCGCCGCCACGGGTGGTCGCGCAGCAGCGCCGCGCTCTCCCCGTCGCGCAGGCACCACGGATCTGTCGATTCGCTCAACGTCGATGGCATGCCGGCACGCTAGCCGACGTCCGGGGACCGGAGAAGGGCCTGCCGGAGCGGTTGGACGGTGCGGTCGGTCGGATTCCGGTGATCGGATCGGCTGTCACGTGACGCGCCGTCCGTTTGTCAATGTAGCGTTGACGCGTGACGCCCGAGCTGAGCCAGCTGTCCACTGTCGCGGCCGACCGCGCACGACTGGACGAGCGGGAGCTGGAGCTGATCGACCGCGCGCGTCACCAGGGTGCGACGTGGGCTCAGATCGCCGCCGCGCTCGGCCTGGGCAGCCGGCAGGCCGCGGAGCAGCGCCGGCAGCGCCTGGCGACCGCGCGGCGGTCGCGGCGGCAGGAACGGGATCTCGGGTACTCGACCCGGATCGCGGCGATACGCAGTGCGGTCTTCGCCCTTCAGCGGTGGATTGACGCGGACCGACGGTGGGACGCGCGGTTCCGACGGGCGGCTCTCATGAGGAAGACCGCGGAGGTGGCCCTCGACGCCGATCCGGGCTCGCTGTACGCGCTGGCCTCGCTCCTCGCGGTCGATCTGACCGAAGCGGGAGGCGGACGATTGCCGGCGCCGGTCCGGGCTGTCGCGACGAGCTTGGACGACCTTCTGTCAACGACCCATTGACAAGTCCCGGCAGTATTGCCTGCGCTCCGCTCAAGGTTGAGGATTTGAGTCGCCACGGCTCAACCTTGGAGGCCCCGTGCGCCGCAACGCCGCGCTGTTCATAGCGATCTCGCTGCTGTCGGGCTTCGGCAGCAGCGCCATGTCACTGGTCGCCGGGATCTGGATCCTGGACCTCACAGATTCCGCCAGCCTCGCGGCCCTCGCGGGGCTCTGCGTGTACGCCCCGGTTCTCGGCGGCCCCTGGCTGGGAGGCCTGCTCGACCGGGCGCCGAGGCGACCGCTGGTCATGGCCGTCAACCTCGCCTTGTCCACCGTTCTGCTCAGTCTCCTCATGGTGCGGGGACCGGGCCAGACGTGGCTCATCTTCCTGGTGTCCTGCGCGTACGGCCTCAGCTATGTGCTGATCGACGCGGGCGAGACGGCGCTGCTGCCCTCCGCGCTGTCGCCCACGGAACTCGGCGACGTCAACGGCTGGCGTTCGAGCGCCCAGGAGGGCATGAAGCTCGTGGCGCCCCTGGTCGGCGCAGGCCTCTACGCGTGGCGCGGGGGCCACGCTGTCGTCCTGCTCAGCGCGGCGATGCCGGTCCTGGTCACCGTCCTGTACGCGGCCGTACGACTGAAGCGGATGCCACCCGTCCGGCCGGCCGATCGGCCTCGCGGCGTGCGCGCGGGGCTCGCCGTCCTGCTCGCACAAAGGGCGCTGCGCGTCACCGTCGTGCTCGCCGCAGTGTCGATTGCCATGTCCGGCTTCACCACCGCTGCCAACTACGCGATCGTCACCACGGAGTTGGGCCTACCGACGACGTTCCTCGGCGTGCTGCTCAGCGCCCAGGGGGCCGGGTCCGTCGTCGGCGGCCTCGTCGTCGGCCGGCTCATCGCGAGGTGGAGCCCGGTCACCGTGGGCGTCGCCGGCACGACGCTCTTCGCCGTGAGTTGCCTGGTGCGCTGCCTGCCCTGGTGGCCCGGCACGGTCGCCGCCTCAGTCGTCGCCGGCATCGGCCTGCCCTGGGCCCTCGTCGCCGCGGTGACCGCGGTGCAGACGCATACGCCGCCAGCGATGCTCGGCCGGGTGTCCGGCACCGCCAATACCGCGATGTTCGGCCCTGTCGCGCTGGCGATCCCGCTCGGCTCCGCCTTCGTCCACCTCGGCGAACGCCTGACGCTCGGCACAGCCGCCGCGATCTGCCTGGCCTCCGTGGTCGGCGCAGCCCACCGCCACCTGACGTGGCGAAAGGCCGAGCGGACCTCGACGGCGTCCCCCGAGCGGGGCGACCGCCTGCCGGACCCCGACCGTGCCACCGGGGCGTCAGCACACGGGACTCGCTGCCGTCGGGATCGGCCGACCACTGTCCGCGGGTAGGGCTGCGCCGCCGACGGCGTTCCGGTCACTTCCAGTCGCCGACCAGCGGGCGGTCTGAGGCCATCGTTCCGGGCCAGTTGATCTGTCGGTAGGTGATGCCGGTGCCGTTGGCGACGTCTGTGGTGTAGAAGGTCCAGGTGCCGCTGCCGTATCGGGCGAGTCCTGGTGTTGCGCGGCCGGTTCCGGTCCAGTCGCCGACGAGGGGTGTGTCGGTGGGGAGGGTTCCGGGCCAGTTGATCTGTCGGTAGGT
>NZ_JBNCKV010000007.1:218434-346121 GCF_049841695.1 Micromonospora sp. DT178
GTGCCGTTGGCGACGTCTGTGGTGTAGAAGGTCCAGGTGCCACCCCCGTATCGGGCGAGTCCTGGTGTTGCTCGGCCGGTTCCGGTCCAGTCGCCGACGAGGGGTGTGTCGGTGGGGAGGGTTCCGGGCCAGTTGATCTGTCGGTAGGTGATGCCGGTGCCGTTGGCGACGTCTGTGGTGTAGAAGGTCCAGGTGCCACCCCCGTATCGGGCGAGTCCTGGTGTTGCTCGGCCGGATCCGGTCCAGTCGCCGACCAGCGGGCGGTCCGAGGCCATCGTTCCGGGCCAGTTGATCTGGCGGTAGGTGACGCCGGTGCCGTTGGCGATGTCCGTCGTGTAGAACGTCCAGGTATTACCCCCGAACCGGGCCAGCCCGGGGGTGCGGGGCCCGGTCGAGACCGGTGCCGGCGGATGCTGCGCGATGTAGACCAGCGGATTGATCCTGTTGCCGGCGGGGTCGATCATGTGCCAGTGCAGGTGCGGCCCGGTCGAGGAACCGGAACCGGGGGCACCGGCTGCGCCGCCCGACCGGCCGACGACGGCGCCCGGTGGCACGGTGGCGCCGTCGGCCAGCAGGAACTCCGACAGGTGCAGGTACTGGCTGCGGTACCCGTCGGAGTGGTGGATGGTGACGGTGTGGCCGCCCGTGCCGTTGTACGGGGTGTTCCGGACCGTTCCGGCGCCGCACGCCGGCAGGGGCGTGCCGACCGGCATCCCGTAGTCGATCCCCCCGAGGGAACCGCGGGCGAGGTGCTCCGCCCACCCGTCCGTGACCCGGTAGCCGCCGAACGGGTTGTAGATCACCGGTGGTGCCGCCAGCGCGGTCGCCGGCCGGGCCAGGCCACCGAGTGTCACACCCGTCACCACCGCCGCCGTACCTCGCAGCAGTTCCCTGCGCCCTACCGCCGGCGACCCGCGAAGGTCGCCGCAGCAGGGCCGAGGCTCGGTCGTCGCCATAACCCGCGGTCTCCTCGCTCCTGACGAGGCCACCCCGCCGTCCATTGAGGACCCCGCGACGAAGCCTGGCATCCAAGTGCCTGTATTTCTACAGCAGCGCGTGGAGCGGGGCCAGATCGGTGTACGCGCGGCACGGGCGGCCCCGCGGGCGGGGGCGCGGCCTAAGCCTGCCGCTCCGCCCGGTGGGCCGCCGCGAGCCGCTTCGGCGCCCGGTCCTGCCACGCCTCGACGATCAGCTCGGCCAGCTCGTCGGGGTCGATCCGGTCGAGCCGGACGAGGACCGCCGGGTAGCCGTCGAAGTGCGGGGTGGTGAAGTAGACGGCCGGGTCGTCGGCGAGCAGCGCCTCCTTCGCCCCCAGGTCCGGCACCCGTACGCCGAGGACCGGACCGTCGGGCGCCGCCGCCCCCAAGGCGTCGAGGTCGGCGCGGCGCAGCGGTCGCTCCCAGACGAACGCCTTGTCGCGGACCTTCCATGCCGGCGCCCCCTGGTAGGACGGGTGCTCGCCCGTCTCCGGCAGACCCAGCGCGATCCGGCGTACGTCCTCCCACGTGGCCATGTCCCGACCCTACGCCCGACCCACGACACCCGGCGCCCGCTCGGCCGGCGCGGCGGTGGACCGTGGACGCAGGCCGGGCAGGAGCGGCAGCAGGGTGACGACGAGGCAGAACGCCGCCATGACCAGCAGGGCGGGGACGAGGCCGAGCGCGGTGGCCGACCAGCCGCCCAGCAGCGCGCCCAGCGGCAGGCCCGCGAACGCCAGCGACCCGGCCAGCCCGATCACCCGGGTCTGCAGGGCGGCCGGCACCCGCTCGTAGATCGCCACCCCGAGCAGCGGGTTGACCGCCGCGATGCCGATGCCGGAGGCGAACGTCACCGCCAGCACCACCGCCAGTTCCTCGCTCAGCGCCAGGACCAGCAGCCGCGGGGTGCCGCCGAGCGCCGCGCCGACCACGAAGGTCAGGTACCGGGGCAGCCGGGGCCCGTACGCCGTGAACAGCAGGTTGCCCAGCAGCGCGCCGGCCGAGAACGCCCCGAGCACCAGGCCCAGCCCGGCGGGACCGCGCAGCACGTCGGCCACCCAGAGCGGGATGTAGACGGCGACGCTCGCGTTGACCACCATGTTCAGCGCCGAGATCACCAGCAGCATGGTCAGCAGCATCCGGTCGCGGCCCAGGTGGCGGAACCCGCCCGCGAGCGCGCGCAGGTATCGCTCCGGCGCCGCCGGTTCCGACGCCTCGGCCGGCGGCCGGACCAGCAGGCCGACCAGCAGGGCGCAGGCGGCGAAGCTGGCGGCGTCGATGAGGAGCGCCTGCGTCACCCCGAACCACCAGACGAGCAGCCCGCCCAGCCCCGCTCCGAGCAGGGTGACCAGCCGGCCCAACCCGTCGTAGACGGAGGTCAGCCGGATCAGCCGGACCCCGGCGGCCTCGGCGGCCGGGCGGAACATCACGTGCTTGACCCGGTCGCCGACGCCCCGCAGCGCGCCCACCAGGGCGACCAGGGCGAGCAGCGCGCCGAACCCGAGCCATGGGGTGAGGGCCACCGCCGCCATCAGCGCGGCGCTGCCCGCGTCGGCCAGGATGGAGCTGCGGCGCAGCCCGATCCGGTCCGCCCAGGGCGTGCCCAGGGCGCTGGAGAGCAGGTAGGGCAGCGTCTCGGCAGCGGCCACCGCGCCCATCTTCGCCGGGCTGCCGGTGGTCTCCAGCACCAGCCAGGGGATGGCCACCACCGAGATCCGGCTGCCCAGGTTGGAGATCAGGTCGGCGGCGACCAGGACGGTCAGTTCCCGCCGGGGGGTCACGCCAGGCTGCCGATCGACGCCTCCGGGTGCTCGACCGACGACGGGTGGTCCGCGGCGTGGCGGGCCCGTAGCGCGCGCTTGTCCACCTTGGCCGAGCGGTTGAGCGGCAGGCGGTCGACGAACTCCACCCCGCCCGGCGCCCAGGTGTCGCTGAGCTCGGCGGTCACCAGGTCGATCAGCTCCCCGGCGGTCACCGTCGCGCCGGGCGCCGGCACCACGTAGGCGTACGGCAGTTCGCCCGCCGCCTCGTCCGGCACGCCGATCACCGCCGCCGCCCGCACCTGCGGGTGCCCGGCCAGGACGTCCTCGATCGGGCGGCAGTGGATCGGCCAGCTGCGCCGCCGGGTGAGGATCCGGTCCTGCAACCGGTCGACGAGGTAGAGGTAGCCGTCGGCGTCGAGGTGCCCGACGTCGCGGGTGCGGACCCAACCGTCGACGAGCGTCTCGGCGGTCAGCTCGGGTTGGCCGTGGTAGCCGGCGAAGCGCAGGTCGGTGTGCACCCACACCTCGCCGTCGGCGCCGGGCGGCAGCACCGTGCCGTCCTCGGCGCGGACCTCGACGCGTACGTCGCCGTAGGGTCGCCCGCAGGAGCGCAGCCGCTGCGGGTGCGCCGGGTCGTCGGTCAGCCCCGGCAGGGCGCTGACCACGACGGCCTCGCTGAGGCCGTACACGATGCGCAGCACCGGCCCGAAGCGGGCGATGGCCTGGCGCAGGCGGGCGGGCGCGGCGGGCCCGGCGCCCACGTTGAACATGAACATGGCGGAGAAGTCCGCGCCCTCCAGCGCCGGATGGTCGAGCACCTCGTAGAGCATCGGCGGCGTGACGAAGGTCGAGTTGATCCGCTCCCGGTCGAGGGTGGCGATGAACCGCGCCGGGTCCCAGCCGTCGCGGGGGAACAGCACCCCGCCGGTGAAGAGGTTGAACAGCGTGGTGATCTGGCCGCTGGCCAGCCACATCGGCGAGTGCGACAGGTGTCGCAGCGGCGGATGGCCGGCGGCGCGGAAGTCGGCGGCCAGGGCGAGGATCTGCGCGTAGAAACTCTCCCGGTGGTGCACCAGCTTCGGAGTGCCGGTGGTGCCGCTGGTCTGCAGGAAGGACTCCGGCGGCGGCACCTCGGCCGGCAGCTCGACCGCCCCGGCGCGCGCGACCGCGGCGAGGAGGTCCGGGCCCGCTCCACCCGGGCCGAGGCAGAGCACGGGTACGCCGGACAGCCCGGCGGCCAGCTCCGGGCCGAGGCCGGTCGGGTCCCGGGCGTCGTAGACGAACGCGTCGGGACGGGCCAGCCGGACGAACTCGTCGACCTCCCGGCGGGAGGTGACCGGGGCGACCCACATCGTCCGGCAGCCCAGCAGGTGCAGGGCGAGCTGCACCAGTGGCCCCTCCACCGGGTTGCCGAGCGCGAGCAGCACCGCCTGCCCCGGCCGTACGCCGTGCCCGAGCACGGTCGCGGCCAGCCCGCGCACCTGCGCGGCGGCCTCGGCGTAGCTGAGCCGGTGTCCGTTTCCGACCAGCGCCTCCCGGTCGCCGAAGCCCGCGAACAGCTCCAGCGCCCGGTGCACGTAGCCGGCCCGTCGCTCCGGTCGGTCGGTCATCCGACAGCCCTCTCGCCGCAGAAGTGTGGCCGTGCGCCGGGCAGCCCCGGGACGGCGCGGCGGCCGGGCGACCGCACCGCCGCCGTCCGTGAGCGTAGGTACCACCGGCTGTCACCGGACAGAGCCTGAACGGCGCTCCGGCCGGCCCGGAGGACATTTGATCGCGTCGATCAGGTTGATTGACGGTCGTGAAACGGGACGGCTAGGTTTCTGGACCATCGTCCAGGCGGTGCCGTCAGCGGACGGCCCTGGGCTGCCAACGATGGAGGTTCAATGTCGACTCCGAAGAGATGGCATGTCGTCGCGTCCGCCGCCGCCCTGCTCGTCGCCGGCACCCCGGCGATGGTGGCCAGCGCCGGCCCGTCGGACACCGGGGCGTCCCACCGGCGCACGGTCTGGGCGGGCAGCTGGGCCGCTGCGGTCACCAGGGGAAACGCGACCGGCCTGACCAACAACGGCCTCAACGACCAGAGCGTACGGATGGTCGTGCACACCACCGTCGGCGGAGAGCGGTTCCGGGTCCGGCTGAGCAACTCGTACGGCGAGCAGGCCGTGCGGGTCGGCCGCGCCACCGTCGCGAAGCCGAACACCGCGACCCCCGACGACCTGTCCGACATCGACACCTCGACCCTGCGGACGCTGACCTTCGGCGGCGCCACCTCGGCCACCATGAACCGCGGCGCCGAGCTGGTCAGCGATCCCGTCGCGCTGCCCGTCGGCGACCAGCAGGACCTGGTGCTGACGGTGCACTTCCCGACCCCCACCGGGCCGGTGACCTTCCACGGCCAGTCCCGGCAGACCAACTTCATCGGCGCCACCGACCTGACCTCCGCCGCCGGCGGGGCCGGGTTCACGATCCGGCCGAACTGCTGCTGGTTCTTCCTGTCGGGCATCGACGTGCAGCGCCGGCACAGCCCCGGCTCGGTGGTGGTCTTCGGCGACTCCATCGCCGACGGCAACGGCAGCACCGTCAACGCCAACAAGCGCTGGCCCGACCTGCTCGCCGACCGGCTCATCGACGCCCGCCCGGACGTACGCACCCCGGGCGTGCTCAACCTCAGCCTCGCCGGCAACCGGCTCAACCACGAGGGCCCGGAGCCCGGGGCGGGCGGCTTCCCCGGCTACCACGAACTCGGCCCCAACGCCTTGGCCCGGCTCGACGAGGACGTCTTCGCGCAGACCGACGCCCGGACCGTGATCACCCACGTCGGCATCAACGACGTCTGGATGTCGGGCGACTCCGCCGAGCAGATCATCGCCTCGCTGCGGCAGATCAACCAGCAGGTGAAGGCGCGCGGCCTGCGCAGCCTCGGGGCGACGCTCACCCCGTACGAGGGGCACGGCAACCCGGGGGTGTGGACGCCCGAGAAGGAGGCCACCCGGCAGGCGGTGAACACGTGGCTGCGCGGCAGCGACGAGTTCGACGGGCTGCTCGACTTCGACCGGGTGCTGCGCGATCCGGCGCAGCCGAGCCGGCTGCTGCCCGCGTACGACTCGGGCGACCACATCCACCCGAACGACGCCGGCAACCAGGCGCTGGCGAACGCCGTACCGCTGCGACTGCTCGGCCTGTGACACCGGCGCGGGCGGCGGGCGACCCCCGCCGCCCGCGGCGCCGTCGATGGGGGGACCGGAGGACTGTGGACGTCACCCAGCTGCTGACCCGTCTCTACAGCGACGAGGGCCGGCAGGACCCGTACCCCTGCTACGCCGCCCTGCACCGCCTGGGGCCCGTCAGCCCGGTGCCGGCGCGCGCCGAACACCGCTCGGTCGCCGCCGTCGCCGTCGGCTACGACCTGGTCAGCCAGGTGCTGCGCGACCCGCGGTGGTACAAGCAGGCCCCGCCGGGCTGGCGGGAGCAGGAGGTGCTGCGCACCCTCCAGACCTCGATGATGTTCGTCAACCCGCCGGAGCACACCCGGATGCGGGCGGTGTTCGCGAGGACCTTCACGCCGCGCCGGCTGGGCGCGCTGGAGCCGGCCGTGCACCGGGTCGTCGACGGGCTGCTGGACCGGATGGCCGACGCCGGGGACGACGGCCTCGACTTCGTCGCGGAGTTCGCGTACCCGCTGCCGGCCCTGGTGATGGCGGAGTTTATCGGCATCCCCGCCGGGGAGCTGGACTTCTACCGGCAGCGGGTGGAGCGCATCGACGAGTTCCTGGACGTGGCGGGCACGACCCCGCAGCGCCTCGCCGCCGCCAACACCGCCGCCGCCGAGCTGCGGGCCTTCTACGCGGAGCTGATCGCCAACCGGCGTCGCCGGCCCCGGGAAGATCTGATCAGCGCGCTGGTGGAGGCGGTCGACTCCGGCGACGTGGAGCTGACCGCCGACGAGCTGGTCAGCAACCTGATCGTGCTGTTCAACGCGGCCTTCGTCACCACCGTCTACATGTTCTCCAACGGGCTGCCGCTGCTGCTGGCCCACCCCGAGGTGGCCGCCGCGCTGCCCGGCGACGACGCGCTGACCCGGGGCGCCGTCGACGAGATCCTGCGGCTGGAGGCACCCGTGCACTTCCTGGCCCGGGCCGCGCCCCACGACACCGAGGTCGGCGGGGCGCCGGTCGGGCAGGACCGCAACGTGCTGCTGATCCTCGCCGCCGCCAACCGCGACCCGGCCCGCTTTCCCGACCCGGACCGTTTCGACCCGCGCCGGAGCGGCCCGCCGTCGCTGGCGTTCGGCGCCGGCCCGCACTTCTGCCTCGGCGCCGCCGTGTCCCGGCTGGAGGGCCGGCTCGCGCTGCCCCGGCTGCTGGCCCGTTTCCCCGGGCTCGCCGTCGCCGAGGCGCCGACGTACAGCGGCAGCCTCTTCCTGCGCGGCGTCGACAAGCTGACGGTGCATCCCCGAGGAGGTCTCGCGTGAGCGTCCATCCGCAGGTGGCGGCGTACCGGGCCGCCCGCGAGGCGGCCGGCACCCCGCCGCTGTACTCCCAGACGCTGGCCGAGGCCCGCGCCGCCGACCTCGCCGCGATCCGCGCCGGCGGCGGCGCGGTCGAGCCGGTGCACGAGGTACGCGACGCGATCGTGCCCGGCCCGGCCGGCGACCTGCCGGTGCGGATCCACCGACCGGCGGGGGAGGGGCCGCTGCCCACCCTGGTCTACTTCTTCGGCGGCGGATGGACGCTGGGCAGCGTCGACACGGCCGACGGCATCTGCCGGCGCCTCGCCAACGCGGTGCCCTGCCAGGTGGTCACCGTCGGCTACCGGCTGGCCCCGGAGCATCCCTTCCCCGCCGCCGTGCACGACTGCCACGCGGCCACCCGGTGGCTCGCCACGCACCCGGAGGAGTTCGGCGTCGACCCGCGGCGCGTGGCGGTCGGCGGGGACAGCGCCGGCGGCAACCTCGCCGCCGCCGTCACCCTGCTGGCCCGCGAGCGGGGCGGGCCCCGCCTCGCCGCCCAGTTGCTGGTGTACCCGAACACCGACCAGAGCGCCGAACCCGACGGCGACGGCGAGGACCCGCTGCTGTTCAACCGCCGCTCGGTCGCCTGGTACCGGGGCCACTACCTTCCCGACCCCACCGACGCGCGGCACCCGCTGGCGTCGCCGCTGCTCGCCGCGGACCTGACCGGCCTGCCGCCGGCGCTGGTGATCACCGCCGAGCACGACCCGCTGCGCGCCGAGGGGGAGCGGTACGCGCACCGGCTGCGCGACGCCGGGGTGCCCACCACCCTCACCCGGTACGCCGGCATGATCCACGGCTTCTTCGCCATGCCGGCGGCGTTCGACGACGGCCGGCGCGCCCAGGACGAGGCCGCCGCGTTCCTGCGCGCACGGCTCGGCGCGGCGGGTGGCGGCGCGGCGGGTGGCGGCGCGGTGGGTGGCGGAGCGCCCGACGTGGCGGCAGGCGGCGAGGCGCGCAGCGGACCGGCCGGCAGCGGGGCGACCGCCGCCGGCGCGACGGACGGCGCATCGGCCGGCAGCGCGGCGACCGCCAGTGGGGGCGGCGCCGGTGGGAAGGGAGACCGGTGATGGTGGAGGGCGTGCTGCCGAAGTCGGACCTGCCGGTGGCGCAGCCGTCGCCGGCCAGCCTGGCCGACTTCGCGGGGCTGGCCCGGGCGGTGCTGCCGCCCGACGTGTGGGACTACGTCGACGGCGGCAGCGGCGCCGAGACGACGCTCGCCGCGAACCGGCGCGCGCTGGACCGGGTGGCCGTGCTGCCCCGGGTGCTGCGCGGCGTGCGCACCCCGCGCACCGAGGCGCGGCTGCTCGGCGCGTCGTACGCCATGCCGGTGGCCGTGGCGCCGATGGCGTACCAGCGGCTGGTGCACCCCGACGGGGAGCTGGCGCTGGCCGCCGCCGCCGGCGCGGCCGGCGTGCCGTACGTGGCGAGCACCCTGGGCAGCGTGCCGATCGAGCAGATCGCGGAGACCGGCGCGACGGTCTGGTTCCAGCTCTACTGGCTGCGCGACCGGGGCCTGGTCGCTGACCTGCTGGACCGGGCGCACGCGGCGGGCTGCACCGCGCTCACGGTCACCGTGGACGTGCCGATCCTCGGCTCGCGGCGGCGCGACGTGCGCAACGCGTTCGCCATTCCGCCGCACGTCGTGGCGGCCAACCTCCCGGCCGGCCGGGACGACCTCGCGCACACCGCCACCCCGGGGGTCTCCGCCATCGCCGCCCACACCGGCGATGTCTTCGCGCCCGCGCTGACGTGGGCCGACCTGGAGTGGCTGCGCGGCCGTACCGCCCTGCCGCTGGTGGTGAAGGGCGTGCTGGACCCGCGCGACGCGGAGCTGGCGGTGGCCGCCGGCGCGGACGCCGTGGTGGTCTCCAACCACGGCGGCCGGCAGCTCGACGGGGCGCCGGCCACCGCGACCATGCTGCCGGAGGTGGTGGCGGCGGTGGCCGACCGGTGCGAGGTGCTGCTGGACAGCGGCGTGCGCGACGGCGTCGACGTGCTGCGCGCGCTCGCCCTCGGCGCGCGGGGGGTGCTGGTCGGCCGGCCGATGCTGTGGGCGCTCGCCGCCGGCGGCGAGGCCGGGGCCCGGACGGCGCTTGAGCTGCTGGCCGGCGAGTTCCGCGACGCCCTGGCGCTGGCCGGCTGCGCCGACCCGGCGGCCGCCCGCGAGCTGCGCGTGCTGACGGAGGGCTGAGCGGTGGCCGACCCGGTGGACCTGCACGTCGCCGACCTGCACCCTGCGGTCGACGACCCGGCGCTGAACTCGATGAACTTCCTCAACGAGGTGGCGCAGCACTACCCCGACGCGGTGTCGCTGGCGGCCGGCCGGCCCTACGAGGAGTTCTTCGACGTCGCGGCGCTGCACCGGCACCTGGAGAGGTTCCGCCGGCACCTGGCCGACGACCTCGGGCAGAGCCCCGCGCAGGTGCGGCGGACGCTGTTGCAGTACGGCCGCACCAAGGGCATCGTGCACCACCTCGTCGCCCGCAACCTCGCCGTCGACGAGGGGATGACCGTCGACCCGGAGGCGATCGTGGTGACCGTCGGCTGCCAGGAGGCGATGTTCCTGGTGCTGCGGGCGCTGCGGGCCGACCCGCGCGACGTGCTGCTCGCCGTCGCCCCGACGTACGTCGGGCTGACCGGTGCCGCCCGGCTGTTGGACCTGCCGGTGCGGCCGGTGCGGGGCGGCCCGGCCGGAATCGACCTGGCCGACCTGCGCGAGCAGGTGCGCCTCGCCCGGGCGGCGGGGCTGCGCCCACGCGCCTGCTACGTGATGCCGGACTTCGCCAATCCGTCCGGGACCAGCATCGGCCTCGCCGACCGGCGGCGGCTGCTCGACCTGGCCGCCGAGGAGGACCTGCTGCTGCTGGAGGACAACCCGTACGGTCTCTTTCCCGCCTCGGACGCCGGTCGGCCGCCGACGCTCAAGGCGCTGGACACCGCGCGGCGGGTGGTCTACCTGGGCTCGTTCGCCAAGACGGTGCTGCCCGGCGCGCGCGTGGGCTACGTGGTCGCCGACCAGCGTGTCGCCGGCGCCGACGGCACGGTGGGGCTGCTCGCCGACCAGCTCGCCAAGATCAAGAGCATGGTCACGGTGAACACCTCGGCCATCGCCCAGGCGGTGGTCGGCGGGGCGCTGCTGGAGCACGGGTGCAGCCTCGCGGCGGCCACCGTCCGGGAGCGGGCCGCGTACGGACGCAACCTGCGCCACCTGGTCGACGGCCTGGCCCGGCGCTTCCCGGCGGGCACCTCACCGGTGCGCTGGAACGTCCCTGCCGGCGGGTTCTTCGTCGTGGTCAGCGTGCCGTTCGGTGTCGACGACGCCCTGTTGCACCGCTCCGCCCGCGAGTACGGGCTGCTCTGGACGCCGATGGCGCACTTCTACGACGACGGCGCCCCGGTCGACGCGCTGCGGCTGTCGGTCAGCGCCGTCACCCCGGACCAGATCGATCTCGGGCTGGACCGGTTGGCCGCACTGGTCGCCGACGAGATGGCCCGCCGGGCGGCGACGGCCGACGTGGGATGACACACCGCGTTCACCGCACGGCAAAGCGCGACTGCCCGTGTTTCGCCGTCCTGGGTGGACACTCATAATGGACGCCATGGTCGCCTGGGAGTACGCGTTGCTGGTCCGCCGTTATCAGGGGCAGGGCCGCAACTTCCATGTCAGCTTCATCTGGTACGGCCCGGACGGGTCGCGCCGGGACATCACCGCGTACGGCGACACGGCGATCGCGCACCTCAACCGGGCCGGCCGGGAGGGCTGGGAACTGGTCTCCGCGGCCGAGGACGTGAACAACGTGCAGGGCAGCACCGAGGTGCACCGCTACCACCTGAAGCGGCCCGTCGCCTGAGGCCTCGGCCGCCCCCCTCCTCCCCCTCCTCCCCGCCGCCCCCGGGTGCGGCTCGGGTCCGCCCCGGGTCGGCCGCCCGGGTGCGGTCCGGGTCCGGCCGCCCCGGTGCCGGTTCGGAGCCCGCCATCATCCGTCGGCGCCATGTCGGGCGCGCGGCGTTGTTGCTAGCGTCTTCTCCCGCCGTCGCCGGCCGGTTGCCCGCCCGGGGCACCGACGCCGCGCGGCAGGAGGAGGAGCCGTGGCGGCAGGAGGAGACACGGCGCGGCCGACGGGCGGGCCGGCCCGGTTCGTCGTCGGCGTCGACTTCGGCACCCTCTCCGGTCGGGCGGTCGTGGTCGACGTCGCCGACGGCGTCGTGCGGGGCGAGGCCGTCCACCCGTACCGGCACGGGGTGATCACCGAGCGGCTGCCGGACGGCACGCCGCTGCCGCCGGACTGGGCGTTGCAGCATCCCGACGACCACCGCGAGGTGCTCCGCGTCGCGGTGCCCGCCGCGCTACGCGCCGCCGGGGTCCGTCCCGAGGACGTGTGCGGCATCGGCGTCGACGCCACCTCCTGCACGATGCTGCCCGCCCTCGCCGACGGCACCCCGCTCTGCGAGCTGCCCGACCTGGCCGGGCGGCCGCACGCGTACCCGAAGCTGTGGAAGCACCACGCCGCCCAGCGGCAGGCCGTCCGGATCAACGACGTCGCCGCCGCGCGCGGGGAGAGCTGGCTGCCCCGCTACGGCGGCCGGGTCTCCGCCGAGTGGCAGCTCGCCAAGGCGCTGGAGGTGCTCCAGGAGGACCCGGCGGTCTTCGACCGGGCGGAGCGCTTCATCGAGACCGCGGACTGGCTGGTCTGGCAGCTCTGCGGCCGGGAGACCCGCAACGTCTCCGCCGCGGGCTACAAGGGGCTGCGGCAGGACGGGCGGTACCCGTCGGCGGAGTTCCTGCGGGCCCTGCATCCCCGCCTCGACGGGCTGCTGCCCCGCGTCGACGGTCCGCTCGTGCCGATGGGCGCCCGGGCCGGCGGGCTCACCGCCGACGCGGCCGCGTGGACCGGGCTGCCGGTCGGGACCACCGTCGCGGCGGGCGCCATCGACGCGCACGTCACCGCCGCGGCGGCCCGCGCGGTCGAGCCCGGCCGGATGCTGGCGGTGCTGGGCACCTCCACCTGCCTGATCATGAACGCGGCGGCGTACCGCGAGGTGCCCGGCGTGTGCGGCGTGGTCGACGGGGGCGTCACCACCGGGGCCTGGGGCTACGAGGCGGGGCAGAGCGGGGTCGGCGACATCTTCGCCTGGTATGCCCGCAACGCCCTGCCGGCCGGCTACGCCGACGAGGCGCGCCGCCGGGGGCTCAGCCCGTACGAGCTGCTGGACACCCTCGCCGCCGACCAGCCGGTGGGCGGGCACGGGCTGCTGGCCCTGGACTGGCACAGCGGCAACCGCTCGGTGCTGATGGACCACGAGCTGAGCGGCGTACTGGTCGGGCTGACCCTGGCCACCCGGCCCGAGGAGATCTGGCGGGCGCTGCTGGAGGCCACCGCCTTCGGTGCCCGGACCGTCGTCGACGCGTTCACCGCCGCCGGGGTGGCCGTCGACGAACTGACCGTGGCCGGCGGACTGACCGACAACCGGTTGCTGCTGCGGATCTACGCCGACGTGCTCGGCCGGCCGCTGCACGTGGTCGACTCCACGCACCCGGCGGCGCTGGGCGCGGCCATCCACGCGGCGGTCGCCGCCGGTGCGTACCCGGACGTGCCGGCCGCCTCGGCGGCGATGGGCGCCGCCCGGCGCGAGACCTGGCACCCCGACCCGGCCCGGGCGGCGGCCTACGACGAGCTGTACGCCGAGTACCGCGCCCTGCACGACCACTTCGGCCGGGGCGGCACCGACGTCCTGCACCACCTCCGCACCCTCCGCCACCGCCCCCACTAACCCCACCCTTCCCGCCCCCACCCCACGCGTCGATCATGCAGTTGTGGTGGGCCGCGAAACGTCCTCAGAGTGGGCGAAACGGGCACCGGAACTGCATGATCGACGCGGTACCCGGGCGGTCACCCCGGGGGCAGCGGGCGGCGTGCGGGGACGGGGACGCCCCCGCCCGGTGGGCCGGGCGGGGGCGTCGGGTGGTGCGGTTCAGCCGAGGTCGACGGCCGGGTAGAGGGGGAAGCCGGTCAGCAGGTCGCTGGCCTGCTTGGCGACCCGGTCGGCGACGGCCGGGTCGAGGACGTACTTGGCCTTGGACGCGGTGCCGTCCGGGTTCGCGCCCGGCTTGGTCTGGCTGAGCACGGTGTGGATCAGCTCGGCCGTCTCGTCCATCTGCGCGGTGCCCAGCCCCCGGCTGGTGAGCGCCGGGGTGCCGATCCGGATGCCGGAGGTGTACCAGGCGCCGTTCGGGTCCTGCGGCACGGAGTTGCGGTTGGTGACGATGCCCGAGTCGAGCAGCGCCTGCTCGGCCTGCCGGCCGGTCAGCCCGTAGCCGGAGACGTCGATCAGCACCAGGTGGTTGTCGGTGCCGCCGGTGACCAGCTTGCCGCCGCGCCGCAGCAGCCCCTCGGCGAGTGCCTGGGCGTTGTCGACGATCCGCTGGGCGTAGTCGGCGAAGTCGGGGCGGCGGGCCTCGGCGAGGGCGACGGCCTTGGCGGCCATCACGTGCGGCAGCGGGCCACCGAGCACCATCGGGCAGCCCCGGTCGACCTGGTCGGCCAGCTCGGGCTGGCAGAGCACCATGCCGCCGCGCGGACCGCGCAGCGACTTGTGCGTGGTGGTGGTGACGATGTGCGCGTGCGGCACCGGGTCGAAGTCGCCGGTGAAGACCTTCCCGGCGACCAGGCCGGCGAAGTGCGCCATGTCGACCATGAAGGTGGCGCCGACCGAGTCGGCGATCTCCCGCATGATCCGGAAGTTGACCTTCCGCGGGTACGCCGAGTAGCCGGCGACCAGGATCAGCGGCTTGAACTCGCGTGCCGCCTCGGCGACCTTGTCGTAGTCCACGAGGCCGGTGACCGGGTCGGTGCCGTAGCTGCGCTGGTCGAACATCTTGCCGGAGATGTTCGGCCGGAACCCGTGGGTGAGGTGGCCGCCGGCGTCCAGCGACATGCCGAGCATCCGCTGGTTGCCCAGCTCCCGGCGCAGTGCGAACCAGTCCGCCTCGGTGAGGTCGTTGACCTGCCGCACCTGGGCCTTCTTCAGCGCCGGCGACTCCACCCGGTCGGCCAGGATCGCCCAGAACGCCACCAGGTTGGCGTCGATGCCGGAGTGCGGCTGCACGTACGCGTGGGCGGCGCCGAACAGCTCCCGGGCGTGCTCGGCGGCGAGCGCCTCGACGGTGTCGACGTTCTGGCAGCCCGCGTAGAAGCGGCGGCCGACGGTGCCCTCGGCGTACTTGTCGCTGAACCAGTTGCCCATGGTCAGCAGAGTCGCGGGGGAGGCGTAGTTCTCGCTGGCGATGAGCTTGAGCGACTCGCGCTGGTCGGCGAGTTCGGCGCCGATGGCGTCGGCCACCCGGGGCTCGACGGCGCGGATCACCTCGAGGGCGCTGCGGAAGGCGGTGGATTCGGCGTTCAGCGACGACATGCGACCTCCAGTGACGTGCGGAAGGCCCAGGCGCTCGGCATGCGTCCTCATGACGGGACCGCTTCCCGATGGTTCTCCATCCCTACGCGCCAGTCACGGCCCGTGCCGATCCTACCGGGTCGACCCCGGCGGTCCCCGGCCCACCTCGTCCCGGCGGCGGCCCCCGGCGGGGTGGGCGGGTGTCGACGTGGGGATTAACCGGCCCTGGTGGTCGCCGCCGAGGACGACGGGATCGGCACGGCGGCGGAGCGGCTGCGGCGCGACGGGGGGCGCGGGTGGATCCCGTCCGGGCCGACCTGACCCGCGCCGAGGGGGTCGAGGAGCTGGCGGCGGCGGTGGCCGCGACCGGCCGCCCGGTCGACGCGCTGGCCCTCAACGCCGGGCGGGGCGCCGGCGGGGAGTTCGTCGGGGGCACCACGCTCGCGGACGAGCTGGCCGTCGTCGACCTGAACGTGCGCTCGACGGTGCACCTGGCCAAACTGCTGCTGCCGGGCATGGTGCGGCGCGGCGCCGGCCGGGTCCTGTTCACCTCGTCGATCGCCGCCACCATGCCGGGGCCCTTCCAGGCCGTCTACAACGCCTCGAAGTCGTTCGTGCAGTCCTTCGCGGAGGCGCTGCGCAACGAGCTGAAGGACACCGGCGTGACGGTGACCCCGCTGATGCCGGGGCCGACCGACACGGAGTTCTTCGCCCGTGCCGAGATGGAGGACACCCGGGTCGGCTCGGGACGCAAGGACGACCCGCGGACCGTGGCCGAGCAGGGCTTCGCGGCGATGATGCGGGGCGACCAGACGGTGACCGCGGGTTCGCTGCTCAACAAGGTGCAGACCGCCGCCGGCAAGATCGTCCCGGACAAGCTCAAGGCGGCGCAGCACCGCAGGATGGCCGAGCCGGGCTCCGGCAGCTGACCCTTCCGGATCGCGGCGGGCCGGTCGTGGGGCCCGCCGCCGGTGCGGGGAAACTTCGCGGCCGGGCGCGCCGCTGCCTATGATCGGCGGCATGGCGGGGGAGGAGGGCGAGGGCGGCAGCCTGCTCGCCATCAGCGACCTGCACGTCGGTCACCGGGACAACCGGGAGGTGGTCGAAGGGCTGCGCCCCGGATCGCCGGGGGACTGGCTGCTGGTCGCCGGGGACGTGGGCGACACCGTGGCCGACGTGGAGTGGGCCCTCGGCCTGCTCAGCCGCCGCTTCGCGAAGGTGGTCTGGGCGCCGGGCAACCATGAACTGTGGACCCCGCCGGCCGACCCGGTGGCGCTGCGCGGGACCGCGCGCTACGCGTACCTGGTCGACGCCTGCCGGCGGCTGGGCGTGCTGACCCCGGAGGACCCGTACCCGGTGTGGCGGGGGGCGGGCGGGCCCGTGGTCGTGGCGCCGCTGTTCCTGCTCTACGACTACAGTTGGCGTCCGGACGGGTTCGACACCCCCGAGGCGGCGCTGGAGGAGGCGTACCGGACGGGGATCGTGTGCACCGACGAGTTCCTGCTGCACCCCGACCCGTACCCGAGCCGGTCGGCCTGGTGCGCCGCCCGCGTCGCCGAGACCGCGCGGCGGCTCGCCGAACGGGAGCCGGGACTGCCGACGGTGCTGGTCAACCACTGGCCACTGCTGCGCGAGCCGACCCGGGTGCTGCGCTACCCGATCTTCGCCCAGTGGTGCGGCACCGAGTCCACCGCCGACTGGCACCTGCGCTTCGACGCCGCCGCAGTGGTCTACGGCCACCTGCACATTCCCCGTACCACCTGGCACGACGGGGTGCGGTTCGAGGAGGTCTCGGTGGGCTACCCGCGGGAGTGGCGGCCCCGGGCCGCGCCCCCGGCGCTGCGGCGGATCCTGCCCGGGCCCCCGGCGTGACGACGGGCCCCGGCGCACCGGGGCCCGTGGAGTGCCGTCCGCTCAGGCCGTCACGGCGTCCAGCGACTTCTTGATCGCCTTCGGGTCGGTCGGCTTGCGGGGCGCGTCGGCGCGCAGCTCGATCATCCGCTCGCCGATCTCCTGGAGCTGCTTACGGCCGAGGGCCTCGCGCACCTTCGGGAACCACTCCTGCTCCTCCTCCTCGACGTGGTGCAGGACGTTCTCGATCAGCACCGTGGTCTTGGCGTTGAAGCGCTCGTCGGCGGCGTCCATGGTGAACAGCTCGGCGCAGAGCACGTCGGCGACGTGGTGTTCCTCGTACGACTCGAGGATGTCGTCCTCCAGGTCGGGCAGGAGCCTGCGGACCTCGGGATACATCACCTCGTTCTCGAGGTAGGTGTGCACCGTGAGGGCTTCCAGGATCTCGTTCACCAGCTTCTGCCGCCGCGCCGCCGGACCCTCCTCGGCATCCTGGAACGCCTTGAACAGGCGGCGCATCTCCTTGTGGTCCTCTTTCAACAGGACGATGGCATCGGTGGACACCGTTGACCTCCTCGCTCGTCTGACACCTCCTCCCGTACCCCCGCTGTGAGCAGCGAAAACGGGTGGGGCCCGGCGGATCACCGCCGGGCCCCACCACTGGTCGTGCCGTGCTGTTACTTCACCACGTTGTACGCGTTGACCATGCCGGTGCCGTAGAAGCCGTTGCGCTTGCCGCCGGAGCAGGTCGCGTCGTAGGCGTTCGGGCCGGCCGCGATCAGCGGCACCGGGTTGTAGACGCCACCGGGGCAGGCGATCGCCTCGGCGGTGTTGCCCAGGAAGGCCGACAGCTGACCCGAGGTCATGCCCGGGTGCGCCGAGACGGCCAGGGCGGCCACGCCGGCGGCGTGCGGCGAGGACATCGAGGTGCCCTGCTTGTAGCCCCAGCCGTTGGTCTTCGTGGTGGTGTTGTAGGTGGTGGACAGGATGCCGTCGGCGAGGGTCGAGCTGGCACCCCGGGTACGGAAGCGGGTGTCGCCACCCGGCGCCGTCACCTCGATGACGCCCTGGCCGTACGAGGAGTAGTAGCTCTTCTGCCCGGTCGGGCCGACCGCCGACACCGTCACCACGCCCGGCGCCTCGCCCGGCAGGACGAGGCAGGAGTTGGTGAGGTTCTCGCGCTCCTCGGGCGTCCCGTTGTTCGGGCTGCCCGTGTCGGTGATCTTGTGAGTGAGGTCGAAGTTCGAGTTACCCGCGGACGCCACGTGCAGCACGCCCTTGCTCTGCGAGTAACGCAGGGCCCGCTGGACCGCCTTCCACACCGGACGCTGGCGCGCGTCGTTGCGGCAGTTGAGCTCCCACGGGTCGATGTAGTAGCTGTTGTTGGTCACCCGCATGCCCTGCTCGGCGGCCCACATGAACCCGCAGACCGCGGCCCGGGGAAGATGTAGCCGTCGTCGTTGACCACCTTGACGGCGGCCACCTTGACGCCCGGGGCGACACCGGTCACCCCGACGCCGTTGACGGCGGCGGCGATGGTGCCGGCCACGTGGGTGCCGTGGTCGGAGGTGGTCGGGTTCCAGGCGGACTCGGTGTGTCGGTGACCCCACCGATGCAGGACGTGCTCTTGTTCTTCGCGATCTGGCTGGCCAGGTCGGGGTGGCTGGAGGAGATGCCGCTGTCCAGCATGCCCACCACCACGTCGGCGCGGCCGGCGTTGACGGCGTGGGCCTGCGGGACGTCGATCATCGGCATGTCCCACTGCTGACCGAAGAGGGGCTCCTTGGTCGGGTCGGCGGTCGTGTTGGCCGCCTCGGCCGCGGAGACCTCCAGGGTCTCGCCCTCGTCGAGGGATGCACGCCTCCGCAGGCTCCAGCGCCGTGGCGTCCGGTGGCGTTACACGCGTCCGCAGGGCCCGGGCGGGGGTGTCAGACGGTCGCCAGGGTGTGGGGGATCTCGTCGAGCAGCTCCCGGGCGAGGAAACCGATGCGGCCGAACCGGGGGACCAGCCGCTGACCGCTCACCGCGTGGGCGAACGCCCCCCAGCAGGCGGCCTGTGCCGGCTCCGCACCCCGCGACAGCAGCCCGGCCAGCAGCCCGGCGCGGACGTCCCCGCTGCCGGAGGTGCCCAGACCGGCGTCGCCGCTCTCCTCCCGCCAGCTCCGGCCGTCGGGGGTGGCGATGTGGCCGTAGAGCGACACCACCGCGTCGTACCGGCGGGCCAGCTCCGTCGCCTCGGCGTCGAGGTCGTCGCCGGGCTCCCGGTCGAGCAGGTGCCGGGCCTCGGTGAGGTTGGGGGTGAGCACCACCGGCCGGCCGGATCCGACCAGCAGGTCCGGGGCGTGGCTGAGGGCCCCCAGGGCGTACGCGTCGAGCACGAGCGACGTCTCCGGACCGGCCGCGTCGAGCACCAGGCGCAGCAGGCGCCCGGTCTCGTCGATGTCCTTCAGGCCGGGGCCGACGGCCACCACGTCCGCCTCGGCCACCAGGTCGCCCAGCAGCTCGCCGGGCCGTCCCGCGACCGCCCCCTCGGCGGTCTCCGGCAGCCCCACCACCAGCGCCTCGGGCACCTGGATGCTCAGCGCGGCGGCGGTGGACTCGGCGGCGGCGAGCTGGAGCACGCCGGCCCCGGCCCGCAGCGCGGCCACGCCGGCGAGCAGCACCGCGCCGGGGGTGAACCGCGAGCCGCCGACCACCAGCACCGTGCCCCGGGCCTCCTTGCCGCCGGTCGGCACGGGCAGCGCCCAGTCCCGCAGCAGGCCGGGGGTGATCACCCGGGTGTCAGACCGGTTCGGCATGGACCTCGTCCTCCCTGGTCGGTCGGGCGCCCTGCTCGCGCAGGTGACCGACGTCGTTGAACACGTCGGGGGTCAGCCGGCCGTCGGTCCCGGCGGACCAGCCGGTGATCGAGCAGTTGGCGATGACATGCTCGCGGGTCAGCGCCATCAGCTCCGCCTCGGTGAGCCCCTCCACGAGGTAACGGGTCAGGAAGACCAGGGCGTCGTGGCCGAACAGCAGCACGCGCCGGCCCTCGTGGTCGCGGCGCAGGTCCCCGAGGAGGGCACGCAGGCGCAGCGCCACGTCGGTCCAGGACTCCCCGCCCGGCGGCCGGTAGTAGAACTTGCCGAGCCGGTCGCGGCGCGCCGCCTCCTCCGGGTGCCGCCGGCGCACCCCCTGCCCGGTCAGGCCGTCCAGGATGCCCAGCTCCCGGTCGCGCAGCCGCTCGTCGCGGCTGAGCGGGATCCCGGTGCCGGCCAGGGCCAGCTCGGCGGTCCGCACCGCCCGCAGGTACGGCGACACCACCGCCACGTCCGGCCGGCGGGCCTCGGGCAGCCCGGCCAGCCACCGCGCGGTGGCCCGGGCCTGCTCCTCCCCGGTCGGGCTCAACGGCACGTCCGCGTCCCGGTGGGTCAGGTCGATCAGCTCGGCGCCGGACGCCTCGGCCGCCGTGGCCGCCACGTTCGCCGTGCTCTCGCCGTGCCGGACGATCCAGAGCGTCGCCAGTTCCGCCATGCGGCAACCCCTACCCGCAAGCCCGCCCCGGGTAACCGCGCCGGCGACCGGTGTCGTTCGGCCGGGGCAGCGGACGGAGACGGCGCGCCGGGCGCCGGTTGCGCACCCGGCCCCCGGCGCACCGGTCAGCGCCGGCGGTCCGGCGTGGGACGGGCGACCTCGCAGACCTCCCGCCGGATCTCCTCCAGCCGGTCGGCCAGCTCCCGCGGCCGGCTCAGGGCCACCGGGTGCCCGCCGTCCATCTCGTCCGGGGCGATCCCCAGCCGGTCGGAGACCAGCTTCCGCAGGAAGTCGATCGGGAAGAAGCGGTCACCCCGGCAGAGCAGCGCCCGGGTCGGCACGTCCGGCCAGGCGGCGAGCGGCCAGGGCTTCCCGAACGGCGTCGCCGACTGGTCCCGGGCGTTCGCCGTGGCCTCCTCGACCAGCCGGGGCGGCAACTCGTGGAAGAAGACGACATTCGGGTCCTCGCCCTGCTCAGGCGTCCAGCCCTCGCGTTCGGCCTGGACCCGTCGGGCCTGCGCGTAGCCGGTGCCGCTCCACCACTCGCCCGGCGACTCACCGGGGGCGGGCACCATCGGGGTCAGCAGGACGAGCAGGTCCGCGTGGACCCGGTCGCACACCAGCGGGCCGGTGAACGCGCCGAACGACTGGGCCACGACGACCAGGTCCGTGCGGTCCCCGACGGCCCGGACGGCGGCGTCGGCGTACTCCGCCAGGCCCGCCGAGTCGTCGTCGCACGGCAGGTCGACCGCCACCACGTCGTGCCCCCGGTCACGCAACTGCTTCGCCAGCAGGTGCCAGTACCAGGGCCCGCTGCCCGCGGGCGGGATCAGAACGTAGGTCGCCACGTCAGTGAACCTCCAGCTCCGGGGAGTGGCCGATGGCCCGCGCGGGCAACGCGTCGCGGCGCCGGGCCCCGTGGCGTCGGTCGTCGTACCGGTCGTGGTGCCGCCACCACTGCTGCGGATATTCCAGCCCCTCCTCCTGCCGGCCCAACGCCGTCAGGTCGAGGTAGTTGTAGGTGTTGATCAACGCGTCGCCGCCCCGGGAGAAGGACGAGTAGGTGTGGAAGACGTCCGCCCCGTCACGGAGGAACACGCTCAGCCCGGAGCATTCCGCGTCGTCCCTGGTGGCCCCGAAGTCGGGATTGAAGTCCCCACCGAAGGACGAGAACCAGGCAACGGTCCACCCCATCCGCCGCCGGAACGGCTCGATCCTGCTCAGCGGCGCCCGGGACACCAGCACCAGGCTGGTGTCCCGGGCGTGCAGGTGAGCCGGGTGGCCGAGGTTGTCGACCTGTAGGGAGCAGCCCACGCAACCCTCGTCCCAGTCCGGGTGGAACATGAAGTGCCGGACGACGAGCTGGCGACGACCGTCGAAAAGACCCGGCAGATCCACCGGGCCGTCCGGGGAGTCGAAGACGTACTCCTTGTCGATCCGGACCATCGGTAGCCGGCGCCGCTGAGCGCTCAACGCGTCGCGTGCCCGGGTGAGCTCCTTCTCGCTGACGAGCAGTTCCGCACGGGCCGCCGCCCACTCGTCTCGGCTGACAACTCTCGGCTGGGTCATGGCGTCTCTCCTGCCTCCGTCCCTTCCGGCGACGTCAGCGTCGCGCCGCACCGCCGGCCACCCCATTGAGACGGCGGGGCGCGTAGGAACTCATCGCCGCCGCCAACCGTCAACGGGTCAGCGGCAGCCCGAAGGCCGGAAAGACGCGGGGCGGGAACGCGGTGACCTCCGCGACCTCGCCATCCTCGATGCGGAGCACGTCGAGGCCCAGCGCGTGGTAGCGGGACCGGCCCGGTTCACGCACGTAGCAGGCGACGGCGGGCTGGCGGTTGGCCCGGGTGGGCACGTGACACCAGTCCTTCCAGGCGGTGGGCCCGACCAGCGCGGGCGCCCAGCACTCGATGATCGCGTCCCGTCCCTCGTACCAGGTCGGCTTGGGCGGCATGGTGAAGCGGGCATCCTCGCGCAGCAACGCCGCCAGCGCCGTCAGGTCGGCGCTTTCGGTCGCCGCCACGTACCGCTGGAGCACCGCTCGTTCCTCGGCGCTCGGGTCGGTCGCCGCCGGCCACTCCGTCCGTCGTTCCGGCAGGCGCTGCCGGAGGGTGGCGCGCGCCCGTTGCAGGGCGCTGTTGACCGCGGCGACCGTGCCGTCGAGCAGCGCGGCGGTGTCCGCCGCCGGCCAGCCGAGCACGTCGCGCAGGATGAGCACCGCCCGTTGCCGGGGCGGTAGGTGCTGGATCGCGGCGAGGAACGCCAGCTCGATGGTCTCCTTGGCCACCAGTGCCGCGTCCGGCTCGACGTCGGGCGGGGCGGGCGGATCGAGCAACCGGTCCGGATAGGGCTGGAGCCAGGGGATCTCCGCCTGCGGCAACGAGGCCCGGCCGGGCCCGGAGACCCGCGACGACGTCGGCGCGACGAGCGGACCCGGCTGCCGCTGGCGGCGGTCGAGGAAGTCGAGACAGGCGTTGGTGGCGATCCGGTAGAGCCAGGCCCGCACGGTGGAGCGGCCCTGGAAGCTCTCCCGGCTGCGCCAGGCCCGCAGGAACGTCTCCTGCACGAGATCCTCGGCGTCGTCGAACGACCCGAGCATCCGGTAGCAGTGCACCTGCAACTCCCGCCGGTGCCGGTCGGTCAGCTCCGCGAAGGCCTGCTCGTCGCCCGACCGGAGGGCCGCGCCGGCCACGGTCACCCCGCTCCCGCCCGATCCCGCGCCACCTTCGCCCACGAACCGTCCCCCGTCCCGGTCATCGGATCATCGACGCACCGTAACCCACCGGTACGACGACCGACGGCCGACGGAGTCGTCATCGGCGTCCGGTTCCGGCCCGGAAGGCGTCGACAGGCCCGCCGGGGCGCCCCTGCGGCGGCGGGGCGTGATCGAGGCGGGGCCGGGTAAGCGGTGCGTCCATCGATCACCGAGACGGGGAGGTGCGCCGTGGCCACCATGGTCAGGGAGCCGGCGAGCCCGGTGAAGGACCAGAACTACGACCTGGTCCACGCGCTCCAGATGTCGTTGCAGCACATCTGGCAGCTGGAGAACTACGTCGCCGACGCCGACGCGCGGGGCGACACGGAACTGGCCAGCTGGTTCCGGAAGATGCAGGAGAACAACCGCAAGGCGGGCGAGCAGGGCAAGAGGATGCTCCTGGCGCGCCTCCAGGAGGAGATGAGCTGAGTTCGACCCGCCGGCGGCCGGGTGGCCGGAGACGGGCCGCCCGGCCGCCGCGCGTACGACCGCCGGGGTGCCGGCGGCGCCATCCGGAGCCGGCGGCCGGCCGAGGTGCGGCGCGCGGGGCCGTGACGGGGCGTGCCGGCCGACCGCGCGGGTTACGGTGTCAGGCGTGGCGACGCCGGCCGAGGAGATCCAGGTGGGGGAGCGGCTGGTGCGCGTCTCCAGCCCCGACAAGCCGTACTTCCCGGAACTCGGGCTGACCAAGCTGGACGTGGTGCGCTACTTCCTGGCCGTCGGCGACGGCGTCCTGCGCGCCCTGCGGGACCGGCCGACCATGCTGGAGCGGTGGCCGCGCGGCGTCTTCGACGGCGCGAAGATCGGCACCCGGCAGGACAACCGGGGCGACGCCTTCTACCAGAAGCGGCTGCCGGCGGGGGCGCCCGAGTGGGTCCGCACCGCCCACATCACCTTCCCGAGCGGGCGTACGGCCGACGAGGTCGCGCCGAGCGAGCTGGCGGTGGTGATCTGGGCGGCCAACCTCGGCACGCTGCGGTTCCACCCGTGGCCGGTCTCCGCCGCAGACGTCGAGCGGCCCGACCAGCTGCGCATCGACCTGGACCCGATGCCGGGGGTGGGCTTCGACCAGGTGGTGCCGGTGGCCCACGAGGTACGCGCGTTCCTCGCCGAGCTGGGCCTGACCGGCTACCCGAAGACCACCGGCGGGCGGGGCCTGCACGTCTACCTCTCCATCGAGCCCCGCTGGAGCTTCGGCGACTGCCGGCGGGCGGTGCTGGCGCTGGGCCGGGAGATGCAACGCCGGCTGCCGGAGCTGGTCACCACCACCTGGTGGCGGGAGCAGCGGGACCGGCCGGTCTTCGTCGACTACAACCAGATGTCCCGGGACCACACGATGGCCTCGGCGTACTCGATCCGTCCCACCCCGCAGGCGCTGGTCTCCGCACCGCTGGACTGGGCGGAGCTGGACGACGTCCGGCCGGAGGACTTCGCCGTGACCACGATGCCCGCCCGGTTCGCCGAGCGCGGCGACCCGCACGCGGGCCTCGACGACCGGCGGTTCTCCCTGGAGCCGCTGCTGGAGCTGGCCGACCGGGAAGGGCTGGAGGCCCCGCCGGAGCGCTGAGCCGGCCGGCCGGGGCCCGCCGGGAGAGCTGAGCGCGTCGGCTCACTCCCACGGGCTGCGTTCGCCGTCGAACTCCTCGAAGACCAGCCAGGTGCGGGTGGAGAGCACGCCGGCGATGCCCTGCACCCGGCCCAGCACCACGTCGCGCAGGGTGGCGTTGTCCGGCGCCCGGACCAGGGCGAGCACGTCGTGGTCGCCGCCGAGCAGGGCGGCGTGCTCGATGTAGCGCACCCGGGCCAGTTCCGCCGACACCTCCCGCCAGGTGTTCTGTTCGATCTTCAACGCGATGTACGCCGAGGTGCCCAGCCCCGCCGCCTCGGGCGCGACCCGGGCCCGGAAGCCGGTGATCACCCCGTCGCGCAGCAGCCGCTCGACCCGGGCGTACGCGTTGGTGCGGGAGATGTGGATCCGCTCGGCGAGGGTGCGCACCGACGTGCGACCGTCGCGGACCAGCTCGTCGAGGATCCGCCGGTCGACGTCGTCCAGCGGTCGCGCCGAACGTCCCGTTCCGGCCGCCGGCTCCGCTGCGCGCCCGGACTCCTGGCTCATCCCGCCGCCTTCCCCATGCCATCCGTCCCGCGTTTGTCCTGGATCTTGAGTCAATCATCCGACAGCAGGAGCATAGGCCCACCACACGTCCAGGAGGTCCCGCCGTGACGACCACACCCGAGGCGGTCCGCAGGGCATCCCCGCGCAGCCGCCGGGCGGCCACCCCGCCCGACCCGGCCAAGCCGCTGCTGCCGGCCACCGAGCCCGTCCGCCTGCTCGATCCGACGGGCACGCCGCTGCGCGCCCCCGCCGACTACCCCGAGCCGCCCGTCGAGGCGCTCGTCGAGATGCACCGGCGGATGGTCGTCGGCCGCCGCTTCGACGTCCAGGCCACCGCCCTGACCAAGCAGGGCCGGCTGGCGGTCTACCCGTCCTCGCGCGGCCAGGAGGCCTGCCAGGTCGGCGCCGTTCTCGCCCTGCGCGACGACGACTGGGTCTTCCCGACCTACCGGGAGTCGATGGCGCTGGTCTCCCGGGGCATCGACCCGGTCGAGGTGCTGACCCTGCTTCGCGGCGACTGGCACTGCGGATACGACCCCGCGGCCCGGCACACCGCCCCGCAGTGCACCCCGCTGGCGACCCAGTGCGTGCACGCCGCCGGACTGGCCTACGGCGAGGCGTACCAGGGGCGGGACACCGTCGCCCTGGCGTTCATCGGCGACGGGGCGACCAGCGAGGGCGACTTCCACGAGGGCGTCAACTTCGCCGCCGTGTTCAAGGCCCCCGTCGTCTACTTCGTGCAGAACAACCGCTACGCGATCAGCGTGCCGCTGTCCCGGCAGACCGCCGCCCCGTCGCTGGCGTACAAGGGCGTTGGCTACGGCGTACCCAGCGAGCAGGTCGACGGCAACGACCCGGTGGCCGTGCTCGCGGTGCTCACCCGCGCGGTGCAGCACGCCCGTGCGGGTAAGGGCCCGTTCCTGGTCGAGGCGCACACCTACCGGATGGAGGCGCACACCAACGCCGACGACGCGACCCGCTACCGCGACGGCGCCGAGGTCGAGGCCTGGCGGGACCGGGACCCGGTGGTCCGGCTGGAGACGTACCTGCGGGCCCGGGGCGCGCTCGACGACGCCGCCGTCGCCGCGGTCGCCGAGGAGGCCGAGGCGTACGCCGCCGACCTGCGCACCCGGATGAACGCGCAGCCGACGGTCGACCCGATGAGCCTCTTCGACCACGTCTACGCCGAGCCCACCCCGCAGCTGGTCGAGCAGCGCGAGCAGGTCCGCGCCGAGCTGGCCGCCGCCCAGGACGAGGAGGGTGAGCGCTGATGGCCGCCCTGACCATGGCGAAGGCGCTCAACGCCGCGCTCGCCGACGCGATGCTCGACGACGACCGGGTGGTCGTCTTCGGCGAGGACGTCGGGGCGCTCGGCGGCGTCTTCCGGATCACCGACGGCCTCCAGGCCCGCTTCGGCGACAAGCGCTGCTTCGACACGCCGCTCGCCGAGGCCGGCATCGTCGGCTTCGCCGTCGGCATGGCCATGTCCGGGCTGCGCCCGGTGGTCGAGATGCAGTTCGACGCGTTCGCGTACCCGGCCTTCGAGCAGATCGCCTCGCACGTGGCGAAGCTGCGCAACCGCACCCGGGGCGCGCTCAGCGTGCCGATCGTCATCCGGGTGCCGTACGCCGGCGGCATCGGCGGCGTCGAGCACCACTGCGACTCCAGCGAGGCCTACTACGCGCACACCCCCGGCCTGAAGGTCGTCACCCCGGCGACGGTGGAGGACGCGTACTCGCTGCTGCGCCAGGCGATCGACGACCCCGATCCGGTCGTGTTCATGGAGCCTAAGAAGCTCTACTTCTCCAGCGCCGAGGCGGAGCTTTCCGCGACCACCGCGCCGATCGGCCGGGCGGTCGTACGCCGCCCCGGCCGCGACGCCACCCTCGTCGCGTACGGGCCGGCGGTGCCGGTCGCGCTGGAGGCCGCCGAGGCCGCCCGCGAGGAGGGCTGGGACCTGGAGGTGGTGGACGTACGCAGCATCGTGCCGTTCGACGACGAGACCGTCACCGCCTCGGTCCGCCGCACCGGCCGGTGCGTGGTGATCCAGGAGGCGCAGGGCTTCGCCGGGGTCGGTGCCGAGATCGCCGCCCGGGTGCAGGAGCGCTGCTTCCACGCCCTGCACGCCCCGGTGCTGCGGGTGTCCGGGCTGGACATCCCCTATCCGCCGCCGATGCTGGAGCACACCCACCTGCCGTCGGTGGACCGGGTCCTCGACACGGTGGCCCGGCTCCAGTGGGACGACCAGCCGGACGGGCGCTGGTTGAGCCGGGGGAGCGCGGCGTGACCACGGTGGACGGGACGCAGGTCTTCCTCCTGCCCGACCTGGGCGAGGGGCTGAGCGAGGCCGAGATCGTCGAGTGGCGGGTCGCCGTGGGCGACGTGGTCACGGTGGACCAGAGCGTCGTGGAGGTGGAGACCGCCAAGGCCGTCGTCGACGTGCCCTGCCCGTACGCCGGACGGGTCGTGGCGCTGCACGGCGCGGCGGGGGAGACCCGCCCGGTCGGCCAGCCGCTGATCACCATCGCGCCGCTGGACGGCGGCGCCGGCGACGAGCCCGCCGGGCACGCCACCTACCGCGAGGAGGAACGGGCCGGCTCCGGCAACGTCCTCATCGGGTACGGCACCGGCCACGGCGGCCCGGGGCGGCGGCGTCGCCGGCCCCGTCTCGTGGCCGCACCCGAGCCCACCCCGGCCGGTCCGCCGGCGACTCCCGCCCCGGCGGCGGCGACCGCGACGGATTCGGCCGACCGCCCGCACGGCGCGGCGGCGCCCCTGGTCATCTCGCCGATCGTGCGCCGGCTGGCCCGCGAGCACGGCCTCGACCTGGCCACCCTGCGCGGCACCGGCCCGGGCGGCGTGGTGCGCCGGGCGGACGTGGAGGCCGCCGTCGCCGAGGCGGCCACGCCCACCGCCCGGCTCGCCGCGGTGCCGGACGTGCCCGCCCCGTCGGCCGTCCCCGGCGCCGAGGACCTGGTCGTCCCGCTGACCGGCATCCGCAAAGCGATCGCCGACAAGCTCTCCCGCAGCCGGCGGGAAATCCCCGAGGTGACCATCTGGGTGGACGTGGACGCCACCGGGCTGCTGGAGACCCGCGCGGCGATCAACGCGGCGACCCCGGACGCGCCGGTGAGCATCCTGGCCCTGCTGGCCCGGATCTGCCTGTCCGGGCTGCGCCGGTACCCGCAGCTCAACGCCCGGGTCGACACCGAGGGCCAGCGGATCGTCCAGTCCGCCGGGGTGCACCTGGGCATCGCCGCCCAGACCGACCGAGGGCTGGTCGTGCCGGTGCTGCGGGACGCGCAGCGGCTGACCACCGCCGAACTCGCCGCCGAGCTGACCGCGACCACCACGGCCGCCCGGGCCGGCACGCTGCCCCCGGCTCGGCTGACCGGCGGCACGTTCACGCTCAACAACTACGGCGTCTTCGGCGTCGACGGCTCCACCCCGATCATCAACCACCCGGAGGCGGCGCTGCTCGGGGTGGGACGGATCGTGGACAAGCCCTGGGTGGTGGACGGGCAGCTCGCGGTGCGGAAGGTGACCCAGCTCAGCCTGACCTTCGACCACCGGGTCTGCGACGGCGGGGTGGCCGGCGGCTTCCTGCGGCACGTCGCCGACTGCGTCGAGCGGCCGGCGGTGCTGATCGCCAACGTCTGACCCCGGCCGCGACGGCCCCGGCTCCGCCTCCCGGCGGCGCCGGGGCCGTCGCCGTCGCAGCCCGCGTTTCCCCGGAGACGGGCCGGGAATGCGGGCCGGGCAGTCTCGCCGAGGGGAGGACGAGGTGGCGTATCCAGACATGCCCTCCGCCGGCGGCGTGCGCCGTCACGCGGTGGCCGGCGCCCCGCTGCTCTGCGACGCCCGGGAGCACGGCCTGATCGGCGACGGGGTGACCAACGACCAGCCGGCGCTCGCCGCGCTGGTGGACCGGCTCGGCGACGCGTACGCCGCCGACGGCCGGGCCCGGATCATCCACTGCCCGCCCGGGGTCTACTCGATGCGGAACTCGGGCACCGTGTGGCGTACCGGGGTCTCGCTCGTCGGCGCCGGCCCGGGGGCGACCCGCTTCGTGCTCAGCAACTCGGGCAACCGGGCCGATCCGGCGCCGCTGGCCTTCTACACCACGAACGAGCACGGTGCCGACCGGAACCGGCACCTGGCCGACTGCACCTTCTCCGACTTCGAGATCGACGGCTCGGGCGTGGCGTCGGCGGACTACAACCCGCTGGCCAAGGGGCTCGGGTTGCAGTACGTCGTGCGGGGCGTCTTCCGCAACCTGTACATCCACCACACCGCCGCCACCGGCCTGGGCTGCGACTTCCTCCAGGACTGCCTGATCGAGGGGGTGCTGGTGGTCGGGTGCGGACGGCTGGACAGCGGCACCGAGATGGGCGGGGCCGGCATCGGCGTCGGCATCGGCGGCTGGGGCAGCGTCGAGCGGTTCAACATCGTCAACTGCAGCGCCGTGGCCAACGCCACCAACGGCATCTTCCTGGAGTTGCAGGAGGCGGACCACCTGCGGCCACGGGGAGTGCGGATCATCGGCTGCCACGCCCAGGGCAACCGCTTCGGCATCTCCGACTGGGGCGCGAACGGCCTGATCGTCTCCTCCTGCACGATGACCGGGAACCTGGAGGCGGGCTTCCACGTCTCGGCGAAGGGCACCACGCACACCGCCGGGCGGGGCGGCATCCTCACCGACTGCGTCATCGACGGCAACCTGCGCGACGGGGTCAGCATCGGCAACACCCCCGGCCCGTACACGATCCGCGGCAACCGGATCAGCGGCAACGGCCGGTACGGCTACCACCAGCGCAACCTCGGCGGGTCCGAGGAGCAGATCGCCGAGGAGATCGTCATCGAGAGCAACGACTTCTACGGCAACAGCGCCGACGCCATCCGCATCGACCGTCCGGTCCGCGACGCCTTCCTGGTCGCCAACCGGATCCGGAACAACGGGCGGCAGTGGGCGCCGGCGACGAGCGAACACGGGGACTCGGTGCGGTACACCGAGAAGTCGGTGGTGAACCGGCGGGCGAACTGGCCGAACGACGGCCACCGGGGCAAGGTGGTGCGGGTCGGCGAGCGGATCGCCGTGGTGGCGGCCAACGACGACACCGAGCTCACCCTCGCGCCGATCCGGCCGGACTCCCCGAGCGGGTGGAGCGGGGCCACCCCGGCGCCGGGCACCCCGTACGAGCTGCCCGCCGGGCCTCCGGTGCGGGCCGGCATCGCGATCAACGCGGCCGTCGAGTCGGCCACCATCCGGGGCAACCGGATCTGGGACAACCGGGAGCCGAGCACGCAGAACCACGGCCTGTGGATCACCGAGCGCGGCAGCTGCGTGGACTGCCGGGTCGAGGACAACGACTTCGTCGGCAACGCGGACTCCGCCATCCGACTGGACACCCCACCGGTCGGCGGCCGGTGGGAACGCAACCACGGCTGACGACGACCGGCGTCGGTCCCGCCCCGTAGACGGCGGGCCGCGTCGTGCCGCACGCCGATCGCGGGTGGGGGCCGACGCCTGTCCGCCGACACCGACGACGCCGTGGCCCGAACCGGGACGCGGCGGCAGTCCGGGGGCCGGCGGTGGCGCGTCGGACGATTCCGGACGGACCCGGAAACCGGCGCGTGCGGCCCTATTCCGCGCAGTGCGGGAAATGCTTCCCATAATTGCTTTCGCGATTCCTCCGAAATTGCGCGCCCATCCGGCGCGGCGTGGAGAGAATGTGGCTGAGGGACACCAATCAACGGGGGGACGCATCATGGAGTTGAGGCGGCGACTGACGGTGCTGGCCGTGACCATCGCGGCCGCGCCGTTGGCCCTCGGCGGGTGCACCGCCGACCGCAAACCGGGTGCCCGGCCGGCCGAGGGGCAGGCGGCGGCGCCGGAGCTGACCGTGACGCCCGCCGACCGCGCCCGGGAGGTGCCGATCACCGCCGAGGTGGGGACCGCGGTCAGGAACGGGAAGGTCACCGCCGTACGGATCACCGACGACAAGGGCGCGCAGGTCGCGGCGGAGCCCCGGGAGGACGGCTCGGGCTGGGTGCCGAAGGCGCCCCTGAAGCCGCGGCGCACCTACACGGCGGAGGTGACCGCCACGGGCGACTCGGGTACGACGACGACCCGCAGGATCACCTTCACCACGATGCCGGAATCGACGAAGCCGGAAATCACCAGCACGTTGTACTTCGCCGGCGATCGGACGTACGGCACCGCCATGCCGGTGACCGTGGCATTCGACCCACCCATTCCAAAAGAGGCCAGGGACGACGTGCAGCGCCGATTGTTCGTGAAGACGGATCCGCCGCAGCCGGGCGCCTGGTCGTGGGTCTCCGACGGCAGCCAGGCCTATTACCGGGCCCCCGATTTCTGGCGCCCGGGGACCAGGATCAGCGTCCGGGCCGGGCTGGAGGGACTGCCGATCGGCAAGGACCGGGTCGGCGACTCCGACCGCACCGCCACCTCCCGGATCGGCCGGCAGGTGGCCCTGGAGATCGACAACGCGACCAAGCAGATGTCGGTGCTGCGCGACGGCAAGGTCGTCCGCCGGATCCCGGTCAGCCTCGGCAAGCCGAGCACGCCGACCTCCAGCGGCAAGATGGTGATCATGGAAAAGCACCAGCAGACGACGTTCGACACGCGGGGCTCGGCCGACCCCTACGTGGTCGACGTCGAGGACGCCCAGCGGCTGACCTGGGGCGGCGAGTTCATCCACGGGGCGCCGTGGTCGGAGGGGGACCAGGGCAGCACCAACGTCTCGCACGGCTGCACCAACGTCTCCGCCGCCGCCGCGGACTGGCTGATGGGGGTCACCCAGGTCGGCGACCTGGTCACGGTCAAGGGCACCGAGGTGCCGTTGACCGAGGGCAACGGCTGGACGGCCTGGAACGTCAGCTGGGACGAGTTCGTCAAGGGCAGCGCGCTGCCCGTGCCGGCCGGGCTGCGGCCGTCCCCGTCGCCCGTGCCGCACCCCGGTGCGGTGGCCGGGGGCTCGCCGGCGCCGGCGCCGTCCGTCCGCGGCGGCTGAGTCGACCGTACGCACACCCGGGGGACCGGTCCGCCGCCACGCGGGCCGGTCCCCGGCGCGTCGACCGCACCGAGGCGTTCCCCGCCGACCCCGTCCGGCGTCGCGGCTCAGCCCAGCGGCACCCGGGCAACCCCGGGACCCGTGAGGCTCCCCAGCCACAGGTGGTCGCCGTGCTGGCGGACGCCGGTGATCATGTCGTAGGTCCCGCGCGGGCCGTGCAGGGTCCGCAGCACCCGCCCCTCGCCGTCGACGAGGGCCACCAGGCCGTAGCGCAGCGGTTTCGGCTGCACCGCCGCCGGCAGCACCGCCACCAGCTGCCGCAGCCGGGGGTGGGGCAACAGCCGCTCGACCACCGGCACGCGGGGGCTGGGCAACGCGATCCAGTACGTCCCGTCGCCCACCGGGGTCAGGTTGTCCGGGTACGCGGGCAGGTCGGCCAGCACGGTGACCGCGCCGTCGGCCAGCGCCACCCGCACCAGTCGATGGGCGGCGGTCTCGACCAGCATCAGCGCCGACTCGTCCGGGGTGAGCGCGAGCCCGTTGGGGAAGTAGAACCCGGTGCGGACGACGTCGGTGCGCCCGCTGCGCGGGTCGTACGCCAGCACCCGCCCGTTGGGCCGGTGTTCCAGCAGGTCCCGTTTCCAGTGCGCGAGCGGGAAGCGGTCGGAGGAGTCGGTGAAGTAGACCGTGCCGTCGCGGGCGACGGTGGCGTTGTCGGCCAGGTGCGCCCTCGCCCCGAGGCCGCCCAGCTCGCGCACCGCCCCGTCACCGGTCACCCGCAGCAGCCCCCGGTACGCGTCGCAGACCACGAGGCTGCCGTCGAGCGGGTCGACCTCCACGCCCAGCGGCCGGCCGCCGGTGTCGGCGAGCGGCCGGGGTCGGGTGCCGGGCGGCGCGTCGACCGGCCACCACCAGAGCCGGCCGTCCTCCGTCCCGCTGACCACCCGGCCGGACGGGTCGACGACCACGTCCTCCGGGCCGGACACACCCTCGGGCAGGGGCAGCAGCTCCACGGAGTCGAGCCGCCGGTCGGCGGGCGTCCACGGCCCGTCGAGCGGCGGCGGGACCGTGGCGGGCTCGCGCACGGGGCGAATCAGCCGGGGCGCGCGACGGCGGGGGGCGACCATCGGCTCATTCTGGCCCGCCGATGCGCAGCCCGCAGGCCCTCGTCGCGTCATCCCTGAGGGGGATCCCGGAGTCTCGGGGTATGACCCTGGGCGTACCCGGATCCGGTCCCTCAGCAGGGCGGAAATGTCGGTGGTGGGGGATAGGTTCGTCGTATGCGACAGCGCGACGACCGGCTCCACGTGGACATCTCCGTGGCCGACCACGAGGTGGAGGTGCGGGCGACCGGCGAGGTCGACATCGCCACGGTCGCCGCGTTCCGCTCCGCGCTCTGGGACGCCCCGGCCCGGCCCGTGCTCCGGCTGGATCTCTCCGGCGTCCGCCTGCTCTCCGCGGCCGGGGTGCGGGCGCTGGTCGGCGCGCACCTGCGCGTCCGGGCCCGGGGCGGTGAGCTGGTGCTGGTCCGCCCCGACCCGGTGGTCGAGCGGGTGCTGCGGGCCACCGGCCTGCACCGGGTCATCCCGATCGTGGACCCGTGCGCCGACCGGGAGCTGGTGCCCTGCTGACCTGCGGGGCCCGGCCTTGGAGCGCCGTGGTGAGCGGGCCGGTGCCGACGGCGTCGTCCGCCATCCGCACAGGCCCGTGGTCCGGCGGTTCGCCGTCCACTCAGCGGTTCGTCACCCGCTCAGCGGATCGTCGTTCGCTCAGCGGACGCCGAGCAGGTCGACGACGAAGACCAGGGTCTCGCCCGGCTTGATGACGCCGGCGGCGCCCCGGTCGCCGTAACCCAGGTGCGGCGGGATGGTCAGGCGGCGCCGGCCGCCGACCCGCATGCCCACGACGCCCCGGTCCCAGCCGGAGATGACCTGACCACCGCCGAGCGAGAACTCGAACGCCTCGTTCCGGTTCCACGAGGAGTCGAACTCGCGACCGTTGGAGTGCGCGACCCCGACGTAGTGGACGCTGGCCAACTGCCCCGGCTGGGCCTCCGGCCCCTCGCCGACGGTGATGTCCTCGATGACGAGATCGGCGGGCGGCGCGCCCTCGATCGGACCCACCTCGGGCTTGCCGCCTGCTGCCTGGTTCATTCGGGAGTCTCCTGCCGTTTCGGTCCTGATGTCCGTCACCCGAGATCCTGCCCGATGGCGTCCGGCCGATGCCCGGCGGTCCCGGCGCATCCGTCGCGCGGCTGATCATCGAGTGGCGCTACCGACTGCCCCGGGCCGGCCCTCGGGGCGACGGCGTGCCGCGGCGGGCACGCGGAAGCGGGCGTCACCGGTGGTGACGCCCGCCAGGGGGAGGTGCCGCGCCGGGTCACCGCAGCCAGGGGAACCGCCGCACGATCGGGAGCTTGGCCCACGTCGCGCCCAGGCCGAGGGTCGCGCCGGCGTTGACCAGTGCGAGACCGACCAGCAGCGCCGCGTTGATCAGGTGCTCGTCCATGAAGGGGTTGTTCTCGGGAGGCAGGACGACCGTCCACATCATCACGTAGAGCACCGCTCCGGCGACCGCGGCGAGGCGCATCCCGATGCCGAGCAGCAGCGCGACGCCGATCGCGGCCAGGCCGGCCATGAAGAGCACGTCGGCCCAGGCGGCCCCGGCGATGCCGTGGTAGAAGTCCGCGAACGGGCCGGCCGCGCCGAAGGTCAGGAAGCCCTTGGTGGGGCTGCCGCCGTTGATCCAGGCGTTCTTCGCCTCCGTGGCGAACCCCAGACCGAAGACCTTGTCCAGGAACGCCCAGAGGAAGGTCCACCCGAGGGCGATCCGGATGCCGGCGAAGACGTACCGGGCGGCCCGCTCCCTGGTGGTCTCGCCGGTGTGCCGGGTCTCCGCCACCGCAGCGTCGGTCCCGACGGTGGTGCGCTCGATCGTCGCGGCCATTGTCTCCACGTCCCTTCGTGTGCCTGGCACCGCGCTTTCCGGTGGCATCTCCATTGGACGCCCGCCGGCGCCGGTCGGGCAGGGCCGACCGGGCCCCACCGGACCGGGACCTTCGACCCCTCCCGTACCGGTCCGTCCGGCCGTGCCGGCCCGGTCCGGCGGCCCTGACCCGGCGGCCCGCCGCGGCCGTAGCGTCGCGGTGGGAACGACAGGGAGGTCGCGATGAGAACGTGGCAGGTGGGCGACGTGATGACCCGGGAGGTCGCGACGGTGGGGGAGGAGACCCCCTACCGGAAGATCGTCGACGCGCTGGTCCGGCGGGGCATCAGCGGGGTGCCCGTGGTGGACGGCTCCCGTCGGGTCCTCGGCGTGGTCTCCGAGTCGGACCTGCTGCACAAGGTCGAACGGGCCGGCCGCCCGGACGAGCGGCGGGTCTTCGAGGGGCGCCGGCGCCGCACCGTCCGGGAGAAGGCCGAGGCGCTGCTGGCGCGTGACCTGATGACCGCCCCGGCGGTGGCGACCTGGGCGGAGGCGACGATCTCCGCCGCCGCGCGGCAGATGGACCGGGAGTCGGTGAAGCGGCTGCCGGTGCTCGACGACCTGGGCCGGCTGGTCGGCATCGTCACGCGCGGCGACCTGCTGCGGGTGCACCTGCGCACCGACGCGGAGATCCGCGAGGACGTGGTGCAGGAGGTGCTGCGCCGGGTGCTCGCGGTGCGGGACGGGCTGGTCACCGTCCGGGTGCGCGGGGGCGAGGTGACGCTCGACGGCCGCTTGGACCGGCGCAGCGCCGTCGAGCTGGCAGGCCGGCTCGCGGGGCAGGTCAGCGGCGTGGTCCGGGTGACCAGCACCCTCGCCTACGACGTCGACGACACCACGCTCGCCGATCCGGACACGGCCCGGATCACCCCGGTGGCCTGACGCCCGTGCGGGCCGGTCTGCCTGAAAGCCGGGCGGGCCCGGCCCGCCGGTGGCATCGAACCGTCCGGGCGCAGTCAGCATCGACCGGGCCCCGCTGGGCGGGCCCGGTGGCATCGACTTGTCCGGACCGCCGTCGGCCGGTGGGCGGCTCGCCTAGGCTCGAATCGGACGCTCTCCGGGCCCACCGCCGGGCCACCGGGGGCGGCCCGCGCCGCAGGCCGCCTGGGCGTACCCGGGCCGGCCGGGGCCGCGCGTCGGGAGCGGAGCCGCCGTCGGGGATGCGGAGGACGCCGGGTGGACGAGGCGACGTTCGCGGCACCCCTCTGGGCCTGGGCGGCGGTGGGCGCGGTCATCGCCGTCATGCTCGCCGTGGACCTGCTCGCCCACCGCGACGACCACGTGATCGAGCTGCGCGAGGCGCTGCTGTGGAGCGGCGTCTGGATCACCGCGGGGCTCACCTTCGGCCTGGTCATCTGGCTGTGGCGGGGCGGCGAGCCGGCCGGGGCGTACTTCTCCGGCTACCTGCTGGAGAAGGCGCTCTCCGTCGACAACGTCTTCGTCTTCGCGCTGCTGTTCGGGTACTTCCGGGTGCCGGCCGCGTACCAGCACAAGGTGCTCTTCTGGGGGGTCGTCGGCGCGCTCGCGTTCCGGCTGGCCTTCATCTTCGCCGGCGCGGGGCTGCTGGAGCGGCTGACCTGGGCCGGCGTCGTGCTCGGCGCCTTCCTCATCTGGACGGGGTGGCGGCTCGCGGTACGCGGCGAGCCGGATGTCGACCCCGACCGCATCCTCGCGGTGCGGGCGTTCCGGCGGCTGGTGCCGACGGAGCCGGGCTACCACGGCGGCCGGTTCACCGTCCGGGGCGACGGCCGGCGCAGGGCCACGCTGCTACTGGTGGCGCTGGTCGCGATCGAGGCCACCGACGTGGTCTTCGCGATCGACTCGGTGGCGGCGATCCTGGCCATCACCACCGACACGTTCCTCGTCTGGACGGCGACCGCGTTCGCCGTGCTCGGCCTGCGCAGCCTCTACTTCTGCCTGGCGGGGCTGCTGCGGCACTTCGGCTACCTGCGGTACGGGCTGGCCCTCCTGCTGGCGTTCGCCGGGGCGAAGCTGATCCTGGCCGAGACGCCGGTCGGCAAGCTGCCGGTCTGGTTGACCCTCGCGGTGGTGGTGCTGACGCTGTCGGTCGCGATCGGGTGGAGCATGGTCGACGCCCGTCGGGAACGGCGCCGGCGGGCGCGCGGGTGACCGGTCGAGGTGGGGCCGCGGCGGTCAGCCCGGGTGCACGACCGGGTCGGCGAGCTGGGCGGAGAGCACGGCGGGCGCTTCGGCGAGCGACGGGCCGTACCAGGTCAGGTGCCTGCCGGAGAGCAGGGCGCAGGGGATGCCGGGGAACGCCTCCGGCCCGTCGTCGGCGGTGAAGCGGTACGGCTCGTCGGGCAGCACCACCAGCTCCGGCGCGCGGGCGCGCAGCTCGTCGAGGCTCGGCCGCGGATAGCGCTCGGCGTCGTCGGCGTACGCGTTGGTGACGCCGAGCTGGCGCAGCACGTCGCCGGCGAAGGTGTCGGCGCCCAGCACCACCCACGGCCGCCGCCAGACCGGCACGACCGCCCGGCGGGCGGGTCGGTCGGCGGGCAGCCCGGCCCACGCCCGGCGGGCCACGGCGAGCCACTCCGGTTCGGCCGGGGCGCCCAGGTCGCGGAGCAGCTCCGCCAGTTCGGTGAGCGCCTCGTCGACGGTACGCGGGTAGGTCACCCGCACCGGCACACCGGCGGCGGTCAGCGCGTCGGCGTCCTCCCGGCGGTTCTCCTCGACGTTGAGCAGGACCAGGTCGGGTCGCAGCGCGCGTACCCGGTCGAGGTCGGGGTACTTGCTCCCGCCGACCCGCGCCACGTCCAGCCCGGCCGGGTGGGTGCACCAGTCGGTGGCGCCGACCAGCAGACCCGGCAGGGTCAGGGCGACGGCCTCGGTCAGCGACGGCACCAGCGAAACGACCCGCACCCCGCGCACCTCCCCGGTCCCGTGCGCCGGCCACCGGCGTACCGGTCGATCATGCCCCGACCCGCCGCAGGGGTCGCGGCCCGGCGTCCCTTGCGACGTCTCTACAACGTTGTAATACTCGGCTGGTCCCGTCAGGAGGTTCGATGAGGTCCCACTCCACCGCGCCCGCGCCGCGCACCGACCAGCCCGCCGCCCCCGCCGAGGAGGAGATCCCCCTGGAGGCGCTCGGCGACCTCTACCGGGACGGCATCACCGCGTGCCGGGGCGCCTTCGCCGTGGACTGGGTGGACCGGGTCGGCGAGGACATCGAGGCCGCCTTCCGGGAGGCCCGCTCCCGCCCCGACGGCGCGGTCGGCCGTGGTCCGCAGCGGTGGTACGTGGAGATCCACCCCGAGCAGCTGCGCGGCTTCGTCGACCTGGTGACCCACCCGTGGGTGGTGGCGGTGTGCCGGGCCGTGCTCGGGCCCGACTACCAGATCGTCGAGCTCGGTTTCGACATCCCGTTTCCCGGCGCGGCCATGCAGCCGTGGCACCGCGACTTCCCGATGCCGGAGGACACCCGCCGGCAGCGGCGGCTGACGTCGCTGGCCTTCAACCTCACCACGGTGGACACGGTGGAGGAGATGGGCCCGTTCGAGATCGCCCCGGGCACCCAGTGGGACGACGGAGGGGACTTCGACCACCAGATGTTCCCGCCCCGGGAGCGCTACCCCCGCTACGCGCAACGGGCGGTCCGCAAGTACCCGCAGCGCGGCGACATCTCCGCCCGGTCCGCGCTCACCATCCACCGCGGCACGCCGAACGTCTCCACCCTGTCCCGCCCGGTGCTGGTGCTCGGCGTCGACGCGCCGGGAGCGGGCAACGCCGACCACCACGACATGGCGGTCACCCGGGAGTACTGGGCGGGCCTGCCCGAGCAGGTGCGCGCGCACCTGCCCTGCCCGGTGGTCGACGCCCTGACGCCGATCCGGCAGAAGCACACCATCGAGGGCCTGGTGATGGGGGCGGAGTGACCCGGACGTCACCGAGCCTTGGACGGATCTCTCGCTGGAACAGCAAGCAACGCGTCCAGTTCAGGATCGGGCATGATTTCCCGAACCTCTTGTGCGCAGCGGCAAGCGGAGGCGAACTTGGCCGCCCACGTCAACGCCTCCTCGCGTGAGGCCACATCGATCACCACCAAGCCGCCAATGACCGCCTTGGTCTCCGGGTAAGGGCCATCGGTGACCGTTCCGTCCGTGGCTACGGTGCTTGCACTCTGGCGATCGGTTCCGCCGCCGGTCACGAACACACCGGCATGCACGGCCTCCCGCATCACCGCGTGCGTGGCCTTGTTCACCTCGGGGAGATCCTCGTCCCGGATGTGGTCCATCGAGCCGTCATCGAACGAAACCAAGTACCGCGTCATCCACGTCTCCGTTGTTCCGGCGGCTGCGTTTCGCCGCCTCTCGTCTGTCTACGAGCGACTCGCCACGATCAGATGCTATGCCAGAAGAACCTTGATCGGGATCTTCGCCGTTCGCGTCCGCCCGGTCCTCTACCGCCACAGCTGACAAAACCCTGCCGGGACCAGCGCTAAACCCGGCAGGCAAATACCGAGCCCTGAACGGATCTCGTGCTGGAGTACCAGGGCCGTCCTGTCGATTATGGAAGCCAAATGATGGCGCGGCGATGACAAGGCCGGCCCGGTAGAGGGATGCGGTTTCAGCTCGCCCCTGGATCGGCCGATGGCCTCGCCATCTCGCGCAGCCAGCGCTGCCGGGTCAGCGCGTACTCCACCTCGCCGTGCTCCGCGCCGTCGATCGTCTCCGGCCAGTCCCCGACGTACGCCCGCACGAGCCGTAGCCCGGACTTCTCCATGACCCGACGCGACGCGGCGTTGACGGACATTGTGTTCGCGGTGACCCGCTCCACGCCGAGCGCGGTGAAGCCCGTGTCGATCAGCGCCCGGCAGCCCTCGGTGGCGAGGCCGACGCCCCAGGCGGAGCGGCGCAGCCGGTAGCCCAGCTCGACCTCGCGGGAGTCGCCGTCGCGGGTCGGGCGGAACTCGAACCAGCCCAGGAAGTCGCCCGACTCGCGGCACAGCGCCGCCCACCACCCGAGTCCCGGCGGTCGCCGGTAGTGGGCGAGGATCCGGGGCAGGACGCGCTCCCGGACCGTCTCGGGCGGGGTGGGGCGCCCGCCGGTGAGGTACCGCATCACCTCGGGGTCACCGTCCAGCTCGACGAGCAGGTCGGCGTCGTCGGGGATGAACTCGCGCAGCACCAGCCGCCTGGTGGACAGGAAGACGCTCACCCGCCCATCCCACCGGCGCGGGCGGGTGACCTCAAGCGAATTGCGGCCGTACGGCCCGGGGGCACCACCACCACGCCGGCCATGATCGACGGCCTAGACTCGCCCCGGCCGACGCGTCGGCCTCCGATCGGCGGCGGGACGGACGGGTCAGGCGGATGACGGGCACCGGTGGTGGGGACGGCTCCTGGCTGCGCGCGGTCGCCGGGGACGGTGGGCGCGGCCCGCTGCTCGCCCGGGGCGGCCAGCTCGTGCACGGCCCCCGCCGGCTCGGCGAACTCGTGCAGGGGCGTCCGCCGGGCGTCACCGGCAGCCAGTGGAGCACGGCCAGCCGGGAGGGCTACGACCTCGTCGTCTGCGCCGCCGACACGGCCCGGCCGGTCTTCGCCGTCGAGATCGGCCCCGTCGCGGCCCCCGGCTCCGCCGGGCAGCGGGTCGAGCGGCTGAAGAACGCGGTGGCCGAGGCGGTCGGCCTGGCGGTGCTGCGGATCGGGTCGCCGACGCTGCGGGCCGCGGAGCACGGGCGCCGGATCGTGGCGTACGTGATCGACGCGCGCGCGTACGCGGCCCTCGGCGCGGGGGAGCCCGACGACACCGGGGTGCCCCCGGTCGGCTTCCGCGACATCCTCGGTCGGCTGCCCGACGGGCGGACCGGGCACGTCAACGACCTCGGCGCCCTGGCCCGGGCTGCCGCCGTCGAGGCGTACGTGGCGCGGCGGCTGGCCGACCCGATCGTGCGGGGGTTGCACGTGCGCTGGACGGGCGGGCCGGCCGAGGGGTGGAGCTGGGTGCGGGTGCGCCCCGACGCCTGCCTCGTGGAGCGGGTGACGGTGCACGCCCAGCGCGTCTCGGCCGGGGTGGATCCGGGGCGGCTGGCCGAGGACCTGGCGGCGGTGGCCGTCGGCGAGCGGCTGCGCGCGCCGGACGCCGCCGGGCCGGTCCTGACGCCCCGGGACGCGTTGCTCGCCGAGATCCGGCGGCTGGAGTCCCGGCACGGCGAGATGACGGGCGGCTTCGCGTTCGCCCACCTCTGCGCGGACTGACCGCTGCGCCTCGGCGCACCACCGGTCGCCGGCCCGGCGCACGTCACCGGGCGATGCCTGGGACCCTTCCGAATTCCCCGAATCGCGTTGAACCTTCGCGCCGGACGTCCCGTACTCCTGCGGGAATGGACAGGATCTCCCCGACCGCGCCGCGCGGCGCGGCGGACGGTGCGGAAAGGGCATCGTCGGCCATCGACGTGCCACCGGTTCGCCGCGACGGTCCCCGTCGGGGTGTGCCGCCTCAATTCCGTCGGTCCGCCGAGATCTCGAACCAACCACCGGATCGCGAAGGAGAGCAATTCGATGCGCAGGTCCACACGGGCGCGCCGGTCATCCGGTAGTGCGCGGAGCAAGCGACTGCTGGCCGTCGTCGGCACGCTCGCGGTCTTCGGCGGGATCGTCGCCGTGACCCAGATCTCGTCGGCCGAGGACCGCCGGTCGACCTCCACCCGACCGGCCTCCGCCACCTGCGTGGAGCCCAGCCCCGGCGCGACCGCGCCGAGCGGGCGGGGCACCAGCCGGACCTGGCAGGACGGCCGGTGGGTGCGCAACCACTGGGGAGACGGGCAGCAGTCGGTCGCCGAGTGCGAGCAGACGCGGGGCGGCGGCGCCGACAACGGCGGCTCGGCCGTGGCCTGCCCGGACGTGGCCAGCCGGCTCCCGCGGGTGCCCGACCGCGCCCGCGCCGAGGTCGACCGGAACCTGAACCTGTTGCAGACCCAGATCGCCGAGGCGGACCGGCGGCTGGCCGCCGAGGGCCGGCGGGGCGAGGAGTTCGTCCGCACCTCGATCCTCCAGCCGCTGGCCGGCAAGCGCCGGGCGACGCTGGAGCGGATCACCGTCGCGATCGACCGGGTGGGCCCCCGGCCGCAGGGCCTGGCCCGGCTCGCCGAGTGCCAGGTGGCCCCCACCGGCAACAACGGCGGCGGTAACAACGGTGGCGGTGGTGACAACGGTGGGCCCGGTGCCGGGCTGGGGGTGATCGCGAACGACTGCGACGACAGCCGGTTGCAGCCGCACGACGGTTTCCAGAACGGCAACCGCTGCGTCAGCACCGCGTTCGGCGAGGTCGGCGCCGCGGCGAACAATCCGTCGCTGCTGATCACCGAGTTCCCCGACCGGGTGAACGCGAACCAGCCGTTCACCCTCCGGGTCTCCACCCGCAACCTCGTGCGGGACCGCTTCCTCGCCGCCGGGCAGGGCGGGTACTACGTGGAGAGTTCGCTGCTCAACGAGCAGGGCCTGGTGCGGGGCCACTTCCACACCGCCTGCCGGATGCTGGACAGCCTCCGGCAGCCGCCGGAGCCGCAGGAGGTGCCGGCGTTCTTCGTCGCCACCGAGGACAGCCGTGGTGGCGCCGAGCCCGACGACGTGGTCATCCAGATCCCCGGGCTGCCCGGATCCGGCACCGCCCAGTGCGCGGTCTGGGCCGGCGACGGCTCGCACCGGGTGCCGATGATGGAGCGGGCCAACCAGACCCCCGCCTTCGACGTGGTGCGCATCGAGGTCGGCTGACCACCGGCCGGGGCCGTCCGGGGCGTACCCCAGCGGCCCCCGCCGGTGCGCTCACACCAGTGCCGCCGCCTCGCGCGGGGCCGGCGGCGTCGCGGCGGCCCGCAGGGCGGCGATCCGCCGGGCCCGGGGCCGGACCGCGGCGAGGTTGCCGGCGGCCACCAGCAGAGCCAACCCGAACAGGCCCAGCCAGAGGACGTCGGTGGAGAAGCGGGCGGCGACCAGCCCGCCCACCGTCGGCCCGGCGAAGCTGGCGAACGCGTAGCCGAGCGAATAGACGCCCTGGTAGCGACCGCGCTGCGCGGCCGGCGCCAGGTCCGCGGTCAGCGCCGAGTTCGACGGGGTCATCAGCATCTCGCCGAGCGTCCAGACGGCCACCGTGAGCGCGTAGAACCAGACGACGTCCGCCAGCGCGGTCAGGGCGAACCCGACGCCGATCACCACGACCGCGACCGCGATGGTGCGGGACCGGTCGAAGCGGCCCACCAGCCGGGGCACGAAGAGCTGTCCCAGCACGATCATCAGGCCGTTGACCGCGATGACCGGCCCGTACGCCGACGCCGGCAGCCCGTCGGCCTGCAACGCCACCGGGAGCATCACGCTGCCCTGGACGCAGAGCCAGGCCAGCCCGGTGAGGGCGGTGAAGGTCAGGAAGACCCGGTCCCGCAGCACGGTGCCGAGCCCGCCGGGGTCGGCGCGGGTGAACTGCCCGACGGTCACCGGGTCGGGGCGCGACTCGGGCACCTTCAGGCCGATCAGCGCGGCGGTGCCCAGCAGCACCGCCGCGTTGATCGCGAACAGCAGCAGCGGGTCGACCCGGACCAGCAGGCCGGCCACGGTCGCGGCGACGGCGAACCCGATGTTGATCGCCCAGTAGTTCAGCGTCAGCGCCCGCAGCCGGTCCCGCTCGCCCACCACGTCGATGATGGTCGCCGTGAAGGCCGGCCGGGCGACGCCGAGGAAGAGCCCGAGCAGCAGGGTCAGGGCCGCGAGCGCAGCCGGGTGCCCGCTGAGGCCCAGCGCCACCGCCGCGGTCGCGGCGGCGACGTTTCCGGCGAGCATGGCGGGCCGTCGCCCCCACCGGTCCGCGACGATCCCGCCGAGCACGCCCCCCGCCGCGCTGCCGGCCCCGTGCAACCCGATCACGATCCCGGCGTACGCGGGGCTGAGGTCGCGTACCGACACCAGATAGACGCCGAGGTAGATGGCGACGAAACTGCCCAGCCGGTTGATCAGCGTGGCGGTCCAGAGGTACCAGAAGGTGCGCGGCAACCCGCCGGCCGTCTGGCTCCACCATCGCGTCATCCGCCACCCCCGAGATCCGTGCAGGTAATGCTCGACAAAGCTGTCGCTCATTACACTCGGGAAGTTCGGCGGTCTCCGGTCGCACCGGTGCGATCGTGGCGATGATCACGGTCGTGAGGTCGGCGGGCGCCCGGTTGTCGGTCGGCCCGGGGCGTCCCGGAGACTCGCCGATGGCCGGAGCGGCTAATGGACCGGGCTGAGAATGGACCCGCGGCCGGGTGCGGCTCGTGCGAATGGATGGCCGTGGGAAAAGACCGGCGGGGCCGCGCTGATTCCTCAGCGTGACCCCGCGCGAGCCCGAGCGTGAGCCCGGCACCGGTCAGCGGTTCTTGTACGCCTCCACGACCTCGACCGGGATGCGGCCGCGCTCGGAAATCTTGTAGCCGTTCTTCGTGGCCCATTCCCGGATGGCCCGGTTCTGCTCCCGGTCCATTCCCGAGCCGCCCGGCGCGCCTGCCCGGCGGGGTGCCCGCCCGGTGTCGGCCGTTCCGCGACCGATTCGCCGGCCAGCGTTGATGTACGGGTCGAGGGCCTTGCGCAGCACGCCCGCGTTCTCGTCGGAGACGTCGATGGTGTAGGCCACGCCGTCCAGACTGAACTCGACGGTCCGGTCGGCCTTTCCACCGTCGAGGTCGTCGGTCAGGACCGTGATTACTTTTCTCGCCATCGTTAATTACTCCCTGTGTGGGGCGGGGTGTGGTCAAAGTTTGACGTATCCCATGGCGAATCCGCAACAATGCGCGTCGTGTTCATTTCGGCGGGTCGCGTTATCGCGGGAAAACGGCTGGACGCAAAGCCCGGGGTCAGTCGCCGAGCAGACCGGCGTGCCCGGCTAGCGCCGCCGCCTCGGCCCGGGTGGATACCCGCAACTTCCGCAGCAGCGCGGCCGTCATCCGCTTCACGGTGCGTTCCGAGACGTGCATCCGTTCGGCGATCTCGACGGTGCTGCGGCCCGCCGCGATGGCCCGGAGCATCGCCCGTTCCTCGTCGTCGAGATCGACCGGAGCCGCCCGGCCGGGACGCAGCAGCGCGCGGAGCAGGTGCCCCGGCAGCACCGCCCAGCCGTCGAGGACGGCCAGCAGCGGGGGCAGCAACTCCTCCGGCTCGGCGGTCTTCGGCAGGTAGGCCTCCGCGCCGGCGCGCAACGCCTCCAGGGCGGGGGCCGGGTCCTCCGCGCCCGACATGGCCACCACCCGCACCTGGGGCGTGGTGCGCCGGATCGCCGCCACGGCCCGGATCCCGCCCGGTGGCGGCATGTGCAGGTCGACCAGCGCCAGGTCGGGCAGGCATCGGCTGACCAGCGAGGCGGCGGCCGACGCGTCGCCGGTGGAGCCCACCACCTCCGCCCGCCCGTCGGTCGTGGCCGGCAGCAGCAGTTCCAGCCCGCGGACGAACAGCGGGTGGTCGTCCACCACGGCCAACCGGACGACGGGGGGAGCGGGCATGCCTGGTCCGTTCCCGAGCGGGTACCGATCATGCGGCCGAACGAGGGAGGTCGGGCGGATGCGCGGACGGCACGGGGGGCGGGGACCGCTGCGACTGCTCCGCTGGGCGGGGCCCGAACCCGGTCCGGCCGACGCGGCGGCGCTGGACACCGACCCGGAACTGCTGCTGCGCGTGCTCTGCCACGAGTTCCGTACCCCGGTCAGCGCCCTCACCTCGCTCACCCGGGCGCTCGCCGACGACAGGCTCCCGCTCACCGGTGACGACCGGCGTGCCATCACGGCCCTCGCCCACGAGCAGGCCGTACACCTGCAGGGCCTGCTGCGTGACGCCGCCGCCGGCACCGGGGCGCTGGCGGCGGCGGACCCGGCGGCACCGCTGGCGCAGGTCCTGCGCGGTGCGGCGGCCCTCGTGCCCCGCACCGGCGGCGGACCGGGGTGACACGGCGGGCCGGGGACTGCCCGGTGCCGCGGCGGCGGACCCGGCAGGTGGTGACCAACCTGGTGGAGAACGCGCTGCGGCACGGTCCGGCCGAGGGCCGCATCGGCATCCACGCCGCGCTCGGCCGCTCCGGCCTGCGCATCGTCGTCACCGACGAGGGGCGGGTCGATCCGCCCCTCGTCGAGGCGCTGTGCCGGCCCGCGCCCGGCTCCGGGGCCTCCGGGCTGGGGCTGTGGATCGTCCGGCGGCTGCTCGCCGCCGACGGCGGCCGGCTGCGCCTGCACCGGCTTCGGCCGCGCGGGGTGGCCCTCGAGGTGGTGCTGCCCGCGTTCCCGTCGACAGGTTGACCCCGCCGGGTCGCCGGTTGGCCCGATAGGGCCGCCCGTCGCGGGAACCGCCTCGGTGACAGCCCGACCGGCACCGAGGAGGACACGTGTTCAGCCACATCAAGGACCTGCAGTTCGAGGCCAAGCCGGACGGCCCGGACGCCGCGTTCGCCCGCCGGCTCCAGGAGATCCTGGGCGGCAAGTGGGGCGAGATGACCGTCGCCAACCAGTACCTCTACCAGGGCTGGAACTGCCGGCTGCCCGGCAAGTACAAGGACCTGTTCCTCGACGTCGGCACCGAGGAGATGGGCCACGTCGAGATGATCGCCACGATGATCACCCGGCTGCTGGAGAACGCGCCGCTGTCGTTGCAGGAGGCCGCCGCCGACAACCCGATGGTGGGGGCGATCTACGGCGGGTCGAACCCGGCGCACTTCATCCACGGCGGCGGCGGAGCGCTGCCGGCCGACAGCAACGGCGTGCCCTGGAGCGGCGCCTTCATCACCGCCAGCGGCAACCTGATGGCCGACTTCCAGCTCAACGTCACCGCCGAGGCGCAGGGCCGGCTCCAGGTGGCCCGGCTGTTCAACATGACCGACGACCCCGGGGTCAAGAACATGCTGCGCTTCCTGCTGGCCCGGGACACCATGCACCAGAACATGTGGATGGCGGCCATCGAGCAGCTCAAGGAGGACGGCCTGGAGGAGATGCCGGTGCCGGACGCGTTCCCCGACTCCAAGGAGTTCACCGAGCAGTTCAGCTACACGTACCTGGACTTCTCGCCGGGCACCGACGCGTCGGAGGGGCGCTGGGCGTCCGGGCCGGCGCCCGACGGCAAGGGCGAGTTCCGCTACGACCACAGCCCTCGCGCGCACGCCCCCGAGCCGGTCCTGCCGCCCGGCGACCCGCGGCTCTACGGCACGAACCCGGGCCTCGCCAAGGGCGCCGTCAACAAGGTCAAGAGCAAGCTCACCTGACGCCGTCGCGCCGGGTCGTCCGCGAGCGGCGGACGGCCCGGCGGCACCGCACCGGAGGAGGTGTGCCGTGACCGAACTCGTGCTCCGCCCGCTCGCGAACGCGTTCATGCAGGTGGGTGTCTACGTCGCCGTCATGGTGGCCTTCTTCGGCTGGCTGCGCTGGCGCCACGGCGACCGGGTCACCGACGGGCTCACCCGCCGGCCCCGCCTCGGTCCGCTGGTCGGCGCCCTGCTGGGCGTCAGTCCCGGCTGCGGCGGGGCGATCATCCTGATGCCGCTGTACGCCCGGGGCAAGGTCTCCTTCGGCACCGTGGTCGCCGCCCTGGCGGCCACCATGGGCGACTCGTCGTGGGTGGTGCTCGCCTGGAACCCGGTGTTCGCCCTCAAGATCCATGCGCTGCTCTTCGCGGTCGGCCTGGTGACCGGGTACGTCGTCGACGCGCTCGGCATCGACCCGGCCCGCGCGGTCGACCACCGGGTCGCCGCCGCGCCCGCGCCCGCACCGGTCGGCCTGGCCGCCGCGGGCGGGCCGGACCTCGCCGGGTCGCGGCGGCTGCTCGGCGGGCTGCTGCCCCGCGTGCCGGCGTCCACGGCGTTCTGGGGGTTGACCACGCCGGCGTTCGCGGTGTCGGTGCCGGTGGTCTTCCAGCTGGTCGACCCGGGCGCGCTGACCCGCTCCCTCGGGGGCGTCGACCCGTACCTGGCGCTGGGGGTGCTCGGCTCGCTCACCGCGGCGCTGATCTTCGGCGGGGGGCGCGGGAAGCTGGCCGACGACAGCCTGGAGACGGCGCAGCCCCGGTCGTTGCGGCAGACGCTGCGGCACAGCGCGCACGAGGCGTCCTTCGTCACCGTCTGGGTCGCCGTGGCGTACCTGGGCTGGCAGGTGGTGACCACCACGACCGGCTTCGACGGCTCGCAGCTCGCCCTCACCGGGCTCGTCGGCGTGCTGGTCGGCGCGGGCATCGGCCTCATTCCCGGGTGCGCGGTGCAGATCGTCTTCACCGGCCTGTACGTCAGCGGCGGCCTGCCGCTGCCCACCCTGGTCGCCAACGCGATCAGCCAGGACGGCGACGCGCTGATCCCGCTCGCCGCGCTGCGCCGGCACTCGGCGGCGCTCGCCACCGTCGTCACCACCGTTCCGGCGGCGGCCGTCGGCGCCGCCCTGCTCGTCCTGCTCTGATCCCGTACGGAGGGGAGATCCCGATGTCCGTCGCGATCCCGATCGCCCGCACCCGTCGCAAGCTCCTCGCCTTCGCCGTGCTGACCGGTGTCGCCGCGGTGGCCGGCCTGCCGGGCTGGACGGTCGCCGCGCTGGCGCTGACCTGCCTGGCGATCCCGCTCGCCGTGGCGGCCGCCGGGGGCGCCGGCCTGGCGCGGGAGCTGCTGCGCCCGCGGCGCCGCCCGACGGGCGCGGGTGGTCTGGGTCACAGCCCGGAACAAGGGGAACGATTTGTTACTTGAGTTGGACACGCTCAACTCAACGCGATAGCAGGTGTTCGATGGCAACTCTCCCGGTACTTCCCCTGACCGACGCCGTGCTCCTGCCCGGCATGGTGATCCCGGTGACCCTCGACCCGACCACCCAGGCCGCCGTCGACGCGGCCCGCGCCACCGGCGAGGGCAAGCTGCTCGCCGTGCCCCGCCTCGACGGCGAGTACGGCCCCGTCGGCGCGGTCGCCACCATCGAGAAGGTCGGCCGGCTGCCCAGCGGCGAACCGGCCGCCGTCGTCCGGGGCCTGTCGCGCGCCCGGATCGGCTCCGGCGTGCCCGGGCCCGGCGCCGCCCTCTGGGTCGAGGCGACCGAACTCGACGAACCCGCCCCCGCCGGCCGCGCCCGCGAACTCGCCCGCGAGTACCGCGCCCTGATGACGTCCGTGCTCCAGCAGCGCGGCGCCTGGCAGGTCATCGACGCGATCGAGCGGATGACCGACCTCTCCGAGCTGGCCGACTCGGCCGGCTACGTCTCCTGGCTCAGCCTCGCCCAGAAGACCGAGCTGCTCGCCGCGCCGGACGTCACCGCCCGGCTGGAGCTGCTCGTCGGCTGGGTGAAGGACCACCTGGCCGAGCAGGAGATCGCCGAGCAGATCAGCACCGACGTCCGCGAGGGGCTGGAGAAGTCCCAGCGGGAGTTCCTGCTCCGCCAGCAGCTCTCCGCCATCCGCAAGGAACTCGGCGAGGACGAGCCGGACGGCTCCGCCGACTACCGGGCCCGCGTGGAGACCGCCGACCTGCCCGACAAGGTCCGCGAGGCGGCGCTGCGCGAGGTCGGCAAGCTGGAACGCGCCAGCGACGCCTCCCCGGAGGCGGGCTGGATCCGGACCTGGCTCGACACGGTGCTGGAGATGCCGTGGGGCACCCGTACCGAGGACAACACCGACCTGGCCGCGGCCCGCGCCGTGCTCGACGCCGACCACGCCGGCCTGGCCGACGTGAAGGACCGCATCCTGGAGTACCTCGCCGTGCGCAACCGGCGGGCCGAGCGCAACCTCGGCGTCGTCGGCGGCCGGGGCTCCGGCGCGGTGCTCGCCCTCGCCGGCCCGCCCGGCGTCGGCAAGACCAGCCTCGGCGAGTCGATCGCCCACGCGCTCGGCCGCAACTTCGTCCGGGTCTCCCTCGGCGGCGTACGCGACGAGGCGGAGATCCGTGGCCACCGGCGCACCTACGTCGGTGCGCTGCCCGGCCGGATCGTGCGCGCCCTGCGCGAGGCCGGCTCGATGAACCCGGTCGTGCTCCTCGACGAGGTCGACAAGCTCGCCGCCGGCTACTCCGGCGACCCGGCCGCCGCCCTGCTCGAGGTGCTCGACCCGGCGCAGAACCACACCTTCCGCGACCACTACCTCGAGGTCGACCTCGACCTGTCGGACGTGCTCTTCCTGGCCACCGCCAACGTGGTGGAGGCCATCCCCGGCCCGCTGCTGGACCGGATGGAACTGGTCACCCTCGACGGGTACACGGAGGAGGAGAAGGTCGCCATCGCCCGGGACCACCTGCTGCCCCGGCAGCGCGAGCGGGCCGGGCTCACCGCCGAGGAGGTCGACGTCGCCGACGAGGCCCTCGCCCGGATCGCGGGCGAGTACACCCGCGAGGCCGGCGTGCGGCAGCTCGAACGGTCCCTGGCGAAGATCCTCCGCAAGGTCGCCGTGGCCCTGGCGACCGACCCGGCGCCGGTCCGCGTCGACACCGGCAACCTCGCCACCTACCTCGGGCGGCCGAAGTTCACCCCGGAGTCGGCGGAGCGCACGGCCGTACCCGGCGTGGCCACCGGCCTGGCGGTCACCGGAGCCGGGGGCGACGTGCTCTTCATCGAGGCGACCAGCATGGAGGGCGAGCCGGGGCTGACCCTGACTGGCCAGCTCGGCGACGTCATGAAGGAGTCGGCGCACATCGCGCTGTCGTACCTGCGCTCCAACGGGCGCCGCCTCGGACTCGACCCGAACGCCCTCGCCGGACGGCGGATCCACCTGCACGTGCCGGCGGGCGCGGTGCCGAAGGACGGCCCCAGCGCCGGCATCACCATGGTGACCGCCCTGGCGTCGCTGGCCAGCGGCCGGCCGGTGCGACCCGAGTTCGGGATGACCGGCGAGGTGACCCTCTCCGGTCGGGTGCTGCCCATCGGCGGGGTGAAGCAGAAGCTGCTCGCCGCCCACCGGGCCGGCCTGACCGAGGTGATCATCCCGGCCCGCAACGAGCCGGACCTCGACGACCTGCCCGCCGAGGTCCGGGAGGCGCTGACCGTGCACACCCTGGCCGACGTCGCCGACGTGCTCGCCCTGGCGCTGCGCCCGGCCGACGCCGACACCCGCCCCGATCCGGCTCTCGCCGCCGCCTGAGGCGTCGAGGAAGGGGCCCCGCCACGCGGCAGGGGCCCCTTCCTTCGTCCAGGGCGCGGGAAGGGGAAGGCCCCTGCCCACACCGTCCTAGCGGCGGTCGCGGCGGTCGAAGTCCCGGTCGCGGCGCTCGCGCCGGTCGGCCCCGTCGAAGCGGCGCTCGCCGCCGCCGTCGCCGTCACGGTCCCGGCGTACGGTCGCCTTGCGGCCCTTGATGGTGCTGCCACGCAGCCCCGCGATCACCTCGTCGGCGACGGTCTGGGGCACCTCCACCAGCGAGAACCGGTCGGCGATCTCGATCGAGCCGATGTCCCGGCCGCTGACCCCCGTCTCGCCGGTGATCGCGCCCACCAGATCCTGCGGGCGGACCCCGGCGCGCCGCCCCAGCCCGATGAAGACCTGGGTGGTGCCGCCGGTGCGGGGCCGGGCACCGCCCCGGCGCTCGCCCCGGCCGCCGGCCTCCGGCCGCCCCTCGCGCGGGCCCCGGACGGGGACCTGGGGGATCTCCTCCTCGTCGTCCGAGCCCGGCGACGTCGCCTCGTGGGCCAGCTTCACCGCCGCGAGGGCCACCTCCACCAGGTCGAACTCGTCGGTCAACGACTCGACGATCGCCCGGTACGGGTCGAGGTCGTCCTCCAGCAGGCTCTCCCGCAGCGCGCCCTGGGTCAGCTCCAACCGCCGGGTGCGCATGTCCGCCACCGTCGGGATCTTGTCGATGGCGATGCGCTGGCCGGTGACCCGCTCGATGGTCTTGAGCATCCGGTGCTCGCGCGGCTCGGCGAGGGTGATCGCCACGCCCTCCCGCCCGGCCCGGCCGACCCGCCCGATCCGGTGCACGTACGACTCGGGGGCCGACGGGACGTCGTAGTTGACCACGTGCGTGAGCTGCTCGACGTCCAGGCCACGGGCGGCCACGTCGGTGGCCACCAGCAGGTCCGCGGTGCCGGTGCGCAGCCGGCCCATCACCCGGTCGCGCTGCTCCTGGCTCATCCCGCCGTGCAGCGCCTCGGCCCGGTAGCCCCGGCCGTTCATGGTCTCGGTGAGCCGGTCGACCTCCTCGCGGCTACGGCAGAAGACGATCGCCGCCGTGGGGGACTCGACGTCCAGCACCCGGCCCAGCGCCGCCGGCTTGTGCGCCCGGGCGACGATGTACGCGCTCTGCCGCACCCGGGGCGCCTCGCCGGCCACCGGCTGCTCGCGGGCGATGAGGATGCGTACCGGGTCGGTCAGGTGCTTGCGGGCCAGCCCGTCGATGCGCGCCGGCATCGTCGCCGAGAAGAGCACCGTCTGGCGCTGCTCCGGCGCGTGCTCCAGGATCGCCTCGATGTCCTCGGCGAAGCCCATGTCGAGCATCTCGTCGGCCTCGTCGAGCACCACCGTGGCCAGCGAGCCCAGGTCGAGCGTGCCCCGGGCGATGTGGTCGAGCGCGCGGCCCGGGGTGGCGACCACGACGTCCACCCCGAGGTCCAGGGCGCGCAGCTGCCGGCCGATCGGCTGCCCGCCGTAGATCGGCAGCACCCGCGCGCCCAGGTCCTTGCCGTAACGGTGGAACGCCTCGGAGACTTGCACCGCGAGTTCGCGGGTGGGCACCAGCACGAGCGCCACCGGGGCGCCGCCGGGCCGGTCGTCGGGCATCCGCTGCAACAGCGGCAGCGCGAAGGCGGCCGTCTTGCCCGTACCCGTCGCGGCCTGGCCCAGCAGGTCCCGACCGGCCAGCAGGGGTGGGATGGCCTCCCGCTGGATCGGAGTGGGCTCCTCGTAGCCCAGGGCGGTCAGCGCGCCCAGCAACTCGGCGCGCAGCCCGAGGTCCGCGAAGGCGCTCGTGTCGTCGAGGGCGTCGGGGCCGGGCTCGGTGGGCGGGTCGTGCCGTACGGGTGCGGAACTCATGCCGTCAAGCTTTTCATCACCGCCGCGACGCCGTTTCGCCGACCGGCACAACGGGCTCCCGCGCGGGTCCGACGGGCGCCCGTCGCCGTGCCCAGAGGGCTAGCCTGGCGGCGTGCGTACGGTCGAACTGGTCTGCTCGCCCGACCTGGAGGCCGCCGTGCGCGGCGCCTGGGAGCGGCTGGCCGCGGTGGGGCTGCCCAGCCTGGCCCGCAACGCCCACCCGACGAACCGGCCGCACCTGACCCTCGCCGCGGTCGACGACTTCCCGCCCGGCGCGCAGCGGCGGCTGGCCGGCCTGTTCGGCGCGGCGTTGCCCCTGCCCGTGCGGCTGGACCGGATCGCGGTGCTCGACGGCAGCGCCCCGCTGGTGTGGCTGGTGCACCCGTCGCCGGAGCTGACCGCCCTGCACGCGTCGGTGTGGGACGTCCTCGCCGGGGCCCCGGGCCAGCGCCCCTGGCACGCGCCGGGGCGCTGGCGGCCGCACCTGAGTCTGGCGCTGCGCTTCCGCGACGCCGACCGCCGGCTGGCCCGCGCGGTGGCGGGCGCCGACCGCCCCGACGGTGCCTTCGTCGCCGGGCGCAGCTACGACGGACAGAGCCGGACGGTCAGCCCCCTCGGCGGTGCCGACCACCGCACCTGACTGCTGGAAGGCGCGCCCCGCCGGGCACTACTGGAAGGCGCGCCCCGCCGGGCGCCCGGGACGGGACCGGGCCCCCACCGTCCGGCGGGGGCCCGACCGATCGCGCGGGGTCAGCGGTGGAAACGCAGGTAGTCGAAGTGCGCGGTGACCGCCGGGTCGGCGCCGCCGTGCGCGACCAGCCCGATCCGGGGGATGGTGTCGGCCGGGAAGGTCCACACCCCGCCCCACGTCCAGTTCCGCCCGTCCCGGCTGGACCCGGCCCGGAACTCGTGCTCGCCGGTGGCCGGGTCGACCCGGTGTGCCAGCCGCAGCCAGGTGGTGGTCGCCGGGGTGCCGACGATGTTTCCGCCGTAGACCGGCTGGCCGGCGAAGGGCAGCTCGTAGCCGTACTCCACCTGCCGGGTGTTCCAGATGGCGACCTGCGCCAGCCGGGCGAACCGGTCGTCGTCGACGTAGGCGACCAGCCCGGCCTGCTGGTAGTTGCGGACGGTCTCCTCGCCGAGGTCCAGGGTCACCTTCGTCTCCACGACGTAGTCGCCGTCGGGCGCGTCGCGCAGCAGCACGCCGGCGGTGTTGCCGGTGCCGGTCAGGTCGGCGCCCTGCACCGGCCAGCGCAGCGCCCCGCCGGACACGGTGGCCGCCGGGTCCTGCCGGACCCACCGCCACGCCGGGTCCAGCCCGCCGGTGAACTCGTCGGAGAACGCCGGCAGCAGGCGGCCCGCCCGCGGCTCGGCCACGGCGTGGCGCACCGGCCGGTGCAGCCGGGCGACGCTGACGTTGTCGAACCCGGCGGCCCCGCCGGTCGCGGTGAGCGTGAGCCCCCCGGCCACCGGCCGCGCCAGCGGCAGCGACACCACCGCCAACTGGTCGCCGAGCCGGGCCGGGCTCAGCTCGGCCACCAGGTGCCGGCCGCGGACCTCGACGGCGAGGTGGTGCCCGGCCGCGGCGTCGAAGCCGGCGGGCAGCGGCGCGCTCGCGGTGCGGTCGCCGTCTCGGGCGACCAGCCGGCCGGCGGCGGCGTCCACCCGCACCGAGACCCGGTCGCCGAGCGTGAGCCCGGCCGCTGCGGCGGCGGGCAGCCGCAGGTCGGCCTCCGCGCGCACGTCCCCGCCCACGGTCGTACGGCTGGTCAGCGCGCCGCTGCCGGTGAGCCGGCCGTCGGCGACCCGCCAGTCCCCGGCGCCGCGTCGCCAGCCGGCCAGCCCGGCGTCGAAGCGCTCGTTCACCCGGCCGGTGGTGACCGGCGCGGGCCGGGCACCCTCGGAGGGGCCGGCGCCGGCGTTCACCGTCGGCCAGCCGTCGATCCAGTCGAGGCGGTCCAGCAGCATCGGCCGCTCGTTGATGCCGAACGGCTCGTCCAGGTACGGGTCGGCGCGGTCGATCGCGTGGTAGACGATCCAGTCCTGGCCGGAGAGGTCGGTGAGGAAGCCGTTGTGGCCGGTGCCGATCCACCGGTTGCCGTTCTGGGTGAGCACCGGCGTGCCGCCGGCCCGGGAGGCGGTCAGCGCGATGCCGTCGCGGTCGACGAACGGCCCGCGCGGGTCGCGGGACCGGCCGACGTGCACGGAGTAGCCGGTGGCCGGGCCGGCGCAGCAGTTGGCCGCGGAGGCGAACAGGTAGTACCAGCCGTCGTGGCGCACCACGTGGCTGCCCTCGAACTTGTTGTCGACGGCGACCAGGGTGGGCGTGCCGACCGCGCGCAGCCCGTCGGCGGAGAGCTCGGTCACCGAGATGCCGCCGTAGTAGCTGCCGTGGTAGAGGTAGTGCCGGCCGTCGACGTCGGTGAACTGGCTCGGGTCGATGGTCCACAGCCAGCCCCCGCCACCGCCGGGGCGGGGCGCGACCACGGGCTCGTCGGCGAAGGTCCACGGGCCGGTCGGGGTGGGCGCGGTGGCCGCGCCGACGGCGAAGTCACCCCCGTCGGGGGAGACGGTCGTGTCGGTGACGGTCACGTACATGACCCAGCGGTCGCCGATCCGGCGCACGTCGGGGGCCCAGAAGCCGGCGCCGGGGGCCGCGTACGCCGGGCGTTGGCCGGCGCCGAAGGCGTCCCCCACGTACGTCCAGTCGACCAGGTCGGCCGAGCGGGCGGTGGGCACCCCGTGGAACGTCCCCTCGCCCTCGCGCAGCGGGTCGGTGGTGCCGTACGCGTACCAGAAGCCGTCCTCACCGCGGACGATCACGGGGTCGGCGAAGGTGTCGGCGAACCCGGCCGAGACGGGGTTGCGGTAGCGGGGATCGGGCGTGGCGGCGGCCGGCGCGGACGCCGTCGCGGCCAGGACCAGACCGATGGCGGCGGCGAGCGCCCCGGCGCGGCGGAGATGTCCCATCAGACCTGCCTCGGGTGCGGGAGTTCGATCAGGATCGGTGCGTGTCCGTTTGTACAACGTTGGATACAACGTTGTAAAGACGTGGCGACGCTTCGGTGCCGGCCGCAGGGTGCCCGTGCCAGCATGGGTCCGTGACCATCCCCGCGCCGGACGGCCGGCCCCTGGCCCGGCTCGCCGCCCTGCTCGCCGACGACACCCGGGCCCGCATCTGCCTGGCCCTGCTCGACGGCCGGGCGTGGACGGCGGGGGAGCTGGCCCGGCTCGCCGGGGTGGCCCCGTCCACCGCCAGCGACCACCTCACCCGGCTGGTCCGGGGCGGGCTGTTGGTCGAGCAACGGCAGGGACGACACCGCTACGTCCAGCTCGCCGGCCCCTCGGCGGCCCAGTTGGTCGAGGATCTGGCCGGCTACGCGCCCGGGCGGTCCGAGCCGGCCCGCTCACTGCGCGCCGCCCGTGCCGGCGCCGCCCTGGCGTACGCCCGCACCTGCTACGACCACCTGGCCGGGCACCTCGGGGTGCTGCTGCGCGACAGGCTGCTCGCGCGCGGGCTGCTCGACGGCGCCGGCGGGTCGGCGCTCACCTCGGCCGGGCGGGGCTGGTTGGCTGAGCTGGGGGTGCCGATCGCGCCGCTGCGGGCCGCCCGCCGTCCCCTGGTGCGCGACTGCCTGGACTGGACCGAGCGTCGGCCGCACCTCGCCGGCGCGTTGGGCGCGGCGCTGTGCGCCCGCTTCTTCGAGGCGGGCTGGCTGACCCGCGGCGGCGGACGGGAGGTCCGGCTGACCCCCGACGGTGCTCCGGCCCTGGCCGCCGCACTCGGTCTCGCACCGGCCGACCTCGCGCCGCCCGCGACCGCGCCGGACAGCGGCAGCGGTCGCGCCTGACCGGGTCGCGCCTGGCGGGCTGCGCCTGACGGGGGCGCGTGTGACCGGGGCGCGCGTGACCGGGATCGCGCCTCGTCCGCTCCGTTCGGCGCGTTCGGACCTCGTTCTTCGAGGCAGTTGGCGATCTCTGGAGACGACCCTGACCTCATTTCTTGAGACGGACGGCGAGGGACCCGGTCGCCGCCGTCGTTACCGTTCGTGACGGCTGGGTTGGTCACTCGTTGTAACTGTCGACGGCCCGGCCGCCCGATGCCCTCTGCGCCATTTGCTCTGCATCTCTCGGCGCACCACCATGCTGAACTGGGAGAACCGAAGAGGCGCGATGATCGAGGGCGCGAGTTTCGCTGACCGTCAGTAGCTGTTGCGTATGTGGATGCAGAGCAAAGGGGCCGGAGGCATGATGGCCGGCCGGCTCTGGCCGTCACGTTAAGTGACGGTGTGGCTGGCGTCGACCCGTCGCGACGATCCGTGCAGGTCCCCGAGGTCCGACCGTGACGGCAGCGCACGCGCCGGCAGCAAGCCGAGTTCCCGGCCGGCGTGGCGCTGCGCGTACGACAGCCCTGGCATGACGTTTCGGCGGGCGCCGAAGGGTTCCGGCCCTACCGTCGCGGGGAGACGACCGTCGCCGGCCCCACGGGGCCCGACCATGATCGAGGTGGAACCCCGATGAACGCGCGCTGCGCCGCCTTCCACGCCCTGCACCGCGCCGCCCGGCCGCTGCTGCTGCCCAACGCCTGGGACCACGCCAGCGCCGCCGCGTTCGCGGCGCGCGGGTACCCGGCGGTCGGCACCACCAGCCTGGGGGTCGCCGCTGCCGCCGGCGTGCCGGACGCGGCGGCCGCCACCCGGGCGGAGAACCTCCGCCTGGCCCGGGCGCTGCGCCCGCTGCCGGTGCTGGTGACCGTCGACGTGGAGGCGGGGTACGCCGACGACCCGGCGGTCGTCGCCGGGCTGGCGGCGGAGCTGGCCGCGCTCGGGGTGGTGGGGGTCAACGTCGAGGACGGCCGGGCGGACGGCACCCTCGACCCGCCCGAGCTGGCGGCGGCGAAGGTGGCCGCCATCAAGGCCGCGGCACCCGACCTGTTCGTCAACGCCCGCACCGACCCGTGGTGGCTCGGCACGCCCGATCCCCTGCCGGAGGCCCTGCGCCGGGCCCGCGCCTACCTGGCCGCCGGGGCGGACGGGATCTTCGTGCCCGGCGCGCCGGACGCCGGCACCGTCGCCGCCCTCGTCGCGGGGATCGACGCGCCGCTGAACGTGCTGCACCGGCCGGGCGGGCCCACCCTCGACGAGCTTCGGGCGCTCGGCGTGGCCCGGGTGAGCACGGGCTCGCTGCTGTTCCGGACCGCGCTGGGTGCCGCCCTGGACGCCCTGGACGCCGTCCGGTCCGGCGCCGCACCGCGCGCGGAACCGCCCTCGTACGCCGAGGTGCAGCGGTTGAGCGGGGCGTCCCTACCGTGACCCTTCGTGCGCGGCGATGACCGCCGCACGTCCCGAAGGAGTAGATAGGAGGATTGTTCGGACTCATCCCTCCCGGTCCGATTACGGTGTGTGCAGGGCGATGCACACAGTGATGCCGTGACGGGAGAGAGGACCCGACCATGCGAGTGCCCAGCCGAAGCCCGGGACAGCAGCCCGGTTCCTCCGTCACACCCGCCGCCCCGACCCGGCGGCGCGCGTTCGCCACCCCGCCGCGGCCCGCCGCCGCGCCGGACCTCGACGCCTACCGGACGGCCGTGGCCGAGCTGCTGGTCGAGGTCGGCGCCCTGGCCGGCGCGTCCTGCACGGCGGCCCGGCAGGTGCTGATCGACGACCGGCTGCGCGAGCCCGCGATCGCCGCCGTGCTCGACGCCACCCCGCAGGGGCTCGTCGGCGCCCGCGAGACGCTGCTGCTGGAGATGGCCCGCTACCAGCCCAACGCGCGCAGCTCCGCCGCCGACCTCACCGCACTGGTCCGGATCTACCTGCTCTCCCGCGTCGACGTGCTGTGGTGGCGTGACGCCCCTACGTTCCTCACCGACGCCCAGGTCGACGCCAGCCCGGAGCTGGTGGACCTGGAGTGGCTGCGCCGGCGGGATCTGCTGCGCTTCCGCTACACCGAGCAGCCGCGGACGCTGCTCCGCCGTGGGATGCGGGCGGTGCGGCGCCGGCTGCGACCCGACGCCACGCCGCGTACCGCCGGACTGCGGTTCCGGCGGGCCCGCCGCGAGATGGTGGCGCTGCTCAACGACGTCGCCCGCCAGTTCGCCGCCAGCACCCCGCCCGCCACGCCGCCGCTGTGGGTGACCAGCCTGGTCCGCAGCGCCGAGCACCAGCACCGGCTGCGCCGACTCGGGTACGCCGCCATGATGCCCAGCGGGCACTGCCTCGGCTGGGCGGCCGACGTCGAGATGGAGTGGTTCGACCGCTTCGGCGCGCGGGACACCCTGGCCGAGCTACTGCTGGCCCGGCAGCGGGCCGGCGAGGTCAACGTGGTCGACGAGGGGCAGGCGTGGCACCTGTGCCTCGCGCCGGCGGCGCGGCGGCGGCTGCGCCGGGCGTACGAAGCCGAGATGGGGGCCTGAGCCGATGTGCGGCATCGCGTTGAGCCTCGGCCCCGAGGCCGATCCGACGATCTTCCGGCGGATGCTCGCCACCCTCGCCCCTCGGGGCGAGGTCACCGAGACCCGCTACGAGAACGGCCTGCTCACCGGCACCCGCCGGCTGCCGATCGTGGACCGGGAACGCGCGGTGCAACCGTGGGCCTCCGCCGACGAGCGGTGGCTGCTCTGCTACAACGGCGAGGTCTTCAACCACGCCGAGCTGCGCGCGGAACTGGTCCGGCTGGGGCACCGCTTCCGCAGCGCCGGCGACACCGAGGTGGTGCTCGCCGCGTTCCTGCAGTGGGGCGAGGGCATGGTGACCCGGCTGCGCGGCGAGTACGCCTTCGCCGTCGTGGAACGCGCCACCGGCCGGGCCTACCTGGTCCGGGACCCGCTCGGCGTCAAGCCGTTGTACTGGGCGCGGACACCCGGCTGCCTGCACGTCGCCAGCGAGGTCAAGGCGCTGGTCGGGCACCGCGCCCCGATCGCCGAGGTGCCGCCCGGGCACCACGGCTGGGCCGAGCCCGACGGGCCGGTCCGGCTGCGCGCGTACGTCGACCTGCTGACCCTCGGTGAGGGGCTGCCGGTGGTGGACGACCCGGACGAGGCCGCCCTGCTCGTCCGTGCCGCCCTCACCGACAGCATCCGGATGCGGGTGGACACCGACCTCACCGTGGGGGTGGTGCTCTCCGGCGGGCTGGACAGCTCGCTGGCCCTGCTGCACGTGCGCGAGATGCACCCCGACTGCGTCGCGGTCACGGTCGGGGTGCCCGACAGCCCCGACGTCGCGTACGCGCGGCGGCTCGCGAGGGACCTGGGGGTGCCGCACGAGGTGGTCGAGGTGTGCCCGCGCGACATCCGGCTGGCCGACATCCGCGAGGCCATCCGGATGTCCGAGCTGACCGAGTACGGCGACATCATCAACGCGGTGGTCACCCTGCCGCTGTTCCGCCGGCTGCGGGAGCTGGGCGTGAAGGTGGTGCTCACCGGCGACGGCTCCGACGAGCTGTTCGGCGGCTACCCGATGTACCACGAGGTCGGCCCCGAGGCGTCCCGCCGGCTCTTCCTGCACAAGATTCGCAATCTCTGCCGTACGGAGTTGCAGCGCGTCGACCGGGCCAGCATGGGGAACGGGGTGGAGGCCCGCGTGCCGTTTCTGGACCTGAGCCTGGTCGAGCTGGCGATGCGGCTGCCGATCGGGCTGAAGATGCGCGAGGGGCAGGAGAAGTGGATCGTCCGGCGGGCCTTCGCCGACCTGCTGCCCGACTACGTCCGGCGCCGGCCGAAGAACCCGATGTCGTACTCCTCCGGGCTGCACGAGCGGGCCCGGCTCTACAAGCCGCTCTTCGCCCGGCTGCACCGCTCGTTCGGCTACCACCTGCTCGAACCGGTGCGCCGCGACTTCGACACGGTGCTGACCCGGTGCGGCAACGACCTGGACCGCGCCATCGCCGACGGCCGGGCCCGGCCCGACTACACCCTGCTGGAGCACGCCCGCGACCTGGCCGGCGCGGCGAAGTGGAACGCCGCCCCGATGGTGCGCCGGCTGGTCGGGCCGCGCCGCACGCGGGGCGACGAGGCGCCGCTGCCCGGGTGACCGGTCGGCACGCACCCCTCGCGGCGTCGGCCGGGCCGCGCCTCGCGACGGGGCCGCGCCTCGCGACGGGGCCGCGCCTCGCGACGGGGCCGCGCCTCGCGACCGCGCACGCCTCGCGCTCGGCGCGGATCAACCCCGGCGCTCGCGGGTAGTGGTGCGGGCATGGCGGGACTGGACGTGATGGTGGTCGGGCAGGTGGCGCGGGACCTCGTGCTGCTGGTGGACGAGGTGCCGGGGGCCGGCGGGAGCGCACCGGTACGGCGGCGGCGCGAGCTGCTCGGCGGCAAGGGGGCCAACCAGGCCGTCGGGCTGGCGCAGCTCGGCGCCGCCGTCGGTTTGCTCGGGGTGGTCGGCGACGACGAGGTGGGGGAGCGGTTGCTGGCGCAGGCGCGAACCGACGGCATCGACGTCCGGTGGGTACGGCGCCGGCCCGGCACCCCGACCGGGCTCATCGTCGACGTGGTCGACGCCGACGCCGACTGGCGCTACCTGGAGGACCTTCCCGAGGCCACCCTGCTCACCGCCGACGACGTCGCCGGGGCGGCATCCGCGCTGCGGGCCGCACGGGCCGTACTGGTGCAACTCCAGCAGCCGGCGCGGGCCGCCCTGGCCGCGGCCCGGACCGCCCGCGAGGCCGGCCGGCTGGTCGTGCTCGACGGCGCGCCGACCGACGCGGCCGACGTCGACGCGCTGCTCGCCGTCGCCGACGTGCTGCGTGCCGACGCGCAGGAGGTCGAGCTGATCACCGGCGATGCGCCGCGGGACGCCGGGGCGGGGCTCGCCGCCGGGCGAGGGCTGCTGCGTCGCGGCCCGTCGCTGCTGGCCATCGAGGTGGCCGGGGAGGGCAACGCGTTCGTCTGGCCGGACGGCGAGCTGTTCGTGCCGTTGAGCGAGACGCCCACCGTGGACGACACCGGCGCCGGGGACGCCTTCGTCGCCGCGCTGACCCTCGGCGTGCTGCGCGGTGAGCCCCGGGAGCGGGTCGCGCGGTACGCGGTCGCGGCGGCCGGTGCCACCGTCGGCCACCCGGGCGGCCGGCCCGCGCTGACACCCGAGGCGATCCGCGCGCAGCTCGACCGGATCCCGGCCGGGTGACCGGCGCTCACCCACGGGTGCCGACGGCGGCGACGGACGTTCGTCCACGGAGGAGGGTTTTCCGCTTCCGGGGCCCGGGTATCCCGGAAGCCTGACCGAGAGGCGGGTGACTGACATGAAGCGCAATCAATACCACGTCGTGCCGAACGGTGGCGGCTGGAAGGTCGAGCAGGGCAACCAGGTCGTCGGCACGTTCGACACCAAGCAGCTCGCCGTCGAGGCGGGGCGCCGGGCGGCGCACGGCAACGAGCCGAGCCAGCTCGTCGTGCACACGTCCGACGGCAAGATCGAGACGGAGTACACCTACCAGAACGACCCGTACCCGCCGACCGGCTGACCGCCGTCCGCCATGGACACGAACGGGCCCGACCCCCGCGGGGGTCGGGCCCGTTCGGCGCGGTGTGCGACTACCAGCTCAGGTAGCTGGGCTGGGTCTGCACGTTCAGCTCGCGGTAGCGCACGAGGTTGGCCGACCAGGTGCGCCAGTCGGTCAGCTTCAGGACGTCGAGGCCCTTGGTCATGTCGTTGGAGTAGATGTAGCCGTTGTAGTAGTACGCGGACCAGGTGCCGCCGCCGACCAGCCGGTCGGCCGAGAGCGGACCCCGCTCCCAGAACGCGATCTCCTTCGGGTTGGCCGAGTCGGTGAAGTCCCAGACGGAGATGCCGCCCTGGTACCACGCCTGGACCATGATGTCGCGCCCGAGCACCGGGATCAGCGAGCCGTTGTGCGCCACGCAGTTCTCGGTGTCGGCGTTGATCCGGGGGATCTTGTAGTAGCTGCGGAAGACCATCGTCCGGGCGTCACCGCGACCGGTGATGTCGTAGATGGCGTCCGCGCCCCGCTCCGGTCCGATGGCCTCGGTGCAGGTGGCCGCGCCGCCGCCGCCCAGCTCGTCGGTGAAGACCACCTTGGTGCCGGCGTTGTTGAACGTGGCCGAGTGCCAGAACGCGAAGTTGACGGTGTCCCGGACCCGGTTGATCAGCCGGGGGGCCTCGCGGTTCGAGATGTCCATCAGGATGCCGTCACCCATGCACGCGCCCGCGGCGAGGTCCTTCTCGGGGTAGGCGGTGATGTCGTGGCAGCCGGTGGTCGCCGAACCGCCGGGCCGGCCCTCGTAGCCGCCGTCCGGGAAGAGGTTCGGGGAGGTCACCACCGCCGCGTCCGTGGGGGACTTCACCGGCACCTTCACGATGGAGATGGAGTCGTGCGGGGGCTGGCAGTCGGGGAACTCCGCCCGCGGGCTGTACGAGGAGACGTACAGGTAGACGGTCTTGCGGTCCTTGCCCGGCACGAGGGTGTGGGTGTGCGACCCGCAGGCCGTCTCCACCGCCTTGACGTAGCGGGGGCTGGCCTTGTCGCTGATGTCGAAGATCTTGATGCCCTCCCAGGACGCCTTCTCCGTCGCCGGCGCGCTGGTGCTGTTGCAGGAGTCGTCGCTGCGGGAGGAGTCGGTGGAGAGGAACAGCAGGTCGCCGTGGACGGAGATGTCGTTCTGCGACCCGGGGCAGTAGACCTGCGACACCACCGTCGGCGCGGTCGGCCGGGAGATGTCGTAGACGACGAAGCCGTTGTAGTTGCCGGCGAAGGCGTAGCGGCCCTGGAAGGCGAGGTCGCTGTTGGTGGCGTCCAGCGGCGCCTGCTTGGGCAGGTTGGCGACCTGCCGGAGGTTGGGGCTGCTGACGATCTCGTCGACGCCCGGGATGGTGTTGGCAACGCCCACCGTGCCCGAGGGGGCCGACCGCGTCGCCACGTCGGCACTTCCCGGTGCGGCGGTGGCGACGCTGGCGAGGAGTAGGCCGGCCGCGGCCAGGCTCACGGTGGTGAGCCGCCTGGCCCGCAAGGTGCGGAAACTGGTCATCGGCGACGTCCTTCGCAAGGGGATGGCGATTGTGGACACCCTACCGTCCGAAGAGTTCCATCGATGTGACGCGGATCACATGAAAGCTCGTCCGTCGATGGATAGCATCGCCATGACCTCTACCGGGGGGAGTGGCCCATGACCAGCCGTCGCGCGCGGACCCTGGCCGTCGTCATATCCGCGTGTCTGTTGGCGGTGGTGGTCGTCGTCCTGTCCCGTTCCGCCGGCGGCCCGACCACGGCGCCGGCGGGACAGGCCGCCGCCGCGACGTCCGCCCCGGCCGGTCCGAGCCGCCCCGCGGTGATCGTTCCCGGTCGGCCCGGCGAGACCGCCGCGGTCCGGCCCGCCGAGGAGATGCGCGACGCCGCCACGGCCCGGCACAACTCGATGGACGTCTGGTTCGTCCGGATGATGATCCCGCACCACGCCCAGGCGCTGGAGATGGCGGAGCTGGCCGGCGACCGCGCCGGCGACCCGGCCCTGCGCGCCCTCGCCGAGCGGATCCGGGCCAGCCAGGGCCCGGAGATCGGCCTGATGCGGGGCTGGTTGCAGGCCCGCGGGCTCTCCACCGAGGTGGCCGGGCACGACCACGGCGGCATGCGGGGCATGCAGACACCCGAGGCCATCCGGCAGCTCGCGGCGGCGCGGGGCGCCGAGTTCGACCGGCTCTTCGTGCGGATGATGACCGAGCATCACCAGGGCGCGGTCCAGATGGCCACGGACCTGCTCAAGGTCGGCGCCGACCTCACCCTGTCGGAGTTCGCCAACTCGGTCGCCACCGAGCAGACCGTCGAGATCGACCGGATGCGCGAGCTGCTGGCCTGAGCCGGGCGGCCCGGCCCGGGCTCGGGGCGGAGTGGCCCCCTGACCTGCGGCACGTACGCTGGGTGACCGTGAACCGCACGATCCTCGGCCGCCCCCTGCGCGGCGTCGCCTTCGACGCCTTCGTCTCCGCCACGGTGGCGCTCCTCGGCCTCGCCGGCCTGGCGAACCAGCCCGGCGGTGGCATGGCCACCTTGGTCGGGGCCGCGATGGCGGTGGCGCTGCTGTTCCGCCGGACCCACCCGTCGGCGGTCGCCCTGGTCGTGGCGGCGCTCGCGCTGGTGCAGGTGGTCGCCGGGTGGGGGCCGCTGGCCTTCGACGTCGCCGTGCTGATCGCCCTCTACAGCGTGGTCAAGTACGCCGACCGGCTCCGCGACGGGGTCCTCGCCGGGATCGGCGCCGCCGTCGGGGTGGTGCTGGCCGGCCTCCAGACCCAGGGCGCCATCTCCTGGTGGGCGACGGCGATCTACTACGGGCTGGTCACCGGGGCGGTCTGGCTGGTCGGGCTGAACGTGCGCACCCGCCGGCTCTACGTGCTCAGCCTGGAGGAGCGGGCCGCCACCCTGGAACGGGAACGCGAGGCGGAGGCGCGCGCCGCGGTCGCCGGGGAACGCACCCGCATCGCGCGCGAACTGCACGACGTGGTGGCGCACAGCATGGCGGTGATGATCGTGCAGGCCGACGGGGCGCGGTTCACGCTCGACCGGGACCCGGAGACCGCCCGCCAGGCGGTGAAGGTGGTCGCCGACACCGGCCGGCAGGCGCTGGAGGAGATGCGCCGGCTGGTCGGCGTACTGCGGGAGCCCGACGCGCCGGACGCGGAGGCCGGGCCCGGCGCGGCGGGTGCGCCCGGCGACGCCGGGGCGAGCGCCGACCCGGCCCACCGCCGGTTGGCGCTGGCGGAGCTGCCCGCCCTGCTCGACCGGTTCCGCGCCGCCGGCCTCCGCACCCGGCACGCGGTCTCCGGCGAGCCGGCGCCGATGCCGCCCGGGCTGGAACTGACCGTCTACCGGGTGGTGCAGGAGGGGCTCACCAACGCGCTGAAGCACGCCGGGGTCGGTGCCGACGTCGAGGTCACCGTCACGCACGCCGGCGACGCCGTGCTGGTCCGGGTGGTCGACGACGGACGCGGCCGGCCGCCGGTCAGCCCGGCGCCGTCCGGCGGGCACGGCCTGGTCGGCATGCGCGAGCGGGTCGGCGTGTACGACGGCAGCCTCACCGCGGGGCCGCGACTCGCCGGGGGCTGGCAGGTCGAGGCACGGCTACCGCTACCGTCGACGTCCCCGACGACGGAGGTGGCGGCGGCATGACGGTCCGCGTGGTGATCGTGGACGACCAGGCGCTGGTCCGCGCCGGCTTCCGGATGGTGCTGGACTCCCAGCCGGACCTGGCGGTCGTCGGTGAGGCGATCGACGGCGCCGACGCCCTGCGGCTGCTGGCCCGCGTCGAGGCCGACGTCGTGGTGATGGACGTCCGGATGCCGACCATGGACGGGGTGGAGGCGACCCGCCGGATCTGCCGGGACCGGCCCGCCGGACCGCCCCGGGTGCTGGTGCTCACCACCTTCGACACCGAGGCGGACGCCTTCGCCGCGCTCCAGGCGGGTGCCAGCGGCTTCCTGCTCAAGAACGTCCCGCCGGAGGAGCTGCTGGCGGCCATCCGGGTGGTCGCCCAGGGCGACTCGGTGGTCGCCCCGTCCATCACCCGGCGGCTGCTCGACCGGTTCGCCGGCCGGCTCGGCCCGGGGCCCGCCGAGGACCCCCGGATCGGCCAGCTCACCGAACGCGAGCGGGAGATCCTCCTGCTGGTGGCGCAGGGGCTCTCCAACGCGGAGATCGCTGCCCGGGTGCACGTCGCGGAGGCCACCGTGAAGACGCACGTCGGCCGGATCCTCGCCAAGCTCCAGCTCCGCGACCGGGTGCAGGCCGTGGTGCTGGCGTACGAGACGGGGCTGGTCACCCCCGGCGGCTGAGCCGGCCTACGACCCAGGTCGTACGGGCCCACCCCGTCAGGGGCTCCCCAGGTCGCAGCGGGATCACCACGCGCGGGTGGACGCGGCCGCACCGGCGGCGCCCATAGCGTCGGAGACGTCCCAGCCACGATCTCCACGGGGAGCTCCACGTGTCCGTCGCACCTCCCGCGCACGCCACCGCCGGCGTCGCGGTCACCGCCCGCGGCCTGTCCAAGCGGTACGGCTCCGGCCAGGCCGCCGTCGTCGCCCTCGACGGGGTCGACGTCGACTTCGCCGCCGGTCGGTTCACCGCCATCATGGGCCCTTCCGGCTCCGGCAAGTCCACGCTCATGCACTGCCTCGCCGGCCTGGACCGGCCCACCTCCGGCAGCGTGCGCATCGGCGACGCCGACCTCGCCGGCCTCGACGACAAGCGGCTCACCCTGCTGCGCCGCGACCGCGTCGGCTTCGTGTTCCAGAAGTTCAACCTGCTGCCGGCGCTGACCGCCGAGGAGAACATCGTGCTGCCCCTGGCGATCGCCGGCCGGCGGCCGGAACGGGCCTGGCTGCGCCAGGTCGTCGCCGCGGTGGGGCTCGCCGACCGGCTGCGCCACCGTCCCGCCGAGCTCTCCGGCGGCCAGCAGCAGCGGGTGGCGGTCGCCCGCGCGCTGATCACCAAGCCGTGGGTCATCTTCGCCGACGAGCCGACCGGCAACCTGGACTCGCGCTCCGGCGCCGAGGTGCTGCGCCTGCTCCGCGAGGCCGTCGACACCCTCGGCCAGACGGTGATCATGGTGACCCACGACCCGTCGGCCGCCGGGCACGCCGACCGGGTGGTCTTCCTCGCCGACGGTCGACCGGTGCGGGACCTCACCGCGCCGACCGCCGAGCGCGTGCTCGACGCGCTCGCCGGCCTCGACCCGGCGCGCGTACCGGCCGCCGGCCGCGAGGCGGTGACCCGGTGATCCGCACGACCCTGCGCCAGCTCCGCGCCGAGGCGCTGCGCCTGATGCTCTCCTCGCTGGCCGTCGTGCTCGGCGTCGCGTTCATCGCCGGCACGCTGATCTTCGTCGACGGGATGCGGGCCGGCGCGTACGACCGGGCCGGGGCGTTCGACCGGCACACCGACCTCGCCGTCCACTCAGCCACCGACGACCCGTTGCCGGCCGCCCTGGTCGAGAAGGTGCGCTCCCTCGACGGGGTCGCCGCCGCCGAGGGGGAACTGCTCGGCTCCGGCGGCGTCGTCGGCGCCGACGGCCGCCCCGTGCTCGGCTACGCCGTCCTCGCCGCCATCCCCGTCGACGAGGCGCTGCGCTCGTACGACGTGGTGGCCGGCCGGCTGCCCGACCGCCCGGGCGAGGTGGTGCTGGACGCCGCGACCGCCGACGAGGAGGGCTTCGCCCTGGGCGCTTCCGTACGCGTCGGCGGCGGCGGGGGAGCGGCCCGCCCGTACACCCTGGTCGGCACGGTCGACGTGGCCGGCACCGCCCGCGACGTCGGCGGTCCGTTCATCGGGCTGGTCGGCGCGGACGCTCTTGCCGTGACCGGCCAGCGGGGCTACGACCGGATCATGGTGGCCGCCCGGCCGGGCGCGGCCGAGGCGGCGCTCGCCGAGCGGGCCGCCGAGGCCGCCGGCGCCGGCACGATCGTCAAGACCCGGCAGCGCCTCCTCGACGACGCCGTGACCGACGCGGTCCGCGACCTCCAGCAGTTCAACATGGCGCTGCTGACCTTCGCCGGGGTCGCCGTCGTGGTCGCCGGCTTCGTCATCGCCAACACCTTCGCGATCGTGCTGGCCCAGCGGACCCGGCGGACGGCGCTGCTGCGGCTGGTCGGCGCGACCCGGGGCCAGCTGTTCCGCGCCGCGCTGCTGGAGGCCGCGCTGGTCGGGCTGGTCGCCTCCGCGGCCGGCGTGCTGATCGGCGTGGCCCTGGCCGGGGGCATGAACCAGGTGCTGGCGCGGCTCGACGCGCCGGTCTCCGGCGGGCTCACCGTCACCGGGTCGACCGTGCTGGTCAGCCTGCTCCTGGGCACGGCGATCACGATGGGCGCCGCCCTGCTGCCCGCGTGGCGGGGCACCCGGATCGCCCCGGTCGCCGCGCTCACCGACGCGGCGGTCCAGCCCGCTCGGGGTGCCGGCCGGCTCCGGCTGACCGCCGGGGCGCTGGTCTTCGCCGCCGGGATCGCCGCGCTGGTGGGTGCCGCGTACGCCGTCCAGGTGGTGCTCGTTGCCGCCGGCGGCGTGCTCACCTTCTTCGGCATCGTGCTCTTCGGCCCGGTGCTCGTGCCGGCGCTGGTCCGGGTGCTGGGGTGGCCGGCCCGCAGGCTGTTCGGGGCCACCGCCGGCCTGGCCGTCGCGAACGCCGTGCGCAACCCGCGCCGGATCGCCGCGACCGCCACGGCTCTGGTGATCGGGATCGGACTGGTGTCGGCCTTCGTGGTCGGCGCCCGCAGTACCAAGGACGGCATCGAGCGCAGCGTGGACGCGGAGATCGGGGTCGACTGGCTGGTCACCGGGATCGGCGGGGACCTGCCGGCGCCGCTCGTGGCCGAGCTGCGCGCCCGACCCGAGCTGGCGGTGGTGCACGAGCAGCGCGGCGCCGTCGCCGCCGGCGTGCAGATCCAGGCCGCGCACCCCGCCCTGGTGGCCCGGACGCTGACGGGAGTCGTGGCGGGCGACGTCGACCGGTTGGGACCCGGGTGGGTGCTGGTGCACCGGGAGCTGGCCGAGGCCAGGGGCTGGACGACCGGCTCCACCGTCACCGTGCGCGGCCGGTCGTTGCGGGTGGCCGCGGTCGTCACCGCCGACGGACCGGCGCTCGCCGGCAGCACCGTCCCCGACGGTCACGTGATCGACGTGGTGGACGCTGACTTCGCCGCCCTCTTCCCCGACGAGCGGGGCTACCTGGCCGAGATCGACCCCGCCGATGGGGTCTCCGCCGAGCGGGCCCGGGCCGCCATCGAGGCGGTGGTCGCCCGGTATCCGACGGCCAACCTGATGGACCAGGGCGCGTACAAGAAGATGCTCACCGCCACGGTCGACATGCTGCTCGCCCTCGTCACCGCGCTGCTGGGCCTGGCCGTGGTGATCGCGCTGGTCGGGGTCGCGAACACGCTGAGCCTGTCGGTGGTGGAGCGGACCCGGGAGAACGCCGTGCTGCGGGCGGTCGGCCTGACCCGGGGGCGCATGCGCGCCATGCTGGCCGTCGAGGCGGTGCTGATGGCGCTGGTCGGCGCGCTGCTCGGGGTCGGGCTCGGCACCGGCGTCAGCGCCGCCGCGATGGCCCTGCTGGCCCGGATCAGCGGCGACTTCGCCGTGGTGCTGCCGGTGGGGCAGCTGGCGCTGATCCTCGGGGTAGCGGTCGTGGCCGCCCTGGTCGCCTCGGTGCTGCCGGCCCGCCGGGCGCTGTCCCGGCCGGTGGTCGAGGCGCTCGGCGACCAGTGACATCCGCCGGCCGGTCCCGTCGCCCGTCAAGGTGACGGGACCGGCCAGCGGTGCCGGGTCTACAGGCGTTCCACCACCGGGCCGGCACACCGGTTGCGGGTGTCGAAGACGTACCGGGCGTGCCGGGTCACCAGGTCGTAGTCGAAGTCGTCGTGGTCGGTGACCACCACCACCGCGTCCGCCGCTTGGAGCTCCCGCTCGGTCAGCTCCACCACGAGCACGCCGCCCGGGATCTGGTGCGCCTCCGCGTACGGCTCCACCGCCCGGACCTCCGCGCCGAGGGCCTGCAGCCGCCGGGCGACGTCGACGGCGGGGGAGTCCCGCATGTCACCGGTGTTCTTCTTGTACGCCAGCCCGAGCAGCAGCAGCCGGGCCCCGCTGACGGCGCGGCCGGTCCGGTTCAACCCGTTCATGATCCGTTGGGCCACGTGCTCGGGCATCTCGTGGTTGACGTCGTTCGCCAGCTCGATGAACCGGAACTGCCGCCCGAGGCGCCGTTTGACCTGCCAGGACAGGTAGCACGGGTCGATCGGCAGGCAGTGCCCGCCGACCCCCGGGCCGGGCCGGAACGGCATGAAGCCGAACGGCTTGCTCTCCGCCGCCTCGATCGCCTGCCAGACGTCGATGTCGAGGTGGTGGGAGAGCATCGTCAGCTCGTTGATCAGGGCGATGTTGACCTGGCGGAACGTGTTCTCGATCAGCTTGGTCAGCTCCGCCACCCGGGTGGAGTCCACCGGCACGGTCCGCTCCACGAGCCGGCGGTAGAACCCGTCCACCCGGGCGAGCGCGACCGCGTCCATCCCGGAGACCACCTTCGGGGTGTTCTCCAGGCGCCAGGTCCGGTTGCCCGGGTCGATCCGCTCGGGGCTGTAGCCCAGGTGGAAGTCGCCCGGGCTGAGCAGCCCGCTGGCCGACTCCAGCAGCGGGCGCAGCAGCTCCTCCGTGGTGCCGGGATAGGTGGTGGACTCCAGGATCACGGTGCAGCCCGGCCGCACGTACGGGCCGATGCCGACGCCGGCCTGCTCCACGAAGCTGAGGTCGGGCGTGCCGTCGCGCAGCGGCGTGGGCACCGTGATCACGCAGATGTCGAAGCCCTCCGCGTCGGTGTACGCCGTGCTGGGCCGGTACCGGCCGCTGCCCAGCGCCCGGCCCAGCCGGTCGGCGGGGATGTCCTCGACGAACGACTCGCCCGACGCGAGCCGCTTGACCCGGTCGGAGTCGACGTCCAGGCCGACCACATCCAGGCCGGCCTCGACGGCCCGCATGGCCAGCGGCAGGCCGACGTACCCCTGGCCGATCACGACCAACTTCTCAACGCTCACCCGGGCTCCCGAGGCAGACGGCGGAAAGGACCTGCTGGGGAGCCTAGAGTGATTTGTGTGCCCGTAAGTCCGGTTTGGGATTATCGGTGCCAGTGGGATCACCGCAGCGTCAGCACAGGAACACGCGGGGCGTCCTCGGACGGCCAGCGCGGCCCGAGCTGGGGGACCGCGACGTCGCCGGGCGACCGTCCGCCGGAGCCCGTGGAACGCGCCCACCGCACCGGCGCCCCGCAAGGGCCGGCGCCGGCGGTCAGACCACCGGTGGATTGGCCGGGTCGACCGGGGTGGTCTGCGTCTCGGTCGGCTCCGGCCCCGGCGGTGTGGTCTGCGTCGGGGCGGGGTTGCTGGGCGTCGCTGCCGGGGGATCGTCGGTCTTGGTGGGATCCGGCGACTCCGGAGCCGCCGACCCGCTCGGCTGGGGAGTGACCGGAGGCGCGGTGGCCGACGGCGAGGGGCTGGAGGTGGAGCCGGTGGGACGGAACGGCCGGCCGGGGTCGACGGGGGCGTCCTCCTGCTCCACCGGCGCCTCGGCCCCGCCGCTCGGCTCCGCGGCCGGGGTGGTCGCCTGCGGAACCTTGACCGCCGGTGCGTCGGCCTCGCTGGTCATGCCGAGCGCCGCGCCGAGCCCGGCCAGTGCCACCAGCACCGCCGCCGCCGCGCCGACCAGGGTGCCGCGTCGCCTCCGGCGGGCGGCGGTCGCGGCCACCGGCACGTCGGTGCGGGTGCCCGGGTCGACGCCGCCCGCCGCCGCGGCGGCGGGCACCATGGCGGTCGGCGCGGAGGGGTCGGACACGGCGGCGCGGGCCGCCTCGGCCATCGCCGCCGCGCTGCTGAACCGGTCGGCCGGATCCTTGGCCAGGGCGCGGGAGACCAGCGCGCGGACCGCCTCCGGAACGTCGTGCGGCAACTCCGGCGGCTCGTCGTCGAGGTGGCGCACGGCGACCTGGAGCGGGTTGTCGCCGGTGAACGGCGGGCTGCCGCTCAGGCAGCAGTAGGCCACGGCACCGAGGGCGTAGATGTCGGTCGCGCCGGACACCGGTCGGCCGGCGGCCTGCTCCGGCGCCATGTAGAGCGCGGTGCCCGGCACGGCGTTGGTGCTGGTGATGCTGGTGATGTTCGTCGACCGGGCGACGCCGAAGTCGACCAGCACGACGCTGCCGTCCTCCTGCACCAGCAGGTTGCTCGGCTTGACGTCGCGGTGCACGATCCCGCCGAGGTGCGCGGCGTGCAGCGCCTGCGCGACCTGCGCGACGATCGCCATCGTCTCGGCCACGTCGAGACGCCCGGCGGCCTCGATCCGCTTGGACAGCGGCTGACCGGTCACGAACTCCATGACCAGGTAGTCGGCCCGCCCGCCGTCGGGCAGGTCGTCCTCGCCGCTGTCGAAGACCTGGACGATGCCCGGGTGGCGCAGGGCGGCCATGATCCGGGCCTCGGCGCGGAAGCGGGCGATGAAGTCGGGGTCGGAGACCAGCGCCGGCAGCAGGACCTTGACCGCGACCTGGCGGCCGAGGACGAGGTCCTTGCCCCGCCAGACGTCGCCCATGCCGCCCGTGGCGACACGCTCGTCCAGGCGGTAGCGACCGCTGAGTACGACCTCCGATGACAACACAGCATTACCGTACCCAGACCGGCGGGGATCGGCGCGCCGCGTGCCGTCGCCCCGACCCGTGCCGCCCGCACGGCGGGGGCGGCGGGACCGGACCCGCCTCGGATATGCTGTGAGCGTCCGTGGACCGTGTGTGACGACATTCCCCCCATGTCCGCCGTGGGCTGGCCGAATGCGCCGCCGCCCGCGCCCGCCGGGAGGGCGCAGCGTCCCGGCCCCCCGCGCCGTTACGGCGACGGGCCGTCCGAACGGCTAGATAATTCTCACTCTTCTGCCCATCGGGGCGGGCTTGCCCGATCGACCCGGCGCTCCTAGCGTTAGCCCGACTCGGGCCCGCCCCACGGCGTCGCCGCGGCACCTGCGCCACCGGCCGTGCCGCCACGGCAGGAGTCCAGACGTACCGTCCGGGCGACGCGGTCCCGGGCGTGATCAGGTCAGCGGGGGGCTGAGGGTGCGGGATCAGGTCCGTTTGCCGGACCGTGCTTGCCTCACGCACGCCCAGGTCGGCGTGCGCCGCCTGCGCGTGTCCACGGGACGGAAGCGGCGAGCCCATGGCGGGTGAGCTGAACGAGGCCGTCGTGGCGGCCCAGGCCGGCGACGAGGACGCGTTCCGCTTCCTCTACCGCAGCCTCCAGCCCGGCCTGCTCCGGTACCTGACCGCCCTGGTCGGTGCGGACGCCGAGGACGTCGCCTCCGAGACCTGGTTGCAGGTCTCCCGCGACCTGCCCAGCTTCACCGGTGGCGAGTTCCGGGCCTGGACCGTCACCATCGCCCGCAACCGGGCCATGGACCACCTGCGCCGGCAACGCCGTCGCCCCTCGCTGCCCGTGCCGGTGCAGGCGCTCGCCGAGCTGGCCGGCGACGCCGACACCGCCGAACGGGCCGGCGAGACGATCGGCACCGAGGCGGCGCTCGCGCTGATCGCCACCCTGCCGCCCCGCGAGGCCGAGGCCGTCCTGCTCCGCGCGGTCGTCGGGCTGGACGCCGAGACCGCCGGGCGGGTGCTCGGCCGCCGGCCCGGTGCCGTGCGCACCGCCGCCCACCGAGGGCTGCGCCGGCTCGCCGCCCTGATGGAACGCCACGACCCGAGCCGGTCGCCGGCCATCCCCGAGGCCGCCGCGCCGCCCCGACCGCGGACCGGCCGGCGGCAGCCGTCGCACGCCGAGCCGGCGGACGGTTGACGTGAGGGGATTCAGGATGTTCTTCCGCCGGACCGAGCGGCCCGCCGACCGCGGCGCGTCCGACCGGCTCCTCGACGCCGCCCGTACGCCGGACACCGAGGGGTCCGACCCGCTCGCGCGGCTGCTCTCCGCCGCCGCCGCCCCCGCCCGCCCCGGTGAGCTGGCGGGGGAGGATGACGCCCTGGCGGCCTTCCGGGTGGCCCGTGCGGCCGGCCCCGCCGCCGGAGGCGCCCCGTCGCCGCGCCGACGCCGGTTCACCGCCGGCGCCGTGGCCTGGGGCGCGGGGATCGCGGTCACCGCGACCGCGGGCGCCGCCTTCGCGGCCGTCACGCTGGACCGGGCCGACGACCCGCCGCCCCGCCCCGCCACCCCGACGCCGGCGGTCCCGGCACCGGCCACCACGGACCCGCACCGGGACGGACCGACCGGGGACACCGGTGGCCGCCCCACCGGGACCCCGCCCCGCTCCTCCGCCGCCGCGACCTCGGGCGCACCCGTCCCCGGCAGCACGGCCGGCGACGCGCCGGGGACGCCGCAGCAGCGCACCGAACAACTGCGCGGACTCTGCCGGGCGTACCTGGCCAAGAATCCGGCGCAGCGGGAGAAGGCGCTGGACAGCCCTTCGTTCGCCCACCTGGTGACCGCGGCGGGCGGCCGGGAGCAGGTCGAGGGCCTCTGCGGGGAACTGGTGCCCGAGGCGGCGGCGAAGGCGTCGCCGGACAAACCGGAGATGGGGCCGACCCGGACCCCGACCCCGACCCCGCCCCCGGCCGGCTGACGTCCTCGCGGTCGGTCCCGGCCGCTGATTCTGCCCGCCCGTCGCGACGGGCGGGGCCGCCCGTTTCCGCTGCACGTTCCGGCCTGTCGCGCGGAATTCGTCTGCTAGACAGAAGTGGGTGGGGCCACCGACGCCCGCGCCGATGACGGTGGGTGGCGTTACGGTGACACGGAACGGAAGCCGGCCGGGAAGGGGGCCATGCCGTGGTGACGTCGCCGGAGCTCGACCGGACCACAGTCCTGCGGGAGTCCGCCGCCGCCGAGGGCCACCTCGCGCGCATCTGCTTCAAGACCGGCCCGCCGACCCGCACCGGCGTCGAACTCGAATGGACCGTGCACGACGCCGCCGACCCCGCCCGCCCGGTCGACGGCGAGCGGCTCCGGGCGGCCCTGGGGCGACACAGCCCCCGCACCCTCGACAGCGCGAGTCCCGCCGAGCCGCTCCCGCACGGTGGCACCGTGACCGTGGAGCCCGGCGGGCAGTTGGAGATCTCCACCGCGCCACGCTCCTCGCTCGCCACCCTCATCCACGCCACCGACGGCGACATCGCCGAGCTGAGCGGCCTGCTCGACGCCGCCGGGCTGGTCCTCGGACGCAGCGGCATAGACCCGCACCGGCCGCCCCGCCCGGTCGTCGAAGGCCCCCGCTACCGCGCCATGCGCCACGTCTTCGACCGGCGCGGCCCGGCCGGCCGGACGATGATGTACAGCACCGCCGGTCTCCAGGTCTGCCTGGACGCCGGGGAGCCGGAGCACCTGCCGGAGCGCTGGGCGGCGGTGCACGCGCTCGGGCCGCCCCTGCTGGCCGCGTTCGCCACCGCCGACCGGCACGCCGGGCGCAGCACCGGCTGGGCGTCCGCCCGGATGGCCGCGTGGTACGGCATCGACCCGGCCCGCACCCGTCCGGTGTGGACGCCGCAGAGCGACGCCGACCCGGTCACGGCCTGGACCAGGTACGTCCTCGCCGCACCGCTGCTCTGCGTGCGCGGCGACGGCCCGGACTGGACGCCGCCGCCGGGGATCACGTTCGCCGACTGGGTCGACGGGGCGTTGCCCCGGCCGCCCACCACCGACGACCTCGACTACCACGTGAGCACCCTCTTTCCGCCGGTGCGACCCCGGGGCTACCTGGAGCTGCGCTACCTCGACACGCAGCCCGGCCGGGGCTGGGTGCTCCCGCTCGCGGTGCTGGCCGTCCTGCTCGCCGACCCCGTCACGGTCCGCGCGGCCCGCGCCGTCGCCGGGCCGGTGGCGCACCGCTGGCACGCCGCCGCCCGCCACGGCCTGCGCGACCCGGCGCTGGCCGCCGCGGCGGCGGACCTGTTCGACCTGGCCCTCGCGGCCCTGCCCCGGCTCGACCTGCCGGCGGCCCTGCACGACGACATCGACCGAGGCGTACGGCGGCGACGGGACGCCGCGGGGAGGAGTCACCGGTGACCGGAGCGACCACGCGCCGGACGGGCCCGGAGCAGCTGCGCAGCCGGATCGCGGCGGAGCTGGAACGCACCCGCGCCCGCACCGCCCTGCTGACCGAGGCGGTCGACGAGGCCGACCTGGTGCGGCAGCACTCGCCGCTGATGTCCCCGCTGGTCTGGGACCTCGCCCACGTTGGCAACCAGGAGGAACTCTGGCTGGTCCGGGACGTGGGCGGGCGCGAACCCGTCCGGCGGGACATCGACGACCTGTACGACGCGTTCAAGCAGCCCCGCCGGGACCGCCCAGCGCTGCCGCTGCTGCCCCCGCAGGAGGCCCGCGCCTACCTGCACACCGTCCGGGACAAGGTGCTCGACCTGCTGGACCGCGTCGCGTTCACCGACCGGCCGCTGCTCGCCGACGGCTTCGCCTTCGGCATGATCGTGCAGCACGAGCAGCAGCACGACGAGACGATGCTCGCCACCCACCAGCTCCGCGCCGGCCCGGCGGTGCTGCACGCCCCGCCACCGCCGGAACCGACGGCCCGGGTCGACGCCGAGGTGCTGGTGCCGGCCGGCGAGTTCACCATGGGCACCGACACCGACCCGTGGGCGCTGGACAACGAGCGCCCCGCCCACCGGGTCCACCTGCCGGCGTACGCCATCGACGCGGCGCCGGTGACCAACGGGCGCTACCGCGAGTTCATCGCCGACGGCGGCTACGAGGACCCGCGCTGGTGGAGCCCGGCCGGCTGGCAACACCGTCAGGAGGCGGGGCTGGTCGCGCCGATGCACTGGCGACGCGACGGCGACGGCTGGGCCTATCGGCGGTTCGGGCGGTGGGCGCCGGTGCGCGACGACGAGCCGGTGGTGCACGTCTGCTACCACGAGGCGCAGGCGTACGCCGCCTGGGCGGGCAGGCGGCTGCCGACGGAGGCGGAGTGGGAGAAGGCGGCCCGCTGGGATCCGGTCACCGGCCGCTCCCGTCGCTACCCCTGGGGCGACGACGAACCCACCGCCGAGCACGCCAACCTGGGCCAGCGGCACCTGTGGCCCGCCCCGGTGGGCGCCTACCCGGCCGGCGCCTCGCCGCTGGGCGTGCACCAGCTCATCGGCGACGTCTGGGAGTGGACCTCCACCCCGTTTCGGGGGCATCCCGGCTTCACCGCGTTTCCCTACCGCGAATACTCGGAGGTCTTCTTCGGCGACGAGCACCGGGTGCTGCGCGGCGGATCGTTCGGCACCGACCGGGCCGCCTGCCGGGGCACCTTCCGCAACTGGGACTTCCCGATCCGGCGGCAGATCTTCAGCGGCTTCCGCTGCGCGCGGGACGCCCGGCCGGAGGAGTCGCAGCCATGAGGACGGGGCCGCCGGACGGCCGGGTCGCGTACGGGCTGTGCGCCCTCGTTCGGGGCCCACACCGGGGCCGCCTCGACCGGGGACCGGGCGGCGCCGGGGGCCGGCAGCCGGGCCACCGCGCCGCCGGGCCGGGCGGTGCCGCCTGATGTGCCGCCACCTGGCGTACCTGGGGCCGCCGGTCACCCTGCGGGAACTGCTGTTCGATCCGCCGTACTCCCTCGTGCGGCAGTCCTGGGCGCCCCGCGACATGCGCGGCGGCGGGACGATCAACGCCGACGGCTTCGGCGTCGGCTGGTACCCGGGCGACGGTGAGCCGGTGCGCTACCGGCGGTCGCAGCCGATCTGGAGCGATCCGACCATCGCCCAGCTCGCGCAGGTCACCTCGGCCGGCGCGGTGCTGGCCGCCGTCCGCTCCGCCACGGTGGGCATGGCGGTCCTCGACGGGGCCGCCGCCCCGTTCGCCGAGGGGCGGTGGCTGTTCAGCCACAACGGGGTGGTGCGGGGCTGGCCCGACTCGATGGTCCCGCTCGCCGCGACCCTGCCCGTACGCGATCTGCTCACCCTCGACGCGGCCACGGACTCGGCGCTGCTGTGGGCGCTGGTGCGGCACCGGCTGCGGGCCGGGGTGAAGCCGGCGCGCGCGATCGCCGAGACCGTGACGGCGGCGGCCGGGGCGGCACCCGGGTCCCGGCTCAACCTGCTGCTCACCGACGGGCGCACCGTGGTGGCCAGCGTGGCCGGGCACGCGCTGTCGATCCGCGCGACGCCGGCCTCGGTGCTGCTGGCGTCCGAGCCGCACGACGACGACCCCGGCTGGCAGGCGGTGCCGGAGGGGCAACTGGTGGAGGCCACCGCCACGGGGGTACGCGTCCGCGCCCTCGCCGAGGTCTGACCGCCGGCCGACAGGGACGTTCCACCCGACGACGAAGGGGACGACATGAGCGCGGAGCCGCTGGAGATCCACCTGGAGGAGCAGGACCTGGGCCGCAGCCTGCGGGAGGACGTCCGCACCGGCCTGACGGCCGAGGAGAAGTGGCTGCCCCCCAAGTGGTTCTACGACGCCCGCGGCAGCGAGCTGTTCGAGGAGATCACCCGCCTGCCGGAGTACTACCCGACCCGGGCCGAGCGCGCGGTGCTGGTCGAGCGGTCGGCCGCGATCGCCGAGCTGACCGGGGCGAAGACGCTGATCGAGCTCGGTTCGGGTTCGTCGGAGAAGACCCGGCTGCTGCTGGACGCGTTCACCCGCCGGGGCGGGCTCGGCACGTTCGTGCCGCTGGACGTGTCGGTCAGCGCGCTGCGGCAGTCCACCGCCGAGATCGCCGCCGACTACCCCGGGCTGCGGGTGCGCGGCATCGTGGGGGACTTCACCCGCCACCTGGACCGCCTGCCGACCGGCGGGCGCCGGCTGGTGATCTTCCTCGGCGGCACGATCGGCAACCTCCTGCCGGCCGAGCGGGCGCGGTTCCTCGCGGCGATGCGGGCCGCGCTGGAGCCGGGGGACTGGCTGCTGATCGGCACCGACCTGGTCAAGGACCCGGCGGTGGTCGTGCCGGCCTACGACGACGCGGCCGGGGTCACCGCCGAGTTCAACCGCAACGTGCTGCGGGTGGTCAACCGGGAGCTGGGCGCCGACTTCGATCCGGCGGGGTTCGCCCACGTCGCGCTCTGGGACCCGCAGCGGGAGTGGATCGAGATGCGCCTGCGGGCGCGGCGGCCGATGCGCGTCCGGGTGCTCGACCTGACTGTCGACTTCGCCGAGGGCGAGGAGCTGCGCACGGAGGTGTCGGCGAAGTTCCGGCCCGAGGGGATCGCCGCCGAGCTGGGCTCGGCCCGCTTCGCCGCCCACGCCTTCTGGACCGACCCGGACGGCCTCTTCGGCGTCACCCTGGCCCGCGCCGAGTGACCGGTGGCCCGCGCCGGGTGACCGGGGCCGGTCGCCCCGGGTGAGCATCTTCACCCGCCGGGGCCGGCCCGACCGGTGATCGGCTAGGCTGGGCGGCGCGAAGGGGAGTAGCCCCCAATGTCGTGGTCGACACACTGGTGCGTTCCGCATCCGGCCACGCGGCCTCGTCATCCGAGGCGGGCGAGACCTTCGACCCAGGCTGTTGCAGCCGGGTCGAGGGCGCCCCCGTACCTCCTCCCGGCTTGATCCGGAAGGATGTCATGGAAGGTTTCCTCGTCGCGCTGGTGGTCAGCTTCGGCGTCATCTTCGTCGCGGAGCTGGGGGACAAGTCCCAGCTGATGGCCCTTACCTTCGCCACGCGCTTCAAAACCGTACCGGTCCTGATCGGGATCACCGTCGCCACCGCCGTGGTGCACCTGGCCTCGGTGGCGATCGGCTACGGGCTCGGCGCCGCGCTGCCGACGGAGTGGATCTCGCTCGTCGCGGGCGTGGCGTTCCTCGGCTTCGGGGCCTGGACCCTGCGCGGTGACACCCTCACCGAGGAGGAGAAGCGCAAGGCCGAGAAGACCAGCAAGTCCGCCATCGTCGCGGTGTCGGTCGCGTTCTTCCTGGCCGAGCTGGGCGACAAGACCATGCTCGCCACCATCACCCTCGCCACCCAGTACGGCTGGTTCGGCACCTGGCTCGGCTCGACGATCGGCATGGTGGCGGCGGACGCGCTCGCCATCCTCGTCGGGCGGATGCTCGGCCGGCGCCTGCCGGAGAAGACCATCAAGTACGGCGCGGCGGTGCTCTTCGCGATCTGCGGGCTCTGGCTGATCCTGGAGGCCGTCACGCAGCTCACCTGACGCCGACTACCGCCGGGCTGGCCGGGTAACGCCAGCGGATGGGCGTCGAGGAGATCCTGCGCCACGGCTACCAGGCCCTGGTCACCGCGGTGGAGGTCGCCGGGGCGGTGGTGATCTTCGTCGGGGCGGCGTGGGCGGCGCTGCGGTTCGTGGTCGAGGGACTGCGGCACCGCAGCGCCGCCGTGTTCACCCCGATCCGGCTCTCCCTGGGGCGGTTCCTCACCCTCGGGCTGGAGTTCCAGCTCGCGGCGGACATCCTGCGTACGGCGGTCTCGCCGACCTTCGCCCAGATCGGCCAGCTGGCGGCCATCGCCGCGATCCGGACCGCGCTGAACTACTTCCTGGGTCGGGAGATCCGCCAGGAGCAGCAGCAGGTCCGGGAGTCGGAGCGCCCCGGGTGATCCGTGCCCTGGTCACCGCCACCACCGCCCTCGCCGCCCTGGCGGGGCTGGCGGTGCTGCTGGGCACAGGCTCCTGGCGGTGCGCGATGCGGGTGCTGCTGGACCTGCTGACCGCCGCGGGGCTGCTGCGGCTGGCCGGCGGCCAGGGCTGGACGGCCCTGGCCGCGGCGGCGGCGATCGTCCTGCTGCGCCGGCTGCTCTGGGCCGCGCTCACCGCCGGCGCGCCGGCCGGGCCGCCGGGGCGGGTCCGGAACCCGCCGGGGCGGGCTCCGGACGCGGCCGGATGAACGACGCCGGGCCCTTGCCACCAGCAGCGACGGCAGGCCCGGCGACCACGGCGGCCGGCGCGCGGCGCGTCGGCCGGCTCAGCCCTGCCCGCGCTGGTAGACGTCCGGCACGCCGTCGCGGTCGGCGTCCACCCGTTCCGCCTCGGCGATCCGCCGGTAGGCGGCGTTGCGCCGCGTCAGCACGACCGTGGCGAGCAGCGCGGAGATCACCGAGCCGGTCAGCACGGCCGCCTTGACGTTGTCGGCGGCGACGCTGCCGGGACCGAACGCGAGTTCGCCGATCAGCAGGGAGACGGTGAACCCGATGCCGGCGAGCAGCGCCACGCCGAGCAGGTCCGTCCAGGTGATGTCCTCGTCGAGCTGGGCCCGGGTGAACCGGGCGAGCAGGAACGTCGAGCCGAAGATTCCGATGACCTTGCCGAGCACCAGACCGGCGACGACGCCGATCACGATCGGGTCGGTGACGACGGCCCCCAGGTCGGCGCCCCGCAGCGACACCCCGGCCGCGAAGAACGCGAAGACCGGCACGGCGAAACCGGCCGAGATCGGGCGCCAGCGGTGCTCCAGGTGCTCGGCGAGCCCGTGCGCGTCGCCGGCCTTGCCCCGCAGGACGGGCACGGTGAAGCCCAGCAGGACGCCCGCCACGGTGGCGTGCACCCCGGAGGCGTGCATGAGGACCCACGCGGTGGCCGCCAACGGGATCAGCGCCCACCACCAGGTCCTGCGCCGCTGCACGATCAGGCCGAAGACGGCGATCGGGGCCAGGGAGGCGAGCAGCGGTAGCGGGCTGAAGTCGGCGGTGTAGAACATCGCGATGATGGTGATGGCGAGCAGGTCGTCGACCACCGCGAGGGTGAGCAGGAAGGCGCGCAGGCCCTGCGGCAGGTGGGACCCGATGACGGCCAGCACGGCGAGGGCGAAGGCGATGTCCGTCGCCGTGGGGATGGCCCACCCCCGCAGCCCGTCGCCACCGGCGGCGAGGTTGACCCCGAGGTAGATCAGGGCGGGCGCCGCCATGCCGCCGACCGCCGCGACCACGGGCAGTGCCGCCCGGCGCGGGTCGCGCAGTTCACCCGCGACGAATTCCCGCTTCAGTTCCAGCCCGACGACGAAGAAGAAGATCGCCAGGAGGCCGTCGGCGGCCCAGGCGGCCAGGTCCAGGTCCAGGTGCAGGGCCGCCCCGCCCGACCAGGGCACCCACGCGCCGAGAGCGGCGTAGGAGGACCCCCAGGGCGAGTTGGCCCAGACCAGGGCGATCACCGCGCCGAGCAGCAGGAGGCCGCCGCCGACGGTCTCGGTCCGCAGCACGTCGGCCAGGAACCGGGCCTCCGGCCAGGACGTACGCGAGAAGAACCGGCGGGGCGGGCGGGGGCGGTCGGCGTGCGGGGCGCGGTCGGTCATGCGCGGGATCCACCTTGTCTCGGGCAGCAGGGGTCGACGCCGACCAGGCTTCCCGGCACACCGTTGTCGACCCTATCCAGCGCCGCCGTGACCGGCGAGTCGGGACGGGCGATTGCCGGCGACGTCACGTCCGGTCGGTCTCTCCCCGCCACCCGGGACCCCGTCCACCCGTTTGTCCGATGGTGGGTCGGGGGCGGATGTCAAGGGGTGAAAACACATAACTCGGGACATAAGCCGCATGAGTGGCTTTAATGGTTTCACGAGATTAAGTCGACCTTGGGGGTTTTCGTGAAGTTCTTTGGCGTTACCGGCCTGGTACGGAGGCGCGCCTGATGGACCTGTACCGCCAACTCCGCCTCGTGCGCCGGCACTGGTGGATCGTGCTCCTCACCGTCATGGTCGCGCTCGGTGTCACCGCACTCGTCACCGTCCGGGCACAGCCCCGCTACGTCGCCTCGGTGACCTTCTTCGTCACCACGCCCAGCCAGGGCGTCACCGACGCCTACCAGGGCGGCCTCTTCCTCCAACAGCGGGTCAAGTCGTACGCGGAGCTGCTGACCAGCGACCGCCTCGCGCAGAGCGTGGTCGCCGAGGCCCCGGTCGGGCTGACCGCCGAGGAGGTGCAGCGTCGGGTCAGCACGTCCACCGAGACCGGCACCGTGCTGCTGCGCGCGTCGGTGACCGACACGGACCAGAACCGGGCCCTGAAGATCACCGAACTGCTCTCCGCGCAGTTCGTCCTGCTGGTGCAGAAGGTGGAGACGACCTCGGACGGCAAGGCCGGCCCGATCAGGATCGAGGTGGTCAGCGGGCCCCGGGTCACCCCGACGCCCGTCTCGCCGCAGCCGGTCCGCAACTTCGCCGTCGGTACGCTGCTCGGCCTGCTCGCCGGCGTGGGCCTAGCGATCCTGCGCGGGGTCGCCGACGTCCGCCTGCGCGACGCCGCCGGCCTCCAGCGCACCACCGGCAGCCCACTGCTCGGCGAGATCCCCTTCGAGAGCACCGCGAAGTCGGAGCCGCTGATCGTCGGCGCGGCGGCGAACTCCGCCCGGGCCGAGGCGGTCCGCAAGCTGCGCACCAACCTGCGCTTCGTCGACGTGCACGAGCCCGCCCGCGTCATCGCGGTCACCAGCGCCCTCCAGGGCGAGGGCAAGACCACGCTCTCCTGCAACCTGGCGATCGCCCTGGCCGAGGCCGGCTGGCGGGTGCTGCTGGTCGACGCCGACCTGCGCCGCCCCAAGGTCGCCGACTACCTGGGGCTCGACGCGGGCATCGGGCTCACCGACGTCCTGGTCGGCGACGTCCAGGTCGGTGACGTGGTGCAGCGCTGGGGCGACAAGTCCCTGCTGGTGCTCCCGAGCGGCTCGGCGCCGCCCAATCCCAGCGAGCTGCTCGGCTCCAAGGCGATGGCGGACCTGCTGCTCGCCCTGCGGGAGTCCACCGACATCGTCATCATCGACACCGCCCCGCTGCTGGCCGTGACCGACGGCGTGGTGGTGGCCGTGCAGGCCGACGGCGCGCTCCTGGTCTCCCAGCAGGGCCGCACCTCGCGCAGCCAGGTGGCGCAGGCCGCCCGCGCCCTGAACTCGGTCTCCGTCCGGCTGCTCGGCTGCGTGCTGAACATGGCGAAGGTGGCCAAGGCCGAGGCGTACCAGTACGAGGCCTACCGGGTGGTCGCCGCCGCCGCGAACCCGGACGTGCCGGCCGACACGGCTCCGTCCGCCCGGCACGCGGAGCGGATCGACGGCGTCGTCAGCGACCGTACGCAGGAACTCACCCGGCTGTCGCGATGAGCGCCGCGAGAGGCCGCATCGACCGTTCGATCTCCTCCGCGCAGCGTCGGAAGTCGGCGACGGTGCCGCCGATCGGGTCCCGCAGGTCGTCCGCGTCGGGGGTGGCGGGTTGCAGCCGCCCCCGGGCGCGGGCGGCCGCCTCGACCGCCGCCCGCAGGGGACCGTCGGCCGGATCCGTCGTCGGGTCGGCGGCCGCGGCCAGCCGGCCGAACTGGCGGAGGGTGAACGTCCGGTGCAGCGCGGCCGGCGCGAGGGCGGTGCACACCGAGCGCTGGCGGCGCGTCGCGGCCAGCACCAGCGTCGCCCCGACCAGGTGCTCCCGGCGCAGCCGGCGGCTGCGGAAGTCGGTGGGATCCCCGCCGGTCTCCGCCGCCAGGTCCGCCGCGTACGGGTGCATCGGCAGGTCGTCGACGGCGTCCGTGCCGGCGCTGGCGACCGTCACCGCGCGCCCGGCCAACAGGCGACGGGCGATGTACTCGGCCATCGGTGACCGGCACAGGTTGGCGTGGCAGACGAACAGCACCCGGTCGACCATGCGGACCCCTCTCGTCGGTGCCGTCGCGGACGGTGGCGCCGCGGCGGCCGCCGGCCGTCGGAACCGGCCGGACGTGGAGGGGATGCCGGCATCGTACGCGGGCCGGACGCGTCCACGTCACGGTGCCGCGCCGAGGAGTCCCCACCGGACGGAGGCGGGGCGGTGAGGATCGGGATCCTGTCGTACCACTTCCCGCCCGAGCCGGCGTTCATCCCGGGCAGTCTCGCCGAGGAACTCGCCGTCCGGGGGCACGAGGTGAAGGTGCTGACCGGCTTCCCCGACTATCCCGGCGGCCACGTCTACCCGGGCTGGCGGCAGCGCTGGCGGCACGAGACGCGCAGCGAGCGGCTGACCGTCCGGCGGGTCCCGCGCTACTCCGCCGGCGACGGCTCGCTCCGCGGCCGGATGGCCGGTCACCTGTCGTTCGCCGGCAGCGCGGCGGTGACCGGGCGGTCGTTCCTGGCCGACGTCGACGCCCTCTACGTCCACCTGCCGCCGGCGAACGCCTTCGCCGCGGCGGGCCTGCTCCGCCTGCTGGGCCGGGTGCCGACCGTCGTGCACGTGCAGGACGTCTGGGCGGAGGACGACCCGGTCGGGGCCGAGAACGGGCGGTGGGCCGGGCGGATCGCCGCCGCCATGGCGCGTGTCTACCGGGCCGCCGACGGGATCGCGGTCGCCGCGCCGTCGCTGCGCGACCGGGTCGTCGCGGCGGGCGCGGACCCGAGCCGGGTGCGGGTGGTGCTCAACTGGACCGACGAGCGGATCTTCCATCCCGCCCGGCCCAGCCGTGCGGCCCACCGGCTGGTCCGTCGCGACGAGCGCTGCGTGGTGATGCACGCCGGCACCATCGGCGCCCGGCAGGGCCTGGAGACCGCGGTGCGGGCGGCGGCGGCGCTGGACCACACGGTGGACCTCGTCCTGGTGGGATCTGGCGCGGACGAGCGGCGGGTGCGGGGGCTCGCCGCCGACCTGCGCGCCGAGAACGTGCGCTTCGTCGAGCGGCGCTCTCCGCCGGACATGCCGGACCTGTACGCCGCCGCCGACTACCAGCTCGTCATGCTGCGGGACCTGCCCGAGCTGCGCAGCACCCTGCCGGCGAAGCTCCAGGCGGCGTTCTCCTGCGCCGCGCCCGTGGTGGCCTCCGCCGGCGGCGACACCGCCGAGCTGGTGGAGCGGGCCCGGGCGGGGCTCTCCTGCCCACCGGGGGACTGGGCGAGCCTGGCCGACCGGTTCTGGCTGGCCGCCACCATCCCACCGCCCGCCCGGGCCGACATGGGGCGGCGCGGCCGGGAGGCGTACCTGCGGGAGATGTCGATGTCGGCGGGCGTGGAACGGATCGAACGGCTGCTGTACGAGGCGGCCGCCGGGCGCCCCGGCGTCCGGTGAACGGCGAGCGGGGCTCGCATACCGGTCAAGTGCGTCATCTCCGGGTGAAAACGATCGTTAGCAGTGGGGAACGGCAGCGGAACGGGGTCCGCTGCTCCGTTCCCCGGGAAGGACGTGTGGTGTGACGGAGAGCGCGATACCGCGTCGACGGCGTGGCCGTTCCCGCCGGCGGCGGCAGCTGCGCCGGGCCCTGCTCGCCGCCCTCGTGGTGGGCTCCCTGCTGCTGCTGACTGGTGGCTGGGTGGGCTTGCGGGGCTGGCAGGCCCGCGCCCACCTGCTCAACGCCGCCGGCCTGGCCCGGGAGCTCAGCGCCCAGGTGGTCGGGGGCGACACCGCCAGGGCGCAGCGCACCCTCGCGGCGCTCCAGGAGCAGTCCGGCAGCGCCCGGGCGGCGACCGGTGACCCCGGCTGGTGGCTCGGTCGGCACACCCCCTACGCGGGGGACAACCTGGCCGCCGTCCGGCAGATCTCGGTGGCCATCGACGACCTGGCCCGGCAGGCGTTCCCGCCGTTGCTGCGCGCCGACCTGACCAGCCTGGTGCCGGCGGGCGGGCGGCTGGACGTGAACCGGCTGCGCGCCCTGTCGACCGAGCTGACCAGCGTCAACGCCACGGTGCAGGGCGCCCGGGACAGCCTCGCGACGGTGCCCACCGACGGTCTGGTCGGTCAGGTCCGGCAGGCGCTCGGCGACCTGCGGGGCGAGATCGATCGGCTGGCCGGCCTGACCGCCGCCGCGGACCAGGCCACCCGCCTGCTTCCGCCCCTGCTGGGTGCCGACGGCCCCCGCACCTACCTGGTGGTCTCCCAGAACCCCGCCGAGCTGCGCGCCACCGGCGGCATGATCGGCGCGTACGCCGTCATCCACGCGGCCGACGGTCGGGTCCGGATGGGGCGGCAGGGCACCAGCAGCACGCTGGGCCGCTTCGAGCCACCGCTCAAGGTGCCGGCCGAGGTGCGCAGCCTCTGGGCCGACCTGCCCGGGATCTACCCGGCCGACGTCAACCTCACCCCGCACTTCCCGACCGCCGCCGCCCTCTACCGGGAAATGTTCCGGCGGCGTACGGGCACCACCGTGGACGGCGTGCTCGCCGTCGACCCGGTGGTGCTGTCGTACCTGCTCAAGGCCACCGGCCCGGTGATGGTGCCCGGCGGTGTCCCGCTGGCCGCGGAGAAGGTCGTGCAGACGATGCTCAGCGACAGCTACCAGCGGATGGACAACGAGAAACAGGACGCCTTCTTCGCCGCCTCCGCCGCCGCCGTGTTCGACGCACTGGTTACGAAGAAAGTAGACGCGAAGGCGTTATTGTCCGCATTTGACCGTGCTGTCACTGAACGCCGGATATTGTTCTGGAGTGCCCGACACGAAGAGCAACGGAAGATCGGCGACAGCCGGATGGCCGGGGCGCTTCCGGAGAAGGACACCGTGCCGACGGTCGGCGTGTTCCTCAACGACGGCAGCGGCGCGAAGCTCGGCTACTACCTCCGGCCGTCGGCGACCCTGGCGGTCGGCGACTGCCGGCCCGACGGCCGCCGGGAGCTCCGACTCCGGGTCACCCTGCGTTCGTCCGCGCCGAAGTCGGGTCTCAGCGAGTCGGTCCTCGGCCTCGGTCTGGCCGGTGACCCGTACACCGTCCGCACGTTGGTGTCGGTGCACAGCCCCGCCGGCGGAGCTGTGCTCGCCGCCCGTCTGGACGGCGTCGAGACGGCGGTGGGCAGCGGCATCGAACGGCGCCGCCAGGTGAGCACCGCCAACGTCGAGGTCGGCCCGGGGGACTCCCGCACGTTGGAGGTCACCGTCCTGACGGCGACCACCGGCGTCGGTACCGCCGAGCTGTGGCTGACCCCCACCGCCACCCCATGGACCACCCAAGTTGTTTCCGCACCAAGCTGTGATCAGTAGGAGGGAACCAATCATGCGGCTATCCCGCATCATCATGGCGCTCACGGTCGGTCTGGCCGTGCTGGCCGCGCCGACCGCAGCGGGGGCGGCGCAGCCGCAGCCGGCGCCCGGCACCGGAACGCCACAGCCCCCGGTCTATCCGCCGGGCGGCACCCCGACACCGACACTCACGGTGACCCCGCCGACCGTCGTGGTCGGCCAGACCGCCACCCTGATCGGCAGGGGCTGGGGGCCGGGCGAGACGGTGATCATCACCGTCAGCACGTCGCCGCTCGCCGCCGCCGTGCCGGGCGCCGACCAGGCGCGCCGCAGCGACGGCGAGATCGTCGCCATGGCGCCGGTCTCGTTCCAGCGGGCACCCCAGCCGAGCCCCAGGACCCTGGAGGTCACGGCTGACGATGACGGCTACTTCCGCACCACCTACACGCCGCGTCACCACGGCACGTACACCTTCCGGGCCGAAGGCCAGACGTACGACCGGGTGGCGACCGCGACGCTGACCGTGCTCAAGAAGCACGCGCCGCCGCTGCCCGTCACGGGCGACAGCCTGAGCACGCCGATGAAGTTCGGCGGCGGCCTCGTCGGCGCCGGCGCGGTGCTCCTGCTCCTGTCGCTGGTCTGGCGCAAGCGTCACCGCTTCGGCATGGGAGCCGCGCGCTGACGGTGAAGCTCCCTCCGGGCAGGCCCGGACACCGCGAAACGGCTGGCGCCCGTCGGACACCCGACGGGCGCCAGCTCGTCCCCGTGCCGTCTCGCCCCGCCCCGCCGCGCCGGCCCGCCGCGCCCCGCCCGGGCAATGTCGGCCGGCCGTCCGGGCACCCTCGGCCGGAAGGCGGGGACATGGCACCATGACCGTGTCCTCCGCCGTCGGGTGGCAGGGGACACGACATCGATGGAGTCGGGATGACAGGACTGGCCGGCGCGCCGGTGCCGGGGCTGGCGCCACTGTGGACGCACGACCCGGTGACCGCCGGCCCCTACCGGCTGGTCGGCCGACTGGGCGCGGGCGGCCAGGGAGTGGTCTACCTCGGCGAGGACGACCAGGGCCACCGGGTGGCGGTCAAGATGATCAACATCGACCTGAGTGACCTGCGGGCGCGGTCGCAGTTCATGAAGGAGATCGCCGCGGCGCGCCGCGTCGTGCCGTTCTGCACCGCGCAGGTGCTCTTCGCCGAGGTCGACGGCGAACGACCCTACGTGGTCAGCGAGTTCATCGAGGGCCCGACCCTCTTCCGGCACGTCCGCGAGCAGGGCCCGGTCGCCGGCAACGCGCTGCACCGGCTCGCCGTCGGTACGGCCACCGCGCTCGCCGCGATCCACCGCTCCGACATCGTGCACTGCGACCTGAAGCCCGACAACGTGGTGCTCGGCCGGGACGGTCCCCGGGTGATCGACTTCGGCATCGCCCGCGCCCTGGGCGTCACCGAGACGGTGACCAGCCGGGTGATGGGGACCACCGCGTACATGGCCCCGGAGCGGTTCCGCAACGACTCGGTCGGGCCACCCTGCGACGTCTTCGCCTGGGCCGCCACCATCGCCTTCGCCGCCGGGGGCCGGCCACCGTTCGGCAACGACTCGCTCTTCGCGGTGATGCACCGGGTGCTCAACGAGCCGCCCGACCTGCCCGCGCTGCCACCGGGCCTGGACGAGCTGATCCGGCAGTGCCTGGCCAAGGACCCGGCGGAGCGGCCGGAGGCCGAGCAGGTGCTGATGCGGCTGCTCGGGCAGGACGTCCGGAACGCGGGCCCGCTGCGCCGGGATACCGTGCTCCAACTGGGCAACGAGACCGCCGGCGCGCCGACGCCGAACCAGCCGCTGCCGTTGCCCCGTACCGCATCGGATCCGCCGCCGGCCCAGCCGGAACCGACGGCGCCGACGCGAGTCGGTACGGCACCGGCGGTCCGGCCGGAACCGACGGCGCCGACGCGAGTCGGTACGGCACCGGCGACGCGGCCGGAACCGGTGCGACATCAGCAGAGCCCGTCCACGGCTTCCGCGCCCGCCGACCAGGCGGAAGGCGGCTGGGGGCGGCGGCTCCGCCGGGAGTCGACCGACGCCTGGGGTATCTCGACCGCGATCTTCCTCGGCTCGGTCGGCGCCGCGGCCGGCTACGTCGCGTCGAGCGCGGTGGACGGGGCGGCGGCCGCCGGGGCGACCACCTTCGTCGTGGTCTACGCGGTGCGGCTGCTGGTCGCGACGGTCCTCGGCGGCCGCTCCGACCGCCACTGACCGAAGGTGCGCAGGTGGGCGGGGATGGGCGTCCCGGACGCCGGGTCGGGCACCGCCGGTGGCGCCGCACCGATAGGTTGACTGCCACCAGTTGACCGCCGAGGAGGACGTCGCCATGACCCCAGCCCCGACACGTGCACGACAGTGGTTGCCGTACACCGCGGCCGTCACCGCCGGGCTGCTGGTCATCGGCGGGGCGTTCGTGCTCGTGCGGCAGCAGGACGCGGGCAGCGACCGGTCCCGGGCCGACTGCGCCGTCCGCCTGGACGTCAACTCCTCGACCGAGAAGGCGGCGCTGCTGGTCGAGCTGGCCGCGCGGTACAACGACAGCGACCGGACGCTCGACGGCGGCGGCTGCGCCCAGGTGCACGTCAGCGCCCTGAACTCGGGCAAGGCCACCGAGGCGCTCGCCGTCGGCTGGAGCGGCACCAACCTGCCGGAGCCGCAGGTCTGGTTGCCGACGTCGAGCCTGTGGACCGGCCAGTTGCGGCTGCTCGACGAGGCCGCCGGGCGGCCGCCGCAGACGCCGGACCGGTACCCGTCGATCGCCAACAGCCCGCTGGTCATCGCGATGCCGCAGCCGAAGGGCGAGCTGGTACGCGGGCGCGGGCCGCTGGGCTGGGGGGAGATCCTCGGCCTCTCCGGGCGGCAGGGCTGGGCGGGCTTCGGCCGGCCGGAGTGGGGCCGCTTCACCTTCGGCAAGGACAACCCGAACCTCTCCACCTCGGGTCTGGCGGCGACCATCGCCACCTACTACGCCGCCGCGAACCGCTCCAGCGACCTGACCAAGTCGGACCTGTCGGACCCGAAGGTGACCCGGTTCGTCCGGCAGATCGAGGCCAACGTGTCGCACTACAGCGACGACTCGGTGGAGCTGCTCCGCGACCTCGCTGAGGCCGACCTGACCGGTACGGGCGCCGGCACGGGCGACATGAGCGCCATCGTCATGCAGGAGGAGCTGGTCCACCTCTACAACGAGGGCGGGCTGAGCCCGCGCCAGGAGGGCCAGGAGCGGGGCCCCCGGCCGAAGGTCCCGCTGGTGGCCGTACACCCGAAGGAGGGCACCTTCAACCTGGACCACCCGTTCGTGGTGCTCCCCTCCGCCGACGAACGGCAGCGCGCGGCGGCGGACGACTTCCTGAAGTTCCTGACCGAGGACGACCAGCAGAAGAGCTTCGCCCGCCTCGGCTTCCGGGACCACGAGCGGCGGGCCTCGGCGGAGCTGCTCGCCAGCGTCGGCGCCGAGCCCGACGGCGGGCTGTCCTACTTCGCGCCGCCGAACCCGGAGGTGGTCGAGGCGATGCTGGACGGCTGGGGCACGCTGCGCAAGAAGGCCAACATCCTGATCGCGCTGGACACCTCCGGGTCGATGCTGGCCCCGGTCGGCAAGAGCACCCGCTTCCAGGTCGCCTCGGCGGCGGCGGCCAAGGGGCTCGCGCTGCTCAACTCCGAGGACCGGGTCGGGCTCTGGTCGTTCTCCTCGGAGACCAAGAAGCGGCCCGAAGGCCCGTACCGGGAGGAGGTCCGGCTCGGCGACTTCGACCAGAAGCGGATCAACAGCCGCATCGCCGGCCTGCACGTCGCGGGGGAAACCGCGCTCTACGCGACGGTCCGTGCCGCCCACAAGCAGATGCTCGAGCGGTACGACCCGCAACGGATCAACGCGGTCGTCGTGCTGACCGACGGCAAGAACGAGTACCCCCGGGACAACGACCTGGCCCGGCTGCTCGCCGACGTCACCCTGGACCCGCAGCGTCCGGTGAAGGTCTTCTGCATCGCCTTCGACAAGGACTCGCAGTTCGACACGCTCGACCGGATCGCCAAGGCGTCGTCGGGCAAGGCGTTCGACGCCACCGACCCCGCCAAGATCGACGAGGCGTTCGTGAAGTTGGTCAGCAGCTTCTGAGTCGGCGCCCGGAGGGGCCGCCCGGTCAGATGAGGCCGTGGGCCAGCATCGCCTCCGCCACTCGGCGGAACCCGTCGATGTTCGCCCCGGCCACGTAGTCGCCGGGCAGCCCGTACTCCTCGGCGGTGCTCCAGCAGCGGTCGTGGATGTTCCGCATGATCCCGCGCAGCCGCTGCTCCGACTCGGCGAACGTCCACGAGTCCCGGCTGGCGTTCTGCTGCATCTCCAGCGCGCTCACCGCCACCCCGCCGGCGTTGGCCGCCTTGCCCGGCGCGAAGCGCACCCCGGCCCGGCCGAGGATGCGGACCGCTTCCGGCGTGGTGGGCATGTTCGCGCCCTCCACCACCGCGACGCAGCCGCCGGCCACGAGCGCCGCGGCCTCCGCGCCGCCGATCTCGTTCTGCGTCGCGCACGGCAGCGCCAGCTCGCAGGGCACCTCCCAGACCGTACGGCCGGAGACCGCCACCGCGTGCGGCACGTGCCGGGCGTAGTCGTCGAGGCGGGCCCGGCGCTGTTCCTTCAGCTCCCGCAGCAGCTCCAGGTCGATGCCCTTGTCGTCCAGGACGTAGCCGGACGAGTCGGAGCAGGCGACCACCTTCCCGCCGAGCTGGTGCACCTTCTCGATCGCGTAGATCGCCACGTTGCCGGAGCCGGAGACCACGACCCGCTTGCCGTCCAGGCTGTCCCCGACCTGCCTGAGCATCTCGTCGGCGAAGAAGACCGCCCCGTAGCCGGTCGCCTCGCGGCGCACCTGCGCGCCCCCGTACGCCAGGCCCTTGCCGGTGAGCACCCCGGACTCGTACCGGTTGGTGATCCGCTTGTACTGGCCGAACAGGTAGCCGATCTCCCGGCCACCCACGCCGATGTCCCCGGCCGGCACGTCGGTCTCCGCGCCGATGTGCCGGTACAGCTCGGTCATGAAGCTCTGGCAGAACCGCATCACCTCCCGGTCCGAGCGCCCCTTCGGATCGAAGTCCGCGCCGCCCTTGCCACCACCGATCGACAGCCCGGTCAACGCGTTCTTGAAGATCTGCTCGAAGCCGAGGAACTTCACGATCCCGAGGTAGACCGACGGGTGGAACCGCAACCCGCCCTTGTACGGGCCGAGGGCGCTGTTGAACTCCACCCGGAAGCCCCGGTTGACCTGGATCCGGCCGCGGTCGTCCTCCCACGGCACCCGGAAGATGACCTGCCGCTCCGGTTCGCAGATCCGCTCGATGATCCGCGCCTCGGCGTACTCGGGGTGTCGGGCCAGCGCCGGGCCGATGCTCTCCAGCACCTCGCGTACCGCTTGGTGGAATTCCGGCTCGCCCGGATTGCGGGCGACCACGCTGGTGAACACCGTCTCCACGGTCTCCGGCATACGACACGTCCCTTCGCTTGCGCTGGTAGTCCCTGTTGCTACCACCCGGACCCGGTTACCCGCCAACCGTCCCGCGATACGGACCGTGACCTCCGTCCGTTCACTGGTCGCGTGGACGAGTCGATCTGGGACGCGGTCCGGGCCTCGCGCGGCTGGTTGGACGCCGCCCACGGGCACCGGGCAGACCGAAATGACCTGCCGGATCCTCAAACTGACCGAGGAGGCAGGGGAGGCGGCGAGCGCCTGGATCGGTCTGCTCGGTCAGAACCCGCGCAAGGGTGTCACCCACAGCCGCGAGGACGTGGCGGCGGAACTGGCGACGTGGCGTACACCGCGCTGGTCGCCATCGAGAGCCTCGGGTTGGACTCCCGTCTCGTGCTCGACGCGTGCGCCAGGAAGGCCCGCGCCCGCGTCGGACCGCCTCCCGCCTGAACCGCCGCGCTCCGGGCTGGGCCGCGGTGCTCCCGCCTGGGCCACCGCGCTCCCCGCCTGGCCGCCTCCTACCTGGGCCGCCGTGGTCCCGGCTGGGCCGCCGTGCTTCCGGCGCGGCGGCCCAGCCGGCGCCTGCCGCGACGTCACAGGCCGTGGCGACGGTCGCCCACCACCTGCTCGCAGAGGGCCGCCTCCGACCTCCCGGAGAACGGGTCGCGGTGGGCGGCGACGGCCCGCCGGGTCTCCTCGGCGACCAGATCGGCGTTGATCTGGGCCGCCGCGAACACGCCGGCCGCCGCGGCGGCACCGACCTGGGCCGCCGGATCGGTGACGTTGCCGGCGACCCACACCCCGGGCACGTCGGTGCGGCCCGTCGCGTCGGAGGGGACGTGCTCGGCGATCCCCGCCGGGTGTTCCGCCGGTCGCAGCCCGAGCGCCGCGAGGAAACCGGCGCGCGCCACCATCCGCGACGAGACGGCCAGCGCCTCGCGGTGCACGAGCGTGCCGTCGCCCAGCCGTACGCCCACGAGGCGGTCGTCGGCGATCTCCACGGCCGCCACCTCGCCGTCCACCACGCCGATGCCGCGGGCCGCCAGCTGCTCCGCCTGCTCGTCGGTGAGCGGCGGCATGGTGTGGCCGAAGTACGTCACGTCGGCGCTCAACTGCCGGAACAGCAACGCCTGGTGCACGGACAGCGGCCCGCTGGCCAGCACGCCGATGGCCCGGTCGCGGACCTCCCAGCCGTGGCAGTACGGGCAGTGCAGGACGTCCCTGCCCCACCGTTCGCGCAGGCCCGGGACGTCCGGCAGCTCGTCCACCAGCCCGGTGGCCACCAGCAGCCGACGCGCACGGACCGTCCGACCGTCGGCCAGCGTCACCGTGAAGCCGCCGTCGTCGCGAGCCACGGCGCCGACCTCGCCGGTCACCACCTGGCCGCCGTAGCCTCGGACCTCCGCCCGGCCGCGGTCCAGCAGCTCGGCCGGCCGGATCCCCTCGCGGGCCAGCAGCCCGTGCACGCCCTCGGCGGGGGCGTTGCGCGGAGCGCCCGCGTCGAGCACCACCACCGACCGCCGCACCCGGGCCAGCGTCAGCGCCCCGCTCAACCCCGCGGCGCCACCCCCGATCACCACCACGTCGTAGCTGCCGTCCAACCGATCGGTCACCGTGACCACCTCCCGCGACCACCATGCGGATGCAGCCGCCGTGGTGGCAAACATTGTTGCCATAGTGGCAAGATGGCCGCATGGACGACGACCTGGACCAGGCGCTCGGCGCGGTCGGGCCCCGGCTGCGCACGCTGCGCCGGCAGCGGGAGACCACCCTGGCCGACCTGTCGGCGGCGACCGGCATCTCGGTGAGCACGCTCTCCCGGCTGGAGTCCGGTGCCCGCCGACCCACCCTCGAACTGCTCCTCCCGCTGGCCAGGGCGCACGGCGTCACGCTCGACGAACTCGTCGACGCCCCGTCCACCGGCGACCCGCGCATCCACCTGCGCCCGGTCACCCGCCACGGGATGACCATGCTGCCCCTGACCCGCCGGCCCGGCGGCATCCAGGCGTACAAGCTGGTGATCCCGGGCGGCGGTCGCAGGGCGGAGCCCGATCCGCAGACCCACGAGGGCTACGAGTGGCTCTACGTCCTCAACGGGCGGCTGCGGGTCGTCCTCGGCGACCAGGACCTCGTGCTCACGCCGGGAGAGGCGGCGGAGTTCGACACCCGCGTACCGCACTGGTTCGGGTCGGCCGACGCGGAGCCGGTCGAGTTCCTCAGCCTCTTCGGCAGGCAGGGCGAACGCGCCCACCTACGCGCCCGCCCGAGGACCCAACCCCCACCCTACCGCCCCCACCCCAGCTGACCCACCCACCCCACCCGCCCCTCCCACCCGCCCCTCCCACCCGTTCCTACCCCCGGTGATCATGAGGTTGGCGGCACCGGTGGAGATCAACATCGCCGCTAACCTCATGATCGACGCGGGTGAGCGGGTGAGCGGGTGAGCGGGTGAGCGGGTGAGCGGGTGAGCGGAGGAGGATTGGTGGATGGGTGATGAGCGGGTGTGGGGCGAGCAGCCGGGTGTCGTCGTACTGCCCAGCGGGGTGGAGGTGCGAGGGCGGCGGATCGCGGACCCGGCGTCGCCCGCCGACTTCGCCCTGCTGCTGGCGCCCGGACCGGCGCCCGCCTGGCCGCACCGGCGGATCCGGTGGCCCGACTTCTGGGTTCCGGTCGACCGGGCGGACGCGGTCGACGCGCTGACCGAGGCGCTGCGCCGCGCCCATGGCGGCGAGCGGGTGGAGGTGGCCTGCCGGGGCGGCACCGGGCGTACGGGCACCGCGCTGGCGGCGCTGGCGATCCTCGACGGGCTGCCGCCCGAGCGGGCGGTGGACTGGGTGCGTACCAGCTACCGTCCGCGGGCCGTGGAGACGCCCTGGCAGCGTCGCTGGCTGCGCCGCCTCACCTGACGCACCATCCGCGAGGTCGTCGCCACCGCCGACCCCGTGGCCGCCAAGTTCCCGCCCCGGTGCGGCGTCCGGAGGGTCGGCTCCGCCCGGCCGGTGGCTCAGCGGCCCACGTACTCGCGCAGGTGACGGGCGGTCAGCGTGTCGCCGTGGGCGACGAGATCGGCCGGCGTGCCGGTGAAGACGATCCGGCCGCCGTCGTGCCCCGCCCCCGGCCCGAGGTCGATGAGCCAGTCGGCGTGCGCCATGACCGCCTGGTGGTGCTCGATCACGACGACGGTGTTGCCGGCGTCGACCAGCCGGTCCAGCAGGGCGAGCAGCTGGTCCACGTCGGCCAGGTGCAGGCCGGTGGTCGGCTCGTCGAGCACGTACGTGCTCCCGCTGTCGGCCATGCGGATGGCCAGCTTGAGCCGCTGCCGCTCGCCGCCGGAGAGGGTGTTGAGCGGCTGGCCCAGGGTGAGGTAGCCGAGGCCGACGTCGACCAGCCGGTCGAGGATCGCCCGGGCGGCGCCGCCGGGGAAGAAGTCCCGGGCCTGGTTGGCCGGCATCGCGAGCACCTCGCTGATGTTCTTCCCGCGCAGTCGGTAGGTGAGCACCTCGTCGGTGAAGCGCCGCCCCTCGCACCCCTCGCAGACCGAGGCGACGCCGGCCATCATCGCCAGGTCGGTGTAGACCAGGCCGATGCCCTTGCAGGTCTGGCAGGCGCCCTCGGAGTTGGCGCTGAACAGCGCGGCCTTGACCCCGTTGGCCTTGGCGAAGGCGGTGCGGATCGGGTCCAGCAGGCCGGTGTAGGTGGCCGGATTGCTGCGCCGGGAACCCCGGATCGGCGACTGGTCGACGACCACCACGCCGTCGCGGCGGTGCAGCGAGCCGTGGATCAGCGAGCTCTTGCCGGAGCCGGCCACCCCGGTCACCACGGTCAGCACCCCGAGCGGGATGTCGACGCTGACGTCCCGCAGGTTGTGCAGGTCGGCGTCGCGGATCGACAGCTGGCCGGTCGGCCGGCGGACGTGCTCCCGCAGGCGTACGCGGTGGTCGAGGTGCCGGCCGGTGAGGGTGTCGGAGCGGCGCAGCCCGGCGACGTCACCGGTGAAGCAGACCCTGCCGCCGGCCGTGCCGGCCCCGGGCCCGAGGTCGACCACGTGGTCGGCGATGGCGATCGTCTCGGGCTTGTGCTCGACGACCAGCACCGTGTTGCCCTTGTCGCGCAGGCGCAGCAGCAGGTCGTTCATCCGGGCGATGTCGTGCGGGTGCAGGCCGACCGTCGGTTCGTCGAAGACGTACGTGACGTCGGAGAGGCTGGAGCCGAGGTGCCGGACCATCTTCACCCGCTGCGCCTCGCCGCCGGAGAGGGTGGCGGACTCGCGGTCCAGGCTGAGGTAGCCGAGGCCGATCTCGACCAGCGAGTCGAGCAGGTCGCGCAGGTTGCCGATCAGCGGGGCGACCGACGGGTCGTCGACGGCGCGGACGAACGCGGCCAGGTCGCTGATCTGCATCGCCGAGCACTCGGCGATGTTGCGCCCGGCGATCCGGGCGGACAGGGCCGCCTGGTTGAGCCGGGCCCCGCCGCAGTCGGCGCAGGTGGTGAAGGTGACCGCCCGGTCGACGAACGCGCGGATGTGCGCCTGCATCGACTCGCGGTCCTTGGCCAGGTAGAGCCGGCGCACCTTGACCACCAGGCCCTCGTACGTCCAGTTGTTGCTGCCCACCTTGATCTTCGTGGACGGCTTGTGGAGGAAGTCCTCCCACTGCTGCGGCGTGTAGTCCTGGAGCTTGGTGTCGGGGTCGAACAGCCCGGAGTTGACGATGGTCTGCCAGTACCACGAGTCGACGGCGAAGTTGGGCACCTTGATCGCGCCGTCGTTGAGCGAGCGCTCGCGGTCGACCAGTTCGTCGACGTCGAGGTCGGAGACCCGCCCGAGGCCTTCGCAGGTCGGGCACATGCCCTCGGCGAGGTTGAAGCTGAACGCGCCGGCCCCGCCCACGTGCGGGGTGCCGAGGCGGCTGAAGACGATGCGCAGCATCGCGTACGCGTCGGTGGCGGTGCCGACGGTGGAGCGCGAGTTCGCGCCCATCCGCTCCTGGTCGACGACGATGGCCGCGCTCAGGTTGCGCAGCGAGTCGACGTCGGGGCGGCTCAGGTTCGGCATGAACGACTGGAGGAAGGCGCTGTAGGTCTCGTTGATCAGGCGCTGCGACTCGGCGGCGATGGTCCCGAAGACCAGGGAGGACTTGCCGGAGCCGGAGACGCCGGTGAAGACGGTCAGCCGGCGCTTGGGGATGTCGACCGAGACGGAGGCGAGGTTGTTCTCCCGGGCTCCGCGTACCTCGATCATGTCGTGACTGTCGGCGGCGGACCGTGTTGGCTGCTGCATGCGAACCCTTCGCGAGATCGTGGGCGGAGTCCCGCCCGAGGTACATCTACGGGGGCCAGGCCGCCTTCAATCGTCTCATTCAACCGCCCGTGGAGGGTTTCACCTCGATGAACGGCCACCACCGCCCAAAGCAGGGGGGAAAGTCTCAAACCACGTGGAGACGGATAGGGTGGCCCGGTGGTGGCTGCGGGACGACGGGCCGGACGGTGGCGGGGGGCGGAGGTCGCGGCGACGGCCGGCATCTCCGTCCAGCAGGTGCGCAACTACGTCGACCTCGGCGTGCTGCCGCCGGTCGAGCGCACCCCCGCCGGCTACCGCGTCTTCACCGACGACCACGTGCGGGCGCTGGCGGTGGTCCGGCGGATGGCCGAGGGGCACGGCTGGGCGCGTACCCGGGAGGTCATGGCCGCGGTGCACCGGGGCGATCTGGCGGCGGCACTGGCGGCGCTCGACGCCGGCCACGCCGAGCTGGACCGGGAGCGGGCCGACATCCGGCGGGTGCTCGGCGCGTTCGAGACCGTGGTGACCAGCCCGGCGGCCGTCCTGCCGGCGCCCCGGCGCGGGGCCCGCATCGGCGAGGTCGCCGACCTGGTCGGCGTCCGCACCTCGCAGCTACGGCTGTGGGAGCAGCGCGGCCTGCTCCGGCCGGTCCGCGAGCGCGGCACCGGCTACCGGGTGTACGACGCGGCCGAGCTGCGCGCCGCGCAGGTCGTCGCGCTGCTGCGCCGGGGCGCGTACCCGTTCGACATCGTCGCGGCCGTGCTCGGCGAGCTGCGCACCACCGGCAGCGCCCAGCGGGTCCACGCGGAGCTGGCCAAGCGGGAGCAGGAGCTGCACCGGCGCAGCCTGCGACGACTGCGCGCCTCGGCGGCGCTCCACGACTACCTGGGGCACCGCGACCCGGCCCTGCCCGGGTGACTCAGCGCAGCACCAGCAGGTCGAGGTGGTCCACGACCGGGCCGCTCGCCCCGCCGGCCGCGGCCCGCAGCCGGGCCAGGCCGTCGGCGTACGCCTCGTCGGTGATCGACTGGAGCGGCGTGTGGGCCCGGCGGTCGAGGCGCTCGGCGAACTCGGCCAGCGACGCCGCCGTGGTCTGCGCGACGGGCTCGACGGTGCTGACGGTGAACCCGGCCGTGGCGAAGGCCGCGCGCACCCGGGCCAGGCCCGGGTAGGTATCGAGGACCCGTACCGCCTCCGGGAACCAGCGGAACAGCGTGATCCGCTGGTGGCGGCCGGGAAACGGCGAGCGGATCAGCACGGGCGCGCCCGGGCGGAGCACCCGGCGCAGCTCACGCGCCGCCGCGTCGAGGTCGGGGATGTGGTGCACCATCGTGGACAGCCACGCGGCGTCCGCCACGGAGTCGCGCAGCGGCAGGGCGACCGCGTCGCCGGCGAGCAGCGGCCGGTGGCGGGCGCGGGAGCGCATCGCCCCGGCGGGCTCCACCCCCACGACCCGGGCGCCGAACCACTCGGTGAAGGCGGCGGCCCAGGCGCCGGTGCCGGCTCCGAGGTCGAGCACCGTGGTGCCGGTACGCGGCCGCAGGTGTTGCTGCACCGCGTGCCGCCACCGGTCCAGGCCGCTGCGCGGCAGTTCCCGGGTCGCGGCGAAGGCCGCCGAGTCGGTGTCGTCGTAGGAGATCAGAGCCACGGCCATCACCTCGCCACCGTCGCCGGGAGGTCCGGGCGATCGTTCCCCGGTTCTAGTCGGTGAGCGATGCCGGAGGCAACGGCTTGTGAGCCAACCGACGCGCTGCGTCCCGCCCCGTGGGAGGCCGCCCGTCGACGCGGACCGGCGGGGCCGGGCAGGCGCCCCGCCCCGTCGGGGTCAGAGCGCCACCGCCGCCAGCACCAGCAGGGCGCAGGCCGTCTCGATCAGGCCCACCCGCATCGGCGCGACCCGGCGTCCGGCGAGCAGCACCGCCCGGGCGAGCAGCCCCGCGAAGACCACGGCGACCGGCACCGGCGCCCAGAGCGCGGCGGCGACCGCGACGACGGCGTGGTACGTCCATGACACCCACCGGTACCGGACGCTGTCCCGCTCCCGGATCATCGTCTTGACGTGCAGGACGGTGCCGACCAGGTAGCCCAGTGCCACGACCGTCACCCCGGCCACCTCGGTCCACGGCACCTCGGCGACCGTGGCGACGACGAGGCCGAGCAGGCCGCACTGCGCCACGAAGGCGAGGTCGTTGACGAACGCCCGGTCCCGGCGCCAGCGCGCGTAGCCGGCGTTGACGGCGGCGAGGGCCGCGAAGAGCGGGGCGTAGGCGAGCGTCGCGGGCCGGGCCACCAGCACCGGCGTGCCGAGCGCGACCGTGGCGAGGCCGTACCCGACGAGGTGCGGTCGTACCCGGCGGATCCGCCCGGTCTTGACCGCCTGCAACCCGAAGTACGACAGCGGGTATCCGGCGAGCGCGGCCCCGAGCAGGGGCAGGTGCAGCGGGTGCGGGCCGGTGACGGTCAGCGCCGCCAGGAAGGGCAGCAGCAGCATCGCCCACGCGCCGTGCTGCGGCGGCACCCAACCCGGCGACCGCCCCCGGCCCGGAGCGCGGCCGGGGGCGCCCGCCGTGGGCCGCCCGGCCGGGTCGACGACCGGGCGGCGACGACGGGCCGGGACGGTGCTCACGGCCGCGGCGTCACGGTGAGCAGGACGGCGGCGTCCGTGACGGCGTGCAGCGCGTGCCGCCGCGGCGGAATGACCACCAGGTCGCCGGCGTCGCCCGCCCAGGACTCGTCCCCGGCCACCAGGCGCACCTGCCCCACGAGCACCTGCAGCGTCGCCTCGCCGGGGCTGTCGTGCTCGTCGAGGGACCGGCCGCCGCGCAGGGCGAGCAGGGTCTGCCGCAGCCGGCGGTCCCGGCCCGGGTGCAGGGAACGGGCGCTGCGTCCGCTGTCGGCCTCCCGTGCGGCGGCGAGCTGTTCGTCGGCGAGGCGGGTCAGCGAGAGGGCTTCCATGGTCGTCCCTTCGTCGGTGTGGTGCGGCCCGCGGGGTGGGGACGCCGGTACGCGGCGCCCGGCACGCAAACCGGAAGATCGTCTACCGCTTTCATTTTCCAGCTTCCGTCCCGGCCGGGGTCCTGCGGCAGGGCCGATGGTCCCGGAACCGGGGACGGTCCGCGCCGCCGGACGCGGTCGGGCGGGGGTGAGCCGGCCACGCCTCCGGGATGCCTGGGAGGCTGGGCCTGGAGAACCCGGCCCGCGCCCCGAACTCCGCCGACTAGGGTGCGGGGCATGAAGGTTCGGCTGCTGGCGGCCACGGCGACCGCCGTCCTCCTCGGCACCGGCGCTCCCGTCCCCGCGGCGGCCGGCCCGGCCGGTCCCGCCGCCCTCGTGACCTCCGCGCCCGGCGTCGTCGCGTCCGCGACTCCCGCGCCCGGCGTCGTAGCGTCCCCGCCCGGCGCGGTGCCGCCCGCGCCCGGTGCCGGCTCCGCGCCCGGTGTCGCCGTGTCCGTCCCCTGCCCGAAGGCGCCCGCGCCCAGGGTCTCCCGGCCGCCCCGTCCGTCGCCGCCGCCGGCCGTGCCGCAGGAGCGGGCCGTGGGCGGCCCGGCGCTCGACACCGCCGGTCTGGTCGTCCCGGCGGGGGCCGCCCGCCCGCCGGCGGTCACCGCGACCTCGTGGCTGGTCGCCGACCTGGACACCGGCCAGGTGCTGGGCGGCTGCGGCCCGCACGAGTACGGCACCCCGGCCAGCGTGCAGAAGCTGCTGCTGGCGGCCACCATGCTGCCCCGACTCGACCCGCGGCAGGTCGTCACCGTCACCGACGGGGACATGGACATCGAACCCGGCTCCTCGGCCGTCGGGCTGGTCGCCGGCGGACGGTACCGGATCGAGACCGTCTGGCTCGGGCTGCTGCTCCAGTCCGGCAACGAGGCGGCCAACCTGCTGGCCCGCCTCGGCGGTGGGCCGGACGGGATGGCCGGTGGCGTGCGGGCGATGAACGAGGAGGCGCACCGCCTCGGCGCCCTCCAGACCCACGCGGTGACCCCCTCCGGCCTCGACGGACGAGGCCAGTTCACCAGCGCGTACGACCTGGCGCTGGTCGCCCGGGCCTGCTTCGCCGACCCGACGTTCCGCCGGTACGCGCTGACCGAGACGCACCGCATCCCCGCCCAGCCGGCGCAGCGGACCAAGGGTTTCGAGATCCAGAACGAGAACCAGCTCATCTACCGCTACCCGGGCGCGCTCGGCGGCAAGACCGGCTTCACCGACCTGGCCCGGCACACGTACGTCGGGGCGGCCCAGCGCAACGGGCGGCGGCTGGTGGTCACCTTGCTCGGTGCCGAGCCGCAGCCCGCGCGGGGCTGGGAGCAGGGCGCCGCCCTGCTCGACTGGGGCTTCTCGCTGCCCCGGGACGCCGCCGTCGGCCGGCTGGTCGAGCCGGGGGAGCTGGCCGCCTCGGCGGCCCCCTCGCCGCCCGCGCTCGCCGCCACCGGCGACCCGCGCCCGGCCGCGGCCAGCGGCCCGCTCGAGGACGGGCTGGTCGCCCGGTGGCCGGTGGCCGCGCTCGTGGCGGCGGCGGTCGGGCTGCTGGGGGCGGCGCTGCTCTGGCGCCGCCGGGCGGCCCGGCGGCGGTGAGGAAGGCCCCTTCCTGACCTCGGCGGGGGCGGGACGGATCGACAAGCGACGACGGGATCCATAGACTCCGGTCTTTCCGGCGCCATGAGCCCAGGAGGATCCCGTGTCGAGCGAACCCCGACCGCACCCCGTCCCGCCGTCGATCGAGGTGCGTCGCCGGCCGGCCCGTACGCTGTCCCGCCTCGCCGGGGTGGCCCTGGTCGCGGGCGCGCTGGTCACCGGTGGCGGCGCCGCCGCGGTCGCCGCGCCCGGCGGAGCCCCGGCCGACGCCGCCGCCGATTCCCGGGTCACGCCCGGCCCGTGCGCCTACACGCAGACGCCCGAGGACCCCGCCGCCAGGCCGGTGCCGCTGCCGCCCGACCCGAGGCGCACCCCCGACCGGGGCACCGTGCGGGTCACGCTGCGCACCAACCAGGGGCCGATCGGGCTGACCCTCGACCGGGAGGCGGCCCCCTGCACCGTGCAGAGCTTCCTGCACCTGGTGCGCCACCGCTTCTACGACCGGACCTCCTGCCACCGGCTCACCGCGTACCCGACGTTGCGGGTGCTCCAGTGCGGTGACCCGTCCGGGACCGGCTCCGGCGGTCCCGGCTACCGCTACGCCGACGAACTGCCCACCGACCTGCCGCCGGCGCCGACCGACCCGACCGGGGTGCGCCGGCTCTACGCCCGGGGCACCCTCGCCATGGCCAACGCGGGCCCCGACACCAACGGCAGCCAGTTCTTCCTGGTCCAGGGCGATTCCGCGCTGCGCCCCAACTACACCGTCTTCGGCTCGATCGACGCCGCCGGCCTGGCCACCCTGGACCGGATCGCCGCCGGCGGCATCGCCCCCACCGTCGAGGATCCCGCGCCGGTCGACGGCGCGCCCGCCCTGCCGGTGGACATCCGGCGCGCGGTCCGGCACCACCACCAGCACCGCTGAGCGCGAAGTCGGTGATCCCGCCGCCCGTGGCGTCGCCCCGGAACCCCGGGAGCGGCCCCGGGCGACCGGGGGAGTGGCGTGGCGGGCCGGAACCTCGGGCCGGCCGGGCGGGGGAGGCCGACGGCCACGCGGGCGGCGGCCGACCGGAAGTTCCGGAACGCTACCGGGAGCGCCGCCGAGGGGTGGCGGGCGCGGGACCGGCCGTCACGGCCGGCGCGGCGGGGCCGTGCTGTCCCGGACGACCAGGTTGGTGGCGAGTTCCACCCGGGGGGAGTCGATGGCCTCGCCCTGCGCCAGCCGCAGCACGGTCCGGGCGGCCAGGCGACCCATCTCCACCAGCGGCTGCCGGACGGTGGTCAGCGGCGGTGAGGCCCAGCGGGCCTCCGGCAGGTCGTCGAAGCCCACGACGCTGACGTCGTCGGGGATCCGCAACCCCCGGCGGCGTACGGCCTCGTAGACGCCGAAGGCCATCTGGTCGCTGGCCGCGAAGATCGCCGTCGGCGGGTCGTCGAGGTCGAGCAGCGCCGTCCCGGCGGCGAAGCCCGAGGCGTGGTAGAAGTCGCCGGGGTGCACCAGCCGGTCCTCCACCGGCACCCCGGCCGCCTCCAGCCCGGCCCGGTGGCCGTCCAGGCGGGCCCGGCTGCACAGCAGGTGCGTCGGCCCGGCGACGAAGCCGATCCGCCGGTGCCCGAGCGACAGCAGGTGCTCGGTCGCGGCGAGCCCGCCGGCCCAGTTGGTAGCCCCGACGGTGGGCACGTCGGTGGCGGGCACGCCGGCCGGGTCGACGACGACCACGGGCACGTTGAGGCGGCGCAGCTGCGCGTGCAGCGGCGGGCTCAGGTGCGAGGTCACGAAGATGACGCCGTCGGTGGCGCGGGCCCGCAGGTTCTGCAACCACTGCCGGGCGGCGGTCGACTGGCGGTGGATCGCGGAGACCACCGTGCCGACGCCCGCGCCGTGCCCGACGTCCTCGACCCCCCGGATGATCTCCACCGCCCAGGGGCTGTCCAGGTCGTTGAAGACCAGGTCGACCAGGCCGACGTGGCTCACCGTGCGGCTGCCGCGGCGTTGGTAACCGTGGTGGCGCAGCAGCTCCTCCACCCGCTCGCGGGTGCCGGGAGCCACGTCCGAGCGCCCGTTGAGCACCCGCGACACGGTCGGCACCGAGACCCCGGCCTCCCGCGCGATAGCGGTGATGGTGATCCTGCGCCCGTCGTCGCCGTCCACCCGCGTCTCCTTCACCGGTCGGAAGACCGACCGTACCCGTCACCACCGAAAAACGTCCGGAACGGCGGGGCCGCTCCACCGGCCCATCTTGCCCCACGATCGGGGGTTGACGACACGGCAGGTCGGTTCTAGCGTTCGGACGAGTTACGGAAGTATTCCGGAAACTTGTCGGACACCTTTCGGTCGTCGCGCCGGCGGCGACGTCCCCCACCACACCCCCACCACGAGAGGTCGATCATGACTGTACGCACGCGGCTCGCCCGGGCCGTCGCGCTCGCCGCCGCCCTGGCGCTGGCGTTGCCACTGACCGCCTGCGGCGACGGTGACTCGGCCGCCGGCCCGGACGAGATCCGCATCCTGGTGTACGGCGACGCCACCAACAAGGTCGAGAAACAGCTCGTCGAGACGTTCAACAAGACGTCGAAGATCAAGGCGGTGCTGGACACCATCCCCGGTGCCGACTACCAGACCAAGCTCCAGACCATCATCAACACCAAGCAGGCGCCGGACGTCTTCTTCAACTGGGGCGGCGGCAGCATCACCCCGTTCGTCAAGGCCGACCTGCTGCTGCCGCTGGACGACATGATCGCCAAGGAACCGGGGCTGAAGGCGAACTTCCTGCCGTCGGTCTTCAACACCGCCATGGTCGACGGCAAGGCGTACGGGGTGCCGATGCGCGGCACCCAGCCGGTGCTGCTGTTCCACAACAAGAAGGTCCTCGCCGACGCCGGGATCACCCCGCCGAAGACGTGGGACGACCTGCTGGCCGCCGTGCAGACCCTCAAGGGCAAGGGGATCACGCCGATCGCCCTCGGCGGCGGCGACCAGTGGCCGACCCAGATGTGGTACCAGTACCTCTACGACCGGGTGGCCGGCCCCGAGCTGTTCGCCAAGGCGCTCGACGGCGACAAGAGCGCCTGGGAGAGCCCGGAGAGCCGCCGCGCCCTGGAACTGCTGCGGCAACTGACCGACGCGGGTGCGTTCGGCACCAACTTCGACTCGGTCAAGTTCACCGACGGCGGCTCGCCCGCGCTGCTGGCGGGCGGCAAGGCCGGCTTCGAGCTGATGGGCTCCTGGAACTACTCGACCCACCACGACGCCAACCCGACCTTCGCCGCCGAGGGCCTCGGCTGGAGCGCCTTCCCGAGCGTCCCGGGCGGCAAGGGCGACCCGCGCAACGTGGTCGGCAACACCAACAACTTCTACTCGGTGCTGAAGAAGACCCGGCACCCGGAGGCCGTGGCCGAGTTCCTCAAGCTCCAGTACTCCGACGAGTTCGTCCAGGCGCAGCTCGCCATCGGCAACCTGCCCACCACCACCAACACCGAGAAGTTCCTCGACGGCGCCACCAACCCGGACTACCTGAAGTACCAGTTCACCCTGGTCAAGGAGGCCCCGAACTTCCAGCTCTCCTGGGACCAGGCGTACCCGCCGGCGGCGACCACGACCATCCACCAGGCCGTGCAGCAGTACTGCAACGGCCGGCTGGACGCCGCCGGCTTCATCAAGGCGATGCAGTCCCTGCAGGCGGGCTGAGCGCGACCATGTCCACCACCACCCTCGCCGCCCCCACCGCGACGGAGCAGCGACGGGCCCGACGAAGCCCGGGCGGCCCCACCCTCAGCCGCCCGGGCTTCGCCTGGGCCCTGCCCGCCACCCTGTTCTTCGGGCTCTTCGCACTCGTCCCGCTGGTCCTCGTGGTCGTGCTCAGCTTCACCAGCTGGGCGGGCCTCGGCTCCCCGGAGTACGTCGGGCTGGACAACTGGCGGCGGCTCGCCCGCGACCCCGTGATGATCAACAGCCTGTGGCTGAGCGTCCTGCTCACCGCCCTCGGCGTGCTGGTGCAGACGCCGCTGAGCCTGCTGATCGGCGTGTGGGCGGCCGGGCCGCAGCGCAACCGGGCCGTGCTGTCCGCGATCTTCTTCCTCCCGCTGCTGCTGTCGGCGACCGCCGTGTCGGTGCTGTGGCGGGCGCTGCTCGACCCGAACTTCGGCGTGCCCGGTCAGGCCCCGTGGCTGTTCGGCGACGGCAACCTCTTCGGCAGCCGCACGGGCGCGATCGCCGTGCTGGTCTTCGTCGGCAGCTGGCAGTTCATCCCGTTCCACGCGCTGATCTACCAGGGCGCGGCCCGCGCCGTACCGGCGGTGCTCTACCAGGCCGCCGAGGTCGACGGCGCCGGCCGGTGGGGACAGTTCCGCCACGTCACCCTGCCGCAGCTGCGCAACGCCATGATCACCTCGGTGGTGCTCATGGTCGTCGGTGGGCTGACCACGTTCGACACCGTGCTGATCCTCACCCAGGGCGGGCCGGGCACCGACACCACCATCACCGCCTATCACATGTACGAGCAGGCGTTCCGCAGCTTCGACTTCGGCGCCGGCGCGGCCATCGCCCTGCTCCTCGTCGTCGTCGCCACCGTCATCTCGCTGGTCGTGGTCCGGGTCTCCGGCTACGACCGGATGCGCTCCACGATGGAGGGCCTGTGAAGCGGCACCGTCCCAACTGGCTGGCCGGGCTCGGCGCCCTGGCCTGGCTCCTCCTCGTCGGCCTGCCGATCTACGTCATGCTGGCGATCACCGTGCAGACCCGCGAGGGGTACGGCCGCAACGGCCCGATCGCCCTGCCCGACACCTTCACCCTGGACAACTACACCGGCGCCTTCGACGAGGGCTTCGGCCGCTACCTGCTCAACACCCTGGTGGTGACGGCCAGCGTGGTGGCCATCGTGCTGCTGCTCGTGCCGCCGCTGGCGTACGCCATCGTGCGCAGCCGCAGCCGGCTCACCTCCGGCGTGTTCCGGCTTTTCCTGCTGGGCCTGGCGATCCCGGCGCAGGCGGTCATCGTGCCGATCTTCTACCTGATCAGCAAGGCGGGGCTCTACGACAACCTCGTCGGCGTCATCCTGCCCACCGCCGCCTTCTCCCTGCCGGTGTGCGCGCTGATCCTCAGCGGCGTCATGCGCGACATCACCCCGGACCTGTACGAGGCGATGGCCATCGACGGCGCCAGCCCCACGCGGGTCTTCGGCCAGCTGGTGCTGCCGCTGTCGCGCGGCGGGATCGCCACCATCGCGGTCTTCTCCGCCCTGCAGGCGTGGAACGGCTTCCTGTTCCCGCTGATCCTCACCCAGTCCGACTCCACCAAGGTGATCACCCTCGGCCTCTACAACTTCCAGACGCAGTACGGGATCAACATTCCCGGGCTGCTCGCCGCGGTCGTGCTGTCGATGGTGCCCGTCCTGCTCGTCTATCTGTTCGCCCGGCGGGCCCTGGTGCAGGGGCTGATGGGCGTCGGAGGAAAGTGACCGACAACGTGACCCTCGACATCGCCACCGGCACCGCGATCTGGACCGACCCGACCCTCGACCTCGCGACCCGGGTGGACGCCCTGGTCGCCGCGATGACCCTGCCGGAGAAGGTGGCCCAGCTCTACGGCGTCTGGGTCGGCGCCGCCGCCGACGGGGGAGAGGTCGCGCCGTACCAGCACGAGATGGAGGAACCGGTCGACCTGGCCGCCCTGCTGGACACGGGTCTCGGCCAGCTGACCCGCCCGTTCGGCACCGCCCCGGTCGACCCCGCGCTCGGTGCGCTGTCGCTGCTGCGGACCCAGCAGCGCGTCGCCGCCGCGAACCGGTTCGGCATCCCGGCGATGGCGCACGAGGAGTGCCTGGCCGGCTTCGCCGCCTGGGGCGCCACCGCGTACCCCGTGCCGTTGTCCTGGGGCGCCACCTTCGACCCGGAGCTGATCGGGCGGATGGCCGCCGCCATCGGCGCCGACCTGCGTCGCGTCGGGGTGCACCAGGGGCTGGCCCCGGTGCTCGACGTGGTGCGCGACGCGCGCTGGGGGCGGGTGGAGGAGACCATCGGCGAGGACCCCTACCTGGTGGGCACGATCGCCACCGCGTACGTGCGGGGCCTGGAGTCCGCGGGCGTGGTGGCGACGCTGAAGCACTTCGCCGGCTACTCCGCCTCCCGGGGCGGGCGCAACCTGGCGCCGGTGGCGATGGGCCCCCGCGAGCGCGCCGACGTGATCCTCCCGCCGTTCGAGATGGCGGTACGCGAGGGCGGCGCGCGGTCGGTGATGCACGCCTACACCGACACCGACGGGATGCCCTCGGCGGCCGACGAGGAGCTGCTGACCGGCCTGCTCCGCGACGCCTGGGGCTTCCCGGGCACCGTGGTGGCCGACTACTTCGGCGTCGCCTTCCTGCGCACCCTGCACGGGGTGGCCGGCAGCTGGGCGGAGGCGGCGGCCGTCGCCCTCGCCGCCGGCGTGGACGTCGAGCTGCCGACGGTGAAGACGTTCGGCGAGCCGCTGCGCGAGGCGCTCGCGGCCGGCGCGGTGCCGGAGGCGCTGATCGACCGGGCGGTCCGTCGGGTGCTGACGCAGAAGGCGCAGCTCGGTCTCCTCGACGCCGACTGGAGCCCGGTGCCGGCCGCGCTGGCCGGCGCCGACCTGTCCGACCCGGAGGCGCTGCGCGGCACCGTCGACCTGGACCCGCCGGCCAACCGGGCGCTGGCCCGCGAGGTCGCCGAGCGCGCCGTGGTGCTGTTGGCCAACGACGGCACCCTGCCGCTCGACCGGCCGGCCCGCATCGCGCTGGTCGGCCCGCAGGCCGAGAGCCCCACGGCGGTGCTCGGCTGCTACTCGTTCCCGGCCCACGTCGGCTCGCGGCATCCCGAGGTGCCCGTCGGCATCGCGCTGCCCACCCTGGCGGCGGCGCTGCGCGCCGAGTTCGCAGACAGCGTCGTGGTCACCGCGGCCGGCGTCTCCGTCGACGGCGACGACACCGACGGGGTGGCGGCGGCGGTCGCGGCGGCGCGGGACGCGGACGTGGTAGTCGCCGCGCTCGGCGACCGGGCGGGACTGTTCGGCCGGGGCACCAGCGGCGAGGGCTGCGACGCCGAGTCGCTGGCCCTGCCCGGGGCGCAGCAGCACCTGCTCGACGCGCTGCTGGACACCGGCACGCCCGTGGTGGTGGCGCTGCTCGCCGGGCGGCCCTACGCGCTGGGCCGGGCGGTGAGCGAGGCGGCGGCGGTCGTGCAGTCGTTCTTCCCCGGCGAGGAGGGCACCCCGGCCATCGCCGGCGTGCTCAGCGGCCGGGTCGCGCCGCAGGGGCGGCTGCCGGTCAGCGTGCCCCGGGGGCCGGGAGCGCAGCCGACCACCTACCTGTCGGCCCGGCTGGGCCAGGCCAGCGACGTCTCCAACGTCGACCCGACGCCCGCGTACGGCTTCGGGCACGGCCTGGGCTACACCACGTTCGACTGGTCGGGCCTGGTCGTCGACGAGCCGGTCGCGGCGACCGACGGTGAGCTGCGGCTGCACTTCACGGTGCGCAACACCGGCTCCCGGTGGGGCAGCGAGGTGGTGCAGGTGTACGCGCACGACCCGGTGGCCTCGGTGGTCCAGCCGGTGCAGCGCCTCGTCGGCTACCTCCGGGTGCCGCTGGAGGCGGGCGCGGCCTGCCGGATCGACCTGGCCGTGCCGGCCGACCTGTTCTCCTTCACCGGGCGCGACGGGCGGCGCGTCGTCGAGCCGGGCGAGCTGGAGCTGCGGCTCTCGGCGTCCAGCACGGACCACCGGCTCGTGGCGGCGGTCGCGCTGCGTGGTCCCGCCCGGCACGTCGACCACACCCGGCGGCTGCACCCCCGGTTCGCCGTCACGCCCTCGGCCGGCTGAGCGGTGGCCCTCACGGACCTGCCCGAGGAGCAGCTGCGGGCGTACCGGGGTCAGGTGGCACAGCCGGCGGACTTCGACCGGTTCTGGGCGGACACGATCGCCGAGGCGCGGGAGTGCGGCTGGCCGGTGCGCGCCGAGCCGGTGCCCACCGGGCTGGCCACGATCGACGTGCACGACGTGACCTTTCCCGGCTTCGCCGGGCAGCCGGTGCGGGCCTGGCTGCGGCTGCCGCGCGGCGCCGAGGCGCCCCTGCCCACCGTCGTGCAGTACGCCGGCTACGGCGGCGGCCGGGGCCACCCGCTGGAGAACCTGCTGTGGGCCTCGGCCGGCTTCGCGCACCTGCAGATGGACACCCGGGGGCAGGGCGCGGGCTGGGCCCGGGGGGACACCCCGGATCCGGCCGCCGCCGGTCCCGAGGCCCCCGGGGTGGCCACCCGTGGCGTGGCGGACCCCCGCACGTACTACTACCGGCGGTTCCTCACCGACGCGGTGCGGGCGGTGGACGCCGTCCGCACCCTGCCGGCGGTCGATCCGGCGCGGGTCGCGGTCCTCGGGCACAGCCAGGGCGGCGGCGCGGCGCTCGCCGTCGCCGCGCTGACGCCCGACCTGCGGGCCGTGGTGGCCGGCGTGCCCTTCCTGTGCGACATCCCGCGCGCGATCGTGCTCACCGACGCGCATCCGTACCGGGAGATCCGCGACTATCTGGCCGTCCACCGGCACGCCGAGGAACGGGTGCTGGCCACCCTGGCCTACGTCGACGGGGTGAACTTCGCCCGCCGGTGCCACCTGCCGGCCCGCTTCTCCGTCGCGCTGATGGACGAGATCGTGCCGCCGTCGACCGTCTTCGCCGCCGTCAACGCCTGTCGGGGGCCGACGGAGCTGTCGGTCTGGCGGTACAACGGTCACGAGGCCGGCGGGATCGACGACGACGAGGCGGCGCTGCGCTTCCTGCGCGTACACCTGTCGCCGGACCGGGCGCCCGACGGCCCGTAGCCTGATAGACAGGGGGCGTGGCCAGGCCAGTCCGGATCCGACGGCGAGCCCCGGGCGCCGCGACCGCCCGGGGGCGGGCCGTCGCGGTGGCCGTCGTGATCGTGGCGCTCGCGCCCGGCTGCACCCGGCCCGCGCCGCCGCCGTCACCACCGGCCGCGCCGTCACCGTCCGCCGCACCGACGCCGCCACCGTCCGTCCCGCCATCGTCCGCTCCGCAGACGTCGGCGTCGGCGTCGGCGCCGTCCGGGCCGGGCCTCGTCGTCCTCACCGACGTCGACCCGCGCATCCGGACCGACATCCGGTACGCCACCGCGCACAACTTCGTCGGACGGCCGGTCGCCGGCTACCCCGAACCGCTCTGCCTGCTCACCCGCCGGGCCGCCGAGGCGCTGCGCCGGGTGCAGGACGCCGCCCTCGCCCGGGGCCGCAGCCTGAAGGTGTACGACTGCTACCGCCCCCGGCGGGCCGCCGACGACTTCGTCGAGTGGGCCAGGCAGCCCGGCGAGCAGCGGATGAAGGCGGAGTTCTATCCCCGGGTGGCGAAGTCCGACCTGTTCGACGAGGGGTACGTCGGCGCACCCACCGCGCACAGCCGGGGCAGCACGCTCGACCTGACCCTGGTCGACGTGCCGACCCCCACCCAGCCCCCGTACGCCCCGGGCCAGCCCCTGGTCTCCTGCACCGCCCCCGAGGGGCAGCGGTTCGCCGACAACGGCGTCGACATGGGCACCGGCTTCGACTGCTTCGACCCGCTCGCGCACACCGACTCGCCGCGGGTCACCGGCGCGCCCCGGGACAACCGGCGGCTGCTGCGGCAGCTGATGACCGACGGCGGCTTCGTCAACTACGACCGCGAGTGGTGGCACTACCGCTACCGCGACGAACCCTGGCCGGACAACTACTTCGACCTGCCGGTGGCCCGCTCCTCGGCCGAGCCCGCGGGCGGCTGACGCTCCCGCGCCGGCGGGGGTCCGTCCCGCCTACTTGAAGGCGGCGTGGCCGGTCAGCACCTGTCCGATGATCAGCTGGTGCACCTCGGACGTGCCCTCGTAGGTGAGCACGGACTCGAGGTTGGCCGAGTGCCGGATGACCGGGTAGTCGAGGGTGATCCCGGCGGCGCCCAGGATGGCGCGGCACTCGCGGGCGATGGCGATGGCCTCCCGCACGCTGTTGAGCTTGCCCAGGCTGATCTGCCGGTGGTCGAGCGTGCCGGCGTCCTTCATCGCGCCGATCTGCAACGCCAGCAACATCCCCTTGCCCAGCTCCAGCCCCATGTCGGCGAGCTTGAGCTGGGTGGCCTGGTACGCGGCGAGCGGCTTGTCGAAGATCTGCCGGCTGCGGGCGTACGCGATCGTCGTCTCCAGGCAGTCGTGGGCCGCGCCCAGCGCCCCGAAGACGATGCCGAAGCGGGCCTCGTTGAGGCACGACAGCGGCCCGGACAGGCCGGCGGCCTCCGGCAGCATCGCGTCGGCGGGCAGCCGCACGTCGTCGAGGACGAGTTCCGAGGTCACCGAGGCGCGCAGGGAGAGCTTGCGGGTGATCTCCGGGGCGGTGAAGCCGGGGGTGCCGGCCGGGACGAGGAAGCCGCGTACGCCCTCGTCGGTGCGGGCCCACACCACGGCGACATCCGCGACGGAGCCGTTGGTGATCCACATCTTGGTGCCGTCGAGCACCCAGTCGTCGCCGTCGCGGCGGGCCCTGGTCCGCATGCCGGCCGGGTCGGAGCCGAAGTCCGGTTCGGTCAGGCCGAAGCAGCCGATCGCCTCGCCGGCGGCCATCCGGGGCAGCCACTGCTGCTTCTGCTCCTCGGAGCCGAAGCGCCAGATGGCGTACATGGCGAGCGACCCCTGCACCGAGACCAGGGAGCGCAGCCCCGAGTCGCCCGCCTCCAGTTCGAAGCAGGCCAGCCCGTACGCGACGGCGGAGGTGCCGGCGCAGCCGTAGCCGCTCAGGTGCATGCCGAGCACGCCGAGCCCGCCGAGTTCGCGGGCCAGGTCCCGCACGGGCAGGCGGCCCTGCTCGTACCAGGTCGCGATCTCCGGGCGGATCCGTCGGTCGACGAAGCCGCGCACGGCGGCCTGGAGGTCCCGGGTGTCGTCGTCGATCAGGGCGTCGACGCCGAAGTACGCGAGCGCGGACGCGGGGGTGGACAGGGTCACGTTTCCTCCCGGGGCTTGCGGGTGCGTGCCCACGCTACGCGCGCCGGCGACGTCGGGCGTGATCGGAATCGGAAGCGAGCGACCGTCGGACGGCGGGTGCGCCGGCGCCCGGGGCCGGTCGGGTCAGCCGCCGGTGCGCACCGGCAACCAGGCCAGCACGTCCTGGATCTTCGCGTCCCAGTACGCCCAGTCGTGCGCGCCGGGGGAGAAGTCCACGGTGAGCGGGACGCCGCGCTCGCGGGCCGCCGTGACGAAGGTGAGGTTGTCCTCGTACAGGAAGTCCTCGGTGCCGCAGGCGACGTAGAGCGCGGGCAGGTCGGCGCCCGCTGCCGCGTCGAGCAGGGCGACGGTGTCGTCGTCGGTGCCGGTCACCGTGCGCTCGCCGAAGACGGTGTGCCAGACGTCGGGGTCGAGGGGCGCGGTCGGATGGTGGCGGCGGTTGACCACGTCGAGCGCACCGGACAGGCTCGCCGCCGCGGCGAACCGGCCCGGGTCGCGCAGCGCCCACTTCAGCGCCCCGTAGCCGCCCATCGAGAGCCCGGCGACGAAGGTGTCCTCCCGCCGCGCCGAGAGCCGGAAGAACCCGTGGCACAGCCGGGGCAGCTCGTCGGTGAGGAAGGTCCAGTACCGGTTGCCGTGCTCCTCGTCGGTGTAGAAGCTGCGCCCGACCTGGGGCATCACCACGGCCAGGCCGAGCGGCGCCACGTACCGCTCGATCGAGGTGCGGCGCAGCCAGATCGTGTCGTCGTCGGACAGCCCGTGCAGCAGGTAGAGCACGGGCGGGTCGCCCTGCCCGGCGCTGCCGGACATGCCGATCTGCGTGGTGGTCTGCTGGGGCAGGATCACCGTCATCGAGGTGCTGAGACCGAGCACCTCGGAGTAGAAGTCGACACGCGTCAGGGCCACGGTCGTCGACCGTAGCGGATCGTCAGGTCCAGTACAGGACCCGGCAGGCCGGCAGCCGGGCGGCCAGCTCGCGTTCGAACCAGGTGCGCAGCTCGGCCATGGTGTCGCGCGGGTAGACGTACTTCACCGCGCCGAACCTGCCGTACTTGCGGCTGCGGGCGGACTCGTCCATCTCCAGCCTCGTGCGCGGGTACCAGCCGAGCAGCACCTCCTTGCTGCCCGGGGTGAACCGGTGGGTGATCAGCTCGGCGGTCAGGTCGAGCCCGGGCACCCCGGCGACGGCGTCCGCGACCGCGTCGAGCAGCTCGCCGTAGTGCTCCCGCCAGCCGGGCAGCGGCATGATCGGCGCGACGGTCAATCCCACGGGGTAGCCGTCGAGGGCGAGCCGGCGCAGCGCCGCCAGCCGGTGCGCGACCGTGGCGGTGCCGCCCTCCATCCGCTCGCTGACCGGGCGGCAGTTGACGCTGAACCGCACGCGGGTGCGGCCGGCGTGCGGCAACCCCACGAACGTGTCGACGTCGGCGTACTTGGTGGTCCAGCGCAGCTGCACCGGGGCGTCCCAGCCGGCGAAGTGCTCAACCGCCCGCCGCCAGCTGCCGGTGAGGTGCTCCAGGGCCAGCGGGTCGGTGTAGCAGGACGCCTCGAAGGTGGTGCCCTCGGCGGCCCGCCCGGCGTTGCGGCTGGTGACCGTGCCCCGCCCGGCGTAGCCGGCCAGGCCGGCGAGGATGTCGTCCAGGTCGGCGTACACCCGCGTCACCGGTGGCCCCGACAGCGAGCCGGCCAGGTAGCAGTACTGGCAGTGGGCCGGGCAGCCCTCCGCCAGGTCGAAGCGCCAGTCCGCGCTGGGCGCGATGGGTTGCAGCTTCCGGCGCGACGGCGGGCTGACCACGATCGCCATGGTCGCCTTCGCCCGCGCGTACGTCTTCCGCTCGGTGGCGCCGCGGACGCCGGTGAGCCGGTTGGCGCGCAGCCGCTCGACCTCGATGCCCAGGGCCTCGACCCGCCGGGCGATCCGTCGGCCGTGCGGGTGCTCCAGCGCGGCCGGCGTGGCGACCACCCGGCCCGGCGTCCACCGCCGCGCCGGCCGCGCCGCCGGCGCCAGCCCGGCCAGGTCGCGCGTCGGCACGCGCTCGCCGCTGGCGTCGTGCGGCGCGGGCGGTACGTCGACGGCCAGCGGCTCGTCGACGTCCACCGGCTCGGCCTCCGGCCTCATCCGCGCCGGTTACCCGCCCCGCGCGCCGGCAACCCCGGGGCGGTCAGCCGCGCGTCGGCGCCCCGTCCGGCGTGGGCGTGCCCCCACCGGGTCGCACCGCCGGCGCCAGGCGGGCGTCGAGGGCGTCGAGGTCGGGGACGAACCACACGTGGCCGGAGCGGTTCGACTCGTGGACGAGGGCGCGCAGGGCCGAACTGGCCGCGAGGTGCTCACCGATGTCGCCGACGACGACCAGGCGTAGCCGGTAGTTGACGAACTTCTGCATGATCTCGCCGGCGAAGCGGGTGCCGAGGGCGAAGAAGGAGGCGTCGAGCCGGCTCACCGGCACGGCCACCACCTGGGCGCCGAGGAAGGCCGAGCCGATCAGGTCCAGCGCGTCCTGCTCGGTGGTCACCGGCGGGCCGTCCGGGTCGCACACCAGCACCGGCACTCCGGCCCGCTCCTGGATGACGTCAGGCATCGCCGGCCTCCCCGGTGAGCAGGCCGTTGTCGCCGTCGAGCACGGCGTCGACCAGGTGCAGCACGTCGGCGGTGGCCGAGGCGCCGCCCAGGATCACGATCTTCATGCGGTTCCGCTCCTCGTCGTGGACGGTCTGGATGCGCAGCGGGTGCGCGGGGTGGTGGTGGGTGCTGTTCGCCGCGGCCAGGACGAGCGTGGCCAGCCGGTCGGCCGCGGCCCGGTCGACGCCGTCGATCTGCACGATGCTCGACACCTCCACCGCCGCACCGCCGGCGGGGCGGGCGGGTGCCGGCCGACCGGTCAGCGCGTCGAGGTCGGCGCGGGCGATCCGGTACTGCTTGCCGATCCGCACCGCCCTGAGCCGACCGTCGCGGATGTAGCCCCGCACGGTGCGCACGTGCAGGCCGAGCCGCTCGGCCACCTGCTCGACCGAGTACATTTCCTCACTCATCGTTCCCTAATCTAGTCAGAATAGGGAGCGATAGGGAAGCTGATGTGATGTTGGCGTCGTTTCCCGCCCGCGCCGACGACGGCCGCCGTCGCCGTCAGGGGCGCTCACGCAGGCGGGCCCGCACCGCGTCGACGTAGGTGTCCCGGGAGGTCGGGCCGCCGAAGCGCAGCCGGTCGTACGGGGTGAACGCCGGCGTCAGCGCGTCCAGTTCGTCGGCCAGCGCGGACAGCCGCAGCGCGGTGCCGTCGTCGGTCGGGTCGACGTCGAGATTCGCCAGCGCCGCCCGGATGGCCGCCACCAGTTCGTCCTTGCGCCGGATCGTGGCCGGGCCGACCGACCGCAGGCAGACGTACCGGCCGCTGAGATAGGCGTCCCACTCCGCGGCGCCGACGCCCTCGTCCGCCCAATGGCCGGTGAACCACGCCCGCAGCGCGTCCGTCCCGCCAGCCCGCTCGGCGAGCGCGAACAGGTCCACGGGCACCATCTCCGCGCCGTCGGAGCGCAGGTAACCCGGCAACGGAAGCCGCCGGTCGAGCATCAGCCGGCGTACGTCGTCCGCGTCGCACCCGTGTGCGGTGCACAGCTCGTCGAGCACCGCGAACTGGGCGCTCACGTACGCGTCGTCCGCCTCCGTCATCGAATGGTCGCCGTTGACCTGCCGGTACCGTTCGGCCACCTGCCGCTTGAGCTGCATCGGAACCCCCTCCTGTCCGCGTCGTCGGGGCGCAACGGTAGCGGCCGGACGGTTCGGTGTCGGCCGAACGGAACGTGGATATCCGTTGCGGTCACCGTCGCGGCCCGCCTACCGTCATCGGCGCAAGGTCAACCGAACGACCCCAGGGGAGTACGCCGTGTCGCAGCGCACCCGCACCGACGCCGTGTGGCCGACGCCGCACGGTGGTGCTTCGCTGCCCACGGGCACACCAGCCTGCGGGCGGCGCCGTCCCGGACACGGGCGGCAACGGGGGTGGCGGCGCGTCTAGCGCCCGCGCGTACGCGCAGCCGCCCACCCCACCGGGGCCGGGCGGCTTTTTCGTCCACCCGGTCGCCGTCCACCTCCCTGCCGGCCACGCCCCGGCGACGTGACCCGTTCCCAACTCCACAGTGGAAGCAACGATCCGGTCGCCCCGCCACGGGCCGACCGGGAGCACGACCGTCACCGGGACGAGGGAGCTGGCTGACCCGCTCGCCTTGGGCGCGAGAGACACGGGGTTCGATTCCCCGGTCCCGGACGGCAGGGCAGGGCGTTCGGCCCTGCCCTGACACGGGCCGTCGGAGCACCGGGAGGCTCACCCGGTGCCCGACCGGCCCACCGCTGCACCCGTCGGGCCCCGCCCGGCGGGCCGGCCGCGCGCTGGGCGCGGAGAGGCCGTGCAGGCCACTCCCTCCGGGTTCGATTCCCGGGCGGTCGTCGATGCCTTCCGGTCCCGCCCCATGGTGGCGACCAGCCGACGACACGAGGAGACGACGATGAGCTACACCCCGCTCGCGGGCACCCGCGCGCCGGTCCGGGTCTGGACCGACCCGTACGGCATCGAGCCGCAGGCCGCCCAGCAACTGCGCAACATCGGCGCGCTCCCGTGGGTGCAGGGCGTCGCTGTCATGCCCGACGTGCACTTCGGCAAGGGCGCCACGGTCGGCTCGGTCATCGCGATGCGGCAGGCCGTCTCGCCGGCGGCGGTCGGCGTCGACATCGGCTGCGGCATGTCCGCGGTGCGCACCTCGCTGACCGCCGCCGACCTCCCGGACGACCTGGCGGGGCTGCGCTCGGCGATCGAGGCCACGATCCCGGTCGGGTTCAACCAGCGGGAGAAGCCGGTCGACCCGCGCCGGGTCCGTGGCCTGGAGCAGGCCGGCTGGGACGACTTCTGGCGCCGGTTCGCCGACCTCGACCGGCGGGTGGCGCAGTTGGAGACGCGGGCCCAGCGGCAGATGGGCACGCTCGGCGGCGGCAACCACTTCATCGAGGTCTGCCTGGAGCAGGGCGGCGCCGACGAGGGACGGGTGTGGCTGATGCTGCACTCCGGCTCCCGCAACATCGGCAAGGAGCTGGCGGAGCGGCACATCGCGGTCGCCCGGCGGCTGCCGCACAACACCGACCTGCCCGACCGCGACCTCGCGGTGTTCCTCGCCGGCACGCCGGAGATGGACGCCTACCGCCGGGACCTGTGGTGGGCGCAGGAGTACGCGCGGCGCAACCGGGCGGTCATGCTCGCCCTGCTCTGCGGGGTGGTACGGGAGCAGTTCCCGCACGTCGGCTACGACGAGCCGATCAGCTGCCACCACAACTACGTGGCGGAGGAGAGCTACGACGGCGTCGACGTGCTGGTCACCCGCAAGGGGGCGATCCGGGCCGGTCGGGGGGACCTGGGCATCATCCCGGGATCGATGGGCACCGGCTCGTACGTCGTGCGGGGCAAGGGGAACCCGGACGCGTACTGCTCCGCCTCCCACGGGGCGGGACGGCGGATGTCGCGGGCGCAGGCGAAGCGGACGTACAGCACCGCCGACCTGGCCGCGCAGACCGCCGGCGTGGAGTGCCGCAAGGACGCCGGGGTGGTCGACGAGATCCCGGGGGCGTACAAGGACATCACCCAGGTGATGGCGCAGCAGGAGGACCTGGTCGAGGTGGTGGCGCACCTCAAGCAGGTGGTCTGCGTGAAGGGATGACCGCCGACCGGCGCCCGGGAGGGGAGGGCGCCGGTCGCACACCCCGAAGGCCCGTGGGATGCCGACCACGCCCGGTGGGGATCCCCCCGTCCGGGTCGGGCCGCGATCGATACCCGTAGAGTCTCGCCGTGATCGAGATCGACGTGCAGGTCGACCTGTTCCACCCGGCGGACCGGGTGTGGCACGCATTGACGGATCGCGCTCTGCTCGCCCGGTGGTTCACCGAGGTCGAGCCGATGGCCGGGTCGCGCGGCCGGCTGCTGCTGTTCACCGCCGGCCTGCCCGGGTTCGACGCCGCCGTCGACGCGGAGGTGACCGACCGGCGGGAGCCGGAGCTGATCGCGTTGCGGTGCCTCGAGGGCGGCCGGCGCAGCCGGCTGGCCTGTGCCGTCGCCCCCACCGCCGAGGGGTGCCGGCTGTCGGTCCGCGAGGTGCTGGAGCACGGCAGTTGGAGCGAGGAGCAGCGCGAGCATCGCGAGGAGTCCTACCAACAGGCGTTGACGGGACGCCTGCCGGCGATCCTCGACTGGCTGGCCTTCCGGCAGGTCGACCTGCGTCGGGGTGAGGCCGGGATGACCGCCGAGATGCCGGTGGCCGAGGTGGTCGGCGACGAGCCGGCACCGGCCGGCCGCCGCCGGCCGCTGCTGGTCGCGGGGCTGGCCGGCGTCGCGCTGGTCGCCGGGGCGGCGGTGTGGGCGGTCCTGCCCGCCGAGCCGGACCCGGTCGCCGGCCCGGTCGCGACGCCGTCGCCGACCGCCGCGGCCACGCCGAGTCGTACGCCGCGGGCGACCCCGTCGGCCCGCCCCACGCGCAGCGCCACGCCGACCCCGTCCCGCCCGAGCCGGACGCCGTCGGCGAGCCCCTCGACGACGCCCTCGCGTACGCCCACCTCGAACGCGCCGTCGGCCCCCGCCATGACCGCCCGCTACGAGACCGTGTCGACGCGGCTGCTCGGCTACACCGGTGAGGTGGTCGTCGACAATCCCGGCAGCACGGTGGTGAACGGCTGGGCGGTGGTCGTCACGCTGGCCGAGGGCGGCACTCTGACCGACGTCAGCGGGGCGGACTGGCGGCGGGACGGGCAGGTCGTCACCTTCACCGGGCCGCCCGTGCCGGCCGGTCGCTCGCGGACCTTCACGTTCGCCGTGCGCGACGTCGACCAGCTCACCAGGGCGCCCGAGGACTGCTCGCTGGGCGACGACCCGTGCGCGGGTCTCTGACGCCGTCGCGGGTGCCCGTGGCACCGGGCCCGCGCTGTTAGGATGGGCGCGAGTGATCGGGACAGGGAGACCAGACGTGGCGGGTGACGACGACATCTCCGGGTGACACCGGAAGTGCCCGGCCAGCGGCAGGCGTTCGACCGCCGCCGTGGCCGCGGGCCGTCGTTCCCGAACCCCGTCCCCAGGGCGCCCCGCGCGCCCACGTCACACCAAGGGTCTCCGCATGTCCGATGCGTTCATCATCTGTTCCCGCCTCTCCTTCTCCTGGCCGGACGACACCCCGGTCTTCGAGGGCCTGTCCTTCACCGTGGGCGCCGGCCGCACCGGCCTCGTCGCGCCGAACGGCGCCGGCAAGACCACGCTGCTCAAGCTGATCGCCGGCGAGCACCGGCCCACCGGCGGCTCCGTGACCGTCGACGGGCTGCTCGGCTACCTGCCGCAGAGCCTTCCGCTGGCCGGCGACCTGACCGTGGCCGAGGTCATGGGGATCGCGCCGGTGCTCGGGGCGCTGCACGCCATCGAGTCCGGGGACGCCGACGAGAAGCACTTCACCACGATCGGCAACGACTGGGACATCGAGGAACGCACCCGCGCCCAACTGGACCGGCTCGGCCTCGACGACGTCTCCCTCGGCCGGCCCCTGCACACCCTCAGCGGCGGTCAGGTCGTCTCCCTCGGCTTGGCGGCGCAACTGCTGCGGCGACCCGACGTCCTGCTCCTCGACGAGCCCACCAACAACCTGGACCTCGACGCCCGCCGCAAGCTGCACGCCGTGCTGGAGGACTGGAGCGGTTGCCTGCTGCTGGTCAGCCACGACCGGGCGCTGCTGGACCGGATGGACCGCATCCTCGAACTCGACCGGAGCGAGGTCCGCTCCTACGGCGGCAACTACACCGCGTACGAGGAGGCGGTGCGCGCCGAGCGGGAGGTCGCGGAGAAGAACGTCCGCCACGCCGAGCAGGAGGTCAAGCGGGAGAAGCGGGAGATGCAGCAGGCGCGCGAGCGGGCCGAGCGCCGGGCCGGCAACGCCGCCCGCAACCTGAAGAGCGCCGGCCTGCCGAAGATCTTCGCCGGCACGATGAAGCGGGGCGCCCAGGAGTCGGCGGGCCGGTCGAACGAGACGCACGCCGCGCGGGTCGGCGACGCCAAGGCCCGGCTCGACGAGGCGGGCCGGGCCCTGCGCGAGGAGCAGCGCATCACGCTGGAGTTGCCCGGCACCAACCTTCCGGCCGGTCGCACGGTCTTCCACGGCGAGGCGATGCAGGTCCGCTACGGCGAGCGTGCCCTGTTCGCCGGTGACGGCGTGGACCTCACGATCCGGGGGCCCGAGCGCATCGCGCTCACCGGCCCGAACGGCGCCGGCAAGTCCACCCTGCTGCGCCTGGTCAGCGGCGACGTGCAGCCGGAGGGCGGTCGGACCAGGCGGGCCGACGGCCGAATCGCGTACCTGTCCCAGCGGCTGGACCTGCTGGACCTCGACCGCACGGTGGCGGAGAGCCTGGCCGCGTACGCGCCCGCGATGCCGGAGGCGCAGCGGATGACCCTGCTCGCCCGCTTCCTGTTCCGGGGCTCCCGCGCCCACCTTCCGGTCGGGGCGCTCTCCGGCGGCGAGCGGCTCCGCGCCACCCTGGCCTGCGTGCTGTTCGCCGAACCGGCACCGCAGTTGCTCCTGCTCGACGAGCCGACCAACAACCTGGACCTGGTCAGCGTCGGCCAGTTGGAGAGCGCGCTCGACGCGTACGAGGGCGCGTTCGTCGTGATCAGCCACGACGAACGGTTCCTCGCGGCGATCGGCGTGGACCGCTGGCTGCGGCTCGCCGACGGCCGGCTGCGGGAGACCGGCGCCCCCGCCGGCGTCGCGTCGGAGTCGTGACCGGGGGACGTCAGCCGATGCGGTACTGGTCGCCGTAGACGGCGAACACCAGCGGCGTGTTCAGGTTGAAGTTGCCGTTGTTGAGGAAGACCCGCTGCGCGGTGTCCACGCGGGAGGTGTCCGAGTGGGCGGGTTCCTTCCTCATCTCGGCGACCCGCTCGTCGAGGAAGGCGTGCAGCCAGGTCCGCTCGTCGCCGCCCTGGGCCGGGGGCTTCGCCCGGGCCAGGGCGCGGCTGCGGATCGCGCGCATGCCCTCGTAACCGTGCATCACGGCCGCGTCGTAGTAGGCGAACTGCCCGAGCGCCCGTACCCCGTCGGCCTTGCCGTCGCGGACGGACGGGTTGAAGTAGACGCGGTCCCGCTCGGCCTCCTGCGCGGCCCGGAACACCGGGTCGGCGGCGGCGGTGCGCCAGTCGCGGGGGAAGTACGGGTCGAGGCCGGCGTGCGAGTCGCTGCCGTTGACGGCGCGCAGCGCCGGCAGGTAGCCGGCCAACACGTTGCCGGGCTTGGTCCGCGTGTACGCCTCCACCAGTTCGAGCATGTCGCCGGTGCCGGAGCAGAAGCCGATGATGCCGGCGGTGTAGCCCCGCCCGTCGCCGATGTCCTCGATGTAGGAGAACTGCGCGCGCCAGTCGAGCGAGGAGTTCTCCGCCGCCGACACGAGCTGCATGGCGACGTCCTTCTTGGCCGGGTCGTCGAGGGGAGCGCCGGCCGGGGCGGACGGGGTGGGCGTGGCGCCGCCGCCGGGCAGGGTCCACCGCTGGTTGGCGGTGCCGGCGCAGCTCCAGATCTGCAACCGGGCGCCGTTGGCCGTGCTCCAGTCCGTGACGTCGAGGCACTTGCCCGAGCCGGTGTTGACCAGCGTGCCGTTGCCGGCGGTCCACTTCTGTGCGCCGGTGCCGTTGCAGTCGTACAGCTGCACCTTGGCGCCGTCGGCGGTCGACGCGGCGGTGACGTCCAGGCACTTGCCGAGCGCGCGGACCGATCCGTCGGCGTTGCCGACCGTCCAGACCTGGGCCGCGGTGCCGTTGCAGTCCCAGAGCTGGATCGGCGTGCCGTTGGCCGGGTTGGCCCCGGCGACGTCGACGCACTTGCCGCCGAGGCCCGTGACCGGCCCGGCCGCCGCGGCGCTGGCCGAGGGCAGGCCGTAGCCGATCGCGGCGACGGTGACGGCGAGGGCCCCCGAGAGCTGGGCGACTGTCCGCTTGCGAGGCATGGCGCTCCTCGGGTGGGATGGCGGCGCGCCGCCTCGGTCGGTGGGCCCCGTGGGACGGCCGGACGGCCATCACGAGCTTCAGGAAACTGTATTAACAAATAGCAGCGCGTCGATTGGCTGTCAAACGTCGGGGCGGGTCACCCCTGGGTGGGTGGCGCGCGACGTGGCACGATGCGGGGGTGGACCCGAGCAGGGGAGGCAGCAGTGTCGATACCCGTCACCGAGTTGAGTGAGCTGCGGCGTCGCCTGTCGCGGGTGATCCTCGTCCATGTCGCGCTCTCGGTCGGGTTCGCGCTGCTCGCGGCGGGCGGCGTGTCGTCGCCCGCCGGGCGGGCGGGGCCGTTCGCCGTGCCGTGGCTGGTGATCGGGGCTGCCGGTGCGCTCGGTGCGTCGCTCATCGCCGCCGCCGCGTGGCGACTGCGCGCGGGCCTCACCTCCGGGCGGTCGCCGGGGAACCGGTGGGCCGTGCGGTGGGAGGCGTCGGCCCGCCTGGGCATGGCGCTCGCGGCGGCGGTGGCGCTTGCCGCCGGTGTCGCCGTGGCGCCGGCCGGCTCGGAGCGCGGATTCGTGATCGGGGTGGACGCGGCCCTCGCCGGCGCACTCGCGCTGTTCGCGTTGGCGGCCGGCGATGTCCGCCGGGCCGCCCGTTCGTCGGAGCGGACCGCCGCGTCGTCGGCCGGATGAGCGCCGGCGCCGGGGTCGATCCGCTCGGGGCGCCGCCCGGCCCGGTCGGCTGACGAGCGGGTGGCGCCGAGGGGACGGAGGCGGTCTTCCCGGCGGCCGGCACGCCGCTCGCGGCCGCGCGCCGATCCGGTCCGTGCGGCGCGCGGCGGTGTTGCCGGTATGACGATTCCGTTATGCCGCATATCGGCGACCCTCGCTCTAGCATTCACGTACATCGATGACTGGCGGTGGCACGCCGCCGGACAACCTCAGGGAGTGCGTGTATGTTCCGACGACAACTGCTGCACGCGGCGACCGCCGCGCTGGCGGCGGTGCTGGCCGCAACCGGAATGCAGGTCGCCACCGGCACGAGCGCGTCCGCCGCCGACCCGGGCGCGTCCGCCGCCCGGACCGTCTACTACGACGCGAGCCGCGCCGGCGAGTTCCGCACCAACTTCGACCAGGCCGCCGCCATCTGGAACAGCCAGGTCAGCAACGTCCAGCTGGTCGCCCGTACGCCGGGCAACGTCACCATCTACGTCGACAGCGGCTGGCCGCGCGCCCAGGTCACCAGCCTCGGCGCCGGGCGGGTCTGGATGGGCTGGACCGCCGTCAACCAGGGGTACAACCGCACCCGCATCGCCACCCACGAGCTCGGCCACATCCTCGGCCTGCCCGACCGGCGTACCGGGCTCTGCTCCGACCTGATGTCGGGCAGCAGCGCGCCGGTCTCCTGCACCAACGCGTACCCGAGCGCCGCCGAGGCGTCGCGGGTGAACCAGCTCTTCGCCGGTGGTCTCGCCGCCGCGGAGGCGCCCACCGGCACCTTCACGTGGAACGACACCGACGACATCTCGCCGCAGGTGGTCAACGGCCGGCCGGCGAGCGAGAACTACCCGTGGATGGTGTACGTCTCCGGCTGCACCGGCACCCTGATCAAGGCCAACTGGGCGGTCACCGCCAAGCACTGCGGCACGCCCTCCTCGGTGCGGGTCGGCAGCATCAACCGCACCAGCGGCGGCACCGTCGTCTCGGTGATCCGGGCGGTCAGCCACCCGAGCGTCGACGTGAAGCTGCTCCAGCTCGGCAGCTCGGTCAGCTACGCCCCGGCGCCGATCCCGAGCACCTCCGGCGCGGTCGGCACCGCCACCCGGATCATCGGCTGGGGTCAGACCTGTGCCCCCCGGGGCTGCGGCAGCGCCCCCACCGTCGCGCACGAGCTGGACACCTCGATCGTCGCGGACAGCCGCTGCCTCGGCATCAACGGCCCGTACGAGATCTGCACCAACAACACCAACGGCAACGCGGGCGCCTGCTACGGCGACTCGGGCGGCCCGCAGGTGCGCCGGATCAACGGGGCGTGGGCCCTGATCGGCGCCACCAGCCGGGCCGGCAACAACAACTCCACCTGCGCCACCGGCCCGTCCATCTACGTGGACCTGCCGTCCATCCGCACCTGGATCAACACCCAGGTCGGCGGCCTGCCGGTCTGACCCCACCCCGGTACGGGGGACGCCGCGTGCGGCGTCCCCCGTGCGTCGTCGCCCCGGCCGTGCCGCCGGGGCGTCACGCGGCGAGCACCCGGAGTGCGGTACGGTGCCTGGCACATCGACCCCTTCCGAGGTGAACCATGCGTGTCGCGGCCGCGCTCGCCCTGACCCTGGCGCTCGCTCCCGCGCCGATGCCGACGGCCTCCGGCGGGCCGGTCGGTGACCTGCTCGACGGAGTCGGGCGGGTCGTCGACGACCTGCTCCAGGGGGGCGGCAAGGCCACCCCGGGCACCTCCCCGACACCCGCGCCGTCCAGCTCGGCGGCCCCCGCCCCGTCCCCGGCCGGCCCGGCGGCACCAGGCCGGTCCGCGCCCGCGCCCAGCCCCGGGGACGCGTCCGCGCCCGCACCCGCCGGCGACCGGCCTGCCGGGCGACCGGCCGAACGCGAGGCCGACGCGCCGCCCGGGCGGGCCCCCGTCTCCGAGGCTCCCTCGACGGTCGCGGCCCCACCGCGCGAGGACGACGGGGGATCGGACCGGTGGCTGGTCTACGGCCTGGTGCTGGCTGGATTGGCGGTGCCGGTGCTGTTCGTCCTGCACCGGCGGCGCCGGCCCGCCGCCGCGGCTACCGGCCCGGCCGGCCCGGCCGGCCCACCGGTCCCCGCCCCCGTCACCGCCCCCGACCCCGATCCGGACGACGAACCCGTGGTCGACAACGTGACCCACCTGCCCACCGAACTGAACGCGATCTACGAACTCGGCCGGCTCGACGAGCGGCTCAGTCAGGAGCGCAACCGCCGGTCCTGAGCGGGGCGGGCGGCAGGGGCGGGCCAGCCCCGGGCATGACGAAAGGGCCGGACCCTGTGCGGGGTCCGGCCCTTGTCGTCTTCGTGTGGGTGTTGTCGTCGGTCAGGCGGTGTAGCCGCGGGTGGCGATCCAGTCGGCCAGGTTGTCGACGCTCATCCGGTAGGAGGCCTGGTCGGGGTTGGCCGAGTCGGCGATCGTCACGGTGTTGCCGTTGTCGCGGTAGCCGACGACGCTGATGTAGTGCCCGCCCTC
>NZ_JBNCKV010000008.1:0-143590 GCF_049841695.1 Micromonospora sp. DT178
GGGATGCCCTCACGTCGGCCGGACCATGTGTAACGACCGCCGGCCCGCCATCATTCCGGGCCCCGCCACACCATCCCATCGGGCGGCGCGGCCTTGCCTTGCTCGGCCGTACGCAGGGTGTAACGACCCCACCCCCGCCACGATTCCGCCCCCACGATGCCCCCGATCACATCCCCGAAACCGGACACCCGTCACCGGATGACCTGACGGGACACAAGCCAGCCCGCCCTCTTGGACAGCCACCCCCAACCCGGACACCTCACGCAAACGACTCATCGGTGAGCCGCGGAGATCTTGGTAGACGGCGGCCCCCGGAGGGGCACCTTCTTGCCAAGATCGCTCTCCACCGTCCCTGAAGGCCGACGATCATGAGGTTGGCGGCGATCTCGATCTACCTGGCTGCCGCCAACCTCATGATCGCCGAGAACGGGTCGGGAGGGCGGGAGGGGGCGGGTCGGGGAGGGCGGGAAGGGGCGGGTCCGGGTGCCCACCAAGCGGACATCGGGTCGGATGCGGGTCGCGTCGGTCGGGACGGGACCGGCCGGCCCCCGATGCGGGGACCGGCCGGTGTCGCGGTGTTGTCACCAGAGCTGGGAGACGATGTCCGCCGCCTGCTCCTCCCACTGCGCGTACGCGAAGGGGTAGGCCGAGACCTGCACGGTCTGCGCGGCGGAGGTCAGCGGCAGGTCCTGCCAGCCGCCCACGTTCTTGAGCGCGCGGAAGAACGCCTGCGAGGCGTACTCGGGGTCGGTGATCTGGTCCGGCGAGCCCCAACCCGACGACGGACGCTGCTGGAACAGGCCCTGCGAGTCGTGGTCGTTGTACGCGCCCAGGTGGCCGAGGTTGTAGAGCTTCGACTCCTGTAGCGAGGTGGCGATCCCGATGACGGCGCCCCGCTCACCCACGCCGGTCTCCTTGGCCTCCTCGATGATGGCCTTGGCGTTGGCGAGCTGCGCGTCGTCGAGCGGGATGCGCGACTGGGCGCCCTGCACGCCGTGCGGAATGAGCTCCTCGCGGCTGGGCTTGTCGGCGGACGGCTTGGTGGTGGTACCGCCGGTGGTCAGGGCCGACTCCTCGGCCGCGCCCGGCCTGCCCTTGCCGGTGGCCTGCTCGATCGCCGCCACGGCACCCTCGTGGGGCGTGGTGGTGATAGGGGCGGCCACTGCCGTCGGCCCGAAGGCGAGGCCACCGAGGGCGGCGACACCCACCACGCTCAGCGCGATCTTGCGGTTCGAGTCCTTCGAGTCCTTCGCGATGGCCGGGAGCCATCGAGTGAAGTCGTACTTCACGATGGTTGCCCTTTCGGTCAGGCGAAGCGCTCCCTGGATGAGCACTCCTTCGGGGGAAACTTCCGCGCCGGACGGGGTTTCGGTTCCGGCGGTACGGGGGACACAACCAGCCTGGCCTGTCGGGCATTCCAGATATGAACCGGTGTCGGTCGGCTGCGACACGGGTCACTCGGCGCTCGGGACGGGCGGGCACAGGCGGTCGCGTCCCGGAATCTGCCGCCGGAACCGGACGGCCGGCACGGTCCGCCGGTCGCGTCCGGACGACTCACCGACCCACCCGCGCACCCCTTTCGGGCCCGCGGGCCGGACGGCTCACCGACCCGCCCGCGCTCCCCTACGGGCCCGCGGGCCGCGGGGCCCGGTCGTCCCGGGCGGCGTGCGGGGCACCGAAGCGGACGAGGACGTGCCAGAGCTGCTTGAGGTGTTGGCGGGTGACCTCCGTCGGCCCACGGTCGGCCCAGCGGGACGGCTCCGTGACCAGCGAGGCCGCCGCGCGGCCGATCAGGGCGGCGTCGACCGGTTCGCCCGGCCGGGCGAACTCGGCGTGCACCCGGGCGGCCAACGGCGGGATGGCCGGCCCCCGGAACTCGGCGTCGATCCGGTCGACGGGCAGCGCGAACCCGGCGTGCCAGCGCAGGGCGAAGCCGTGCCGCCGGGCGATCGCGGCGAGTGTCGCCCCGGCTTCGGTGCCCCGGAACGACGGGTCGACCACCATCGCCTCCACGTCCCGGGCGAGGCTCAGCTCGCCGTGGACCTGTGCCTCGATGTAGTCGTCGAGCGCGCGACCGGCCGCGCCGGGGGCCCACACGGCGTCCTCGCGCCGGCGCAGCAGCGCCCGGGTCAGGGTCACCACGTCGCCCGGCACGCCGAGGCTGATCCCGGTGCTGTCGGTCGCGGCCAGCAGGGCCGCCAGCACCGGTTCGAAGACGTCCACGGTGCCCAGGTCACGGGGTCCGAGGTGGCTGTCGCCGAAGCAGAACGTGGTCCGCGCCAGCACCTGCGGGCGAAGCCGCAGGTGGCAGGAGCCGAACCGGGGGCACGCGCCGTCCGGATGGTCGAGCAGGTTCAGTCCGCCGTACTTAGGCCGGTCGGCGGGGCGTACGCCGGCCGTCTGGTAGGCGCCGCCGAAGAGCGTCTCCTCCCAGCGGTCCCGGTCGCCCCCGGGGTAGGCGAACAGGCCGCCGTTGGAGATGCCGGTCTCGAACTGGCTGCGGTAGACGCCCTCGGCCGCGAGGGCGTCGGCGACCGTACGCCCGTCGGCGAGCAGCCGGTCGGGGTGGAAGTTCAGGGTGAGCCGCCCGTTCCCGCCGACCGCCGCGATCAGGCGCTCCGGCCCGTGGGTGACGCCCGAGCCGGCGAGCGCGCGGGCGATGGCGGCCAGGGCGGCGGGACGTTCGCGCAGCGCCGCCTCGCGTACGTGCGCGAGGGCGGCGCGTTGGGCGGGGGTGAGTGCCGGCGCCGCGTGCGTGGCTGCCGGTTCCGTGGTGGGGCGCACGCCGACGAATCTCCCTCACGAGCGGGCGGGGACGCACCCCGTTTTCGGGTCGCCGCGCGACTCCTCGAGGAGGGTGGTCCGGAGGCCGGCCGGGGCGTCGAGGCGCGCCTCGGGCGCGACCCGGATCACGCCTGTGGGCGGGCGGTGCCCGGCCCGTGCCGGCCGGATGGGCGGCAGAGCGGCGCCGACGTTTCACCCGGTGGGCCGGCACCGGGACCGGCCATTACAGTGGGAACGCGAACTGGAAGCCGACGGATGACTGGTGGTGCGGTGGTCGAGCAGGTGCCCCGCCGGGTGGCCGCGCTGTGCCGCTACGACCGGCGGTTGCGCGAGACCCGGTTCGCCCCCAGCCTGGGACAGCCGGCATGACCGGGGTGTGGGACCCGGAGGCGGCGGGCGCCTTCGTGCACGAGGGGCTCTTCTACCACGACCCGGAGGGTCTGCTCGCGGGCACGGTGCCGTTCGTCACCGACGGGCTCGCCGCCGGGGAACCGGTGCTGGTCGCGATGCCCGGCGCCAACCTGCGGCTGGTCCGCGCCGCCGTCGGGCCCACGGACTCGGTGCACTGGGCGGACATGTCAGAGGCCGGCCGGAACCCGGGCCGGATCATCCCCTGGGTGTTGCAGGCGTTCATCGAGCAGCACGCCGGCCGCCGCGTGCGGATCATCGGCGAGCCGATCTGGGCCGGGCGCAGCGACACCGAGTATCCGGCGTGCGCCCAGCACGAGGCGCTGATCAACGCGGCGTTCGCCGGCCGCGAGGCGACCATTCTCTGCCCGTACGACGTCGCCGGGCTCGACGCCGACGTGCTGGCCGACGCGTACGCCACGCACCCGATCCTCGTCGACGACGCCGGGCGACGGCCGAGCGGGGAGTACGCCCCGGCGGACGTGGTCGCCCGCCACAACAAGCCCCTGCCGAGCCCGACGGAGCCGGTTTCGGCGCTGGTCTACGAGTTCGACACGCTGTCCACCGTGCGCCGGTTCGTGGCCGGGCACGGCGAGGCCGTCGGGCTGGACGAGGACCGGCTGGCCGACCTGCAGATCGCGGTGACCGAGCTGGCGACGAACAGCGTCGCGCACGCCGGCGGCACCGGCGTGCTGCGCGTGTGGCGCACCGCCGAGCACCTGGTCTGCGAGATCCGCGACGACGGCTGGCTGTCCGACCCGCTGGCCGGGCGGCTGACCCCGGCCGCGGACGGCATCGGCGGCCGGGGGCTGGTGATCGTGCAGGCGCTGTGCGACCTGGTCCGCGTGCACACCACCGCCGCCGGGACGACCGTCCGGATGTACGTGCGCCGTCCGGCGTGACGTCGGTCCCGCCGACCGGCAGCGACTCCCCGTGACCGGCGCGCACGACCGCCGCGAGGCCGTCCCGGACAGTCGCTGAGCGGCTGCCCGAGACCGCCCGGCGGCCGCCCTGGGTCAGTGCCCGCGGGCCAGCCACTCGTCGAGGTGGGGAGCCTCCGCGCCGATGGTGGTGCTCTCCCCGTGCCCGGTGTGCACGACCGTCTCCGCCGGGAGGGTGAGCAGCCGGTCCCGGATCGAGGCGACGATCGTGCCGAAGTCGCTGTACGAGCGTCCCGTCGCCCCCGGCCCGCCGGCGAAGAGCGTGTCGCCGGTGAACACGACGCCGAGCTGCGGCGCGTGGAAGCTGCACGCGCCAGGGCTGTGGCCCGGTGTGTGCAGCACGGTCAGCGCGGTGCCGGCCACCTCGACGGTCTGCCCGTCGCGCAGGTCCCCGCCCGGCGCCTCGTCGGGGTGCACCATGTCCCACAGCACCCGGTCGGCGGGGTGCAGCAGCACCGGGGCGCCGCTGGCCCGGGCCAGCGCCGGGGCCACCCGGACGTGGTCGTCGTGCGCGTGGGTGGCGAGGATCGCCCGGACCCGTCGGTCGCCGACGGCGGCCAGGATCGCGTCGACGTCGTGTGGGGCGTCGACGACGACGCACTCGGTGTCGTCCCCGACCACCCACACGTTGTTGTCCACGTCGAAGGTCTGACCGTCGAGGGAGAAGGTGCCGGAGGTGACGGCGTGGTCGACGCGGGCCGCCATCAGAGGACCACCACCGAGCGCAGCACGTCGCCGCGGTGCATCCGGGCGAACGCCTCCTCGACCTGGTCCAGGGCGATCTCCTCGGTGACGAAGGCGTCCAGGTCGAGCCGGCCCTGCAGGTAGAGCTCGGTGAGCACGGGGAAGTCCCGGCTGGGCAGGCAGTCGCCATACCAGCTCGACTTGAGCGCGCCGCCGCGGCCGAAGACGTCGAGCAACGGCAGGTCGACGGTCATCTCCGGGGTCGGCACGCCGACCAGCACGACGGTGCCGGCCAGGTCACGGGCGTAGAAGGCCTGCTTCCAGGTCTCGGGGCGGCCGACCGCGTCGATCACCACGTCGGCGCCGAAGCCGCCGGTGGCGGCGCGGATCGCCTCGACCGGGTCGTCGTCGCGGGCGTTCACGGTGTGGGTGGCGCCGAACTTGCGGGCCCAGTCGAGCTTGCGGGGGTCGGTGTCCACCGCGACGATCGTCGTCGCGCCGGCCAGCGCGGCGCCGGCTACCGCCGCGTCCCCGACGCCGCCGCAGCCGATGACGGCCACCGAGTCGCCCCGGGTGACCCCGCCGGTGTTCATGGCGGCGCCGAGACCGGCCATCACGCCGCAGCCGAGCAGACCGACGGCGGCGGGCCGGGCCGCCGGGTCGACCTTGGTGCACTGACCGGCGTGGACCAGGGTCTTCTCCGCGAAGGCACCGATGCCCAGCGCGGGCGTGAGCGCGGTGCCGTCGGTGAGGGTCATCTTCTGCGCCGCGTTGTGGGTGGCGAAGCAGTACCACGGGCGGCCCCGGCGGCAGGCCCGGCACACCCCGCAGACGGCCCGCCAGTTGAGCACCACGAAGTCGCCCGGCGCGACGCCGTCGACGCCCGGCCCGACCTGCTCGACGACGCCGGCGGCCTCGTGGCCCAGCAGGAACGGGTAGTCGTCGTTGATGCCGCCCTCCCGGTAGTGCAGGTCGGTGTGGCAGACCCCGCAGGACTGGATCCGCACGATCGCCTCGCCCGGCCCCGGGTCGGGCAGCACGATCGTGGTCACCTCGACCGGCGCGCCCTTGCTGCGGGAGATGACTCCCCTGACCTCCTGGCTCACGCTTCCTCCTGCTCCACGACGACGCGTCGCGCCGCCGTCCGTCGGTGCGCTGACGCGGCACCTCGATCACGTCCCTCGGGCCGAAACTACCCCCGATCGTCGCGGACGACCGGGGCCGCCGGGCGGTTATCGCGGGCGGCGAGGGGTAGGCGGGGGCACGGTTCGACAGTCGGACGGGAGTACGCCATGAGGGTCAGCCATCTGCCGCTGCGGGTCAGCATCGGCGCGTTCGTCCTCAACTCGGGGATGGGCAAGCGGTCGCTGGAGGGGGAGGCCGCGCAGGGTGTGCACGGGATGGCCGTCGGCGCCGTCCCGCAACTCGGCAGGCTCGACCCGGACCGGTTCGCCCGGCTGCTCTCCCGGGCCGAGATCGCCCTGGGCGCCGCGCTGCTCGCGCCGTTCGTGCCGTCGGCGCTGGCCGGCCTGGGGCTGGCCGCGTTCGGCGCGGGGCTGGTCCAGCTCTACCTGAGGACCCCGGGCATGCGCGAGCCGGGCAGCCTCCGGCCCACCCAGCAGGGCATCGGCCTGGCCAAGGACGTCTGGCTGCTCGGGGCCGGCCTGACCCTGGTGCTGGACGACCTCACCCACGGCCGCCGGCGCCGCTGAGGTCCCGCGCGCGCCGTCAGGAAGGGGCAGCGGCGAGTTCGCGGCGGGCCGCGTTGCGGTAGCGCAGCACCTGGACCGCGCCGAGCGCCCAGAGGACGTACTGCACGGCGAAGGCCCACCGGAAGGCGGCCAGGTCCGGGGTGGCCCGACCGGCCGGGGTCGCCAGGTCGAGCACCACGCCGACGGCCAGCACCAGCACGATCGAGGCGACGAAGCCGCCGACGTTGACGACCCCGGTGGCGCTGCCGATCCGGTTGACCGGGTTGAAGCTGCGCGCGTAGTCGAAGCCGATGAGGGAAGCCGGGCCGTTGACCGCGAGCACCAGCACCAGGGTGACCAGCAGCCAGCCCGGCGCGCGTCCCGGCCAGGCGAGCACGACGGCCCAGACCGCGGCGGTGGCGCCGGTGATCGCGAAGACCAGCACCGAGCGGTGGAACGGGTGCCGGGCGCAGAGGTGCGCGACCACCGGCCCGGTCAGCAGCATGGCGGCGGTCATCAGGGTGAGCAGCGACGCCGCCGTGGTCGGGCTGAGCCCCTGCCCCTGCACCAGGAACGGGTACCCCCAGAGCAGGGCGAACACGGCGCCGGAGAACTGGGTGACGAAGTGCGTCCAGAGCCCCAGCCGGGTGCCCGGCTGGGCCCAGGCGGCGGCGAGTTCCCGGCGGACGTCGGTGAGGGTGGGCCCCGCGCCGGCCGGGACCGGCCCGCCCGGGGTGTCCCGGACGGCGACGACGACCATCAGCAGCACGGTCGCCCCGACCGCCCCGGCGGTGAGGAAGGCGGGGGTCCAGCCCGCCGAGTGCAGCAGGAACACCAGCGGTACGGCGCCGAGGATCGCCCCGAGCTGGCCGAGCGTGCCGGTGAGCTGGGTCATCATCGGGTAGCGCCGCCCCGGGAACCACAGCGCCACGATGCGCAGCACGCTGATGAACGTCATCGCGTCGCCGAGCCCGATCAGCACGCGGGCGGCGATCGCCAGGGGCACGTCGGTGGCGAGGGCGAAGCAGAGCTGGCCGGCGACCATCAGCGCGCCGCCGGCGATGAGCAGCCGGCGGGACCCGAACCGGTCGAGCAGCACGCCGACCGGGACCTGCATCGCCGCGTACACGGCGAGCTGGGCGACGGAGAAGGTGGCCAGCGCCGAGGCGCTGACCTCGAAGCGGTGCGCCGCGTCGACGCCGGTGACGCCGAGCGAGCTGCGGTGGAACACGGCGGCCACGTACGCGGCCACGGCCACGCCCCAGACGAGGCCGCCCGCCGACCGGAGCGGGGCGACCCGCGCGGTCAGCACCCTCACCGCAGGGCCCGCAGCACGGCCGCGGCGTTGTCGATGTGCGCGGCGACGGCGGCGAGCCAGCGCCCGGGGTCGTCGGAGTCGAGCGCGGCGAGCTGGTCGGCGTGCTCGGTGAGTGCCGTCTCGGCCCAGCCGGGCGAGAGCCGGAAGCTGGCCTCCCCCATCCGCAGTTGCCGGTCGCGCAGCCGCTGGTACAGCTCGGCGAGGATCTCGTTGCCGGCGGCGTCCACGACGGTGGCGTGGAACGCCCGGTCGGCCTGCATCAGCGCGGCCAGGTCACCGGCGGCGTGCGCGTCGCGCATGTCGGCCAGCCGGGCGGCGAGGTCGCCCCGCAGCGCCGCGCGCCGGGGCCAGACCCGCTCGGCGGCGTGCAGCTCGACCAGCCGCCGAGCCTCGATCACGTCGGTGATCTCGCGGGCGGAGACCGGGCGGATCAGGGCGCCCCGCTTGGGATAGAGCCGGACCAGTCCCTCCGCCTCCAGGCGCAGCAGCGCCTCCCGGACCGGGGTGCGAGAGACCCCGGTGGCCTCGGCGATCTCCCCCTCGCTGACCAGCGACCCGCCCGGGTGGATCTGCTCCAGGATCTCGCGCTTGAGGTGCCGGTAGGCGCGTTCGGCGGCCGAGGGCGCGGCCGTCCGGCCCGGCGGGGAGGGATGCGTCATGTATCTATGGTGGGGCTCCGCCTCCTCGGCGCGCCCCGCGCCCCCGCCGGGGGTGGTGCGGGCCACCGTCAGCGCGGGTGCAGCGTCAGCAGCCCGTCGTCGTCGACGGCGAACCCGCGCGCGAACGGTGGGCCGAAGCCGCCGAGCAGCCCGGCCAGCCAGCGCGCCTCGTCGGGCGCGGCCCGCTCCAGCCGCATCCGGCGCATCCGCACCGGGGCCGCCCGCAGCCGCCGCAGCGCCCCGGTGGCCGCGTCGAGGGTCGGCAGCCAGAGCAGCCGCAGCTCCGGCCGGTACGCCTCCCGCCCGCCGATGCCCTCGTAGTCGTCGACGAGGTCGCCGCAGCCGTAGAGGACCAGCCGGTCGCGGTACACCTCGACGGGCCGGGGATGGTGCGACGAGTGGCCGTGCACCACGTCCACGCCGGCGTCGACCAGCCGGTGGGCGAAGTCGACGTGCGCGGGCGGCACCTCGTACCCCCAGTTGGTGCCCCAGTGCACGGAGACCAGCACCCGGTCCCCCGGCCCGGCCACGGCGGCGATCCGTCCGGCCAGCGCGTCCGCCGAGGCGACCGAGACCTCCGGCAGGTACGCCACCCCGGGCGCCCCGGCGGTGGCCGCCCAGGTCGGGGGCACCCCGCTGGACGGGGCGGCCACCGACCAGACGAGCAGCCGGCCGCCCGGGCCGAGCGGCACCCGGGCGGGTCGCCAGGCCGACGTCGCGTCCCGGCCGGCGCCGGCGGTGGCGATGCCGGCGTCGGCCAGCGCGTCGAGGGTGTCGGTGAGCCCGACCGGGCCGAAGTCGAGGCTGTGGTTGTTGGCCAGGGCGCAGACGTCGAGCCGGGCCGCGGCGAGGCAGTCCAGGTTCCCCGGGTGCATCCGGTAGTGGATCGCCTTGGCCGGGGCGTGCCCGCCACGGCCGGTCACCGCGGTCTCCAGGTTGACCACGCGCGCGTCGGGCCGCAGCTCGTCGAGTAGGTGGAGCGCCTCTCCCCACGGCCAGGCCGGCGGCGCCGGCCGCGGGACCGGCCCGCTGGCGGCCCGGGCCAGGTCGACGTAGTCGCGGGCGTCGCGTACCGCCGGTTCCCGCAGCTCGGGCGGGCCGGGCGTGGGCAGGATCGCGTCCACGCCCCGGCCGGTCATCACGTCGCCGCCGAGGAACAGCGTCAGCTCGGGCACCCGGCCCGCTTTCCCCGTCCCGCCGCCCCCTCACCTGCCGACGCCCGGGCGCCGCCGACCGACCGTGCATTGCCGGGACGCCGGCGACCGGCCGTGCATTGCCGGGACGCCGGCGTCGGTCAGCCGGTTCCGGCGACCGCCGGCCGGTCGCCGGGATCGCCGGCGGCGGCGTCCTCGGGCGGGGCGGCGGCGCCCGCACCGGCCTCGGCCCAGAAGCCGACGAGCAGGCGGTGGAACTCCTCGGCGCACTCGATCTGCGGCATGTGCCCGCAGTCGGCGAACAGGTGGGTGCGGGCGCCCGGCAGCCGGGACCGGGCGGCGTCGAGGTGCGCCGCCGGCAGGATCAGGTCCCGGTCGCCCCAGACGACCAGGGTGGGGACGTCGAGCCGCTCCACCTCGGCCAGCAGCTCCTCGCGCCACTGCGGGCTCACCCCGCGGAAGGTGCCGAGGCTGCGCGCGGTCTCCAGCATCACCCGGGCGGCGTACGGCTGGCGGGCGACCGCCAGGGCGTGGGCGACGCGTTCGGCGGTGGCGAAGGCCGGGTCGTGGAAGAGGGACCGCTCGGCGCGGCGGGCCGCCCACCGGGTGGGTCGCAGCAGCAGCCGGCCCAGCGGACGCAGCGCCAGCAGCCGCAGCGCGATGGTCACCTCCCGGCCGAAGCCGGCGCTGTTGACCAGCGTCAGGCTGGCCACCCGGGCCGGGTCGGACGCCGCGAGGCGCATGGCGACCGCGCCGCCGAGGGAGTTGCCGACCACGTGCGCCGGCCGGTCGACGCCGACGGCGTCGAGGTAGTGGGCGGCGAACTCACCCAGCGCCGGCAGGGTGCAGGGGCGGGCCATCGGCAGCGAGCCGCCGTAGCCGGGCAGGTCGACGCTGTGCACCCGGAACCGCTCGGCGAGCAGCTCGTGCAGCTCGGTGAAGTCGCGCAGGGTGCGGCCGATGCCGTGCAGCAGCAGCACCGGCGGCCCGTCGCCGTCGACGCGGTGGCACACCCGGCGGCCGTCCACGCTCACGTGCCGGCGTCCGGCCGGGGCGCTCACGCCGGCTCCCCGGTCGGGTCGGCCGCCGGGGCCGCCTCGGGCTGCCGCTGCGCCGGGACGGACGACCCGGTGGTGAGCCGGCGCGTGGACTCGCCCCCGACGCGGTCGAGCGCGAAGGCCACGACCCGCTGGTACGACACCGGCGCCACCCGGGCCAGCAGGTCGGGCAGCTTCGCCGACCAGCCGATCAGCACCCGGCCCCGGCGGCGGTGCACGCCGCGCAGGATCACCTCGGCGGCCCTCGCGGGGTCGATGGTCAGCAGCTTCTCGAACTGCCGGCGGCCGGTCTCGAACTCCGCGGCGGGCACGCCGCTGCCCACCCGGGCGTTCTGCGCGATCCGGGTGCGGATGCCGCCCGGGTGCACGCAGGTCACCCCGATCCCGTCGCCGGCCAGCTCCTGGCGTAGCGCCTCGGTGAAGCCGCGGACGGCGAACTTGCTGGCCGAGTAGGCGGTCTGCCCGGCCGGGGCAATGATCCCGAAGAGGCTGGAGACGTTGACCAGGTGCGCGCCCGGCTCGACCCGCAGGGTCGGCAGCAGCGCGTGGGTCAGCTGCGCCACGGCCCGGAAGTTGACGTCGACGACCCAGCTGAACTCGTCCAGGCTCACCTGGTCGAACCGGCCGCCCAGCGCCACCCCCGCGTTGTTGACCAGCAGCCGCAGCACCGGGTGCCGCCGCCGGATCTCCTCGGCCACCCGCGCGGTGGCGGCGGCGTCGGCCAGGTCGACCACGTAGGCGGTGAGCTGCCGGTCGGGGTGCGCGGCGCGGACCGCCGCAACGACGGCGTCGAGGCGCCCGGCGTCGCGGTCGACCAGCACCAGGTCGCTGCCCCGGCGGGCCAGCCCGTGCACGAGGGCCTCCCCGATCCCGCTGGCGGCGCCGGTCACCACGGCCGTGCCGCCGGTGAAGACGAACCTACGCACGGATGGTCCTCCTTTCCGCTGTGCCGGCGCGGGAGAACCGCACGCCGGGGTCGGTGAGCCGGCCGTGCCGCATCAGCAGGACGTCCCGGGGATAGTTCTGGTGCAGCCGCCACGGCGCCCGGGCGCCCTGCTTGGGCAGGGCGTCGACGCTGCGCAGCACGTAGCCGGCCGTAAGGTCGATGATCGGCTCCAGCTCGCCGTCGGGCGGCGGCAGCGGGGTGACGACCTGCTGGCCGGTGCGGTCCAGGTGCCGCAGCAGCCGGCAGACGTAGGTGGCGACCAGGTCGGCCTTCAGCGTCCACGAGGCGTTGGTGTAGCCGAGGGTCATCGCGAAGTTCGGCACCCCGGAGAGCATCATCCCCTTGTAGGCGACGGTGCCGGGCAACTCCACCTCGGCGCCGTCCACGGTCAGCGTCATGCCGCCGAGGGCCAGCAGGTTGAGCCCGGTGGCCGTGACGACGACGTCCGCGGCCAACTCCTCACCGGAGGCGAGCCGGACGCCCCGCTCGGTGAAGGTGTCGATGGTGTCGGTGACCACCGACGCCCTCCCCCGCGCCAGCGCGGTGAACAGGTCGCCGTCGGGCACCACGCACAGCCGCTGGTCCCAGGGGTCGTAGCGGGGCGAGAAGTGCCGGTCGACGTCGTAGCCGGCCGGCAGCCGGCCCTGGGCGGCGCGCAGCAGCAGCTTCCTGACCAGGGCGGGGGCGCGCCGGCTGAGCTGGAAGTTGGCGGTGGAGAGCAGGACGTTCTTCCAGCGCACCACCGGATACGCGGCCTTCGCCGGCAGCCAGCGCCGCAGCGCGTCGGCCAGCACGTCGCGCGAGGGCAGCGCGATGACGTACGTGGGTGAGCGCTGGAGCATGGTCACGTGGGCGGCGCGCTCGGCCATCGCCGGCACCAGGGTCACGGCGGTGGCTCCGCTGCCGATCACCACCACCCGCTTGCCGGTGTGGTCGAGGTCCTGCGGCCAGTGCTGCGGGTGCACGATCCGCCCGGCGAACCGGTCGGCGCCCGGGAAGTGGGGCGTGTAGCCGGCGTCGTAGCGGTAGTAGCCCGCGCAGGTGAACAGGAAGGAGCAGGTCAGCGCGACCGTCTCGCCGGTGTCGTCGCGGTGGGCGTGCACCGTCCAGCGGGCGCTCGCGCTGTCCCAGTCGGCCCGGAGCACCCGGTGCCGGAAGCGGATGTGGTCGGTGACGCCGTACTCGTCGGCGGTGCGGCGGACGTATTCGCGGATCGAGTCGCCGTCGGCGATGGCCTTCGGGTCGGTCCACGGCTTGAAGGAGTAGCCGAGGGTGAACATGTCGGAGTCCGACCGGACGCCGGGATAGCGGAACAGGTCCCAGGTGCCGCCGATCGCGTCGCGGGACTCCAGCACCGCGTACGTCTTCTCGGGGCAGTGGCGGCGCAGGTGGCAGGCGGCGCCGACGCCGGACAGGCCGGCCCCGACGATGAGCACGTCGACGTGGTCGGTGGCCATCTCGTCTCCCGTCCGCGGGTGAGACACCGGACACTAGCCACGGCTGTCGAGGCTCGTCAACACCCTGTCGAGTTCGATCGACACGGTGTTGATCCGGTGTAGAGTCACCGGGCATGACACCCGCCCGTACGGCCACCGGCAGCGCGACCGGGCGCGGACGGCGTGCGGCGCGCTCCGTCGGCGACGAGCGGGAGCTGGCCATCCTGGCGACCGCCGAGCGGCTGCTGGGGCAGCGGGCCTTCGCCGACATCTCGATCGACGACCTGGCGCGCGGGGCCGGCATCTCCCGGCCCACCTTCTACTTCTACTTCCCGTCCAAGGACGCGGTGCTGCTGACGCTGCTGGACCGGGTCATCGAGGAGGCCGACGCCGCCGCCGGGGACGTGCTGGAGCGGCTGGCCGAGGACCCGCCGGCGCGCTGGCGGGAGCTGATCGACCGGTTCCACGAGACGTTCGGCGCGCACCGCGCGGTGGTGCTGGCCTGTGCCCAGGTGCGCGGCACCAACGCCGAGGTGCGCCGGCTCTGGGCGAGGGTGCTGGAGCGCTGGGTGCACGCGATCGAGACCGCCATCGTGGCCGAGCGGCGGCGCGGGGCGGCCCCCGACGGCGTCCCGGCCCGCGACCTCGCCATCGCGCTCAACTCGATGAACGAGCGCGTCTGGTACGCCACCTTCGCCGGCGACGGGCCGGCGGTGGCCGAGCGCGACGTGGTCGACGTGCTGCGCGACGTGTGGCTGGCGGCGATCTACCGCAGCACCGCTCCCCCGCCGGCCTGACCGCGGCGGGCGGCGGCCAGCTCGGCGTCGAGCCGGGCGACCATCCGGTCGAAGTCCTCCGTACGCAGCACCGGGCCGATGTTCTTGCGCCAGCCCGCCGTCCGGGACCGCCGCTGCACCGGCGTCTCGACCGCGCCGTCGGCCGTGCGCACCCAGCAGGCGTCCCGGACGGTCGGCTCCCCGAGGAGCTCGGCGGGCCGCACGACGAAGCCGGTCACCCGCGACCACGGCAGGGTCCGGGTGGAGAAGGTGTAGCGCAACCGCAGGCCACTGTCGTTGACGTACACACCGACCAGGAAGTACCGGGCGACCAGCGTTATCCACAGCGCGAGGAGGGCCACCACGCCGGCGAGGCCGAAGGCGTCACGGACGTCGAGCCGGCTCGTCGCCAGCGGAGCCAGGACGACGACCGCCATGGTGGAAGCGACGGCGAGCAGGAAACCACTCAACACCTGCCGCGCGCCCAGGGGATCGATGCGCCACCATCTCCACACGGCCAGGACGGTAGCGGCGGACGGCAACCGCACGGCGTCGCCTCGACGGCGCGGTCGTGCCCCACCACGTACCCGGCTAACGTTTGATCGTTCCCCGACGGCGACCCACCCGGCCTTGCGTCACCCTGGAGGAGACATGAGCCCGACCAGCACCCCGTTCTCGGCCGAACTGCGGGCCGCCAGCCAGGAGGCCCACCAGGGCGCCGAGTCCCAGCGGTACGTCTCCGCCCTGGTCGCCGGCGACCTGGACCGCGCCGGCTACACCGCGCTGGTGGTGCAGCACCACGTGATCTACGAGGCACTGGAGGGCGCCGCCGAGGCGATGCGCCACGACCCGCTCGCCGGCCCGTTCGTCGACGACGCGCTGACCCGGCTGCCCGCCCTCGCCGCGGACCTGGAGTTCCTGCTCGGTCCCGACTGGCGCCGACGGATCGACCCGACCCCGGCGACGGTCGCCTACGCCGGGCGCCTCGGCGCGGTCTGTGCCGGCTCGCCGGAACGGTTCGTCGCGCACCACTACACCCGCTACCTCGGCGACCTCTCCGGCGGCCTGCACATCGGACGGTCGCTCGCCCGCCACTACGGGCTGACCGGGGACGCCGGGGCGGCGTTCTACCGGTTCGACCGGATCCCCAGCCCGAAGGCGTACAAGGACGCCTACCGGGCCAGGCTCGACGCCCTCCCGCTCGACGAGGAGGGCCGGGCCGCGCTGCGGGCCGAGGTGCTCGTGGCGTACCGGCACAACACCGAGGTCCTCGCCGCCCTGTCGCACCTCGTGCCGGCCACGGACGCGGAGGCGGCGGCGTGAGCGCCCCGTTCGGCGCCGACGTGGTCGCCGCCGTCTGCCGGCACATGAACGACGACCACGCCGGGGACTCGGTGCTCATCTGCCGCACGCTCGGCGGGCAGCCGGCGGCCACCCGGGCCCGCGCCACCGGGCTGGACGCCGAGGGGATGGAGTTCGCCGTGACCGTGGACGACATCGAGGTCCCGGTGCGGGTGCCGTTCGCCCACCGGCTGACCGAACGCGCCCAGATCCGGCAGGAGGTGGTGCGGATGTACCGGGAGGCGTGCGAGCGACTCGGGCTGCCGCCCCGCCAGTCCGGCTGACCGGACGGCGGTCGCGCCGGCGCGATGCGACGCGGCGCGGCGCCGCCAGCACCGACCGGCCGCCGCGCCCGGTGGGGCGGTCCCGACCCGGGACCCCACGCCGCCGTTCCACAGGCGACGGTGACGGGGGCGCGGGTCGTCGCCCGGTTGTGCGACCCTGGGACCGACTGCCCCGGTCACCGGAGGTGATGGCCACGTTACGACTGTGCGAGCTCGTCGCCGTGCCTGGCGCCGCCGCGGTGACCCTCGACATCGCCGCCGGCGCCACGGCCGCCCTGGTCGCCGCCCCGCCCGTCGGCACGGCCGTCGCCCGGGTGGTCAGCGGGCTGGCCGCGCCGGTCGCCGGCCGGGTCCTGGTCGGCGACCGGGAGGTGACCGCCCTGCCGCCGCCGCACCGCCGCATCGCCTACGTGCCGGCCGGCGGCGCGCTGCTGCCCCACCTGACCGTGCGCCGCAACATCGCCTACGGCCAGCGCCGGCGGGAACGGGTGCGGGAGATGGCCGACGCGTGGACGGCGACGGTGGTCGACCGGCTGGAGCTGGCCCCGACGCTGGGGCTGCGACCGCACCTGCTGTCGGACGCGCAGCGGTTCCGGGTGGCGCTCGCCCGGGCGGTGGTCTGCCTGCCCGAGGTGCTGGTGATCGACCTGCCGACCGGGCCGGCCGGCGGTGGGCGGCTGACCGACCTGGTCGGCCGGCTCTCCCCGCCGGACACCCCGGGGGTCGCGGTGCTGGTGTGCACGGCCGACCCGGGCGCGCTGGCCGACGTGCCGGTCGCCGCCGAGGTGGGCGGGTGACGCCGGTGGGCCGGGCCGCGCCGGCGGCGTGGTTGAGCCGCCGTACCCTGCTGCGGGCCGCCGCCGCGGCCGGCGCGACCGCCGTCGCGGGCTGCGCCACCACGCCGCCGGCGGTCCAGGTCGCGGTCGTGTGGAGCGGCGGCGAGCTGGCCCGTTTCCGCGAGGTCGTGGGCAACTACGGCGCCGACGTGCAGGTGATCAGCGCCGGCAACGACATCGACGCGTTCCTGCGCGCCCGCCAGCTGGCCGGCACCAGCCCCGACGTGGCGATCCTGCCCCGGTCGGGGCTGGTCGTCGAGTACGCCCGGCGCGGCTGGCTGCGCGAGCTGACCCCCGCCACCAGCTACGCCCTCCCGCCCGGCATGGCCGACCTGCTCTCCGCCGACGGGCGCCACTACGGCGTCTGGGTCAAGGCGGCCCACAAGTCGCTGTTCTGGTACTTCCCGTCGATGCTCCCCGCGCCCCCGCGCACCTGGGACCAGCTCGTGACGCTCACCCGGCGGCTCGGCGCGCGGGCCCGGTCGGGCGACGGCCCGGCACCGCTGGCCATCGGCGCGGCCGACGGCTGGGTGCTCACCGACTGGTTCGAGAACGTGCTCGCCGACGTGGCCCCGCCCGGCTACTACGAGGCGCTGGCGCGCGGCGAGGCCGACTGGCGGAGCCCTTCGGTGCACACGGCGCTGGACCGGCTCGCCGAGCTGTGGGGCGTCGACGGCGCGTTCCCCGGCGGCGGCCGCCGGGCCCTGCTCACCCAGTACGAGGAGTCGGTGATCCAGGTGGTGCACCACCGGCGGGCGACGATGCTCTTCGAGGCCGACTTCGTCGACGACGTCAGCCGCCGGTTCCGCCGGGGCCCGGAGCAGCCGGAGACCTTCCGCTTCCCCGGCGCCCGGGTGGCCGACAGACCGCTGATCGTCGGCGGTGACGCCGCCGTGGCGTTCGCCGGCTCGGCCCGCGGGGCGGAGCTGGTGCGCTGGCTCAGCGACGGCTCCGCGTTCCAGCCGTGGCTGCGCGCCGGCGGCTACCTCTCCCCCAACGTGTCCGTGCCGCTGGACGACTACCGCGACCCCGTCCGCCGCCGCCTCGCCGCCGAGCTCCGCACGGCCGAGGCGGTGCGCTTCGACCTCTCCGACCGGCTGCCGGGCCCGTTCACCGGCTCCGACGGGGTGGGCATGTGGCGGATCATGCAGGACTTCTTCGCCGACGTCACCGACGGGGTCCCCGCCGGCAGGGCGACCAGCCGGGCCGTCGGGCAACTGGCGGCGGCGGCCCGGGCGGCGGGCGGCGGCCGGTGAGCCGGGTCCTGGGCGAGCTGGCGGTCCTCGACGACGTCGGGCCGCCCCGGCGCGGGCGCGCCTACCCGGCGGCGGGGGCCACCTCGGCGCTGCTGCTGCCCGCCCTGCTGCTGCTCGGCGGGCTGGTGGCGTGGCCGGTGCTGCGTACGCTGCACGCCAGCGTCACCACCGACGGCCGGTGGGTGGGCGCGGAGCACTTCCGCACCGCGCTGTCCGCGCCCGGCACCGGCGCCGTGGTGGGACGCACGCTGCTCTGGGCGCTGCTGGTGCCGGCGGTGGTCACCGTGCTGGGATACCTGCTCGCCGCCGCCTCGCGTCGCTCGCAGGAGGGCGGGCTGGTCCGCCTCATCCTGGTGGTGCCCACCGCGCTGCCGCTGGTGGTCACCGGGGTCACCTTCCGGCTGATGTACGACCCGGACCCGGAACGCGGGCTGGCCACCCTGGTCGCCGCGACGCTGACCGGCCGCTCGGCGGCCGACGCCCCGCAACTGCTCGGCCCCCGCCTGGTCACGGTGGCGCTGATGTCGGCGTTCGTGTGGGCGTGGGTCGGGCTGGCCGTGCTGGTGTTCCGGGCCGCCCTCGACGCGGTGCCGCCCAGCCTCGCCGACGCGGTGCGCGCCTACGGCGGCAACCGCCGCGACGTGCTCTGGGACGCGCAGTGGCGGCCACTGCTGCTGCGCACCGTGGCGGTGGTGTTCACCCTGGCGGCGCTCGGCACCGCCAGGACGTTCGACCTGATCCTGGTCATGACGCCCGGCTCGGTACGCGACGAGGCGTCGGTGCTCGCGCTGCGGGTCTGGCAGACCTCCAACGGCGCCACCACCGGCGAGGGCGCCGCGCTCGGCGTGGTCTGGCTGGTGGCGGTGGCCGCCGGCATGCTGGTCGCGGCGCTGTTCGTGCGGCAGGCGTGGCCGCCGCCCCGGGACCCGGTGCCCGTCGCGCCCGAGCCGGTGGCGCCGGCGCCGCGCCGGACGATCCGGCTGCTGGTGGCGGGCGCGGCGCTCGCCTGGCTGGTGCCGCTCGGGGTGCTGCTCGCCACCTCGCTGCACGGCGCGGTGGACGCGGCGGCCCGGGGCTGGTGGTGGGGCCCGCCCGGCCTCGACTCCTACCGGGACCTGCTGACCGGCACCGAGCTGTGGCGCACGCTGGGCTTCACGCTGGTGCTGGCGACCGTGGTCACCGCCGTGGTGCTGGGCGTCGCGCTGCTCGCCGCGTACCCGCTGGCCTGGTTGAGCGGGCCACCCGCCCAGGCCACCGGGCTGCTGCTGATGGCCGCCAGCATCGTGCCGGTGCAGGTGATCGCCGGGCCGGTCAACGAGGTGCTCGGCGTGGTGCTCTCCTCGGGCACGGCGCGCGGCCTGGCGCTGGTGCACGTCGCGCTGGGCGTGCCGTTCGCCGTGCTGGTGCTGCGCAACGCGTTCGCGGACCTGCCCGCCGAGCAGGTGCGGGCGGCCCGGGTGGGCGGGCGGCACTGGTGGGGCACCCTGCGGCTGCTCGCCCGGCACAACCGCCCGGCCGTGGTGGCGGTCGCGGTGCTGGAGTTCGTGCAGGTGTGGAACGACCTGGTGGTGGGTCTGCTGTTCAGCGGGTCGGGCGCGCTGCCGCTGGGGCTGTTCCTCGCCGGCCAGACCCGGGGCTTCGCGGCCAACAGCGGGGCGCTGGCCGCCGGCTCGGTCATCGCCTCCATCCTGCCGGTGCTGCTGGTGGTGCTGGCCCGCCGCCAGCTCGTCGCCGGCCTGGTCGCCGGGGGCGTGCGGTGACGCCGCCGGGGCCGGCCCGCCGCTCGCGGCGGCCCCGGCGGCTGAGCCTGCTGCTCGCGATCGGCGGCGTGGTCGGCGGCACGGTCAGCGCGGTGCTCGGCAACGTCACCGGCAACCTGCTCTCCGAGCTCTCCGTCGCCCAGCTCGGCTCCGCCAGCGCCGGGGTGATCGTGCTCGGCCTCGCCGCCGCGATGATCGTGGAGTGGCGCCGCCAGCGGCAACAGGCCGCGACGCCGGACGACGGCGAGGCCACACCCGCCGCCGGCGCGCCCACCCTGCCGTGGCCGGCCGGGTTCACCGGGCGGGACGGGCACGTCGACGCGATCATCGGCCTGTTGGAGAAGGAACACGCGGTGGCGGTGGTCGGCCGGCGGGCCGTCGGCACCTCGGCCTGCGCGATCCAGGCCGCCAACCTGTGCCGGGACGACTTCCCCGACGGCCAGTACTACCTGGACCTGCGCCGGGGCGGCCGGCGGCACGACGCCCGGCAGGTGCTGACCGCCCTGGCCCGGATCCTCGGCACCCGGCCGCCGGCGTCGGGGCGCGCCGACGACCTCGCCGACGCCGTCGACGAGCTGAGCGGCCAGCTCGACGGCCGGGCGATCCTCGTGGTGCTGGACAACGTGGACGACCCGGCCCAGGTCCGGCCGCTGCTGCCGCCGACCGCGCGGACGTGCCGCCTGCTGCTGGCCGGCACGGGAGCGCTGGCCGCGCTGGACGGGGTGGTGGCGCACGGGCTCGCCGAGCCGGACGCCGACGACGCCGTCGAGCTGTTCGCCGCCGCGGGCGCCACCGCGCCCGTCGCCCGGCCGCACCGCCCGGACCCGCGCACCGACCCGGCGGTACGCGCCCTCGTCGAACTCTGCGGGCGGCAGCCCCGCACGGTCGCGGAGCTGGGCCGGCGTACGGCACAGCACGGGTGGCGGCACACGGACGTGCTCGACGCGCTGCGCCGCGCCGTCGACACGCCCCCGCACCAGCACGTCGCCGCCTCCCCGGCGACCCTGCTGGTGACCGCGCGGGACACCGCGTACCACGCGCTCGGCGGCGAGGCGGGGCGACTGTGGCGGCTGATGTCGCTGAGCCCGGTGCCGCTGGACCGGCCGACTCTCGCGGCGCTCGCCGGTCGTCGCCCGGACCGGGTGGCCGCCCTGCTGCACGAGCTGGCCACCGGCGGGTTCGTCACCGGCGCGCCCGGCGACCGCTACGAGGTGCGCCCGCTGCTGGCCCCGTACGCCCGGATGCACCTGCGCGACGCGGAGCCGGCGCGGCGGCGGGTCGCCGCCCAGGCCCGGCTCACCCGGCACCTGGCCCGCCGGGCCGAGCGGCACGCCGCGAGCCTCGCCGTGGTCGGCTCGCCGCCGGACCGGGAGCCGACGCTGGCGCTGGACGACGACCCGTACGGCTGGTTCGACCTGCACCAGGAGCTGCTGCTGGCCGTGGTCCGGGTGCCGGCGGGCGCGGCGGAGACCCTGCCGCGCCGGGTACGCCGCTGGTGGTTCCGCCTGGCGGTGGCGCTGTGCGGCTGGCTCGCCCACGCCGAGCGGCTCGACGAGTGGGCGGAGGTGTGCCGCACGGTGCTCGCCACGCCCACGGCCGACGACCGGCCGGAGATCGCCGGCTGGGCGCACAACGAGCTGGGGGTGCTGCGCCGCCGCCGGCACGACCCGCAGGGGGCGGCGACGGCGCTCAGCCTGGCGGTGGCGGAGCGGGGCCGGCGCGGCACCGCGCAGGCGCGGATGAACCTGGGCCTGGTGCTGCTGGACCTGGGGCAGTTCGACGACGCGGTGGAGCACCTGGAGCTGTCGCGGCGGCACCGCTCCGCGGGGGACCGGGCCGGGCACGCGCTGACCGATCTGGGCCTGGGCGCCGCCCGGTTGGCCCGGGGGGAGCTGGAGGTCGCGCACCGCCACCTGGTCCGCGCGGCGAACGCCTTCCGCGCGCTCGGCGACGCCCGGGGCTACGCGGCGGCGCTGACCAACCTGGTGCTGGTGCACGCCGGGCTCGGCGAGCACCTCGACGCGGCGCAGTCGTGGCGGGCGGCGCTGCGCGAGTACGACTCCGTGGCCGATCCGACCAACCGGGCCGCCGCGCTGCTCAACGCGGGGGCCGCGCTGTTGGCCGCCACGCCGGCCCAGGCCCGGCAGGCGTACGAGATGCTGGCGGAGAGCCTGCGGCTGCGCGACGGGCGACCGACGGCCGGCCTGGGGCGGACCCTGCTGCACCTGGGCGACGCCGCGGCGGCCCTCGACGACGCCGACGAGGCCCGGCGGCACTGGGCGGACGCGGCGGGCGTCTGCGAGGAGGCGGGAGACGTCGACGGTCAGGCCGCGGCCGACGCCCGCCTGGTGGGCAGCGACGCGCCGGCCTGAGCGGGGCCCCGTTGAGGGCCCCGCCCGCGCGGCTCAGCCGTCCAGCCGGCGCACCATGTTCATGATCGTCTCCAGCTGGGCGCCGCCCTTGATCGGGTAGTTGGTCGCGCCGAGGTAACCCCACCAGTCCCAGCAGCCGTTCGGGTTCGTGGCGGCGGTGCTCGCCTGCGGGTACAGCACGATCAGGTCGTTGGTGTCGGCGTACTGGTTGAGGTTCGCCCGGTCCACGAAGGCGGTGCCGACCGCGCCGTGGCCCTGGAGGCAGCCGTGCAGGGCCACGAGCAGCCGGCACGACCGTCCGGCGGCGCAGGAGGCCGGCACGTAGGCGAACCCGTCGGCCCCCATGCTCAGCCCGGGTGCCCAGCCGTTGACCGCGTACGTGTGCTGGCTGAACCGGATCAGGCTGCCGCCCAGCGGGCCGGTGTTCGGCGCCCGCACGCTGCCGAGGAGCTTGCGCAGCAGGGCGTTCTGCGGGTCGCTGCCACAGTCGGCCAGGAACGGCGACGCGGTGACGGCGCACCCGAGGGTCCCGTACGGGGTGACCCAGGCGTGGCCGGCCGGCGAGCCGCTGTCGTACTGCACGCTGGCACCGAAGTGCTGGTAGTAGCGGACCAGGTCGTCGGTCACGGACTTCCTGACCACGGTGTCGCCGTTGCCGTGGAAGACGTACACGGGATCGCCGGACAGGTTGCCCACCGGGTCGACCCAGCCGTACGAGGCCCACGTCCGGGTGTACGCCTGGAGGGCGGGGACGTTCGTCGGGTACACGTTGTCGCCGCAGCCGTCGAGCGCCTGGGCGACGTTGTTCTGCGCGCAGTAGTACGGCCCCGCGGCGAAGACCGCCGCGCCCCGGATCCGGGACGAGTAGGCGACGTGGAGCTGGGTGGCCATGTAGCCACCGGAGGAGACGCCGGCGACGTACACGCCGGAGACGTCGTAGGCGCGCAGGGTGCCGGCGACCGGCGCCTTGGTGGCCGGGGTGGCGGCCTGGGCGGGGGCCGCGGTGGTGAGGACGAGCAGCAGGGCGGTGACGAGGGCGGCGGTGGCCTTCAGCGGTGCGGTCATGGCGCTCTCCTGTCCGCCAGCGGGGGCGTCGTGCCGGCGTGCGCAGACGCTAACGTGACGCCGGGCACAGTGGACATGAGTGCCGTCGACACCTCGGGCGACGCCGGAGTGTCCGGGACCGACACACGGCCTACTCGGCGCGCCAGACGGCCTCGCGGGGCGGGCCGGGTTCGGCCCAGCACAGCCCGCCCTTCGCCGCCACGCCCGGCAGTCCGTCGACCATCCGGCTGATGTCCACGAGCGACGCCAGCGACACCACGACGTCGTTGCGCAGGTCCGCCACCGCCGTTTCGAGGTCGTCCTCCTCCGCCGACCAGTCGATGTCCGCGGCCCGCAGGTCGGCCACCGCGTGGTCGGTGAGCACCTGCGGATCGGTCACGGCCACCGTGAGCCGGCAGTACACGTTGAGGGTGAGTGGTTCCGGGGCGCCGGCGTCGGTCATGCCCCCCAGCATGACCGACGCGGACGGATCGGGACCAGACCGCTTCACTTAGGGCTTGACCTAAGTATGGGGCGCGGGCATACTTAGGTTCATGCCTAAGCAATCGGGCGCCGGAGACCGGAGGGACGACGGGACCCTGGACGGCGTGTTCCACGCGCTGTCGGACCCGACCCGCCGCCGGGTCGTCGAGCTCCTCGGCCGCGGGCCCGCGACAACCAGCGAGCTCGCTCGTCCGTTTGACATGGCACTGCCGTCGTTCACCCAGCACCTGGGCGTCCTCGAGCGCTCCGGCCTGGTGACGTCGGAGAAGAAGGGGCGGGTGCGGACCTACCGGCTCGCCCCCCAGCCGCTCGAGCACGTCGACACCTGGCTCGCCGGTCAGCGCGCGACGTGGTCCCGGCGCCTCGACCAGCTCGACTCTTTTCTCCACGACCTGAAGGAGCAGCAGACATGACCGCCTACCCGAGCGTGAACCCGAATCTCGACCTCGTCCTGGAGCGCACCGTCGACGTCGCGCCCGAGCTGGTCTGGAAGGCCTGGACCACGCCCGAGCTGGTCGTGCAGTGGTTCGCCCCGCGGCCCTGGTCGACCTCGTCCTGCGAGATCGACCTCCAGCCCGGCGGCAGGTTCAACACGGTGATGCGCTCGCCCGAGGGCGAGGAGTACCCGAACACCGGCTGCATCCTCCTCGTCGAGGAAGGATCGACGCTGATCTTCACCTCGGGGCTGGGCCCCGGCTTCCGCCCCCAGGTCAGCGACGGCTTCCCGTTCACCGCGATCATCAAGCTCGAGCCAACCGGCAATGGCACGAAGTACACGGCCACGGCGATCCACGCCGACGCCTCGGCGAAGAAGTCGCACGAGGAGATGGGCTTTCTCGAGGGCTGGAGCGCCGCGCTGGACCAGCTGATCGAGGTCGTCAAGGGCCGCTGACGGACGCGGCGGCGACGGATGAGGGCCCAGCCGTGCGGACCGGTCGCCGAGCCGGCGCCCACGACCGGCTGAACCCTCGTCCCGCCGCCCCGCCGCCCCGCCGACACCAGCCGGGGAAGCCGACGGGCGGCGGCCCACAGCGGCGGCGGCCGGACGGTGGCCGTCAGATGTTGGAGGAGTCGATCGGCACGTCGGTCGGCAGTGCGGGTGCGCCGGCCAGCGGGGCCTCGGTAGGGCAGGGCGAGCCCACCGTGTAGGCGGTCATCGACAGCGACCCGTACGCGTACCCGTCCACCAGCACCTGCGCGCCGTCGCCGGCGGCGCCCGCCAGGCCGGCGAGGTAGAGCAACGGGACGAAGTGGTCCGGCGTCGGCACGGCCCGGCCGAAGTCACGGTGGGCGTCCAGCGTGGCCGCCTCGGTCGGCTCGCCGAGCATGACGTCCTTCGCCGCCTCGTCGAACCGCCGCGCCCAGTCGAAGCCCTCGTCGACCATGCGCGGGTCCACCCCCCGCAGGTTGTGCACCACGTTGCCGCTGGTCACGACGAGCACTCCGCGCTCGCGCAACGGGGCGAGCCGCGCGCCCAGGTCCAGGTGGTAGTCCAGGTCCTTGAACGCGTTGATGCTCAACTGGACGACCGGGACGTCCGCGTCGGGAAACGCGTGGGTGAGCACCGACCAGGTGCCGTGGTCGATCCCCCACGAGTCGACGTCCGCCCCCACCCAGGTGGGACGGGCCACGTCGGCGATCTCCTCCGCCAGCTCCGGCAGGCCGGGCGCCGGGTAGTCGACGTCGAACAGCTCCGGCGGGAAGCCGTAGAAGTCGTGGATCGTCCTCGGCCGGGGCATCGCGGTGACGGCGGTGGCGCCGATGTACCAGTGGGCCGACACGACCAGGATCGCCCGGGGCCGCGGGACCGCCCGCCCGAAGGCGCGCCACGCCTGCGTGTAGCGGTTGAGTTCCAGCGCGTTCATCGGGCTGCCGTGACCGATGAACGCAGCCGGCATCACCGCCGCAACGGTTCCGCCGCTCATGCTGCTCCCCCCGCCGTGGTCACCTGAGCGTAACCAACGTCGGAGGGAGCAGCCCGGTCAACGCCGGCCGCGACCGGTTGTCACCGCCCGAGGCCGGCGGTCGCCGTCAGTCGGACACCTCGCGCCAGGCGGGGTGGTTGCCGCGCCACGCGCCGGCCAGAATGACCGCCGACGTCCGACCGGGGCACTCCTGCACCCGGGAGCGGCCTGACTCGCCGCCGATCCGTACCTGTACGTCCCATCGCTGCCCGTCGGTACGGATGTACACGTCCCGACGCCCACGCTGCGACGTGTCGCCGTTCCACCAGTGTTCTTCGACCCTCACCCCGCGACCGTATAGCAGTTCGTCCGTGGACGACACGGCCGGTGTCGGTGGAGATCACCCCTGAGTGGGGTCACCGGTCAGGCGGACTCCCCCGGCGCCAGGTGGCGATAGCCGGGCACGGTCTCGGCGAACCAGCCGTTCACGCTGGTCAGGCCGCGCTCGTTGAGCTGCGCGTCGTGGATCGGGAACACCCGCTCGGCCCCGACGGCGGTGGCGAAGTCGATCGCCTCGGTGAGCTTCAGCCAGGATGCCTGTGCCGGGACCAGCAGCGTCTCAACCGGCCGGTCCGGCCGGTGCAGGGAGTCGCCCGGGTGGTAGACCGCGTCGCCCACGAGGTAGCCCAGGTTGGCGCAGTCGGGCTGGCCGCCGTGGATGGTGGCGTGCCGGCCGCCGAGCGCGGTCACGGTGAGGCCGGCGGCGGTGAACCGCTGACCGGCGCCGACCCTGGTCACGGACAGCGGCGCCAGGTCGGGCAGGACGGCGCCCTCCGGCGCGAAGACCGGCACGCCGAGACCCGCCAGCCGGAGCACGTCGACGTGGTCGGTGTGCTCGTGGGTGACCAGCACGGCGTCCGCGCCGGCCAGGGCCCGTGGCTCGCTCCAGGTGCCGGGGTCGATGACCAGCACGCCGCCGTCGTGCTCCAGCCGGACGCAGGAGTGGGTGAACTTCACGATCCGCATCCGCCGACCGTACGCCGTGTGGCGGCACCCGCAGTGCCCGGCGGCGGGCGGCACGGGCCGCACGGAGCGCGGTGCCGGCATCGATTCGCCGGACGGCTCAGGAGCCGCCCCGAGCCGCGTGAGAGGCTGCGGGGCGGAAGGGAGTACCGACATGGGCGACTACGGCCATCCGCTGGCCTTCGGGGCGTTCCTGACGCCCGGCAACGCCGAGCCCGGGCGGGTGGTGGGCCTCGCCGTGCTGGCCGAGCAGGTCGGGTTCGACCTGGTCACCTTCCAGGACCACCCGTACCAGCCCGCGTTCCTCGACACGTGGACGCTGATGAGCTTCGTGGCGGCCCGCACCGGCGCGGTGCGGCTGGCCGCCAACGTGACGAACCTGCCGCTGCGGCCGCCGGCCGTCCTGGCCCGCAGCGTGGCGAGTCTCGATTTGCTCAGCGGTGGCCGGGTGGAGCTCGGCCTGGGCGCCGGCGCGTTCTGGGAGGCCATCGAGGCGATGGGCGGGCGCCGGCTCTCCCCCGGGCAGGGCGTGCGGGCCCTGGCCGAGGCGATCGACGTCATCCGCCAGGTCTGGGACGTCGAGGCGCGCGGCGGCGTCCGGGTCGACGGCGAGTTCCACCGGGTCCTCGGCGCGAAGCGGGGCCCCGCCCCCGCCCACGACGTGGGCATCTGGCTCGGCGCGTACAAGCCGCGGATGCTGGCGTTGACCGGCAGCCGGGCCGACGGGTGGCTGCCGTCGCTGGGCTACCTGCAACCCGGCGACCTCGGCAGGGGCAACACGATCATCGACGACTCCGCCCGGGAGGCCGGCCGCGACCCGGCCGACGTGCGCCGCCTGCTCAACGTCACCGGCCGCTTCGCCCCCGTCGGCCGGGGACCGCTCGACGGCCCCGCCGAGCAGTGGGCCGAGGAGCTGGCGAACCTCGCGCTCAGCGACGGGATAAGCACCTTCATCCTGGGCAGCGACGACCCCGAGGACCTGCGGCGCTTCGCCGCCGAGGTCGCCCCCGCCGTACGCGAACTCGTGGCCGGCGAGCGCGCGGCCGGCGCCGCGCCCGCCGCGGCCCCGGCGACGCCCGGGCCGGCCCCGGCGGAGGCGCCGGCCGCTGCCCGCCCGCCCGCCGGCGCCGGATCCTTCGCCGTCGTCCCGACGCCCGATGACGGCGTGCGCCGCAGCGCGATCCGGGTATGGGACGAGACCACGCGGCCCACCGGCCCCGCGCCGGACCCGGCACGCACCTACACCCCGCACGACCAGGCCGGCGCCCAGCACCTGATCGACGTGCACGACGGATTGCGCGCCGAGCTGACCCGGCTGTACGACCTGGTGGAGCAGGTGGGCGCCGGGCTGGTCGACGCGGGCACGGCCCGCTCGCACATCAACACGATGACCATCCGGCAGAACAAGTGGACCCTGGGCACGTACTGCGAGTCGTACTGCCGGGTGGTCACCACCCACCACACGCTGGAGGACCGGGGCATCTTCCCGCACCTGCGCCGGGGCGACGCCCGCCTCGCCCCGGTGCTGGACCGGCTGGAGCAGGAGCACCACGCGATCCACGACGTGCTGGAGCGGGTGGACCGGGCGCTGGTCGCGTTCGTCTCCGTCGCCGACGGGATGGCCGAGCTCCGCGCGGCGGTCGACCTGCTCAGCGACACGCTGCTGTCCCACCTCGCGTACGAGGAACGCGAGCTCGTCGAGCCGATCGCCCGGCTCGGGCTGAACTGAACCGGCCGTCGCGCGGCGCCCCCGTGGCGGAGGATCGGGGCATGCAGCGACGACCCGGGCGGGGGCACCGCCGCCTGCCGCACACCGCCGACGTCCGCATCGAGGCGTGGGCGCCGAGCCGGGAGGAGTGCGTCGCCGAGGCGGTCGCCGCGCTGGTCGGCACGTTCGTCGACCCCGCCGGGGCGCGGCCGGGCCCACGGCGGGAGTTCCGCGCACCGCCCGGCGACGACGCGGACCTGCTGGTGGGCGTACTCGACGAGGTGATCTTCCGGATGGAGACGGCGGGTGAGCTGCCGCTGCGCACCGACGTGGCCGACGACGGCGCCGGCGGCCTGGTGGTGCGCTGGCGCACGGCGGACACCGACGCCGTCGAGCTGGTCGGCGCGGTGCCGAAGGCCGTCTCCCTGCACGGGCTGCGCTTCGGCCCCGACGGCGAGGGCTGGTGCTGCGCGGTGACGCTGGACGTGTGAGCCGCCCGCCCGGCCCCGCACCACACCGCGTGCCGCTCGGCCCCGTACCACGCCGCGTGCCGCTCAGCCCTTCACCACGCCGAGCGGGACCAGCCGGGCCACCTTCCGGCAGAGCCCGGCGCCCTCGGCGGCGGCCACCACCGCCGAGACGTCCTTGTACGCCGTCGGCATCTCCTCGGCCAGGCCGCGCCGGGACGCCCCGCGCACCGCGATGTCCTGCGACTCCAACTGGGCACGCGGGTCCAGCCCGCGCTCCGACCGCACGGCCTGCTTGCGGCTCTGCACCCGGCCGGCCCCGTGGCAGGTGGACGCGAAGGCCGGCGACCCCGGCACGCCGGTGAGCACGTACGAGCCGGTGCCCATGGAGCCGGGGATCAGCACCGGCTGGCCCACGTCCCGCAGGTCGTCGGGCAGGTCGTCGTGGCCGGGCGGCAGCGCGCGCGTGGCCCCCTTGCGGTGTACGCACAGCGCCCGCCGCTCGCCGTCGACGCCGTGCGTCTCGATCTTCGCGAGGTTGTGCGAGATGTCGTAGACCAGGTCGAGCCGGCTGCCGGTGACCCGGGCGAAGACCTTCCGGGCGGCGTCGGTCAGCAGTTGCCGGTTCGCCCGGGCATAGTTGGCGGCGGCGGCCATCGCGCCCAGGTAGGCGCGGCCCTCGTCGGAGGTGACCGGGGCGCAGGCGAGCTGGCGGTCCGGCACCTCGATGCCGTGGCGGGCCATCACCTTCTCCATCTTGCGCACGTAGTCGGTGCAGATCTGGTGGCCCAGCCCCCGGGAGCCGCAGTGGATCATCACGCAGACCTGGCCGGGGCGCAGCCCGAAGGCGGTGGCGGCGGTGTCGTCGTACACCTCCTCGACGGCCTGCACCTCCAGGAAGTGGTTGCCGGAGCCGAGGCTGCCGACCTGGCGCGCGCCGCGCTCGATCGCCCGCTCGCTGACCCGCGCCGGATCGGCGTCGCCGACGGCGCCGGCGTCCTCGCAGCGGTACAGGTCCCGCTCGACGCCGAAGCCGCGCTCCACCGCGTGGCGGGAGCCGCCGCGCAGCACCGCGTCGAGTTCCGCGCGCGTCGACAGCTGCCACACCGCGCCCTTGCCCATGCCGCGCGGGGTCGCCTCGCCCAGCCCGTCCATCAGTGCGTCCAGCCGGGGCCGCAGCCCGTCGCGGTCGAGGTCGGCGGCGAGCAGCCGGACGCCGCAGGAAATGTCGAAGCCCACCCCGCCGGGCGAGACCACGCCGCCCTTCGCGACGTCGGTGGCGGCCACCCCGCCGATCGGGAACCCGTAGCCCCAGTGCACGTCGGGCATGGCGTACGAGGCGTCGACGATGCCGGGCAGCGTGGCGACGTTCGCGACCTGCTCCAGCGACCTGTCCTCCCCGGCGTCGGGCAGCAGGGACCGGGACGCGAACACCACCCCCGGCACCCGCATCGGGTCGTGCCGGTCGATCCGGAAGCGGTACGGCGACTCCTCGACCAGCTCCATTCCCGGCGGCTACCCGGGCGGGCCGCCCTTACACCCGCTCGCCGGCGGCCGGCCGCCGCATCGCCCAGACGTCGGGCCCGCCGTCGGGCACCCGGGCCTGGCCGGTGACCGCGAAGCCCAGCCGCCGGTAGAACCGCACGTTCGGCTCCGACGAGGTCTCCAACACGGCGGGCAGGCCGGCGCGGTCGGCCTCGGCGAGGCCGGGTCGCAGCACCCGGGCGCCCAGCCCCCGGCCCTGGTCGGCCCGGCGCACGCCGACGGTGGCGAGCAGGAACGCCGGCTCGGCCGACCGCAGGGAGGCGCAGGCGGCGTCGGCGGCGTGCAGCGCCGACTGCCGGTCGCCGGCCAGCTCGGCGTTGCGCGCCGCGACACCGGCCCAGACCTCGTCCGGCACCGGCCGGTCCGGGCGCAGCCAGACCGCCACCGCCGCGGGCCGGCCGTCGGCGTCCACCGCCGCCCAGACGTCGCCGTAGGGCAGCCCGACGGCGGCCACGGTGCCGGCGAACATCGCCCCCAGCCGCTCTCGGTGCCGGTCGGCGGCCACCGTCCAGGCCATCCAGGGGTACCCGTCGAAGGCGTCGGCGAGCACGTCGGCCGCCTCGGCGGTCGACTCCGGCCCGATCCGGCGTACCTCGAACTCCATGCCGTCCTCCTCGCGCGCCGCCACCCGGCCGACGCAGTGCGCGATCATGCCACGGCTCCCGGGGCCGGCGCCCGGGATTATCGGGTCGGCGCCGGTGGCCTCAGAGCCGGTAGAACGCCCGGTAGCGGCGGATCAGCCGCCACTGCACCAGCACCGCCGCCACGGTCAGCAGGATCATCACCAGGGTCGCGGCGGCGGCGTAGCCGTAGCGCAGGTACTCGAAGCCGGTGCGGTAGACGAACAGCGACAGGTAGGTGGTGGCGTACGGGGGTGGGCCGCCGTCGGTCACCACGAAGGCCGGCACGAAGGAGAAGTGCAGGCTCTGGATGGCGTCGCGCACCGCCAGCAGCCCCAGCACGGGCGCCATCAGCGGCAGCGTGACCCGGCGGAACACGTCCCAGCCGGTGGCGTCCTCGATCGCCGCCATCTCGTAGACGTCGCGGGGCAGCGCGCGGCGGGCGGCCAGCAGCACCACGAAGGTCTCCCCGACGGTGAACAGGCTCATCAGAACGATCGCCGCGCGGGCGTCGGTCGGGTCGGTGAGCCACTGCGGCGGGGTGCGTCCCAGCGCGGTCAGCCCGTTCTCACCGCCCGTGCGCAGCAGCTGGTTGATCGGGCCGTAGAGCGGGTTGAGCAGCCAGAGCCAGAGCAGCCCGTAGGCGATCTCCGGCACCGCGGTCGGCAGCACCGCCGCGGTGCGGGCGCCGCCGACGCCGACCGCGCGGCGGTGCAGCAGCAGCGCCAGGCCGAGCGCGAAGAGCACCCGCAGCGGTACGGCCACCAGCGCGAAGACCAGCGAGTTGGTCAGCGACACCCGGAACACCGGGTCGGCCAGCAGCGCCGCGAAGTTGTCCAGCCCCACCCAGCGCGGCGGGCGCAGCAGGTCGTACTCGGTGAAGGCCAGCGCCAGGGTGACCGCGGCGGGCAGCAGCACCAGCCCGACCAGCCCGACCAGGTACGGCGTCAGCATCAGCGCCAGCTGCCGGCGCGAGCGGCGGTCCGTGCCCGTCACGGGGCGTACCGGCGCCCGGAGCCGGCGTGGAAGACGTGCACGTCGGCCCAGCGCACGCCGACGCGTACCGGCGCGCCCCTTCCGGGCCGGCGGGCGGCGGGCACCCGGGCGACGACGGGGTGCCCGCCGGCGAGGGTCAGGTACGCGTACGCGTCCTCGCCGACCACCTCGACCCGGTCGACGGTGGCCGCCGCGCCGTCGGGCGCGTCCAGGACGACCGCCTCCGGCCGGAAGCCGATCTCCAGCTCGCCCGCGCCGGCCCGGTCGACCGGCGCGGTGCCGCCGGGCGTGAGCGGCCCTCCGGCGGGCAGCAGGTTCATCGCCGGGGACCCGACGAAGCGGGCGACGAAGGTGGTGGCCGGGGTGCGCCAGATCTCGTCGGGGGTGCCGACCTGCTCGATGCGCCCGTCGCGCAGCACGGCGATCCGGTCGGCGAGCACCAGCGCCTCGGTCTGGTCGTGGGTGACGTGCACCATCGTCGCGCCCAGCCGGTCGTGTAGGGCCCGCAGCTCGGCGCGCATCTGCACCCGCAGCGCCTGGTCGAGGTTGGAGAGCGGCTCGTCGAGCAGGAACACGTCCGGCTCGCGCACCAGCGCCCGGGCCAGCGCCACCCGCTGCCGTTCGCCGCCGGAGAGCTGCCCGGGCCGGCGGTCCAGCAGGGTGGCGCAGCCGACGGTCTCGGCCGCCGCGCGGGCCCGCTCCCGGGCCACCGCGCGGGGCGTGTCGCGTACCTCCAGGCCGAACGCGATGTTCTCGGCGACGCTCAGGTGCGGGAAGAGCGCGTACGACTGGAAGACCATCGACACGTTGCGCCGGCCCGGACGCTCGGCGGTGACGTCGCGGCCGGCGATGCGGATCCGGCCGGCGGTGACCGGCTCCAGGCCGGCGACGACCCGCAGCACTGTCGACTTGCCGGCCCCGGACGGGCCGAGCACCACCAGCAGCTCGCCCCGGGCGGCGGTCAGGTCCACCTCGTGCAGCACCGTCGACCCCCGGTACGCGGCCGAGACGCCGGCCAGGGCGAGGCCCGGATCGCTCACCCGTGCTCCCCGCGGGCGAAGATCGGCCGGGTCTGCCGGTCGAGCTCGCGGACGACGTCGTCGAGCCGGTCGCCCCGGTGCATGGCGTTCTCCAGGATGCCGTAGGTGACGTCCTCGATCTCCGGCCAGGTGGAGACGGTCGGCAGCGCCCGGACGGTGGGGATCGCGTCGAGGAAGACCTTCGCGCTGCGTGGCGGCTGGGCGGGACCGAGGAACGCCGGGGACCGCGACACCCCGATGTGCGACGGGACGGTACGTCCGGTGGCGGCGATGATCCGCTGGCCCTCCTCGGCGATGGCGAACTCCAGGAACCGCCACGCGGCGTCCTTGTGCTTCGCGCCCCGGGTCATGCAGTACGCGTCGGAGTGCAGCACCCCGACCTGCTCCTTGTAGACGGGCAGCGGGGCGACGTCCCACTCGAAGCCGGTGATCGAGCGGAACGTGGTGGTGGAGCGGCGGGAACTCATCAGCATGGCGAGCCGGCCGTTGGCGAAGCGGGACTCGTCGTCCTCGGCCTCCACCTCCTCGTCGGTGGGCACCACCCCGTACGCCAGCCGCAGGTCGACGAGGTTCTTCAGCGCCTCCCGGGCGGCCGGGGTGTCCAGGGTCAGCCGGGTCGGCCTCGCCGGGTCGTCGACGATCTCGGCCCCGCCCGACCAGACGAACGGGGCGAGCCGGATGATCGACGGCTCGACGCCGAGGCCGTGCACGGCCGGCCGCAGCGCCGCGCCCTCGCTCTCGGTGGCCTTGACCACCACGCCACGGGAGTCGAGGGTCATCGCGGTCGCGGTGGCGACCAGGTCGTTCCACGTCCAGCCGGCCCTCGGCTCGGGCACGCCGTACTTCGTGAACAGGGTGCGGTTGTAGTAGACGGCCAGGCTGGAGACGTTCTGCGGCAGGCAGAGCTGCCGGTCCTTCCACCGGAACGCGTCCCACGCCACCGGGTAGTAGTCGGCCGGGTCGACGGCCTCGGAGGCGGCCAGCCGGTCGTCCAGCGGCTCGATGACGTCCTTGGCGGCGAACTGGCCGTAGAAGCGGTAGTTCATCAGGAACGCATCCGGCGGGGCGCCGCCGGCCACCGAGGTGGCGAGCCGGGCCAGCAGGTCCTTGCGGTCGCTGGCCTCGACGAGCTGCACGTCGGCGCCGGGACGCGCCTTCTCGTACGCCTCGACGAGGGTGCGGTAGGCGACGAGTTCCTCGGGGGCGCCGAAGACCAGCAGCCGCACCGGGCCGTCGGCGGACGACCCGGAGCCGGCGCCGCACCCCGTGGCGGCCAGCACGGCGGTGAGCAGCAGCGCGAGCAGCGCCCTCGGTCGCATCGTCGGTTCCGTTGCCGGTCGCATCGTCAGTCCCGTCCCGTCGGGTCGTCGTGGTGGAGGAAGCGCCGCTGGGCGAGCACGAAGACGGCCAGCGCCGGCACCGTGGCCAGCACCGCCCCGGCCAGGAACACCGGGAAGTTCGTCGGGTCCAGCACCGACAGGGAGCGCAGCGCCAGCGGCAGGGTGAACAGGTCGCGGTCGTAGACGTAGACCAGCGGGTCGAGGAAGTTCGACCAGGTGAGCACGAAGGTCAGCGCGGTGAGGCCGGCGGTGACCGGGCGCACCAGCGGCAGGGCGACCCGCCACCAGGTGCGCAGCGGCGACAGGTCCGCCACCAGGCAGGCGTCGTAGAGGTCGCTCGGCAGCGCCCGGAACGCCAGGTGGTAGACCAGGACGTAGAGCGGCGAGGTGCCCAGCAACGCCGGGGCCACCAGCGGCACTAGGGTGTCGGTCAGGCCCAGCGTCCGGAAGATCGCGAAGCGGGGCACGAGCAGCGCCGTGGCCGGCACCATCAGCGCGACCAGGGAGGCCGCCACGACGACGCCCGTGACGCGCGGGGCGAGCCGGGTCAGCGCGAAGCCCGCAAGGGAGGCGACGAGCACGCTCAGCGGCACGGCGACGACCGCGACCAGGACCGAGTTGAGCGAGGCGCGCAGCAGCCCGCCCAGCTCGACGGCCTCCCGGTAGCCGGTGGTGGACACCGGCTCCGGCACGAGCTGCGGGGTGGGCGGCGGCGGCAGGCCCGGCTCGGTGAGCGAACCGGAGACCAGCAGCAGCAGCGGCGGGACGAAGACGAGCAGGACGAAGGCCGCGCCGAGGGTCCGCCAGGCGCGGCCGGCCGCCTCGGGCAGCGGTGAGGGGCCGCGTGCGCGGCCCCTCACCGTGTCGTTGCCGATGGTCGCCTGCCTCAGAGCGTGAGCTGCCAGGCGCCGAGACCGTGCGAGGCGGCGTAGAGCACCCGCTCGCCCGGCACGATGGTCAGCCCGGCGACCTCCACGTTCGGCATGCCCCGGGCCGCCTTCACCCAGGTCGTGCTGCCCTTGGCCAGCCGCAGCACGCCGAAGTCGGTGGCCGCGTAGAGGGTGCCGGTGACGTCGTCGCGGACCAGGTCGGTGATCGGCTGGTCGCCGAAGTCGTACGACCGGTCGGTCCAGGTCGCGCCGGCGCCGGCCAGCCGCACCTCGAACGCGTGCCCGGCGGTGGCCGGCGTGTTCGAGTTGAAGCCGCTGTAGGAGACCCACGCCCGGGCCGGGTCGGCCGGGTCGACGTGGACGCTCGTGACGAAGCGGTTCGGCGTGGCGGCGGTGTCGATGCGCGTCCAGGTGACCGCCGACGCCGGCTCGGCGTCGACGTTGCGGGACACGAAGACCCGGCCGGTGCTGGTGGCCGCGTACGCCGTGGACGAGTCGGAGGCGACGCGCTCGACGACCGAGACGGCGCCGCCGGCCCGGTCGCCCCACGCGGCGTCGGTCAGGTTGACCGTGCCCAGCGGCGCGAAGTCGCCGCACTGCGCCTCGAAGGTGCCGGTCCAGGTGTTGCAGATCCGGTCGGCCTCGGCCAGGCTCCGGTCGCCCAGCCCGAACGTCTTCGTCCGGTAGACGGTGCGCGAGGTGCCGGCGAACATCGTGCCGCTGACCTTCGGGTCGGTGATCACCGGGGCGTAGAACAGGGTGCCCGGCTGCCCGAAGATCGGGTCGGAGATCGAGATCCAGCTGCCCACGTCGCCGCCCGCGAAGTTCACCTCGGGCGAGGCGTCGTAGAAGGTGTGGAAGCGGAACTCCGGCCTGCCGACGTCGAAGCCGGAGGCGCCGCCATCACCGATCATCGTGTTGACCCAGCGCCGGCGCTCGCCCTTGTTCTCCCAGGTGCCGTTGTCCTGGGTGCCGCCCTGCAGCAGCCGGTGGTCGTGCGGGCTGGCCGAGAGGCTGATGAACTGCAACGTGTTCATGCCCTTGTTGATGCCGTCCAGCTTCGACGGGATCTTCGACAGCATCTGCCGGCAGCGGTCCTTCTGCGCCTGCGTGGTCAGGTTGCGGTCGGGGTTGTCGCACCAGGCCGAGCGGTCCACGAACTGGCCGCTGGAGCGCATCACGCCGCCGTCGTTGGCCTCGAAGAACTGGTACGGGTTGCGCGGGTTGGTGACCAGGGCGTGCTGGTCGGGGTGCAGGCCGTTGGGGTGCAGCTCGTCGGTGCCGTCGTAGGTCATGTCGGTGCCGCTGACGCCGGCGTCGGTGGAGAGCACCACGGCCCGCTTGTGGGCGACGGTCTCGCCGTAGACGTACGAGCCGCCGGTGTAGACGATGTCGGGGTGCCCGGCCGGGGTGTGCACGAACACGTCGTACCAGCACTGGCCGGTGCACTGGTTGTAGGTGGCGTAGCCCGGGTCGGCCGGGTTGGCGCTGCTCAGGTCGGTGAACGCGGGCGTGGTCCCGGCCACGTCGTCGCTGCGGAACAGCCGCGAGTACGGGTTGCCGAGGTTGCCCTCGTAGACGTACATCCGGGTCTTGCCGTTCGGCAGGGCGGTCACGTCGATCGCGGCCCGGGTCTGGAAGACCGCCGGGTTCAGCGAGGGCTTGATCTGCGTCCAGGTGGCGCCGGCGTCCGCGGAGCGCCAGACCCCCCGGGCGTACGAGGAGGCGTAGACGGTGTTCGCGTCGCGCGGGTCGAGCTTGACGTAGCGCACGCCGCGCGGCGAGCAGGCGGCGGTGTTGTTGTATTCGGCGGCGCTGCCCGTGCACTGCGTCGCGTCGGCCGAGCCGTTGTGGATGAACGTCCAGTTCGCGCCGCCGTCGGACGACTTGTAGAGGCCCCACTTCTCCGCGTCGGGCACGGGCCGGGTGACGCCGGTGCAGCAGGAGCCGGACATGCCGCGCAGGGCGGTGGTGGTGGCGACGTAGAGCGTCTTCGGGTCGCCGGGCTTGATGGTGATCTCACCGATGCCCTTGCCGGCGAGGGCGTCCTTGCCCAGCGGGCCCTTCCAGGTGACGCCGCCGTTGGTCGACTTGTAGAGCCCGACGCCGGCGACGCAGCCGGAGGCGCAGGTGTTCGCCTCGCCGGTGCCGACGTAGATGGTCAGCCCGGTCCTGTCGTTGCGGTCGATCTTGACCGAGCCGGCCGCGTTGATGCCGAGCGGCCCGCCCAGGTAGAACCACTTCGGCTCGGCGGCGAGGACGTTCAGGGTGCCCCAGACGCCGCCGCCGGCCGGCGTGACGTACGCCCGGCAGAGCAGGGCGTTGCAGTCGGGAGCGATGTCGATGGAGGTGACCCGGCCACCCGCGACGTACGCGTTCGGCACGTAGTTGGCGGCGTTGCGGAACTCGGTGAACGGGTAGAGGGCCTCGCTGGGGCCGATGTTCGTCCAGCCCCGGGTGCCGCCGGCGCGCCGCTCGGCGGCGGCGTACGCCGACTTGGAGCGGTCGACCTGGGCGATGCTGATCGTGCCGGCCGGGTACGCGCGCTCCAGGAACTCCTGCTGCGCGGCGTTGCCGGGCCCGTCCGGCGACATGCCGTCGCTGCCCGGCACGGCCTGGCGCAGCCGCTCCATGTGGGCGCCCAGCGCGCCGGGCATCTCACCGTCGCCGGCCGCGGCGACGGGCGTCGGCACCTCGGCGCCGGCGAAGTGGATTCCGACGAGCCCGGTCGACGCCACCAGGGCACCGACCGCCAGTCCTGCGAGCAGATGGCGACGTCTGCGCTTCACGAGATCCCTCCGGCAGATGACGGCGCCACCTCAGCGCGACCCTCCGGATTGCCGACCGCCGCTGGCAGCGTCCACGGTGGAGAATGACAGAGCGCATCGACGCAGACAATCCTCTTCATGGACGGGGATCGACGCGTGGTTGCATTCGCGGGGAACGGGTAGTGCGCCAGCATGCCATCGCGTTACGAGAACTACCCGAGAACCGCCATCGTCACCGGCGCGGACTCCGGCATCGGCCGGGCCTGCGCCGTCGCCCTCGCCGAGGCCGGCTTCGACGTCGGCGTCACCTGGCACCGCGACGCCGAGGGCGGCGAGCGGACCGCCGCCGAGGTACGCGCCGCCGGCCGGCGCTGCGAGGTCGCCGAGCTGGACCTGACCCGGCTGCCGGGCGCCGACGCGGTCGTCGACGAGCTGGCCGACCGGCTCGGCGGCCTCGGCGTGCTCGTCAACAACGCCGGCACTGGGGCGTCCACGCCGTTCGTCGACACCGGCTGGGAGCAGTGGCGCGAGGTGCTCTCCGTCGACCTCGACGGGCCGTTCCTGTGCGGGCAGCGGGCCGCCCGGCGGATGCGGGCCGCGGGGCTGGGCGGGCGGATCGTCAACATCACCAGCGTGCACGAGCACGCGCCCCGGGTCGGCTCGGCCGCGTACTGCGCCGCCAAGGGCGGGCTCGGCCTGCTGACCAAGGTGATGGCGCAGGAGCTGGCCCCGGACGGGATCACCGTCAACGCGGTCGCCCCGGGCGAGATCGCCACCCCGATGACCGGCCAGGAGGACGTCGACCCGTTCACCCAGGAGCGCCCCGGGGTGCCGGTCGGGCGGCCCGGCGACGCGCGGGAGGTGGCCGCCGTGGTCGCGCTGCTCGCCTCGCCCGCCGCCGCGTACGTCACCGGCGCGTCCTGGCCGGTGGACGGCGGCATGCTGATGATGGGCCCGCAGGCCAACGCGCTGGAGTCGCACGACTGGCGTTCGGTGCGGGGCTGAGCGCAGGCGTGGCCCGCGCTGGCAGCGCGGAGCGCGGACGATACGCCGCGGCTCCCCGCGCCCGGGGCGTGGGCCGCGCACCCTGTGGCCCGGTGGCCTCGCGGGGGCGGGACAATGGGAGCCTCCGCCCGCGAGACCGCCGGCGGAAGACCCCGATCGGCAGGAGAACGGTCAGCGTGTCGGAGACTCCCGGGGCGACGTCGCCCGCGGACGGACTGCGCGCCGACTGCGCCCGGTGCTTCGGGCTCTGCTGCGTCGCGCCCGCCTTCTCCGCGTCGGCCGACTTCGCCATCGACAAGCCCGCCGGGCGGCCCTGTCCGAACCTGCGGGCCGACTCGCGCTGCGGCATCCACGCCGACCTGCGCGAGCGGGGTTTCCCCGGCTGCACCGTCTTCGACTGCTTCGGCGCCGGGCAGCGGGTGGCCCAGGTCACCTTCGGCGGGCGGGACTGGCGCGACGCGCCGGAGACCGCGGCGCGCATGTTCGACACGTTCGCGGTGATGCGGCCGCTGCACGAGCTGCTCTGGTATCTGACCGAGGCGCTCGCGACGCGCCCGCCGCAGCCGCTGCGCGACGAGCTGTCCGCCGCGCTCGACGAGACCGAGCGGCTGGCCCGGGAGCCGGCCGGGACGCTGCTGGGGCTCGACGTGGACGCGTACCGGGGACGGGTCAACCCGCTGCTGGCCCGCGCCGGGGACGCGGCCCGGGCCCGGGGCGGCCGGCCCGGCGTGGACCGGCGGGGCGCGCAACTGTTCGGCGTCGACCTGCGCCGGGCCGACCTGCGCCGGGCGAACCTGCGCGGGGCCCTGCTGATCGGCGCCGACCTGCGCGGCGTCGACCTCGGCCTGGCCGACCTCACCGGCGCCGACCTGCGCGGGGCGGACCTGCGCGGCGCGGACCTCTCCGGCGCCCTGTTCCTGCACCAGTCGCAGCTCGACGCGGCCCGGGGCGACCAGCACACCGTCCTACCGCCCGACCGGACGCGCCCCGGCCACTGGTCCCCGCTGTCCCTCACCCCCCTGCGCCGCCCACCCCGCTCCCCCACCCGCCCCACCCGCCCACCCCGCCGCCGCTGACCCACTCTCCCGCCCCACCGCCGCGCCCTCGCCCCGTGCGCCCCGCCCCCGCCCGGACGGGCCTCGCGGCAGGGCCGCCCGGGCGGGCAGAGGCGGGGGCGGGGTGGGGTTTCGGGTGGGGGGTCGCGGGTAGCCGGGGGCGGAACGGCAGCGGCGGACGGCAGGGGAGGCAGCGGTGGGGTATCGGGCGCGCGACGGTGAGCTGCCGGTCGACCCGGCACACGCCGAGGACGAGGCCGGCCAGGCCCGGCTGGTCCAGGTCGAGGCGGACACCGACGTCCCGGCGCCGGACGACACGACGACGAAGCCCGACATCGTCACCGAGGACGACGGGTCGGGCATGGCGGGCGGCGCGTCGGGCACCTCCAGCGGCGGGTCCGGCATGCCGGGCCATCCGGACGCGGCGCGCTGAGCACCGCGAGGCACGTTTGCGGGCAGGCCACGGGGGCAGGAGAGCGGCATGACCGATCAGAACCGTACCGACCGGGCCGCCACCGACGAGCCGGACGGCGCCACCGCCATGCAGGCGTCGCTGCGTCCGCCGGGCGAGTCCCTGCGCAGCACCGACGACACCGGCGACGACTTCGCCGACCTGCCGGCCGAGGACCGGCGCTCGGCCCGGGAGGTCAGCCGCGCCGGCTACGACGTGGACGCCGTGTCCGGCACCACCGACCCGAGCCGCACCGAGTGACCTGACCGCCGGCCCGCCCGCCGGTTCGTCAGCGACCGGCGGGCACCGCCGACGCGCGGGCCTCGGTCATGCCCCGGTTGGCCAGCGCGTCGGCGCGCTCGTTCTCCGGGTGGCCGTTGTGCCCCTTCACCCACAGCCAGGTGACCTCGTGCCGGGCGCACGCGGCCTCCAACCGCTGCCACAGGTCGGCGTTCTTGACCGGCTGCTTCGCGGCCGTCCGCCAGCCGTTGCGCTTCCACGAGGCCAGCCAGCTGGTGATGCCGTTGCGCACGTACGTGCTGTCGGTGTGCAGTTCGACCGTGACCGACCGGGTCAGGCTCTCCAGGGCCTGGATGGCCGCCATCAGCTCCATCCGGTTGTTGGTGGTCGGCGTCGCCTCGCCGCCGCACAGTTCCCGCTCGTGCGCGCCGTAGCGCAGCACCACGCCCCACCCGCCGGGGCCGGGGTTGCCGCTGCACGCCCCGTCGGTCCAGATCTGCACGACCCTGCCGGTCGTCTCGTCCACCATTCCGGCAACCTACCGAATCCGCACCGCCTCCCCCGCCGTCGGGCGGCGGCGCGGCACGGGGCACCTCCCGCGCGTACGCGCCCGACGGTCGGAGGGTCGCCCCACCGGCCGGGCGTGGGGCGGTGGAAAAGGCCGTGACCCGGTTCCCCGCCGCTGGCAGGATGGCCTCCCGTGACGGGGAGCTGTGACGGCCTGCGGGCCGAGGTGCGGGGCAGGATCGACGAGCTGGTGGCCTCCGGCCGCGAGGCCGGCGTGCAGGTGGCCGCCTACCTGCACGGGACGCGGGTGGTGGACGAGGTGGCAGGCGTGGCCGACCGCGCCACGGGCCGGCCGCTCACCTCCGGCACACCGATCTGGAGCGTGTCGACCGGCAAGGGCCTCACCGCGACCGTGGTGCACGTGCTCGCCGAGCGGGGCCTGCTCGACTACGACCTGCGGATCGCCGAGGTGTGGCCGGAGTTCGCCCGCCACGGCAAGGGCGGCATCACCCTGCGACACGTGCTGACCCACACGGCGGGCGTGCCCGCGCTGCCGCCCGACGTCGCCGTCGCCGACGCCACCGACTGGGACCGCATGTGCGGGATCGTCGCCGACAGCGTGCCGCTCTCGGCGCCGGGCGACGTGCTCGCGTACCACGCCTGGACCTTCGGCTGGCTGGTCGGCGAGGTGGTCCGCCGGGTCACCGGCCGGCGCATCTCGCGGGTGCTCGCCGAGGACGTCGCCGGGCCGCTCGGCGTGCCCGGAGAGCTGCTCTTCGGGGTGCCCGAGGCCGACCTGCGCCGGCTGGCCCCGGTCGCCGACCGCAACCTCTCGGCCCTGCTGGCCTGGGCCGCCGCCAACCTGCCGAACTTCGACCGGGTCGCCCCGCCCGGTCTCCGACCGGACGCCTCCGTCGGCACCCGGGACGAGTTCCTCCGCGCCGACGTTCCGGCCACCGGGACGATGTCCGCCCGGGCCGTCGCCCGGATGTTCGCCGCGCTGATCGGCGAGGTCGACGGCGTACGCCTGATCTCGCCCGAGCGGCTGCGCGAGGTCAGCGCCGTCGCGGTGCGCGGCACGGAGTGGGTCTTCGGCCGGGAGGCGAGCTTCGGGCTGGGCTACGCGGTCGAGCCGGACGGCGCGTTCGGCTCCGCGGGCAGCGGCGGCAGCCTCGCGTACGCCTATCCGGACCTCGGCCTGACCGTGGCCGCGACGAAGACGCTGCTCGGCGCCGGCGACGGCGACCCGATGGAGGAGTTGCGCGTCCTGATCCGCGACGCCGTCCGCGCCGGCTGAGGCGGCTCAGCCGTCGGCGTCGGCCCGGTCGCCGACCACCGGTCGCGGGACCGTCCAGGTCGCCGCCCGACGGGTCGGGTCGAGGCGGTCGCGGAGCCGGGCCACGGCGTCGCCGGCGGTGGCGGCGACCATCGGCCGCAGCCGGGTGGAGCTCATCAGCGCCACCTCCTCCGCCGGGGTGGTCGCGCCGTCGAGGAACCGCAGCACCCGCTCGGCGGGGTTGCGGTCGAAGAGCCGACCGAAGAAGTCCGGGCCGCCGACACCGCCGGCGTCCAGCGCCCGCAGCGCGACCGCGTCCATCCAGCGGTGCCGACGGGGGTACGCGGAAGCGGGCACCGGCGGGCGGCCGGCGGCGAGGGCGCGGGCGACCTGCTCGGCCTGGCGGTGCATGGCGGAGAAGGTGAAGCCGGTGGAGGGTCGGGTGGCGCCGCCGGCCGTGCCGAGGCGGACCACCCGGGGCGAGGGCCGGGCCTCGAACGGGCCATCGGTCATCGGGATCACCCCGTTCTCCACCTCGCGGACGGTCAGCCGGGTCGGGTCGAGGCCGAGCAGGTCCCGGTAGCCGGCCAGCGCCGCGTCGTACCCGGCGTCGGTGAGCAGGTCGGGGCCGAACTCCGTGTACTCCACCAGGGCGTACCGGTCGCTCACCGGCAGGACGTAGCCGAACGACACGCCCCGGGCGGGCTGCGGGGTGCGGAAGTCCATCAAAACGGCCCGTGCCGGGTCGAAGACCGGCGCGGCGGACTCCAGCCACCAGCCCCGGAAGTGCTGGAGCCAGTTGGTGCGCCCGGGTCGCCGGGGCGGCCGGGGTCGGGAGTCCAGCACCCAGGACGCGCGGACGGCCGGCCCGGCGCCGCCGGCGCGTACCGTGACGTGCCCGCCGTCGTCGTGCAGGGCGTCGACGGGCGCGACGATCCGCCGTACCCCGAGCCGCCGCTCGGCCTCGGCAGACCGGTCGTAGACCGGGCCCGAGCGCAGCATGGCGTACCGCAGGGGGGCGAGATCGAGGACGCGGCGGCCGTCGGGTGTCGCCACCTCGACCTGGGGCCAGCTCGCGGCCAGCAGCGGGTCCAGGTCGCTGCCGGGACGGTCCCAGAACGCCCAGGTCCGGTCCTGGCCGCGCCGGTGGACCGGGTCGATGACGGCGACCCGGAGGTCCCGCACCCCGTGCCGGTCCAGGGCGGCGAGGACCAGCGACGCGGCGCCGCCGCCGCCGACCAGCGCCAGGTCGACGTCCAGCGGCGCGGAGGTGTTCACGCCGCCCACGCTGCCACACCGGCCCGGACGCCCGGGCACCGACCGGCCCGGGTCGCGGGGGCATCGGGCGGTCGCCGGGCGGCGGTAGGGTGCCAGCGGTCGCCCCCGGGCGACGGCCACCGTGCAACCGGGAGGACGCCTGCCGATGAGCATCACCGCCGCCAACGCGCTCACCGCCCGTTGGGCGTCCACGGTGGACGCCGGGCAGACGGTCGTCTCCGGCGCCGGCGTCTATCCGCTGCTGGCGCTGCTCGCCCGCTACGCGACCGGTCCGGCCCGCGACGAACTGCTGGCGGTCGCGCCGGAGCCGGCCCGGTCCGACCTGGACCGCTCCCCCACCACCCGGCTCGCGCTCGCCGCCTGGGCGCGGCGGGACCTGCCGCTGACCGACCGCTGGTCGCGCGAGGTGCCGGCGGCCATGCGCGGGGAGCTGACCGGTGATCCGGCGCGCGACGGGGCGGCCCTCGACGAGTGGGCCGCCACCCACACCGACGGCCTGGTCCCCCGGATGCCGGTGCGGGTCACCCCGACGACGGCGATGGTCCTGGCCAGCGCGCTGTCGCTGCGAACCGGGTGGGCCGCGCCGTTCCGCGACGCCTGGTGCCAGCCGTCCGCCGGGCCGTGGCACGGTCGCCGGCTCGCCGGGCTGAGCCGGACGAGCTACGACCTCGACGCGCTGCGGGCCGCCGACACCCCCGCCGGCCCGCTCAGCCTGCTGACCGTGCGGGGCGCCGAGGACGTCGACGTGGTGCTCGCCCTGGGCGCGCCGCAGCACGGGGCGGCGGAGGTGCTGCCGGCCGCCGTCGGCGCGCTCGAGGCGCCGGCCGCGCTGCCGATCGCCGCCGGCCCCGGCGTCGACGAGCAGGTCGTCGACGCCCTCGACGACCGGCCGGAACTGCTCGTCCGCACCGTGGCCTTCACCGCCTCCGCCGACCACGACCTGCTGGAGCGGGCCGCGCTGTTCGGCCTGTCCACCGCGGCCGGCGACGGCGACCACTTCCCCGGCATCTCCCGGCTCCTGGCGGTCTCGCAGGCGCGGCAGAGCGCCACGGCCACCTTCAGCGCGACGGGTTTCCGCGCCGCCGTGGTCACCGCCGTCGCCACGCGGGCGGGTTCCGCCCGCCCGCGGCTCACCGCCCGCAGGCGGCGGGTACGTTTCGACGTCGACCGGCCCTTCGGCTTCCTCGCCGTGCACCGGCCCACCGGGCTGGTGCTGCTCGCCGGCTGGGTGACCGATCCCGACCCTCGCGGCTGAGCACCGGGCGCGCCGCCGATTCCGCCGGCCTCGGCTACCGTTCGGCCATGATCCTCACCGACCCGGAACTGGCCATCGTCGCGGCGGAGGCGGGCGCGGCTGTCGTCCGGGCCCGGTTCGGCGGGCCGCTGGAACGGTTCGACAAGTCGCCCGGTGACTTCGCCACCGCCGCCGACCTCGAGTCGGAGCGGGCCGTCCTCGACGTGCTGCGCCGCGCCCGGCCGCACGACGCCGTGTTGGGCGAGGAGAGCGGGCACACCGGTTCCCGGTCGGCCGACCGGACCTGGCTGGTCGACCCGCTGTGCGGCACGCTGAACTACGCGGCGAGCACCCCGCTGGTCGCGGTGAACGTGGCGCTGCGCACCGGTCCGGAGGTCACCGCCGCCGCGATCGCCGAGCCGTTCGCCGGGGAGGTGTTCTGGTTCGGGGACGGCAGGGCGGCCCAGATCCGTCGCGACGGCGTCGACGAGCCCCTCGCGCCGTCGGCCAGCTCCCGGCTGGTGGACGTCAACCTCGACCCGCCGTTCCCGAACGCCCCCGCGTTCCGGGCGACCGGGATGCTCGCGGACGCGGAGTTCGCCGCGCGGTTCGGGCCACGGGTGCTCTCCACCACGCTGGCCGTCGCGTGGGTCGCCGCCGGTCGACGGGCCGCGTACGTCACCGACGGGGACCTCCGCGACAGCGTGCACTTCGCCGGCGGTATCGCCCTGTGTCAGGCGGCCGGGTGCGTGGTGACCGGGCTGCGGGGGCAGCCCCCGCACACCGGCGTGGGCGGTCTCATCGTGGCGGCGGACGCGGAGACGCACGCCGCCCTGCTGGCCGTCGTCGACCGGCAGTTCCGGGGGGCGCCGGAGCGAACGGCGGCCCGGCCCTGAGCGGCGCCGCCGGCCAGCGACGCGCTGGTGATCAGCGGCCGGCCGACCGGGGCCTGCCGCCCGACGCTCAGCGGTCCCCGGCCCGCTTGCGGTAGACGACCTGCCGGCGCAGCGGACCGGAGTCGACCTCCGGGTCGTCGAAGTCGTCGGCCGGATCGGTGGTCATGCCCAGGCGACGCATCACCGCCTGCGAGCGCAGGTTGGTCGCGGTGGTGATGGCCAGGATCTCCGGCAGCCCGACGGTGTCGAAGCCGTACCGCAGGACGGCCCGGGCCGCCTCGGTGGCGTAGCCGTGACCCCAGGCGGAGCGGGCGAGCCGCCAGCCCGCCTCCACGCCGGTGACCGGCACACCCTCGTCGACCCGGTCCAGGCCGGCGAAGCCGACGAACGCGCCGCCGGCGCGGACCTCGACGGCCCAGAAGCCGTAGCCGAGCCGGTCGAGGTCGGCCTGGAACGCGCGCGCCGAGGCGGCGGCCTGCTCGGCGGTAAGCAGCGGGCCGAGGTGCTCGCGCACCTCCGGATCGGCGTTCATCGCGGCCCACGGCGAGAGGTCGGACTCCCGCCAGTCGCGCAGCAGCAGCCGTTCGGTCCTGATCTCCGTCACCGCGCGACCCTATGCGCCGGGCAGCCGCCGGGGCACGCGGATTCGCGCCGGCCGGTCAGTCCCGGGGGATGGCCTCGATGGTCGCCATGTTCCGCTCGCCCCAGTCGCCGAGTGGCATCAGCGCCTCGTTGAGGGACCGGCCGAAGTCGGTCAGCGAGTATTCCACCTTGGGCGGGACCTGCCGGTAGACCTCACGGTGCACAAGGCCGTACGCCTCCATCTCGCGCAGTTGCTGGATCAGCATCTTCTCGCTGATCCCGGTGATCCCCCGGCGCACCTCGGCGAAGCGGCGGGGGCCCCCGTCCAGCTCCCACAGGATCAGCGCCTTCCACTTGCCGCCCACGACGTCGATCGCGGCGTCGAGCCCGCACGTGTAGGTCCGCTTCTTCACGTCGCCCCGCTCTCACTTACCAAAAGGTAAGTACCTGAGGAAATAGTCGGTACTTGATGCTTCGCGCGTACGGAAACAGGATGGGACCGGCCCGGCGGCACGCGCAAGGGCCGAGCCGCCCCATCCACGAAGGAGCATTTCCGTGACCGACCGCGATCTGTCCCCGGTGACCGTGCTGGGCCTCGGGCCGATGGGCCGGGCCCTCGCCGGCGCGCTGCTGGCCGCCGGCCACCCGACCACCGTCTGGAACCGCACGGCCGCCCGGGCCGATCCCCTCGTCGCACGTGGCGCCCGGCGCGCGCCGACCGTGGCGGAGGCCGTCCGCGCAAGCCCGCTGGTGCTCGCCTGCGTCATCGACTACGCCGCCGTCCGCGCTGTCGTCGAGCCCGCGGTCGAAGCCCTCGCCGGGCGCACCCTGGTGAACCTGACCGCCGACACCCCGCAGCGGGCCCGGGCGATGGCGGCCTGGGCCGCCAGGCAGGGTGTCGACTACCTCGACGGCGCGATCATGACCCCGGCCCCCACCATCGGCGGGTCCGCGGCGCTGGTGCTCTACAGCGGGCCCGAACGGGTCTGGCACGCCCACCGGGACACCCTGCGGAGCCTGGGCGGCTCCGCCGACTGGCTGGGCGCGGACCCGGCTCGTGCGGCCGCCCACGACGTGGCGCTGCTCGACGTGTTCTGGACCGCCATGAGCGGCATCGCGCACGCCTTCGCCCTGGCCCGGGCGGAGGGGATCACGGCGACCGAGCTTGCGCCGTACGCCAAGGGGATCTCGGGCCTGCTGCCCGACCTCGTCGACGACCTGGCCGGGCGGATCGACGTCGGGAACCACACCGCCGACGTCTCCACCATCGCCTCCGCCGCCGCCACCATGGCGCACATCGTCGAGGCGGCCGAGGGGCACGGCATCGACACCAGCACGCTCCGGGCGGCCAACGCCGTCGCCGCCCGCGCGGTGGACGCCGGGCACGGTGCCGACGACTTCTCCCGGCTGGTCCGGGTGTACGCGGAGGCGGCCGCGTGAGCGCCCCGCGCCACCGGCCCGTCGCCGTGCTCGGGCTCGGCGCGATGGGCAGGGCCCTGGCCGGCGCGCTGCTCGCCGCCGGGCACCCCACGACCGTGTGGAACCGGTCGCCGGAGCGCTCCGCCGCGCTGGCCGGGGCGGGAGCGGACGTGGCCGGCTCCGCTGCCGAGGCGGTCGCGGCGGGCGAACTGGTCGTGGTGTGCCTGCTCGACGACGACGTCACCCGTCGGGTGCTCGAACAGGCGGCGCCGGCCCTGGCCGGGCGGACGGTGGTGAACCTGACCAACGGCACCCCCGAGCAGGCCCGCCGGCTCGCGGAGTGGGTGACCGCGCGGGGCGCCAGGTACGTCGACGGCGGCATCATGGCCGTTCCGTTCATGATCGGCCAGCCCGGCGCGTTCGTGCTCTACAGCGGCGCGGAGGACGCCTTCCTCGACTGGCGGGACACCCTCGCGGTGTTCGGCGACGTCCACTGGCTCGGCGCCGACTCCGGTCGGGCGGCCGTGCACGACCTGGCCCTGCTCGCCGCCATGTACGGCATGTTCGGTGGATTCCTGCACGCCACGGCGATGATCCGCGCGGCCGGCACGCCGGCGGGCCAGTTCGCGCCGATGGTGACCGGGTGGCTGACCGCCATGCTCGGGGAGTTGCCCGCCATGGCGGCGGCCGTCGACTCGGGCGAGCACGACGCCGACGGGTCCTCCCTGGGGATGCAGGCCGCCAGCTTCGGCAACCTGCTGGCAGCCTGCCGGGACCTGGGGGTCGACGCCGGGCTGATGCGCCCGGTACGTGACCTGCTGGACGAGGCGGTCGCCCGGGGCCACGGCGAGGAGGGCGTCTCCGCGCTGGTGGGGCTGCTGCACGACGACGCCGGTCGCCCGGCCTGACCGCCCCCGCCGCCCCCCTGACGGGTGGATGCGGCGACATGCTGGACATGCAGTCGTCCGGTTGCCTAATCTGACAGGCAGCCGGACGGCTGCGTGTGCGAGGTGGGCAGGGTGGACGACGTGTTCCGGGCGCTGGCCGACGCGAGTCGGCGCCGGCTCCTCGACGACCTCAACCGGCGCGACGGGCAGAGCCTGCGCGAGCTGTGCGCCGGGCTCGACATGACCCGGCAGTCGGTCAGCAAGCACCTGGCGGTGCTTTCGGCGGCCAACCTGGTGACCACCGTGCGACGCGGCCGGGAGAAGCTGCACTACCTCAACCCCGTCCCGATCAACGCCGTCGCCGAACGATGGATCGACCGTTACGACCGCGAGCGGGTGCGCGCACTCGCCGACCTACGGACAGCGCTGGAGCGGGAGCCGATGGACAGTCCCACCTTCGTCTACACCACCTACGTCAACACCACCCCCGAGAGGCTCTGGGCCGCGCTGACCGAGCCGGCGTTCACCCGCCGCTACTGGGGCGGCGTCGCGCTGCGCTCCGACTGGAGGGTCGGCTCCCCCGTGCTGTGGCAGGACGAGCCGGGCGGCGAGTTCCGCGACCTCGGCCAGCGCGTCCTGGTCGCCGAGCCGTTCCGCCGGCTCTCCTACAGCTGGCACGGCTTCCAGCCGGAGCACGCCGCGCACTTCGGCTGGTCCGACGAGGAGTTGGCGGCCCGGCTCCGCGAGCGGAGGTCCCGGGTCACCTTCGACATCGCCCCGTACGGCGAGTTCGTCAAGTTGACCGTCACCCACGAGGACTTCTCCCCGGGCAGCGAGATGTACCGGGCCGTCAGCGGTCAACTCGACGGCGGTGGCGGCTGGCCGGAGCTGCTGGCCAGCCTCAAGTCGCTGCTGGAGACCGGGGAGCCGCTGCCCGAGCCGCGCCCGGAGAGCGCCACCGCGCAGGGCTGAGCACCTCGTCGCGCACGCGGCCGGCACCGGCGGACCCGCTGCCGGGCGACCGGAACGGCGGCGCGTCCTGCCCTGAGCAAACCGGCCAGGACCGGACCACCGCGGCGGGCCGGGCGCGTACGCGCCCGCCGCCGGGCATCGGTCCCGAGACGGGCCGAGACGGCCCAGCCCCGACAGCACGACCCCGGACGACACCGACCCGGCCAACCCTCGCGGGCGGGCCGTGCCGGCATTTCCGCTGCTCCCTCCGCCTCGCGGGTGGACACGTGACGGCAACGAAGATTTCTCATTTTCACCGGATCGGGGCCCCAACCCTCCTAGGGTTGGTCACACCGGTGCTAGTCACGGAGTTGGCCACCCGAACGACGTCCCACGCAGTCAGCGGACGAAAAGTGAGGGAAGACGCGTATGAAGGCAAAGACAGTTCTCGTATCGGCGGCGCTCGGCGTGGGTCTCGGCACGCTCCTGCTCCCCGGCGCGGCGCTGGCCGACACCGTCGTGTCACCGGCCACCACGCCGGTCGGCGGCACGGTCGTGCTCACCGCGACGACCTGCAACCCGAAGTCCGGCGACGCGATCTTCCGCGTCACCGGCCCCGACCGCGACCAGAACGTCCGGTCCACCACCGCGGCGGCCGGCGGCGGCCTGAGCGCCGAACTCTTCACCGCCGGCTTCACCCTGGGCACCTACACGGTGACCGCGACCTGCGGGGACGGCAGCGCGGCCGGCAGCGCCACGTTCACCGTCACCCCGATCGGCGGGGCCCAGGCCGGCGGCCGCGGCACCGACGACGGGACCGGGGAACTGGCCGCCGGCGGCGCCCTGCTCGGCTCCGCCGCGGGCGGCGCACTGATCCTGGCCCGCCGCCGACGCCACATGGCAGCGGCCACGCTCTGACCGACGGCCCCGCGCCGTCCACTCCTGGAAGCCGTCCATCCCTGCAACGGGTGCCCGCACCGGTGAACCACCGGAGCGGGCACCCGGGCGAACGCGTACGGAGGTGGGATCGTGTCCTGGCGCAGGCCCGGCTGGGCGGTGACGGTCATCGTCCTGCTCGCCACGTCCGGGCTCGGCCTGGTCGCCGCCGGACTGGCGACGACCCCGCCCCGCCCGCCCCGGCCGGGGGCCGCCGCCCCCGCACCGACCCGCTCCGCGCCGTCGGTGCCGCCGCTGCACCGGGCCGAGCCGGTCGACGTGCGGATCCCGGCCATCGACGTACGGGCGCGGATCGTCCCGGTGGGCGCCGACGCCGACGGGCACCTGGAGGTGCCGCCGCTGGACCGGCCCACCCTGGCCGGCTGGTACCGGCACGGTGCCAGCCCCGGCGAGACCGGCAACGCCGTGATCGTCGGGCACGTCGACTCCGCCGCCGGCCCCGCCGTCTTCTTCGACCTCGGCCGGCTGCGGCCCGGCGACACCGTGCGGATCACCCGCGCCGACGCCAGCGTCGCCACCTTCGCCGTCGACGGCGTCGGGTCGTACCCGAAGGACCGCTTCCCCACCGACCTGGTCTACGGGCCCAGCGACGCGACCGGCCTGCGCCTGATCACCTGCGGCGGCCGGTTCGACCGGGACACCGGCAACTACGTCGACAACGTCGTCGTCTTCGCCACCCGGGTGCCGTGACCCCGGACTCGCCGCAGCCGAGTACGGTGTCCGCGCGGATGCGGGCGCGACGGAGGGGGACGGGTGGCTCGTCGGGTGGGAGAACGGGTGAGGCTGTCGGCCGTGTTCGACCGGCTGCTCGGCCGACCGCTGCCCGGGCAGCGCGCGCCGGAGCCCCCACGCTCCAATCCCGACGCCGTGGTCGACTGCGCCGTCTACGTCGACGGGCGGCGCGAGCCCGGCCGCCCCCACTACGCCGACGCATACGCCCGCAGCCGTCGCGGCCGCGACGCCTTCGTCTGGCTGGGCCTGCACGAGCCCGACGCGGCGGTGATGGCGTCCGTCGGCCGCACCTTCGGGCTCGACGAGTTGACCGTCGAGCAGGCCCTCGCCGACGGCCACCGCCCCACGGTGCGCCGCGACGGCGACGTGACCCTGCTGGTGCTGCGCACCGCCCGTTACGTCGAGCACGCCGAGCTGACCGACACCTCTGAGGTGGTCGACACCGGCGACGTGATGGTGCTGCTCGGCGACCGCTTCGCCGTCACGGTGCGGCACGGCGCCGCGGGCGCGCTCACCTGCGTGCGCGCCGACGTCGAGCAGCGCCCGGCGGTGCTCGCGCAGGGCCCGTGGGCGGTCGCGTACGCGGTCTGCGACCGGATGGTCGACCTCTACCTGGAGGTCGCCGGGCACGTCGAGCGGGACCTGGAACGCATCGAGGAGGCCGTGTTCGCCCGCGACCGCTCGGCCGACATCCAGCACGTCTACCAGCTCAAGCGGGAGGTGGTCGAGTTCAGGCGGGCGGTGCAGCCCCTGCAGGCGCCGCTGCGCTCCCTGCTCGACCAGCGGCCCGACAACCCGCCGCGCGGCCTGCACCGGTGGTTCGTCGACGTGGACGCCCGGCTGACCCGGGCGGTGGACCGGGTCGCCGCCTACGACGACCTGCTGAACTCGATCGTGCAGTCCCGGTTGGCGCAGCTGGCGGTGGAGCAGAACAACGACATGCGCAAGATCGCCGCGTGGGCCGCCATCGCCGCCACCCAGACCGGCATCGCCGGGATCTACGGCATGAACTTCGCCAACATGCCGGAGCTGCACTGGCGCTACGGCTACCCCACCGTGCTCGGCCTGATGGCGCTGACCGCGTTCACCCTGCACCGCCTCTTCCGCCGCTCGGGCTGGCTCTGAGCGCCGTCATTCCATCGTGGACGGCTCCGGGATCGCGGGCGCCGGGCTGGTGCGCGGCATCGGGACCTCGGTGGCCCGGACCGCCGGGGCCGACGCCAGCATCCGGTCGAAGACGTTGCGGAACAGCGTCGACATCGCCGGGTCGTCCGCCAGGGCGCCGACGAACGAGATCGAGGACGCGCTGAAGACCAGGGCGCCGCTGGGCCGCTCCAGGAAGACCAGCGCGGCGCCGTGGCCCCCGGGGTTCTCCCCCCGGGCGATGACCTGCGCCGGGGACGCCTCGCCGGCCAGCCCGCGCAGCCCGTCGGTCTCCCAGCCGCTGGCGGCGCCGTTGTAACCCGTGCGGCCGAACCTGCTGCCGACCACCAGGCCCGTGCCGGCCAGCAACGGGTGCTCACGCAGCACCTGGTACGGCGCGTACGTGCCGGCGTCGGTGTAGTTGGTGCCGAGCAGCTGCGAGGCGGGCAGGCCCAGCTCCGTGTAGATGTCGCGCCTGCCGTCCGCGCGGCGGTAGGTGACCACCGTACGGCCGGAGTTGACCTGCACCCGCTCGTACAGGCCGTTGCCGCCCGGATAGATCAGCCGGCCGCCGCCGGCCTGGAAGTTGACCAGGCGCTGGCGCATCGTGTCGGACCAGTACTCCGGATGGCTGCCCAGCACGAGGACCCGGTAGTTGGTGAGCCAGCCGTTGGAGCCGTGCAGGTCGGCGTCCTCGTAGACGTCGAAGTCGAGCCCCTGTCGGGACATCCAGCGGGTCAGCAGCAGATCCGAGAAGAGGGTGTGGTCGCGGATCCCGGGGTCGTCGACGTTCAGCTCCGTCGACGGCCGACGCACGGAGAGGGGGCGCCGGCCGGTCGTGTCCGGGCAGTACTGGCTGTGCCCGCCCCAGCTGTTGTAGGCGTTGTAGGTGAAGGTGGGCAGCAGCACCGCGATCTTGTTGGTGGGGCGGGTCGGCCGCACGAGGAACGGCACGTACCGGTGCAGCCCGTTCGGGCCCTCCAGCCGGGCGGCGTAGAGGCCGGGCTGCCAGTCGGCGGGGACCCGGAACTGCAACCGGTCCGACCACCCGCAGCCGACGCCGAGGAACCCCACCGGCAGCGACTGCACCCCGCCGGTCACGGGCAGCGGTGCCGAGACGACCACGGGGGCGCCGGGGTTGGGCGCCAGCCGCACCATCGACGCGGTGAGCGACGGGAATCCGGTCGACACCGCGATCCGCGCCACCTCGCCCTGCGCCACGCTCGGGGTGTTGGCGTAGCCCTGGAGGGCGGCCTGGGTCTGCACCGTCCAACCGGAACCGACCCTCTTCCCGGTGCCGCTGTTCATCCAGGCGGCCCGCCGGTCGGGGCCGGCGGTGGTGTGGTTGGTCAACCGGTACTGCGCGAGCGCGCCGGTCTGCCGGGCGGTCGCCGCGTCCGGCGGGATCGCGTACAGCGCCCCCTGGCCGGTGAACCACACCCCGTCGTTGAGGAAGAAGTTGCGGAACCCGGAGCCGATCCGCAGGCCCGAACCCGACGCCCAGGTGCCGCCGCCGAGGTGCCGGTGCCAGCGGATGTCGCCGTAGTGGTAGGCGTAGAGGACCCCGGAGGTGTCCGCCTGCAACACCGCGCCGGTGAAGCCGCCACCGATCCGCGCCCCCTGGACCGTCCACGCCCTGCTGACCAGGTCGTACTGGTGCAGGAACAGCTCGCCCGCGGCGTTCTGCCCGTAGAACGCGCCGTGGAACCCGCACAGCCGCGGGTAGCGCTCGAATCCGGCGCCGATCTGCCCGCCGCTGATCCAGGTGCCGGCGCCGGTCGTCGCGTTGGTCAGCCGGTAGCGGTAGTAGTGGACGGTGCCGTCGCCGCGTACGGCGTAGAGCGAGCCGTCGAGCCCACCGAAGACCGCCCGGAACTGGTGCCACCCGGAGCCGATGCGGCGGCCCGAACCGCTCGCCCACCTGAACGCGCCGGTCTGCCAGCCCGTGTGCCGGTACCAGTACAGCGCGCCGTCGGCCTGGATGGCGAAGATGACGCCGTACCCGCCGCCGACCAGGCGGATGAACCGTTGCTGCGGGTCGTAGTGGGGCACGGCGGCCGACGCGCCGGACGGGCCCACCAGCAGCAGCGGCGGCACGGCGGCGGCGATGACGGCACCGTCGCGCAGCAACCGTCGACGTGGCACGCCCCCCAGGTTCGGCATGTTCCCCATGGCGACCCCTCTCCGGCGAGGCGGATGTGCTGGGCAACCTACGGAACCGACGGCGACGGCGTGACCCCGTCGAGCGTCCTCGGCGGAAAATCGGATGATCCGCGAGCACCTGCGACCGGCCGGCCCGCGCCGGTCCCGCCGATCAAGGGATTGACGGAATGCAATTGATAGTTGTCGATCGAGGGGGGGTCGGCGCGGCCGGGCTGCGGGCGGCCCGACCAACGGCGGGCGGCGGGCGCTCCGGTCAGGGCGCGCAGGGCGGCGTGTCGCCGGCCGCGAGGGCGCGCAGCGGGACCGGCTTGACCGGCGCCTGCGCGGTGAACGCCCCGACCTCCTCCGGCCCCCGGCCGGTCAGCGTGCAAATGAGCTGACAGAGGCCCGGCTGGCAGGACCGGCCCTGGCACAGGCCCATCCCGGCGCGGGTCACCAGCTTCACCGCGTTCGCGGTGCCCAGGTGCGGGTTGGCCCGCAGCGCGCGGCGCACGTCACCGGCCCGCACCTCCTCGCAGCGGCAGAGCACGGTGTCGTCGGTGACCAGGCTGCCCAGGGCCGCCCGGTCCGGCGCGAACCGGTCGAGCACCCGGGTGACGAAACGTCGCCGGCGGCGCAGTTCCCGGCGCACCGGGCCGGCCAGCGCGGCGGCCCGACGCTCGTCGAGCAGCCCCAGGTCGCGCAGCACGCCGAGGGCGGCCAGCCGGCCCTCGACCGCCGCCTGCTCGGCACCCGCGACGCCGGTCAGCTCGCCGGCCACCGCGATCCGGGGCACCGAGGTGCGCAACCACTCGTCGTGCCGGACCACCCAGCCGCCCGCGGGCGAGTCCCAGGTCACCGCGCAACCGGCCTGCCGGGCCAGCTCGACGGAGGGGACGAAGCCGTACCCCAGCGCCAGCACGTCGCAGGGCACGTCCCGGTCGGTCCCGGGCACCGGCTGCCCCGTGGCGCCGACCTCGGCGAGGGTCACCCTGCTCAGGTCCGGATCACCGTCGGCACGGCGGACCACCGTGGCGAACCGGACCGGCACCCCCGCCCGGCGCAGCACGCGCAGCGCGCCGAAGCCCTCGGCGATCTTGCCGCCCGCGCCCGCCACGGCGGCCAGCCCGGCCGGTCCGGGCAACAGGTCGCGGCGGCGTTGGATCAGCGCCACCTCGACCACCCGGGCACCGGCGCGCACCAGCTGGGCGGCGACCACCAGCAGCAGCGGATGGCCCCCGGCCAGCACGAACCGGCCGCCCGGCAGCAGGCCCTGCGCCTTGACGAACGTCTGCACGCCGCCCGCCGTGAGCACTCCCGGCAGGGTCCAGCCGGGAAACGGCACCGGCAGGTCGTACGCGCCGGCGGTGAGCAGCACCGCCCGGGGTTCGAGCAGGCGGACCCCGGCCGGGCCGTGCGTGGCGACCCGGTAGCGGCCCGGCGGTGGCTGCTCGCCCGCGTACCCGTCGAGGCCGGCCCGGGTGCCGAGGACGCCCCACACCGTGGTGTCGGCGAGCCACCGGACGCCGGGAGCGGCGGTGGCCTCGGCGAGCAGCGCCCGACCGGCGGAGGACGGCGCGGCCGGCGGGGCGAACCCGGCCGGCGGCCGGCGGTGGATCTGCCCGCCCGGCTGCTCCTGCTCGTCGACGACGGTGACGGCGGCGCCGTGCCGGCCGAGGGTGGCGGCGGCGGCCAGCCCGGCCGGGCCGGCGCCGACCAGCACCACGTCGGGCGCGCTCACCGGGGCACCGCCGTGCGGACCCGCATGTCGGCCCGCACCCGGATCAGGCAGGAACGCTGGCAGGGCACGTCGTCCACGGTGACGACGCACTCGAAGCAGACGCCCATGTTGCAGTAGGGCCCCCGGCGGGCGCCGCCGCGCGTGGTGCCGACGGCCCGCTGCCCGGCGGCGAGCAGCGCGGTGGCCAGCGACTCGCCCGGGTGGGCGGACACCGGCCGCCCGTCCACCTCGATGGTGACCGGCGCGGGCCGGTGCATCACGGTGCGCCTCGGCGCCTGCGCGGGCTCCGGCGGGCGGTGTTCAGACAAAGTTCAGCGCTCCGAAGCGGGAGGGTGAGTAGTCCTCGATCGACCGGTCGGGCTCGCCGGTGACGACCATGGCGGCGAGCAGCCGGGCGTAGGTGAGGCCGAGGGTGAAGGCCGAGCCGCCGGTGGCGACGTACAGTCCCGGCCGGCGCGGCACCGCGCCGAGCAGCGGCAGATGGTCCGGGGTGAGCGTGGTCATGCCCGTCCACGTCCGGATCACCGGCAGGTCGAACACCGCCGGCACCACCCGGGCGGCGTCGGCGTTGCCGACCAGCGACTCGTACCGCAGCTCCGGGTTGGTCTCCAGGTCGACCCGTCCGGCGCGGCTGACCAGCTTGGCCGGCCATCCGCCACCGATCAGCACGTTGCCGTCCTCGGTCTGCTTCATCGACAGCCGCCGGCCGACGTGCTGGATCAGGTGCGGCAGGAACGGCCGGGTGCGGGCGGTGGCGCTCATCGTCAGTCCGACGGGGAAGACCGGCAGCCGGACGTCGGCCATCGCGGCCAGCTCGGCGGTCCAGACGCCGCCGGCGAGCACAACCGTGTCGGCCAGGTGGGTCTCGCCGGCGGTGTCCCCCGGGCCCGCCCCGGTGCGCAGTTCCCAGTGCCGGCCGCGCCGGTGCAGCCCGGTGACCCGGCAGCCGGTGCGCAGCACGGCACCGTGGCGGCCGGCGGCCCGGGCCAGCGCCGGGGTGACCAGCCGGGGGTTGGCCTTGCCCTCGCCGGGCGCGTGACCGGCGGCGAGCACGGTGTCCGCCAGGTACGGCGCGAACCGGCGCAGCTCCGGGCCGGAGAGCACGGCGACGTCGAGGCCGTACTCGCGTTCCAGGGCCGCCTTGCGGTCCAGCACGGCGATCTCCGCCGGGGTCTCGGCGAGCATCAGCCCGCCGGTGCGGGACACCCCGCAACGCTCGCCGAGCTCGTCCTCGATCATCGCCCAGGCCCGCACGGCGTCCAGGTGCAGCGGCAGCGCGCGGGCCGCCGCCCGGGCCGCGTCGTCGCCGTGCTCGACCATCCGGAACTCCAGCTGGAAGTGCAGGCTGCCCGCGTTCTGCCCGGAGGCGTGCCGGTTGACCTGGTCCTTCTCGACGAGCAGGACCCGGTTGCCGGCGCGGGCCAGGTGCCAGGCGGTCGCGCAGCCGAGCAGGCCGCCGCCGACGACCGCCGTGTCGTACGCGGTCACGGCAGCAGGTCGAGCTGGGTCATGGTGGCCCGGACGCGGTCCTGTTCGGCGGGCGTCAGCGGGAGCAGCGGCGCGCGCACGTGGCCGGCCGGCACGCCGCGCAGCGTGAGCGCGTACTTCATGATCGCCTGCGCGTTGCCGAACCGGGCGCCGTAGTCGGGCCCGAACCAGTCCTCCATGATCACCCGGTCGCGGGCGCCGAGCATCCGGGCGCGGTCGAGGTCCCCGGCGCGCAGGGCGCGGAAGAAGTCGGGGTGGTCGGCGCCGAGCACGGCGCCGGCGCCCATCAGCCCGTCGCCGCCGATCGTGGTCATCAGCTCGATGCCCACCTCGTTGGTGGGGATGCCGAAGTAGCGCACCCGGTGCCGCAGGGCCACCAGGCTCCGGACGAAGCCGCCGAAGTCCGGGGTGGAGTTCTTGACCGCCACCACGGTGTCCAGCGCGCTCAGCTCCAGCAGCAGGTCGGCGTCCAGGTCGACGCCCGTGCCGCGCGGCCAGTTGTAGACGCAGAGCGGCACGTCCACCGCCTCGGAGACGGCCCGGTAGAAGGCCACGACCTCGGCCCGGGTGGGCACCACGTACGGCGGCGGGGTGAGCAGGATGCCGTGCAGGCCGGCGTCCCGGGCGGCCTCGGCGTGCCGGATCGCCTCCCCCGGCGTGTACGCGTTGCAGCCGCCGAGCACGGTGAGCCGGTCGCCGACCCGCTCGGCGGCCGTCCGGAACAGCTCGGCCCGTTCGTGTTCGCTGAGACTGAACCACTCGCCCGTGGTCCCGCCGACGATCATCCCGTGCAGCCGCTCGGCGGCGAGCCAGTCCAGTTGCCCGCGCCAGGCGGCGAGGTCCAGCTCGCCCGTGACGGTGAACGGGGTGGTGACGGCCGGGATATAGCCGAACCAGTCGACGCTGTCACGGTCCACTGCGGGTCCTTTCGACGGGCGGCGTCGTACCGCCCACGTGCGCGACGCGGGCCGGGTGACGTGCCGGGTGGGTCAGGGGGTCGGCGGGGTGACCGCGATGATGAGCCGGGCCCGCTGGTCGCTGGCGTTGCGGTAGAGGTGGGGCAGCCGGGAGTCGAAGGTGATGGCCTCGCCGGTCTTCAGCACGTACTTCTCGCCGCCGATCTCGGCGACGACCTCACCGGTGACGGCGATCGCGCACTCGGTGGAGGGGTGCGCCCACGGCTCGGTGGAGCTGGCGTCGCCGGGCGCCAGCTCGGCTTCGAGCACCTCCAGGTCGCCCCGCCCCGGCGTGAGCCGGTCGTAGGCGATCTGCCCGGGAGGCGCGGCGAGCCGGGACCGCGAGCCGGGCCGGCTGATGTGCACCAGCGGGGCGTCCGGCTCGGAGAACAGCGCCGCTATGGAGGTGTCGAAGACCTTGGCGAGCTTACGCAGGGTGGCCAGGCTGGGGTCCGTGGCGCCGTTCTCGATCTGGCTGAGCAGGGCGGGCGACACGTCGGCCGCGGCCGCGAGCTGGCGCAGCGTGAGGGAGTGCTGCTGGCGCAGGTCGCGGAGCTGGTCACCGAGCATGCGTCTTTCCTCGTTCCAAACAGTGTGGCTAGAAATGTTTGACGTGACTATACGCCACTGTCTAGGGTGGTCAAACACAAGGTGAACGTGTTTGGCGCTACTAGACAAGCGGCGTCGAGGCACGAACCGGACACGAGTTCTGTCCGGGTACATCCAACCCCATGACGGCACAACGGCGCAGACCCGCGAAGCCGCCACGGTTGGCACCAACGGCCCGGCCGCGGCGTCACCGACGTCGCCGGGTGTGACAGCCCCAGAGCCCGTCCCGCGCGGGCCGGCCCACACGAAGGTAGGAACAGCATGTCGGTGTCCCCTCGCCGGCTCCGCGTCGGAGCGATCGCTCTGGCGGCGCTGGCCATAGCCTCCAGCACCGCGTGCAGCGCGGGCGGCAGCGGAGGAAGTGGTGACGGCGGTTCGGCCAAGACCCTCACCGTCAACACCTCGTTCGTCCTCAAGACCCTCGACCCCGGCCGGATCTACGAGGCGACCGGCCTCACCGCCGTGCACTCGCTCTACGACACCCTGCTGACCTTCGAGGGCTCGGACGTGAGCAAGCCGGTCCCGGCGCTGGCCGAGTCGTACGAGGCGTCGCCCGACGCCAAGACCTTCACCTTCAAGCTGCGCGAGGGCGTGAAGTTCTCCGACGGCACCGCGCTGACCGCCGACGACGTGGTCTTCTCCCTCAACCGGCTGAAGAACGTCAAGGCCAGCCCGGCCGTCATGGTCAGCGGCCTCACGTTCGCCAAGACCGACGAGCGGACCGTGGTGGTCACCTCGGCGACCGCCGACCCGAACATCCCCGTGGTGCTCGCGATGCCCTCCACGGGCGTCGTGAACTCCAAGGTCGCCAAGGAGCACGGCGCGACGGACGCCGCCGACGCCGCCAAGAGCGACACCGCGCAGCAGTACCTCGACACGAACTCCGTCGGCAGCGGCCCGTACGTGCTCAAGTCGTACGACCCGTCGGCGCAGGTGGTGCTGGAGGCCAACCCCAACTACTGGGGCACCAAGCCCGAGTTCAGCCGCGTCGTGCTGCGCAACATGGACGTGCAGACCCAGAAGCTGACCATGCAGCGCTCCGGCGGCTCCGAGATCGCGCTGGACATCTCCGGCAAGCTGCTGGAGGGGCTGCCGGGCAGCCTGAAGACCTCAGGCGTGCAGGACACCGTCTACTTCCTCTTCCTCAACGCCGACCCGGCCGTCTCTCCGGTGACCTCGAACGCGAAGTTCAACCAGGCGCTGCGCGCCTCCCTGGACTACGAGGGCCTCGCCGCGCTGTACGGCAAGGGCGCCGCCCCCGGCGCCGGGCTGGTGGCCCCCGCCTTCCCGGGCGCGCTGCCCACCGAGGAGCAGTCGAAGCGTGACGTGGCGAAGGCCAAGGCGTTGCTCACCGAGGCGGGGCTGACCAACCCCACGGTCAAGTTCAACTACCCGGCCATCACCTACAAGGGGGTCGACCTGGGCACGGTCGCGACGAAGGTGCAGGGCGACGCCGCCGAGGCCGGCATCAAGCTGGAGCTGACCCCGCAGCCGCTGACCACCTTCCTCGACGAGATGCGTACGGGCAAGATGGCCCTCGGCTTCACCCCGCAGAGCCTGAACTACCCGGTCGCCGACTCGCTGATCAACAACATGTCCCCCGGCCAGGCCACCGCGCTGCGCTCGGGCTGGACCGTGGAGCGGGCCGACCCGGCCGTCGTGGCCGCCGGCAAGAAGGTCACCGAGACCCTCGACCTGGCCGCCCGGGCCGCCGCCATGCAGCAGTGGCAGCGGGCGATGAACGCCGCCTCGCCGTACGTCGTCCTGGCCAGCAACTCCTCCACCGTGGTGGCGAGCGGCGACCTGACCGGCACGGACTACACCGCCGCCGGTTGGCAGGTCGACCTCGCCGCGGTGGGCCGGGGGTAGTAACTCCATGACGACGACAGTCGACGACGCCGAGCCGGGCGCGGTCACCACGACCGTGTCCCGGCCCCGGCCGCACCGGGCACTGCTGTTCTTCCTGCTCAAGCGGGTGGCCATCACGGCCGGGCTGCTGCTGGGCGTCACGATCGTGACGTTCGGCCTGGTCACCGTGGTGCCCGGCGACCCGGTCACGGCCAACCTCTCCGACCAGGCGCTCAACGACCCCGCGACGGTGGCCGCGTTCCGCGAGAAGTGGGGCCTGGACCAGCCGCTGTACGTGCAGTACCTGCAGTACCTGGGCAACCTGTTCCAGTTCGACCTCGGCATCTCCCAGCAGACCGGCCGGACGGTGGCCGACGACCTGTTGCAGTACGTGCCGGCGACCATGGAACTGGCCATCCCCACCATGGTGCTGGCGCTGCTCATCGGCACCGGGATCGGCATGCTCGCCGCCGTCCGCAACGGTCGGGTCACCGACCAGCTGATCCGCGTCGGCGCGCTGCTCGGTCTGTCCACGCCGCCGTTCTGGCTGTCGCTCGTCGTGCTCTACGTCTTCTTCTACCAGCTCGGCCTGGCGCCCAGCGGCGGCCGGCTCTCGACCGACTTCAGCCCGCCGCCGACGAAGACCGGCATGTACACGGTCGACGCCGCCCTCGCCGGCCAGTGGGACGTCGCCTGGGACGCCGCCCAGCACCTGGTCCTGCCGGTGCTCGTGCTGACCAGCCTGACGGTCGCGATGCTGGTCCGGTTCGTCCGCTCGTCCATGCTCGAGGTGCTCCAGCAGGACTACATCCGGGCCGCGTACGCCAAGGGCCTGCCCGCCCGGGTGGTGTTCCGCCGGCACCTGCTGCGCGCCGGCCTGGTCCCGGTCATCACCGTCTCCGGGCTGGCCTTCGCCTCGCTGCTCTCCGGCACGGTGCTGGTGGAGAACATCTTCGGCTGGCCGGGCCTCGGCCAGTACGCGTACCGCAGCGCGACGGCGCTGGACCTGCCCGCGATCCTCGGCGTCAGCCTCTTCGTGGCGCTGGTCTACACGCTCGTCAACCTCACCGTCGACCTGCTGTACGGACTCATCGACCCGAGGATCCGCCTGTCATGACCACACTCGCACCCGATCCCGTGGCGCCCGACCCGAAGGCGACCGGCGCGCTGGCCCGGCGCCGGTGGCCGGGTCGGCTGCGCGGTCGCTCGACCGGGCGGCCCGTCTGGCGGCAGCCGATCGCCGTGGCAGCCCTGGTCATCCTCGGCGGGTGGCTGCTGGCGGCGCTGTTCGCCCCGCTCGTCGCGCCGTACGACCCGCTGGCGCAGAGCCCCGACGCCTACGCGCCGCCGTCCGGCACGCACTGGTTCGGCACCGACTCCCTCGGCCGGGACGTGTTCAGCCGGGTCATCCACGGCGCCCGCCTGTCGATCCCGCTCGCGCTCGCCATCGTCTCGCTCGCCCTGCTGATCGGCGGCCTGCTCGGCCTGGTCGCCGGCTACGTGGGCCGGTTCGTCGACGAGGCGCTGATGCGCCTGACGGACCTGGTCTTCGCGTTCCCGCAGATCATCCTGGCGATGGCGGTCACGGCCGCGTTCGGGCCCAGCACCCGCAACGCCGTCCTCGCGCTGGTCATCGTCTCCTGGCCGGTCTACGCCCGGGTCATCCGCAGCGCCGTGCTGACCATGCGGGGCGAGGACTACCTCAGCGCCGCCCGGCTGCTCGGCATCGGGCCGATGCGCGCGCTGCGCCGCGACGTCCTGCCCAACAGCGTGGGTCCGGCGATCGTGCTGGCCACCCTGGAGCTGGGCAACGCCGTGCTGCTGCTCTCCGCGCTGTCCTTCCTCGGCCTCGGCCCCCGCCCGCCGGCCGCCGAGTGGGGCTCGATGGTCGCGCTCGGCTCGCAGGACCTCTCCATGTGGTGGGTCAGCGTCTTCCCCGGTCTGGCCATCCTCACCGTGGTGATGGCCTTCAACGTGCTCGGCGACGCGCTGCGCGACCGGATCGACCCCCGCTACGCGAAGGGACGTTGAGAAATGGCACCCCTGCTCGAGGTCGACTCCCTGGCCGTCACCCTGCCCGGCCCCACGGGGCCGCTGCCGATCCTGCACGACGTGTCGTTCACCGTCGACGAGGGCGAAATGGTCGGCATCGCCGGGGAGAGCGGGTGCGGCAAGAGCCTCACCGCGCAGACCCTGCTCGGGCTGCTGCCCGCCGGCGCCAAGGTCACCGGGTCGGCCCGCTTCGCCGGCACCGAACTGCTCGGCCTGGACACCAGGCGCTGGCAGAAGGTGCGCGGCGCCGGCATCGCGATGGTCTTCCAGGACCCCACCGCCGCGCTGCACCCGATGCTCACGATCGGCCGGCAGCTCACCGAACACATGCAGGTCCACCTGGGCCTGGACCGGCGGGCGGCCGACCGGCGGGCCGTGGAGCTGCTCGAGCAGGTCCGCATCCCCGACCCGCAGCGGGCGGTGCGGGCCTACCCGCACCAGTTCTCCGGCGGCATGCGGCAGCGGGCGGCCATCGCGATCGCCCTCGCCGCCCGCCCCCGGCTGCTGATCGCCGACGAGCCGACCACCGCGCTGGACGTGACGGTGCAGGCCGGCATCCTGGCGCTGCTGGACCAGCTGCGCGCCGAGACCGGGCTGGCCGTCGCCTTCATCACCCACGACCTCGGGGTGCTCAGCGCGCTCACCACCCGCGGGTACGTCTTCTACGCCGGGCGGGTGGTGGAGACCGGGCCCACCGGGGCGCTGCTCACCGCGCCGCGCCACCCGTACACGGCGGCGCTGCTCGGCGCCCGCCCGCACGGCACCCAGGCCGTCGGCACGCTGCGCCCCATCCCGGGCGGGCCGCCGGCGCCGGGGCAGGCGCCGCCCGGATGTCCGTTCCAGCCCCGGTGCGGGTTCGCCGAGCCGTCCTGCGGCACCGCGCCGCCCCCGCTCTCCCCCGCCGGCGCCGACCGGTCGGTGGCCTGCGTGGTCCGTCCGCACCTGGAGGTGGCGGCATGAACGAGCCGGTCGGCTCGGGCAACCTGCTCGAGATCAGCGACGTCGAGGTGGAGTACAAGGCGCGCGGCCGGGGGCCGGTCCGGGCCGTGGCCGGGGTGAGCCTCGAGGTGGCGCCCGGCCAGATCGTCGGCCTGGTCGGCGAGTCGGGCTGCGGCAAGTCGTCGCTGGCCCGGGTGGCGGTCGGGCTGGCCGCGCCGAGCGCCGGGGCGATCCGGTTCGCCGGCCGCCCGGTCACCCCGCTCGGCTGGCGCCGCCGGCCCGTGCCGCAGGTCGGGCTCCAGATGGTCTTCCAGAACCCGTACGCGTCGCTGAACCCCCGGCGCACCATCGGCGCCCAGCTCCTCGACGGGGTGCCGGACACGGTCACCGGCGCCGCCCGCCGGGCGCGGGTCGCCGACCTGCTGGACCGGGTCGGCATGCCGGCCGGGGCCGCGGAGCGGTACCCGCACCAGTTCTCCGGCGGCCAGCGGCAGCGGCTCGCCATCGCGCGGGCGCTCGCGCCGGAGCCCCGGATGATCATCGCGGACGAGCCGGTCACCGCGCTGGACGCCTCGTCGCAGGCGCAGGTGGTCAACCTGCTCGTCGGGCTGGTCCGGGATCTGGACATGGGCATGCTGTTCATCTCGCACGACCTGTCCCTGGTGCACGAGATCGCCGACGTCACGGCGGTGATGTACCTGGGCCGGATCGTGGAGACCGCACCCACCCGTCAGCTGTGGCGCTCGCCCCGGCACCCGTACAGCCGGGCGTTGATCGACGCGGTGCCGCAGATCGGCCCGCACCCGCAGCTGCCCAGAACGCTCGCCGGCGAGGTGCCCGACCCGGCGCACGCGCCGACCGGGTGCCGGTTCCGGCCGCGCTGCCCGCACGCCTTCGCGCCATGCGGGCAGCAGCCGCCCACGCTCGACCTCGGCGGCCGCAGCGCCGCCTGCTGGCTCAACGACCCCACGGTGGCGCCGACCACCGTGCCCGCCGCGTAGAGGACTCCGCATGCACATCCCCACCGAACAGGTCCTGGTCAACCTCGCCCTCTACGACGGCGTGCGGGACGACGTCCAGCGCGACAGCGGCGTCTGGATCGGCGCCGACGGCACGATCCGCGCGGTCGGGCCGGTCGACGACGTCCTCGCCGAGGCCGGCGGCGCCCGGGTGGTCGACCTGCACGGCGACCACGTCATGCCCGGCCTGACCAACATGCACGTGCACCTCTCGCTCGGGCTGCCCGGCCACTTCGGCGACGAGGTGCACCGGTCGAACCTGGCCGAGCTGGTGCTGCTGATGGCCGACTCGGCGCGGCGGACCCTGCACTCCGGGGTCACCACCGCCCGGCTCGTCGGCGAGAGCCGCTACGCCGACTTCGCCCTGCGCAAGGGGATCGAGCGCGGCGCGGTGGACGGCCCGCGGATCTTCACCGCCGGGCACGCCCTCTGCTGCACCGGGGGGCACGGCTGGGAGGCCGACGCCCTGGAGGCCGACGGGGCGGACGGGTTCCGCCGGCTCACCCGGCAGCAGATCCGGGCCGGCGCCGACCTGATCAAGGTGTGCATCTCCGGCGGCATCGCCGGCGAGTTCGAGTCGATCGACACCCCCCAGCTGCTCGACGACGAGCTGGCGGCGGTGATCCGGGTGGCGCACGACTGGGGACGCAAGGTCACCGCGCACGCCGGCCCGGCCGACTCGGTGCGCCGCGCCGTGGAACTCGGGCTGGACTGCGTCGAGCACGGCTACGAGCTGACCGACGAGGTGACCCGGCTGATGGCCGACCGGGGTGTCTGGTACGTCCCGACCATCGTGGTCAGCCGCTGCGAGCAGTTCTTCCGCGACTCCGGCGTGCCGGGCTGGCTGATGGACCGCGCCCTCGGCGCCGGGCCCCGGCACTGGGAGAGCCTCCAGCACGCCATCCGCAACGGGGTGCCGATCGCGTTGGGCAGCGACATGCCGCCGCACGCCGGCTACGACGAGACGACCGCGACCGTGCGGGAGCTGGAGTTCATGGTGGACGCCGGGATGCCCGTCGCCGACGCGCTGAGGTCCGCCACCATCCGCCCCGCGCAGTGGCTGGGTCAGGCCGACACGCTCGGCAGCGTCGAGGTGGGCAAGCACGCCGACCTGCTGGTCCTGCGCGACGATCCCACCCGCTCGGTGTCCGCGCTGCGCACCCTGCACGCGGTGCTCAAGGGTGGCGTCGCCTACCGCGACGACCACGGCCGCCTCGGCGTCGCCCGATGACGACGATCACCGAGGTCGCCGACGGGTACCTCGACGCGCTCGCCGAGCTGGACCCGGAGGCCGCCGAGGCGGCGGGTCGTACCCCCGGATCGCACTTCGCGGACCTCTCCCCCGACGGCTTCGCCGCCCGCGCGGAGCTGGCCCGCCGCACCGCCACGGCGGCGGCCGGCGCCGACGCCGACGGCACCGCGCAGCGGGCCCTCGCCGGCGCGCTGACCGACCGGCTGGCCAGCGAGGTCGACCTGTACGACGCGGGCTTCACCACCCGGCTGCTCGCCCCGCTGGCGACGCCGGTGCACCTGGTCCGGCAGGTCTTCGACAACCTGCCCCGCCGCAGCGGGGAGGACTGGGCGGTCGTCGCCGCGCACCTCCGCCGGGTGCCCGCGGCGCTCGGCCAGTACGCCGACACGCTGCGCTGGTCGGCACAGCGGGGACACCTGGTCGCCCGCCGGCAGGTGCTGGCGGTCGCCGACCAGTGCACCGCCTGGGTCACCGCCGACGACTTCTACGGCCGGCTGGTCGCCACCCACCCGGGCGGGCCGCTGGCCGGGGAGCTGGCCGCCGGGGCGCGGTCGGCCGCCGCCGCGACGGCGGACTTCGCCGCGTTCCTGCGCACCGAGCTGGCGCCGCGGGCCACCGACGTCGACGGCGTCGGCCGCGACCTGTACGCCGTCACCGCCCGCAGCTTCCTGGGCGCGAGCGTCGACCTGGACGAGCTGTACGCGTACGGCTGGGCGGAGCTGGCCCGCACCGCCGCCGAGCAGCGCGCGGTCGCCGCCGAGCTGGGCCACCCGGACGTGGCGCGGGCGCGGGCCGCGCTGGACGCCGACCCCGCCGGCCGGGTGCCGGTCGGGCCCGACCTGGAGCGGTGGCTGCGCGAGCGCACCGAGCGGCTCACCGACGCCCTGGACGGCCCGCACTTCGACATCCCGGCCGCCACCCGCCGCGTGGTGTGCCGGATCAGTCCCGCCGCCTCCGGCGTCATGTACTACACCCCGCCCGACGCCGGGCTGACGCGGCCGGGTGGGATCTGGTGGTCGACGCCCCCCGGCGAGTCGACGGTGCCGGTGTGGCGGCACGTCGGGACGCTCTGCCACGAGGGGCTGCCCGGGCACCACCTCCAGCACGCGATCACCCTCACCACCGCCGAGCTGCACCCGTGGCAGCGCTCGCTGTGCCAGGTGCACGGGTACGCCGAGGGCTGGGCGCACTACGCCGAGCGTCTCGCCGACGAGCTGGGCCTCTACGCCGGTCCCGCCGAGCGGCTCGGGATGCTCGACGGGCAGATGTGGCGGGCTGCCCGGGTGGTCATCGACCTCGGCCTGCACCTGGACGTGCCGATCCCGGCCGGGACCGGTTTCACCGACGCGCGCCGGTGGACCCCCGAGCTGGCCGTGGACTTCCTGGTCCGCGTCGCCGGGCTGGATCCGGCGACCGCGCGCTTCGAGGTCGACCGCTACCTGGGCTGGCCGGCGCAGGCGCTGGCCTTCAAGGCCGGGGCGCGGCTCTGGCAGCAGGCCCGCCGGGAGGTCGAACGGCGCGAGGGCGCCGGGTTCGACCGCAAGCGGTTCCACCACCGCGCCCTGCGGCTCGGCCCGATGGGGCTCGACCCGCTGCGCGCCCGCCTCGCCGAACTCTCCTGACCCATCGACACCCCCGTCCGCCCCGACCGGAAGCGAGCCCCGATGACCGTTGACGATCTCACCGCCGCCATCACCGACATGTACCGGTCGTTGGGCGACCGGGCGGCGTTCGACGCCCGGCTGCACCCCGAACTGACGATCTGGGAGTCCGACGCGCCCGACCTGCTGGACGGTCTGGCCGCCCTCGACGACCTGCGGGACCGCCGGGCGGCGGCCCGGGGACCGGCCGCGCCGCCGACCTCGGTCGCCCCCGAGCAGTTCCGGGTCGAGTCGTGGGACGACACCGGCCTGGTCCGCTACGTCCTGCGGGCCCGGTACGCGGCCGGGCAGCCGGACGACTGCTTCCGGGTGACGGACGTGCTGCGCCGCGACGAGCGGGGCTGGCGGATCGTGCACCACCACGCGGAGGCCCTGCGATGAGCGCCGAGGAACCGGTCACCGACCTGTACGACCTGCGGGTCGTGGTGGAACGGATCGAGGGCCGCTCCGTCTGCGGTCTCCAGCCGGGGGACCACATCGACCTGACCGAGTCGAACCGGCTCCGCATCCCGACGGGCAAGCACTTCTGCCTCTACGCCCTCGCCGCGTGCCTGCCGCTGCTGCCGGCCAAGCAGCGCCCGTTGCCGCCGGGGGACTGGCTGGCCCGGGACTGCCACGTGGCCTGCCCCGATCCCGACGAGCGGGTCATCCTGCGCATCGAGCGGACCGGCCGGCGCCAGATCCCGACTGGAGAACTGACGTGAGCACCGACGACGGACGCCGACTGGTCGGCATCGGACTGCAGTCCGACAAGAGTGCCGACGAGTACGCCGCGCTGGCCGAGCTCGCCGAAGGGCACGGCTTCGACGTGCTGTCGGTCTTCGGCGACCTGATGTACCAGCCGCCGTTCTTCCCGCTGCTGGTGGCGGCGCGGCACACCCGGCGGATCCGCCTCGGTTCGGCCTGCCTGAACCCGTTCACCATGCATCCGGTGGAGATCGCCGGACAGGTCGCGGCCCTGGACCTGGCGTCGAACGGGCGGGCCTACCTCGGGCTGGCCCGGGGCACCTGGCTGGACCAGGTCGGGGTGCCCCAGGCCCGGCCGCTGCGGCGGATCGCCGAGACCGTCGACGTGGTCCGGCTGCTGCTGTCCCGTGACGACCGGGGCTTCCAGGGCCGGGAGTTCACCGTGGCGCCCGGCACGGCGCTGCGCTACGCCCCGGTCCGCGCCGACGTGCCCGTCCTGGTGGGTACGTGGGGTCAGCAGACCGCCCGGACGGCCGCCGCGTTCGCCTCGGAGATCAAGGTCGGCGGGTCGGCCAACCCGGCGATGGCCAAGACGATGCGCGCCTGGCTGGACGACGCCGCGCCCGAGGCCCGGGTCGGCGTGGTGCTCGGCGCCGTGACCGTGGTGGACGAGGACGGCGCCCTGGCCCGTCGGGTGGCCCGTACGGAGGTGGCCATGTACCTCGCCGTGGTCGCCGCCCTCGACCCGAACGTCGACATCGATCCGGAGCTGCTGGCGCGCATCCAGCAGCACGTCGCCCGCCAGGAACACGACCTCGCCGGCGCGCTGATCGGCGGGGACCTGCTCGACCTGTTCGCCTTCTCCGGCACTCCCGAACACGTCGCGGCGCAGGCCGCGGCGGTGTTCGACGCCGGGGCGACCCGGGTGGAGTTCGGCACCCCGCACGGGTTGACCCCGGCCGGCGGCGTCGACCTGCTCGGCCGCCGGGTGCTGCCGCTGCTGCGGCAATGACGCCGTGGCGGGGGCGGGCGTGCACCGGCCCGCCCCCGCCACGGGCCCCGCCGCCCCGCCCCGCTTGCATGGGCAGTCGAATTCTTTCGTCACGAGATCCAACTCTTGCGCCGACAAGTCCAGTACTGACACCATGCCCATCGATACCTTTCCGTATCGGAGGGAGCAGGACCATGGCGGTGTCACGCCGGAGACTGATCGGATCACTCGCCGCGGGCTCGGCCCTCGCCGCCGTCGCGCCGACCGACCTGGTGGCGGCCCTGCGCGGCACCGCGTACGCGGCCAGCCCGCCGGGCGACGTCGTCGGCAAGGTCTCGGTCGGCTACCAGGGCTGGTTCAGCTGCCCCGGTGACGGCGCGCCCATCGGCGGTTGGTGGCACTGGAGCCGCGACCGGTTCCAGTCGCCCTCCCCGGCCAACACCACGATCGTCTCCTGGCCCGACATGCGGGAGTACGCCCGCGGCTACACCACCGCCTACCCGCCGCTCGGCAACGGCCAGCCGGCGCAGCTCTTCTCCTCCTACGACGAGCAGACCGTCGACACCCACTTCCGCTGGATGCGCGAGCACGGCTGCGACACCGCCGCCCTGCAACGGTTCAACCCGTTCGGCGACGAGGGGCCGACGCGCGACGCCATGACGGTCAAGGTCCGGGGCGCGGCCGAACGCCACGGCCGCAAGTTCTACATCATGTACGACGTCACCGGCTGGACGGCGATGCAGTCCCAGATCAAGGAGGACTGGCTGAACCGGATGTCCGCGCACACCGCCTCCCCGGCGTACGCCCGACAGAACGGGCGGCCGGTGGTCTGCGTCTGGGGCTTCGGCTTCAACGACGACGGCCGCCCCTTCGCCCCCGCCGCCTGCCTCGACGTCGTCAACTGGTTCAAGGCCCAGGGCTGCTACGTCATCGGCGGCGTGCCGACGTACTGGCGGCAGGGCGTCAACGACTCCCGGCCAGGCTTCTCCGAGGTCTACCACGCGTTCCACATGCTCTCGCCGTGGATGGTCGGGCGCACCGGCACCCTCGACGGGCTCGACGGGTTTTACACCAACGTCAACGTCCCCGACCTGGCCGACTGCGCCGCGCACGGCATCGACTACCAGCCCTGCGTGATGCCGGGCGACCTGTCGGCCGGGCACCGCCGCCACGGCGACTTCTACTGGCGGCACCTATACAACATGACCAGGCTGGGCGCCCAGGGCCTCTACGTGTCGATGTTCGACGAGTACAACGAGGGCAACCAGATCGCCAAGACCAGCGAGACGCAGGCGACCACCCCGGCGGGGGCGGGCATCCGCGCGTTGGACGAGGACGGCGTCGCCTGCTCCGCCGACTACTACCTGCGGATCACCGCCGACGGCGGCCGGATGTTCAAGGGCCAGCTCGCCCTGACCCCCGTACGGCCGACGCCGCCCGTCGTCGGCGGCGGCCCGGTGCCCGGGGGCGACCTCGCCGCCGGCCGGCCGACGTCGGCGAGCAGCCAGAACGGCTCGTTCGCCGCCGGCAACGCCGTCGACGCCGATCCGAACAGCTACTGGGAGTCCACCAACGGCGCCTTCCCCCAGTGGTGGCAGGTCGACCTCGGCGCGGCGCACGCGGTGACCCGGATCGTGCTGGCCGTGCCGGCCGGCTGGGAGGCGCGCACCCAGACGCTGACGGTGCAGGGCAGCACCGACGGCGCGACCTTCCGCACGCTCGCCGGGCCGGCCGGGGTCCGGTTCGACCCGGCCACCGGCAACACCGCGACCCTCACCGTGCCGTCGGCCACCGCCCGGCACGTGCGGGTGACCGTCACCGCCAACACCGCCTGGCCGGCGGCCCAGCTCGCCCGCGTCGGGGTGTACGCGGCGACCGGGACGCCCACCCCGCCCACGCCGCCGGGCGGCCTCACGGTGACCGGCCGGACGTCGACCAGCGTGTCGCTGGCCTGGACGGCGTCGACCGGCCCCAACGGCGTGACCGGCTACCAGGTGCGCCGCGACGGGCAGACCGTGGCGTCCGTCCCGGGCACCTCCGCCACCGTGGGCGGGCTGACGCCCCGCACCGCGTACACCTTCACCGTCGTCGCCGTGGACGGGGGCGGCACCCTGTCGGCGCCGTCCAGCGCGGTGTCGGTGACCACCGACCCGGCGCCCGGGACCGACCTCGCCCGGGGCCGGCCGGTGACGGAGAGCAGCCACGTCCAGACCTACGGCTGCGCCAACACCGTCGACGGTGACGCCGACAGCTACTGGGAGAGCGCCGGCAACGCCTTCCCGCAGTGGGTGCGGGTCGACCTCGGCACGGTCGTTTCCGTCGGACAGGTCGTGCTCCGGCTCCCGCCCGCCGCCGCCTGGCAGCGACGCACCCAGACGATCGCGGTCGAGGTGAGCCCGGACGGCACCGCCTGGAGCACGCCCGTCGCGCCGGCCGGCCGGGTCTTCGATCCGGCCACCGGCAACCGGATGACGCTCGCCGTCCCGGCGACGCCCGGCCGGTACGTGCGGATCCGCGTCACCGGCAACACCGGCTGGCCTGCGGCGCAGCTGTCCCAGCTTGAGGTGTACGCCGCATAGCGGCGGTCACTGCCGGCCGCGCGGCCGGACCCGTCCCACCACGAGAAGAGTCCCCTCATGCCCCTGAGCAGATACTCGCTGCCCGGACCGTCGTCGCGGCGACGGCCCCGGGCGGCGCTCGCCGCCACCGTCGCGCTCGCCACCGCCCTCGGCGTCCTGGCCGGCGCGCCCGGGCCGGCCACCGCCGCCCCACCCGCCGGTACCGGGCCGGTCGTGACCAGGGCCGGCCTCGACCCGCACCTGGTCGCGGGACGCGGCGCCGACGTCGACTTCGTCGAGCAGGAGGCGGAGAACGCCACCACGAACGGCGAGGTCATCGGCCCCGACCGCACCGCCTACACGCTGCCGGCCGAGGCCTCCGGCCGCAGCGCGGTCCGGCTGACCCCCGGCCGGTACGTCGAGTTTGTCCTACCCCGCGCCGCCAACGCGATCACCGTGCGCTACAGCATCCCCGACGCCCCGCGGGGCGGCGGCATCACCGCCCCGCTGGACGTGGCGGTCAACGACCGGCGGGTCCGGACGATGACCCTCACCTCGCAGTACGCCTGGCTCTACAACCAGTACCCGTTCTCCAACGACCCGACCGCCGGGCTGCTGCACCCGGACTGGTGGATCACCGAGTGCTCGTGCGTGCCGGCGGCCACCACGCCGTACCCGAGCATCGCCACCCCGTTCCGCCCCAGCCACTTCTACGACGAGCAGCGGCTGCTGCTCGGCCGGACGTACCGGGCGGGCGACCGGATCCGGCTCACCGCCCCGGCGGGCAGCAACGCGGCGTGGACGGTGATCGACCTGCTCGACTCCGAACTCGTCGGTCCCCCGCGCGTCCGGCTGCGCGCCGCGAACGTCCTGGCCTTCGGCGCCGATCCGACCGGCCGCCGCGACTCCGCCGCCGCCCTGGACCGGGCCATCGCCTTCGCCCGGCGGGCGGACGTGCCGGTCTACCTGCCGCCCGGCACGTACCAGGTCAACCGGCACATCATCGTCGACGACGTGACGATCGAGGGCGCCGGCAACTGGTACACGATCATCAAGGGGCGCGAGGTCGCGCTGCCCACGCCCGCGCCGGACGGCTCGGTGCACACCGGCGTCGGCTTCTACGGCAGGAGCGCCGTCGACGGCGGCAGCCGCAACGTGCACCTCTCCGGCTTCGCCATCGAGGGCGACGTGCGCGAGCGCATCGACACCGACCAGGTCAACGCGATCGGCGGCGCGATGAGCGACTCCACCATCGACGGGCTGCACCTGCGCCACACGAAGGTGGGCATCTGGTTCGACGGGCCGATGACCAACGTGCGGGTCACCAACACGATCATCGTGGACCAGATCGCGGACGGGCTCAACTTCCACACCGGCGTCACCGACTCGTTGGTCGCCCACACCTTCGTCCGCAACACCGGCGACGACGGGCTCGCCATGTGGTCGGAGAAGGTCGGCAACGCCCGCAACCGGTTCGACCACAACACCGTGCAGTCGCCGGTGCTGGCCAACGGCATCGCCCTCTACGGCGGCGCCGACCTCACCGTGTCGCACAACCTGGTCGCCGATCCGGTGCGCGAGGGCAGCGCGATCCAGGTCGGGTCCCGCTTCGGCGCGGAGCCCTTCACCGGGCGGCTGCTGATCACCGGCAACACCACCGCCCGCGCCGGCACGTACGAGCTGAACTGGAAGATCGGGCTGGGGGCCATCTGGTTCTACGCGCTCGACCGCGACATCGACGCGACCGTCGACGTGATCGGGGACAGCTACCTCGACAACACGTACAACGCCATCATGCTGGTCAGCGACTGGCCGGTGAAGGACCTCCACTCGATCACCGGCGTCCGGTTCCAGGACATCCGGGTCGACGGCACGGGCACCTCCGTGCTGAGCGCCCGCGCGGCGGGCTCGGCCTCGTTGCGCAACGTCGACGCCCGCAACGTCGGCGCCGTCGGCGTCAACAACTGCGGGTCGTTCAACTTCCCGGCGACCGGCTCGGAGTTCGCCCTCACCGATCTCGGCGGCAACGACGGCGGCTGGCTGGCCCCGTGGCAGCTGCCGAACACCATCACCTGCGACGACCGCCCGCCGGTCGTGCCGTCGCCGCCACCGTCGCGCTGGTGAGGCCGGGCCGCCGGCGGCGTGCCCCATCGGGGCGCGCCGCCGGCGGCCGTGTGACATGTCAGCCGTCCACCGCTATTGACCCGTGTTGATCTATGTGTTATTCCGCCGCCTTTACACATCGCTGAAAATGGCGGAAACCTCCCCTTTCCGGAGTCGGACACGGCCCGCAACGAAGGCGTGACACATTGCCTTTCGTCGTTGCATAATGGCCGCCGCACGCGCTGTCGGGCCGACGGTTCCCGACGCAGCGACGCTGACCGAAGGGGACAATTCCGTGAAGCGGGACCACTCACCTGTTCTTCCTGGCGACGGCGCCACGGACTACGCGCGCTACATGCGCACGGACGCGCTGCTCGACCTGCAACGGAGTCCGGCGGACATGATCCACCGAGACGAGTTGCTCTTCCAGGTGGTGCACCAGTCCACCGAGCTGTGGCTGAAGCTCGCGGGGGCCGAGCTGACCGAGGCGGTCGCCCGCCTCCGCGCCGGCGAGCCGGCGGCGGCCGAGCCGCTGCTGGCCCGGGCGACGCTCGGGGTGCGGCTCATCACCGACCAGCTGGAGATGTTCCGGCACCTGTCCCCGGCCGACTTCGAGGCCATGCAACCGGCCCTGGGCAAGGGCTCCGGCGCCGAGTCGCCCGGTTGGCGGCGGGTCCAGGCCGCGAGCCGACAGCTCGGCCTGGCGTTCGCCGACCACCTCGCCGCGCGCGGGACCGCCCTGTCGGAGCTGCGCCGGGCGGACCCGACGGACCCCGCCCACCTGCTCGCCGAGGCGATGATGGAGTGGGACGAGCGGGTGTCGCTGTGGCGGGTGCGGCACTACCAGGCCGCCCTGCGCGTCGGGGGCCACGCCCCCGACGGCGCCGAGGCCACGATGCTCGCCAAGCTCATCGGGCACCGGTTCTTCCCCGAACTGTGGCAGGCCCGCGTGAAGTCCGTCCCCGCATGAGAGCGACCGTTCCCGTGCCGAACGGTCCGACAATCCCCACCCACCCCTTAATTCGTCAATTGTCTCCCCGTCCCCGCTTGACACGGGCCGAATATCGAGGTGCGGTTCGTGCGTGAACTGACGAGTTGGCTGTCGGGTGCCGCCGACGCCGACAGTTTTCCCTACTCCCCCGTACTGGCGGAGTTCCATCGGGTCGGCAAACACTTCGTCGAAAAGGAGCTCCTCGCTCTGCTCGACAAGATCCGGGCCCAGGTGAGCGCCCCGACGGCCGGCCGACCGGCGCCGGCTGTCGGGCTGCTGCGCGACTTCCTCGACGTCGCGCTCGACAAGTGGGACGGCCGGTACGACTACCGCAGCTACCTGGCCTTGCGCGTGCTCCGGCTGCCCTGCGGGGTGGACGACCGGCCGGACGGCGAGGACGACGGGTACGCCGACGGGTCGGTCGCCCAGCCGGACGGCGCGCGCCGCGACCGCGACCAGCTCCTCGTGCGCCTCGTCGCCGACGCGCTGGCGTTCGAGCTGGCCGCCGCCTCCGGCGCCACCGACCTGCTGCCCGAGGACCGCCCGAGCCCGGAGGTGGTGGCCAAGCGCCACCGGCTCGGCGTCCGTGCCGCGTCCCCCGCCCTCGCCCGACTGGGCCTCGCCGGGGCGGCCCACGACCGGGAGCCGGCGGCCGTGCTGCGGGCCCTCGCCGCCGAGCACGACCCCGCCGGGGAGCCGGCCCTGCGGCTGAGCATGCTGCCGGTCTACGTGTCGCACGACGAGTACCTGTTCATCCGGGTGCTCCAGGCGTACGAGTGCCTCTTCGCGGGCCTCGTCGAGGAGCTGCGCGCCACGATCGCCGCCCTGCGCGCCGGTCACGCCCGGCCGGCGGCCGACCGGCTGGCGTACGCCGGCGAGCAGCTCACCGCCGCCGGGCCGCTGTTCTCGCTGCTGGCCACCATGCAGCCGACGGCGTTCCGGACGTTCCGGCAGTACACCGAGGGGGCCAGCGCCATCCAGTCCCGCTCCTACAAGCTGATGGAGTCGCTGTGCCGCCCCCCGGAGGGCACGCGGCTGGAGTCGCCCGCCTACCAGCAGGTGCCGGAGGTGCGCGACCGGGTGCACGCCGGGCAGCCGTCGGTCGACGAGGCGTTCCGCGCGGCCGTACGCGAGGGCCTGCTCACCGGGGCGGACGGCGATCTGGTGGCGCGGGCGATGCGCGCGTTCGCCGACGCCGTGCTCCAGTGGCGGCGCACGCACCACCGGCTGGCCACCCGGATGCTCGGCCCCCGCCCGGGCACCGGCTACACGGAGGGCACGCCCTACCTGGCCGCCGTCCGGTCCATCCCGGTCTTCACCTCCGTCGCCCACGAGCCGGGTCCCTCGGCGCGGACCGACCCGACCGGAGGCACCCCCGAGTGAACCCGCCCGCCCCGGCACCCGGCCCCGACACGCCGGAGTGCCTCGACGCCACCGCCCAGGCCGCCCTGCGCGCCGAGTTTCCGCTGCTCGACACGTGCGTCTACCTGAACAACAACTCCACCGGCGCCGTGCCGAGGGGCGCGGAGCACGTGCTCACCGGCTACTGGGAGACGCTGCGCGGCTGGCGCGACGACGTCTGGCAGAACTGGCACGTCGGCCTCGACCGGTACGCCGACTCGGTCGCCGCCCTCATCGGCGCGCCCCCGGGCAGCGTCGTCACCGACGCGAACCTGAGCACGCTGCTCGCCAGGGTCGCGTCCTGTTTCGACTACCGCGCGCCGCGCGACCGGGTCGTCATGACGGACCTGGAGTACCCGACCGTCCCGTTCATCTTCAACGCGTTCCGCCGCTACGGCGCGCGCCCGGACGTCGTCGGGTCGGGCGGTCCCCGCTTCGACGAGGACGCCCTCGAAGCGCGCATCGACGAGCGGACGCTGCTGGTGTGCGTCCCGCACGCCAGCTTCTCCTCCGGCGCCACCGTCGACCTGCCCCGACTGGTGCGCCGGGCCCACGACGTCGGTGCCCTGGTGGTCGTCGACGCCTTCCAGACCGTCGGGGTCATGCCGCTGGACGTGACGGCGCTCGGCGTCGACGTCGTCCTCGGCGGCGCGCACAAGTGGCTGTGCGGCGTCGCCACCGCCTTCCTGTACGTCCGCCCCGACCTGGCGACCCGGCTGGAACCGGCGGCCACCGGCTGGCAGGCCGGCGACCGGGCACTGACCTTCCAGCCGTCGACGGGCTGGGCGCCCGGCGCCCGGCGGTTCGCCGGCGGGACGCCGTACCCCCTCACCTCGCTGGTCTCCCAGGTCGGCCTGGACCTGCTGGCCGGGGTGGGCGCCGCCGCGATCCGGCGGCACTCGCTCGCCTGCACGTCCCGGGTCATCCAGCGGGCGACGGCGGCCGGCATCGACGTGGTCAGCCCGACCGAGCCGCACCGGCGTGGCGGCGTGGTGTGCCTCGACGTCGCCGACGGCGAGGCGGTCAAGCGGCGACTGGCCGCGCGGGACATGGTCTGCAGCTGGCGTGGCCACCTGCGGGTCGGACCGCACGTCTACAACACCATCGAGGAGATCGACGCGTTCATGGACGCACTGGAAGAGGAGCTGGGCCGGTGAACGTCACCCTGTCACCGCGGGCACTGATGAGCCTGCTCGCCAACGGGCCCAAGGCCATGGACGTGCTGGAGACCGCGCTCGGCATGGGGCTGCTCGACGCCCTGGAGCCGGGCCCGGCCCGCCTCGGCGAGCTCGCCGAGCGGTTCGGCGTACGGCCCCTGCGGCTCTACAAGTTCCTCGACTGCCTGGAGAGCCTCGGCTTCGTCGCGCGCAGCGAGCCGGGCGACGACATCGCCTCGGCCACGTACCGGGCGGCGCCCGGCCTGCGCGACGCCGTCGCGGCGGTGGTCGGACCGGACGCCATCGAGCGGGACCGGGACCGCTATCCCTGGCGGCGGCTGCACGGCCGGCTGGGCGAGAGCCTGCGCGGCGAGGTCAGCATGGGCGACGACGACTTCGCCTGGCCGCCGAAGACCGACGAGCAGACCGCCGACTTCGAGCGCAGCATGGCCGTCGGGCTCGGCCCGGTGATCGAGGCGGTGCACCGCAACGCAGACCGGCTGTGGCCGGGGCGCAGACGCCTGCTGGACGTCGGCGGCGGGGACGGCACGCTCGCCGCGCACGTCCTCGACGACGCCCCGGGGCTGCGGGTCGACGTGTACAACCTGCCGGCGGTGGCGCCGCTGGTGGAGGCCACCCGGGCCCGCAGGGGGCACGCGGACCGGCTGGGGTTCGTCGGCGGCGACTTCCTCGCCGAGCCGCTGCCGTCGGGCTACGACGCGCTGGCGTTCGTCCGGGTGCTGCACGACTGGCCGAACGAGGTCGCCCGCCGGCTGGTCGAGAAGGCGTACGCGGCCCTGGAGCCGGGCGGGATGCTGCTGATCTGCGAGGAGTTCCGCACCCCGGACCGGCTGGCGATGCAGTTCTTCTGGAGCTACTTCCTCATCGGGGTCGACAGCTGCGTGAGCCGGCTGCGGGAGGTCGACTTCTACACCGGCCTACTCAAGGAGGTCGGCTTCGAACGGGTGGCGGTGCTGCCCGGCGGCTGGGAGCTGGTCTGCGCGTACAAGCCGGGGACCGGGGGGTGACGCACCCGCGCGGGGGCCGAGCCGGCTCCCGCGCCGCGGCGGCCCCGGCGTTTGACCGCCGGGGCCGGGGGAAGACCGTGCGCCCAGGGCCGATTCCCGAGGAGCGACGATGGCGGACGCAGGACGGGCCAGGAAGGCCACCGGGGCGCGCAAGGCCCCGATGAAGCGGGCGGCGGCGGCGAAGAAGGTGGCGACGGCCACGAAGCGGGCCACCGGGGCGACCGCGGCCAAGTCTCCGGGTGAGAAGCCGACCCCGACGACCGCCCGCGTGGCCCGGAAGAAGGACACCTCGGCCACGGCGACCCCGGCCCGCGCCCGCAAGGCGCCCGCCACGGCCGCGCCGGCGAAGAAGGCGCCCGCGAAGAAGGCGGTGAAGGCCGCGGCGACCCGCGCCGGCGCGGCCTCGAAGACCTCGGCCCGCAAGGCGACGACCATGGAGTCGTTCGGCACCCGACGGGCGCCCCGGACGAGCGCCGGCTGACGCGGAAGGCCGCAGCACGCCGGGAGCGGCGGGCCCGGCGTCGGCAGCGGCAGACGCCTCAGTCGCGGCGCGCCCGTCACCGGCGTCGGACCCGACCCCGCGTGGCCGCCCGGCCGGGGTCCGGACGCCGGCCGCGCCGGGCCGTCGGCCAGAATGGGCCGGTGGCGAAGCGACCCCGCCGGCGGGCGGCCGACGATCCTGACCGGCCCTGCCCCTGCGGCTCCGGCCAGCCGTACGCCGGATGCTGCGGGCGGCTGCACCGGGGCGAGGCGGACGCGGCGACCGCCGAGGCGCTGATGCGCTCGCGGTACAGCGCCTTCGCCGTCGGCGACACCGCGTACCTGCTGCGCAGCTGGCACTCCTCGACCCGGCCGGGCCGGCTCGACCTCGACCCCGGCCAGCGCTGGACGGGCCTGGAGATCGTCGACACCGACCGGGGCGGGCTGTTCGACGCCACCGGCACCGTCGAGTTCCGGGCCCACCACCGCGCCGGCGGCCAGCCGGGTACGCAGACCGAGCGCAGCCGGTTCGTCCGCGAGGACGGCCGCTGGGTCTACCTCGACGCGCTGCCCGACTGACCCCCGGTCGCGGCGCCGGGGCACCGCGACCGGGACGCGGTCAACCGTTCGCGGTGACGCCCTTCGACAGGCCGAGCCGCCGCACCGCCGCCGAGACGAGCGCGTCCGGCGTCAGCGACACGTCGAGCACCAGCACCGACTCGTCCGGGTGGGGCCGTTCCAGGGTGGCCAGCTGCGACTCCAGCAGGCTCGCCGGCATGTAGTGCCCGGCGCGCCCGGCCATCCGCTCCCGGATCACCTCGGCCGCCCCGTCCAGGTGGACGAACTCGACGCTCGGCGGCCCCTGGCGCAGCACGTCGCGGTAGGAGCGCCGCAGCGCCGAGCAGGCCAGCACCGTCGACACGCCCTCGGCGGCGCGGGCGGCCATCCAGCCGGCCAGCTCGCGCAGCCAGGGCAGGCGGGCGGCGTCGTCCAGCGGTACGCCGGCACGCATCTGCGCCACATGCTGCGGCGTGTGGAACTCGTCCGCCTCGGCGAAGGTCAACCCGGTCGCGGCGGCGATGCCCAGGGCCACGGTGGTCTTGCCGGCCCCGGACACCCCCATCACGACGACGTGCCGCGTCGGGGACACGCCCTCACCAGTCATGGACGGTGCCGTCCTGGAGCCGGTTGAACGGCAGGTAGGCCGGCACGTACGGGAACTTCGCGGCGGCCTCCTCGTCCAGCTCGACGCCGAGCCCGGGCTGCTCCCCGGGGTGCAGGTAGCCGTCGGTGAACGTGAACGACTGCCGGAACACCTCGTTGGTGAGCGCCCCGTGCTGCATGTACTCCTGGATGCCGAAGTTGTGGATGGCCAGGTCCAGGTGCAGGGCGGCGGCCATGCCGACGGGCGAGATGTCGGTCGGCCCGTGGATGCCGGACTTGATCTGGTACTGCGCGGCGAAGTCGAGCAGCTTGCGCATGGCCGTGATGCCGCCGGTGTGCGTGACGGCGGACCGGACGTAGTCGATGAGCTGCTCGCGGATGAGCGTCTGGTAGTCCCAGACGGTGTTGAAGACCTCGCCGATCGCCAGCGGCGTGGTGGTGTGCTGGCGCACCAGCCGCAGCGCCTCCTGGTTCTCCGCCGGGGTGCAGTCCTCCAGCCAGAACAGGTCGTACGGCTCCAGCGCCTTGCCGAGCTTCGCCGCCTGGATCGGGGTCATCCGGTGGTGGCCGTCGTGCAGCAGCGGCAGCTCCGGGCCGAACTCGTTGCGGACCGCCTCGAACACGCCGGGCAGGTGACGCAGGTAGGAGCGGGTGTCCCAGTCCTCCTCGGCCGGCAGCGGGGTGCGCTGCGCCGGTTCGTAGTCGTACCGCTTGCCGTCGGCGCTGGGCTGCGCGGCGACGCCGTACACGGCGTTGATGCCCGGCACCGAGGTCTGCACCCGGATCGAGCGGAAGCCGAGGTCGAGGTGCCGGCGGATCGAGTCGAACAGCTCCGGCAGGTCCCGGCCGGAGGCGTGGCCGTACGCCATGATGCCGGTGCGCGACGCCCCGCCCAGCAGCTGGTAAAGCGGCATGCCGGCGGCCTTGGCCTTGATGTCCCACAGGGCCACGTCGACCGCCGCGATGGCGGCCATGGTGACCGGCCCGCGACGCCAGTACGCCGAGCGGTAGAGGAACTGCCAGGCGTCCTCGATGCGGTGCGCGTCCCGGCCGATCAGCAGCGGGACGACGTGGTCGCGCAGGTACGAGGCGACCGAGAGTTCCCGTCCGTTGAGGGTGCCGTCGCCCAGGCCGGTGACGCCGTCCTCCGTGGTGATCTTCAGGGTGACGAAGTTGCGGTCGGGGCTGGAGACGATGACGTCAGCGGCGACGATCTTCACGGGGTGCCTTTCTTCTTCGGGGTGCTCGGCGGCTAGCGGAGGACGTCTCCGGCCTCGTGGCCGTCGAGGAGGGACAGTTCGGCGCGGCGTGGCAGCCCTTCCCAGTCGCCGGGGCTGGAGACCGCGAAGGCGCCGAGGGTGGCCGCGCGGCGCAGCCGGCCGGCCAGGTCGAGCCCGTCGAACCAGCCGGACAGGTAGCCGGCGGTGAACGCGTCCCCGGCGCCGACGGCGTCGACGGCGGTCACGGTCAGTGCCTCGGCGTGCCGCACCCCGTCGCGGGTGTGCGCGCGGGCGCCGTCGGCGCCCAGCTTGACCAGGACCGTGTCCACGCCGCGGCGCAGCAGGTCCGCCACGACGGTGGGCTCGTCGGCGCCGGGGTCGCCGACGAGGTCCAGCTCGTCGGCGGAGGCGACGACGGTCGAGGCGTACCCGGCCAGCGGGGTGAGCACGTCGCGGGCGGTGTCGCGGGACCAGAGGCGCTCGCGGTGGTTGAGGTCGAGGCAGACCGGGATGCCGGCGGCGACGGCGGCCTCGGCCGCCCACCGGGTGGCCGCCCGGGCGGTGTCGGACAGCGCCGGGGTGATGCCGCTCAGGTGCAGCATCCGCGCGCCGGCCGCCAGCGGCGCCCGCAGGTCGTCGACGCCGAGGGCGGAGCCGGCCGACCCGGCCCGGTGGTACTGCACCCGGGTCAGGTCGGCGGTGCGCCGCTCCAGGAACATCAGTCCGGTCGGCCGGTGCGGGTCGCGGGTCACGCCGTCGACGGCGACGCCCTCGGCGCGCAGTTGCCGCAGCACGTACTCGCCGAACTCGTCGGCGCCGAGGCGGCCGACCCAGGCGGCGCGGTGGCCCAGCCGGGCCACCGCGACGGCCACGTTGGACTCGGCGCCGGCCAGGTGCATCGTCAGCGGTCCCCCGGCGGCGAGCGGCCCGGGCGAGCGCAGCGACACCAGGGCCTCGCCGACGGTGAGCAGGTCCGGTGCGGTCATGACGCGGCCGGCTCCCGCACGGCGGCGAGGTAGGTGCGCGCCCGCGCCCGCAGCGCGTCCAGGTCGCCGCCGGAGGCGGCGTCGCCGACCAGCGGGCCGCCGAGGCCGACGGCGATCGCGCCGGCCCGGAAGTAGCCGGGCACGTCGTCCAGGCCGACCCCGCCGACGGCGACGAACGGGATGTCCGGGAAGGGGTCGCGCACCGCCCTGAGGTACGCCGGGCCGCCGACCGACGCCGGGAACAGCTTGACGGCCGACGCCCCCATCCGCACCGCGGTGTACGCCTCGGTCGGGGTGAGCGCCCCGGCGGCGACCGGGAGGCCCCGGCGCGCCGCCTCGGCGATCGACTCGACCACGGCCGGCGTCACCACGAACTGCGCGCCCGCGGCGGCCACGTCGGCGACGTCGGCGGTGGTGAGCACCGTGCCGGCCCCGACCAGCGACCCGGCGGGGGCCGCCGCGCGCAGCGCCTTGATCGCGCCCGGGGCGTCCGGCGTGGTGAGGGCCACCTCGACGACGCGTACGCCCTCCTGGAGCAGCGCGGTGCCGGCGGCGATCGCGGCGGCGGTGTCGGTGCCGCGGATGATCGCGAGGATGCGCGCCGCGGTCAGTTCGGCGGTGAGGTTGACGGTCATGTGATCACCATTCCGCGTAGGAGCCGTCGCGGTGCCGCCACGTGGGGCTGCGCCACGCGTGTCCGCGCTTGTCCGCCGCCCGTACGGCGTCCTCGTCGATCTCGATGCCGAGGCCGGGTGCCGTGAGCCGCTCGACGTACCCGTCGACGAACGTCAGCGGGGTCTTGTCGAGGCAGTAGTCGAGCACCTCGGCGCCGAGGTTGTAGTGGATGCCGATGCTCTGTTCCTGGATCAGGTAGTTCGGCGTGGCGAAGCCGACCTGGAGGCAGGCGGCGAGCGCGATCGGCCCGAGCGGGCAGTGCGGGGCGAGCTGGACGTCGTACACCTCGGCCAGCGCGGCGATCTTGCGGACCTCGGTGATGCCACCGGCGTGCGAGAGGTCCGGCTGGGCCACCGCGATGCCGGCCTGGAGCACCGGCAGGAACTCCTGCCGGTTGTAGAGCCGCTCCCCCGTCGACACCGGCGTGGTGGTGGAGCGGACGAACTCGCCGATGAGGTGCGAGTTCTCCGGCACCACCGGCTCCTCCAGGAAGAACGGCCGGTACGGCTCGAGCAGCGGGGCGACCCGGCGGGCGGTGGCGAGGGTGAACCGGCCGTGGAAGTCGACCGCCACGTCCCGCTCGTCGCCGAGCACCTCGCGGGCGGCGGCCACCCGCTGCACCACGCCGTCGATCTCGGCGACGGACGCGACGGCGCTCATCCGGCCGGAGGCGTTCATCTTCACCGCGGTCAGGCCGGTGGCGACGGCGGCGGCGATCTGGTCGCGTACCTCGCTCGGCTCGTCGCCGCCGACCCAGCCGTAGACCCGGATCCGGTCCCGGACCGGGCCGCCGAGCAGCTGGTGCACCGGCGCGCCGAAGTGCTTGCCGGCGATGTCCCACAGCGCCTGGTCGAGCCCGGCGACGGCGCTGGCCAGGATCGGCCCGCCCCGGTAGAACGAGCCCTTGGTCATGACCTGCCAGTGGTCCTCGATCCGCAGCGCGTCCCGGCCGACGAGCAGCTCGCTGAGCTGCTCGACGGCGGTGCGGACGGTCTCGGACCGGCCCTCGCAGGTCGCCTCGCCCCAGCCGACGATCCCGGAGGACGTCTCGATCCGGACGAACAGCCAGCGCGGCGCGACGAGGAAGGTCTCCACCCGTTCGATCGTGGTCACGGTGTCCTCAGCCCTTCGTGGCGCCGGCGGTGAGGCCGGAGACGACGTACTTCTGCACGAACAGGGCGATCAGCATGATCGGCAGGGTGACCACCGTGGCCGCCGCCATCAGGCCGCCCCAGTCGATGCTGGCGTAGCCGACGAAGTCGAAGATCGCCACCGGGAGCGTCTTGGTGTCGGCCCCGGAGAGCACGAGGGCGAACATGAAGTTGTTCCAGGAGAAGATGAACGACAGGATGCCGGCGGTGGCGATGCCGGGCACCGACAGCGGCAGGGTGATCCGCCGGAACGCGCCGATGTGGGTCAGCCCGTCGACGAGCGCCGCCTCCTCGAGTTCGGCCGGCAGGCCGTCGAAGTAGCCCATCATGATGTAGACGATCAACGGCAGCGACACGAACATGTGGCTGAGGATCAGCACGGTGAACCCGCCGACCATCTGCAGGTTCGAGAAGACGTAGTACCAGGGCACCAGCAGCGACACGCCGGGGATGACCCGCGCCATGAGCACGACGAGCGCGGACTTCTTCATGTTGAAGCGGCTCATCGAGTACGCGGCGGGCACGCCGAGCAGCAGCGACAGCACGGTGGCCGCGAGCGCCACCCAGAGGCTGTTGCCGATGAACTGGACGTAGTTGGCCTGCTGGAGCACGTTGGAGTAGTTGTCCAGCGTCGGGGAGAAGACGAACGCCTTGTCGGTGTCGTAGATGTCGACGTTCGTCTTCAACGACGCGGCGACCATCCAGACCAGCGGCGCGATCAGCGCCAGCACCACGAGGACGAGGGCGACCGTCCGGAAGATCTTGTAAGGCCTGCGCAGCTTCATCGGTCCATGCCCTTCTTGCGGTAGGTCAGGGCCCACATCACCCCGATGATGATCAGGAAGAAGATGATGAGGACGGTCGATGAGACGCCGTAGTCGTTGTAGTCGAAGCTGAGCCCGTAGGCGTACACGTTCAGGGTCTCCACCTCGTGGAACGACCCGCCGCCGCGCCCCTTGGTGGCGTACAGGATGTCGAAGGTCTTCAGGGCGTCGATGCCGCGCAGCAGGATCGCGACGATCACGGTGGGCATCAGCAGCGGCAGGGTGACGTGCCGGAACCGCTGCCAGGTGCTGGCGCCGTCGATCAGCGCCGCCTCCTGCGGCTCGTCGGACAGCGACGTCAGGCCGGCGAGCAGGATCAGCACGACCATCGGCGTCCACTGCCAGATGTCGATGAACATCGTCGTCGGCAGGGCCGAGCTCTGCCCGGAGAGCCAGGGCTGGGGGCCGATGCCGACCCAGCCGAGCACCTGGTTCGCCATGCCGATGTTGGGATCGAAGATCAGCCGCCACATCATGCCGACCGCGACCGGGGTGGCCACCAGCGGCAGGAGGATCGCGACCCGGACCCACTTCTCACCGCGGAACGGGCGCCACAGCAGCAGGGCGATCGCCATGCCGAGGACGACCTCGAAGAAGAGCACGACGCCGGTGAAGAGCGCGGTGCGCCACACGGCCGGCCAGAACCGGTCGGTGTCGCCGAGCACGTCGAGGTAGTTCTGGATGCCGATGAACTCGCTCTCGGCGCGGACCGAGCCCTCGGCGTCGGTCAGGCTGAGGTACCCGGTCCACGCCACCGGAAAGACGATCAGCACGGCGACGAACAACATGGCGGGTGCCGCGAAGAGCCACTTGCGGTGCTCGTTGGCCCAGCGCGACCAGGCCGAGGTCTCCGGGGACGCCGGACGCGCCTCGGGCGATCTTTTGACTGGTGTGGTGACGGCTGACATCAGGTCTCCGGGTGGGTCAGGGCAGCGGCCCGACGCGGGGTGGCGGAGCCGGTCGGCTCCGCCACCTGCGCTTCGGGCTACTTCGCCTCGTCGTCGAGGAACTTCTGGAACGCCTCGTTCGCCGCGTCCGCCGAGGCGGCCGCGTCCTTGCCGGTGATCGCGTCGACGATCGGCTGGCCGACGATCTCCCGGGCCTGGGCGACCTTCTCGACCAGCGGCCGGTCGTGGCCCACGCCGTTGGCGGTGCTGACCGTGGTGGCCTCGGCGAGGTCCTTCGGGTAGGTCGCCGCGCCCTCCGGGTTCTCCCAGACGGAGGTACGGGCGCTGGGCACGCCGGCCTTCTGCTGCGCCAGCGCCTGCTCCTTGCCGGCCGCCCACTGGATGAACTTCCAGGCGTTGTCCTGGTTCTTCGAGGCCTCGTTGACGCCGAGCGCCCAGGACGGGATGTTGTACGGCTTCGAGCCGGCCGGGCCGGCCGGGAAGGCCGCGAACCCGACGGTCTCGGAGACCTTCGACTTGGCCGGGTCGGTGGCGTTCTTGTAGAGCGAGTTGGCCTCGGTGTAGAAGGCCGCCTTGCCCTGGGTGAAGATCGCCATCGCCTCGGACCAGCTCATGTCGGTGCTGATGTTCTCCGGGCCGTGCTCACGCAGCAGCCCGCCGTAGTAGGCGTACGCCTGCTTGGCCTGCTCGCTGTTGATCGAGGCCTTGCCGTTGGCGTCGACGAAGTCGCCGCCGAAGCTGTAGAGGAAGCTGGAGAACTGGGTGACGGCGGCGGCCTTGCCGGTACGGGACACGAAGCCCGCCACGCCCGGGTTGTCCGCCTCGACCTTCGCCGCCTGCGCCTTGAGCTCGTCGAGGGACTTCGGCGGGGCGGTGAAGCCGGACTTCTCCAGCAGGTCCTTGCGGTAGTAGAGGACCTCCTGCTCGGTGATGATCGGCACGCCGACCACCTTGTCCTCGTACGTGGTGGCCTGCACCGGGCCGGACTGGAAGTCGGCGATCTCGAACGCGCTGTCCGACTTGCTCTTCTCGGTCAGGTCGGCGAGGTACTTGTTCTTGGCGAACAGCTTCCCCTCCTGCAGCGGCCGGTACATCATCACGTCCAGGTCGGTGGACCCGGCGTTCAGCTTGACGTTGTACTGGTCGGAGAGCTGGTCCTCACCGAGCTGGGTGACCTCCACCTTCAGGCCCGACTGCTTCTCGAACTCCGGCAGGGCCTTCTTGATGTTCTCCGTCCAGACGTGGTTGACCAGCGTCACGCGAACGGTGTTCGAGCCGCCGGCGTCGTCCCCGCCGCCACCGCAGGCGGACAGGCCGAGGGCGACGACCATCGCCAGGGAAGTCCCAATAACTGATCGACGTCTCACGTCCATCTCTCCTTATGCCGTGGCCGTGGCCGCCGCCCTGACGGGTGGGCCGCCACCTCGCGGTTTACATCCGCTTAACAACCGGATGCTAGGCCGAAAAAACAGATTTATACAAGGGGTAGACCCAACTGATATGCTCCGTGACGTGAAATCGTCCTCCTCGGGGGCTGTGGCCGCCCAGCTCGCCCCTGTCGAGGCTGGCCTGCACGCACGCGTCCTCGATCGCCTCGGCACGGCCATCTGTGACGGCGAGCTGGCTCCCGGGTCGGTGCTCAACATCGACGACCTCGTCGACCGCTACGCCGTGTCCCGCTCGGTCGTCCGCGAGGTGCTGCGGGTGCTCGCCTCGATCGGGTTCATCGAGACCCGTCGCCGCGTCGGGGTCATGATCCGCCCGTCGGAGGACTGGAACGTCTTCGATCCGCAGGTGATCCGCTGGCGGCTCGCCTCGGCCGGCCGCATCGTCCAGCTTCGCTCGATCACCGAGCTGCGGACCGCCATCGAGCCGCACGCCGCCTGGCTGGCCGCCAGCCGGGTCGGCCACGACGAGGCGAGCGACCTGGTCGGGCTCGCGGCGAAGATGTGGGCCGCCGGCAAGGCCGGCGACGAGGAGCGCTTCCTCCAGCTCGACATAGAATTCCACCGCCGGATCCTGGTCGCCTCCGGCAACGAGATGTTCGTCCGGTTGCAGGACCTGATCGCGGAGGTGCTCACCGGCCGGCACCAGCACCACCTGATGCCGCACCACCCGCACGAGCAGGCCCTCCAGCTGCACGCCGAGGTGGCCCAGGCGATCCAGCGGCGCGACGGCGAGCGCGCCCGGCGGGCCATGGTGCAGCTCATGGAGCAGGCCTTCGACGAGATGAGCTCGATCTGGGAGCAGACCGGCGAGACCGCCGGCGCCTGACCGCGACCCGCCGGGCTGACGGCGTACCGGCGCGGGCGGCTCGCCGCCGACGAGCCTGCGCGTGCGCGGACTCCGGGACCTCGACGGCCACCGGTGGTCGTTCCGGCTGACGGGCGGCGGGCCCGACGGCGGTCGCACGGACCGCCGCCGGGCCGTGGTCAGCCGGCGTGCCCGGCGGTCGTCCGCGCCGGACCGCGGCGGGCCGAGCGGCCCACGCGGGTCACCAGCAGCAGCGCCACGATCAGGTACGGCACCGCGGCCACCGCGAACGCGACCCCGTTGCCGGCCCCCGTGGCCAGCAGGCCGTAGCCGCCGTAGACCGCGATGACCGTCACGTCGGTGGCCATCCCGGCCAGCGAGGTCACGGTGGCGCGGCTGCCCCCGCTGATTCGGGCCTGCAACCGGGCGTCGGCGAGCACGGTGGCGAGCTGGAAGCCGCAGAACGCCGCCGCGACCAGCGCGAAACCGGCCGGCCGGGCGGACAGCGCCCCCGCGACCAGGGCCAGGGCCGACAGCGCCAGCAGACCGGCGTACCCCCGGGCGGTCAGCCGCTCCCCCGCCGGGGCCAGCAGGCCGCCCACGGCCACCCCGAGCCAGGTGAGCAGGAGCAGCAACGGCACGGTCGCCTCGCCGACGCCGGTGTCCCGGGCCAGCAGCGGGGTGTACTCGTCGAGGGCGCCCCAGACCGCCGCGACGACCGCGACCAGCAGCACCGCCACGCGCACCGTCCGGTCGGCGCGGACCTCGGCGAGCCCCGCGCGCAGGCTCGCCCACCAGCCGAGGTCCTCGTCGTCGTCCGCGTCCGCCCCGCCGTCGCGCCCGGTCCGGTCCGGTCCCCCGTCGGCCGCGACGACGGCGGCCGGGGCGCCGGTCCTGGCGGGCGCGGAGCCGACGGCGGCGGTCGGGGCGTCGGCACTGCCGGGCGGGTCGACATTGGCGGCCGAGGCGTCGGCGTTGCCGGGTGCGGCGTCGACGGCGGCGGTCGCGGGCGGGCGGTGTTCCGGGAGGCGGGTGGCGACGGCGGCGGCGAGCAGGCAGGCGAGCACGCTCGCCACACCGACGGCCGGGTAGCCGCCGACGGCGAACACGGGGCCGGCCAGCAGGATCGAGGCGAGCACGCCGATCGTCCCGGCCGTCTTCGCCCGGCCGATGACACGGGCGTAGCGGCCGGCGGCGCCCAGGCGGTCGAGTTCGGTGAAGACCAGCGCCTCCAGCGCGCCCGAGGCGAGCGCCCCGCCGGCGCCCCAGAGCACGAAGCCGACGGCGAAGGCCGGGTACGAGGGCACGAGCACCCAGAGGGCGAAGCCGGCGGCGGTGACCACCGGCGCGAGGCTGAGCAGCAGCCGCCGGGAGACCGCGTCGGCGAAGGCGCCGGAGGGCACCTCCAGCAGGATGCTGGCGGCCGACCAGATCACGAACAGCGACGAGATCTGCCACACCGACAGGCCGGTGTCGCTGAACAGCAGCGCGTACAGCGGATAGAGCAGGACGAGTTCGCTGAGAAACGCGTACCCGTAGAGGGTGGCCGCCAGCCGGCGGACGCGCGCGTCGGACACGCGCGGAGGGTGGACAGTCATGGGACCTTCCCGTGGGGACGAAGCGGACGCCGGACGTACGGCGACCGCGGCGGCCCACGGCAGTGGCCCCTAGCAGTGCATCAACATCGCCACGTCATGCCCGCGATGGTAGCGGCGCCGGCCCGGGTCGTCACGCCCTTCGCCGGACACACGCCGGGGCGGGATCCGATGTGGATCCCGCCCCGGCGGCGGTACGCGGTCAGTGGCGGCGCTGCTCGCCGTCCAGTGGCGGGATCACCATGGTGGCCTCGCTGTCCTCGCCCGCCGGGCGGGACGGGACGGTCGCGTCGCCCGAGGTGACCTGGGTGGCGGCCGGTTTGCCCTGCCGCGGCACGGGCACGGTCGGGTCGGTGTCAGCGCGGGGACCGGAGACCACCTGCGTGGCGTCCGGGTCCGCCACGACGCGCGGGCCGGAAACCACCTGGGTGGCCTCCGGGTCGGTGCCGAGGCGCGGACCGGCAACCACCTGCGTGGCATCCGGGTCGCCGTCCTTGGCCGCCGCGGCGAGGTGGGCCTCGCTGTCGCGGCGTCCGGCCTGGTAGGCGCGCGCGTGCTCGGCGATCAGCTGCGACTCCCGCTCGGCCCGGCTCAGCCACGACTCCCAGCGGCTCTGCATGGGACGGACCAGCCCGCCGCCCACCCCGACGACGAGGATGCCACCGACGGTGGCCAGCACCGCGATCAGCACCGGAGCGGTGACCGCGGTGGCCACGCCGATCTGGTTGAGCGCAGCGATGACGCCCAGGCCGAGGATGAACACGGAGGCCACGGTGGCCAGGATCCGGCCGTACGACAGCCCACCCAGGGCGCCGCTGATGATGTCCTTCACCGCGTTGGCGATGGCCGCGGCGACCACGACGATGACGATCGCGACGAAGGCGCGGGGCAGCCAGGCGATCACGCCCGCGATCAGGTCGGAGATCGGGTTCGGGCCCCAGATGCCGAAGGCCAGCTGGAGGGTCACCAGCAGCACCCCGTAGTAGGCGAGCTTGGCGACGATGTCACTGGCGTCGTACCGGGAGCGGGCCAGGGCCCGCCGGATCCCGCCGCGTTCCACGGCCCGGTCGAAGCCCACCCGCTCCAGCACCTTGTCCACGATCTTCAGCACGGCCTTGGCGATCAGCCAGCCGGCCACCAGGATCGCCACGAAGGCGACGGCCTTGGGCAGGAACAGCATCACCGACCGGAGGGCGTCCCCCACCGCGTCGCCGAAGTTCTCTCTCATCGGAATTCCTCCACACGGCATCCGGGTTCGTCCGGCCCGACCTACCCCCGGCGGCGACCGGGGAAACGCCCCGTCAGCGGCGCCGGCAGTCGTAGGACACCGGGGTCTCGGCCTGCGCCGGAGCCGGTGAGGTGATGTTGACCGTGGCCGTCTCGGTCGTGGTGCCCACGCCGCTGAAGGCCCAGCGCAGCGTCAGCTCGACGGTGCGCTGGCCGCGCCCGACCCGCTCGGTCAGCAGGGTGCCGGCCGCGCTGCCGGTACGCAGCCACTGGTAGCGGATCTCCCCCGCCCGGCCGTTGGTCGACACGGTGGCGACCACGTCGACGGTGACGTCGCACCGGTCGCCCGCCGGCTGGGGCACCGCCACCGTCACACCCGTCACCTCCAGCGGGCTGATCCGCTGCCAGAGGTAGAGGCCGACGGCGGCGAGCAGCGCGACGGTCAGCAGGGTCGACAGCACCGAGGTCACCGTCCGCCACACCGGGCGCCGCCGCGGCGGCGCGGGCGCCGGCCACGCGGGGGCCGGAGGCGGGGTGGCCGGCACGCCCGGCCCGAACCGCACCTCCCCGCCGGGCGCGGTGCCGGCGGCCCCGGTGGGTCCGCCGAAGAGCGTCCCCGGGCCGGACCCGGTGGTACGCCCGGTCGCGGTCCCGTGCCCGGCTCCCACGGCCGTCGCCCCCGTGCTCCGCTGCCCCGCAGCGGGCTGCGCCGCCGGCCACGGCCCGGCCCACCCGCCCGGGGCGCGCTGCGGCGTCGTCGGCTCGCCGTAGGCCAGGTGCACGGTCGCCTCGTCCTGGGCCGGGTGCGCGGTCGCCTCGTCGCGGGTCAGGTGCACCGTCGCCTCGTCGCGGGTCGGGTGCGCCGTGGGCTGCCCGGCCGCGCGGTGGACGGTCGGCTGCCCCGCCGCCAGGTACACGGTCGCGTCACCCGGGGCCAGGCGCGACGTCGGCTCCCCGGCGGCCAGGTACACGGTCGTGTCCCGCGAGGGCAGGTGCGCGGTCGGCTCGGCCGGTCGCTGCGGCCGGCGGACGTCGAGGCGGGCGGTCGCCGCGTCATCGCCCGGCTGCCGGTGGGTGGGCAGCGCCTCGGTCGGGTCGTTCGGCTGGGTCACGGCGGCCCGCCCTCCGTCGTCGTGGTCGGCATCCGGGTGTCCGGGCTCAGCCCGGGGTGCAGGACGGGTACAGCGTCACGTGGACCGGCGAGCCCTCGGGCGAGGCGTTGCCGGCCTCGTCCACGGCGACGACCCGGACCGGGATCCGGGTGCTGGTCGCCGGCCGGGGCAGGTCGCCGAGGACGCCCCGGAACGACCCGCGCCCACCGGACGCCATGGCCACCTCGGTGGTGCGGCCGTCCAGCGTGTACCGGAAGCTCACCCTCAGCTTCCCGGCCGCCGTACGGTCGTCGGAGACGACCGCGGAGATCGTGCTGGACGTGGGCCCGTACGGGCAGCCCCGGGGATCGAGTCCGGTCGGGTCGGCCGCGACCCGCCCGACGGAGGGCGCGACGGTGTCCGCCGGCGCGGCGCCGGTGCTGGGCGGCGCGCTCGGCGAGGCGGGCGCGGACGTGGTCGGCGTGCCGGCCGGCTCCGGTGCCGCCGTCGTGGCGGCCGGTGCGACGGGAGGGGTCGGCGTGGGCGTCGTCCCGGCCGCCGGGGTGGGCGGCGCGACAGCCGACGCGGACGGCGTGCCCGTCGGCTCCGGCGGCTCCGTCGGCGTCTCGGGTGCGGCCGGCCCGGCGGCGGGCAGCGGCTCGTCGCGGCCGGCGTAGGTGAGCCCGGCGCCGCCGAGCAGCAGCGCCGCCGCCAGCCCGCCGCCGACCAGCGCCGCGCGGGCCCGGCCGGACCGCCGCCACGTCCACCGGCCCGTCCCCTCGCCGAACGCGGTGCTGGCCAGGCTGGTGGCCCCGCCGGTGCCGTCGGGGAACGGGAAGAGGGCGGCGAGCAGGGCCGCCCGCCGGGCCAGCTCGCGCAGGCCGCGCTCCTCCCACCGCTGCCCGTACGCGTCGGCCGCCACCCGCTCCAGCAGGGCGAGGAAGACCTGGGCGGGTTGCGGTCGCTCGGCCGGTTGCTTGGCCATGCCGTGCCGCAACAGGTCGTGCACCGGCACGGGAGCGGGTTCGGTGGGGATCGGCGCGCGGGCGTGCTGCTGGCGCAGGGTGATCAGGTCCCGCCCGTCGAAGGGCGGCCGGCCGGTGAGGCACTCGTAGAAGGTGGCGGTCGCCGCGTAGATGTCGCAGGCCGGGCTCGCCGGCGCGCCCGTCCACTGCTCGGGCGCCATGTAGCGGGGAGTGCCGGTGACGCTGACCCCGGAGCTCTCGCCCACCGGCATGGCGATGCCGAAGTCGGCCAACTTGCTGGTGCCCTCGGCGGTGACCAGCACGTTCTCCGGCTTGTAGTCGCGGTGCACGACGCCCCGGGCGTGCGCCGCGCCGAGCCCGGCCAGCGAGCCCTTGAGGACGCAGAGCGCCGACTCCGGCGTCGTCGGTCCGTGCGCGCGCAGCATCTGCCGCAGCGACACGCCGTTGACCAGTTCCATGACGATCGCCGCGCCGCCGGGCGACTCGACGTACTCGTAGAGGCGGGAGACGTGCGGGTCGTCGATCGCGGCCAGCAGCCGGGCCTCGGCGCGGAACGCGGTGCGGAACGCCGGATCGTCGCCGATCCCGCCGGTGAGGTACTTGATCGCGACCGGTGTGCCGGTCGCGTCGTGCACGGCGAGGTCCACCCGGCCGGACGCGCCGGCGCCGAGCTGCCGCACCGGGCGGTAGCCGGAGACCTGCCAGCCGGTCACGCGTCCACCTCCCCGCCCCCGGGGGCGGTGGGGCCGCCTCCGGTGGTCATTGTGGTCGCGTGAGCCGGCGCGGCCATCGGCGCAACGGCTGTTTCCGGCCCCCGTACGTCCGGGGCGTCCCGGCGGGTGGCGGCATGGTCGGTTACGGACACACGCCACTGGTACCACCCGCCGGCAAGCGTGCCGCGCAGCGCCCTCCCGCCCGGCCGACTGCACTAAGGTGCAGGCCGTGGGCAGCGAGGCGACTCCCGAGGCAGCGACCCGACGGCCGATGACGACCCGTCGGTGGCTCACTGTCCTGTTGCTGACGATGACCGCCCTGGTCCTGCTCGGCGGGGGCGCCGGCGCCGCCGCGCTGAGGCACACCGCCGCCGTCTCCAACCACCTCGCCGACCGGGTCGCCCCGGCCCGTACGGCCGTCGGCCAGCTCGACAGCGGCCTGCTCGCCCAGGCGGCGGCCGTACGCGGCCACGTCGTCACGGCCGATCCGCGGTTCCTCGACTCGTACCGGCAGAGCGTCGAGAGCGAACACGCGACCATGTCCCGGCTGCGCGGTCTGCTCGCCGACGAGCCGGCGGCGCTGGCCGACCTGGACCGGGCGCAGCGGCTGGCTGACCGCTGGCGCAGGGAGTTCGCTGAGCGCCTGGTCGCCTCCCGGCAGGCCGGTGGGACGCCGGAGGAGCTGGTGCCGCTGGTGACCGGGGACGCGGAGACCTTCGCGGCGGTGCGCGCCGAGCTGACCGGGCTCGTCGGCCGCCTCGACGGGATCCGCGACGCCGGCCGGGACGACCTCGACAGCGCCCGGGCGCTGCGGGACCTGACCTTCGTGGCGATCCTGGCGGCCCTGCTGCTGTGCGGGATCGTCGGATCCGTGCTGGTGCGCACGCGGGTGCTGCGGCCGCTGGACCGGCTGGGCGCCTCGGTGCGGCAGGTGGCCGGCGGCGACTTCCGGCACCGGCTGCGGCCCGACGGCCCGGCCGACATCGCCCGGCTGACCAGCGACGTGGAGACGATGCGCCGCACCGTGGTGGAGGCGTGGGAGCGCAGCCAGCACGACCGGGACGCCCTGGAACAGCAGGCGGCCGAGCTGCGCCGCTCCAACGAGGACCTGGAGCAGTTCGCGTACGTCGCGTCGCACGACCTGCAGGAGCCGCTGCGCAAGGTGGCGTCGTTCTGCCAGATGCTGGAGCGCCGCTACGCCGACCAGCTCGACGACCGGGCCCGGCAGTACATCGGCTTCGCCGTCGACGGGGCGAGCCGGATGCAGGAGCTGATCAGCGATCTGCTCACGTTCTCCCGGATCGGCCGGGTCTACGGCGACCTGCGGGAGGTCGACCTGGCCGAGGTGTTCGCGCAGGCCGAGGCGAACCTGTCCCGGGCGGTGGACGAGTCCGGCGCGACGATCACCCGCGACCCGCTGCCCACCGTGCGGGGCGACCCGACCCTGCTGACCATGCTGTGGCAGAACCTGCTGGGCAACGCGGTCAAGTTCCGCAGCCCCGAGCGGGCGCCGCTGATCCGGGTGACGGTGACGGACACCGGGGAGGCCTGGTCCTTCGCCGTCGAGGACAACGGCATCGGCATCGACCCCCGGTACGCCGAGAAGATCTTCGTCATCTTCCAACGCCTGCACCCCCGGGGCACGTACCCGGGCACCGGCATCGGGCTCGCGGTGTGCAAGAAGGTCGTCGAGTTCCACGGCGGCACGTTGAGCCTGGACGAGGGGTACCGCGACGGGACCCGCTTCGTGTTCACGATGCCGCGGCTGTCGACGGCGGTCGTACCCGCGCAGCCTGGCGAGCCGGCCGCGGAGTCGGCGGCCGGGGTCTGAGAGCCTTGCCCGCCGCCCCGGATCAGGCCTGCGGGCGCCGGTGGCCGTCACCGGGCACCGGCGCGGCGGGTTCCGGCCGCCCGACCGGCGGGCGCTCCGCCGCCGGTGGCTCCGCGCCCCGGGTGAACTTGTCGAAGAAGCGCAGCAGCTCCACCGGGAACGGCATCACCAGGGTGCTGTTCTTCTCCGCCGCCACGTCCACCACCGTCTGCAACAGCCGCAACTGGTAGGCCCCCGGCGTGTTCGCCATCGCCCGGGAGGCGTCGGCGAGCCGGCGGGACGCCTGGTACTCGCCGTCGGCGGCGATCACCCGGGCGCGGCGTTCGCGTTCCGCCTCGGCCTGGCGGGACATCGACCGTTTCATCCCCTCGGGCAGCGCGACGTCCTTGACCTCGACCCGCTCGATCAGCAGCCCCCACGGTCCCTCAGTCGGCGCGTCGATGACCGCCTTCAGCTCGGCGTTGACCCGGTCCCGGTCGCCGAGCACGGTGTCCAGGTCGGCCTTGCCGATCACCGAACGCAGGGCGGTCTGTGCCACCTGGAGCACGGCCGAGGGGTAGTCGCGGACGTTGACCAGCGCCTTCACCGGGTCGACGACCCGGTAGTAGACCACCGCGTCGACGGTGAGGGTGACGTTGTCCCGGGTGATCGCCCCCTGCGGAGGCACACCGATGACGGTCGTCTGCATGCTGACCCGGACCATCCGGTCGGCGACCGGGACGATCAGCCGCAGGCCGGGCTCCCGGACCGGCGTCAGCACCCGGCCGAAGCGGAAGACGACTCCGCGCTGGTACTGCTGCACCAGCCGGACGCTCAGCGCGCCGACGAGCGCCAGGAGCGCGGCCACGATCACCACGCCGACCACGACCGCTTCCACAGCACCCCCGATCCGAACGGCTCCCCGGCCGCCCCTTTCCCGCTGCGGCGGGAAGTAGTCCCGGCACCGCCGGTGGCCGGCCGGCCCGTCGGATCAGCCCGCCGACCCGCCGCCGTCGATCCTGCGGGCGGCCACCAGCGCGATCCCGCACGCCGCGACGGCGCTCAGCGGGGCGACGAGGAAGCCGACGGTGACCTCCCCCGTCGCGTCCAGCACGGCGCCGGCCACCGCCGCGCCGCCCGCGCTGCCGACCGAGAACGCCGTCGCCGCCCAGGCGAACGCCTCGGCCACCGTGCCGGTGGGCGCCACGTCGTCGATCGCGAGGAAGGCGATGGTCAGCAGTGCCGGAAGCGCGAGTCCGCTGACGGCCATCAGCACCAGCATCACGGCCGGGGCCGGGGTGAGCAGCAACGGCAGGTAGCCGACGGCGAAGACCCCGACCGCGCGCGGCAGGGTGGCGTACCGGCGCAGGCCGCCGAAGCGTACGTAGAGCAGGCCGCCGACCAGCGCCCCGGTGGCCTGCGCGGCGAGCAGCCAGCCCGCCCAGGAGCGGGCCCCGGCGGACTCGGCGTACCCGGTCGCGGCGACGGTCACGCTGCCCACCGCCGCGCCGACCAGCAGCAGTGCCCCCAGAACCAGCCGGAGCCGGTTGGCGCGCAGCGGCCCGGCCCAGTGGCGTACCGCCGGCTCGCCGCGCCAGCGGCGGACCGCGTCGGTCGTGGCGAACCACGCCGTGCCGGCGGCCTGGAAGAGCGCGGCGGCGGCCAGACCGCCGCTCGGGCCGGCCAGGCCCACGCCGGCGAGCGTGACCACCGGGCCGAGGATGAAGATCGTCTCCTGCACGGCGATGTCCAGGGTGTACGCGGTCTGCACCCGGTGCGCGGGGAGCAGGTCGCGCCAGAGCACCCGCAGGCACGACTCGAAGGGCGGCGCGCCCGCCCCGGCCAGGGCGGCGGCGAACACGGTCACCGGCAGGTTGACGTGTGCGGCGGTGAGCGCGAAGCCGATCGTCGACGCCGTCACGGACAGCCACAGCACCGGCGGCTGCCGCCAGCGCTGCGCCAGCCGGGCGAGCATCGGCTGGCCCACGGCGGTGCCGGCGGTGAACGCGCCGACCAGCAGGCCCGCCACGGTCAGCGTCATCGTCTCCCGGGCGAAGACGAGCAGGGCCAGCGGGGCGGCGCCCAGCGGAATCCGGCCGAGCAGGCTGGCCGCCAGGACCCGGGCGGTCTGCGGCGCCCGCAGCACGGCGAGGGCGGAGGTGTCGGTGGGGTCGGTGGGCGCCTGATCGGCGGGCGGTACGAGTTGACGGTGATCGGGTCCGGGCATGACTGGACGCTCCCAAGGCGTGGCGGAGATGGACCGGGGTCGGCGCAGTGCCGGGCCGGTCAGGGAACGTAGTCGGAGCGGTCGTGGCCGTCGCCGTACAGCGGAAGGTCCGGGGTGATCCAGAGACCGTGCGCGGCGGCGACGGCGTGCGACGGGATCACGATGGACAGTCTAGACCCGAACGCCGCCACCGATGGGGGCCAGCCGCGCCGGATTGGCCCTGGCCACCGTGCCGACCGGCCTCCCTACGATGACGGCCCACGACCTGGGCACCGCCGGGAGGACGTCATGCGGGAGCGCTTCGCCGACCTGTCCACGCCGCTGATCGCCGACGCCTGCGTACGCCTCGGCGTGCCCCCGCGCGCGGCGCCGGCCGGGATCCGGGCGGTCGTCCCCGGTCACCGCCTCGTGGGCCGGGCGCTGCCGGTGCGCCACCACGGCAGCGTGGACGTGTTCCTGGAGGCGTACGGCAACGCCGCCCCCGGTGACGTCCTCGTCATCGACAACGGTGGCCGGAGCGACGAGGCGTGCGTCGGTGACCTGGCGGTGCTGGAGGGCGTCGCGGCCGGGATCGCCGGCCTCGTCGTCTGGGGCCTGCACCGGGACACGCCGGAGCTGGTGGAGATCGGCCTGCCCGTCTTCAGCTACGGCAGCCTCCCGGCGGGCCCGGCCCGCCTCGACCCGCGGGAGCCGGAGACGCTCACCAGCGCCCGGGTCGGGCCGCACCTGGTGACCGCCGACGACCTCGTCGTCGCCGACGACGACGGGGTCTTGTTCCTGCCCGCCGGGCGCGCCCCCGAGCTGTTCGCGGCGGCGGAGCGCATCGGGACCGTCGAGCGGGTCCAGGCGCGGCGGATCCGCGCCGGGGAGACGCTGCGGGAGCAGACCTCCTTCGCCGACTACCTGGCCCGCCGCGCCGCCGACCCCGCCCACACCTTCCGGCAGCACCTGCGACAGGTCGGCGGGGCGATCGAGGAGTGAGCGGGGACCGGCCGGAGGGCGCGTGAGGGTGGTCATAACGGCTGGACGGCCCACCGGGGCGGGCTGCTAGCCTCGTCGGCAGGTCATGAGCGCCAGCGTCAAGCCCCGGCTCGCTGGCCGGCAACCCTCGTCCGCGCAGGGGTGCCCCGGGTGAGGACCAGGCACCGGAGCGGCTCCGGTGCAAGCGCGGCCTGGTTCCCAGGTCGGCACCGACCGAGGAGAGCCATGTCCTTCCGCATCTGCGCCCCACCGGCGGTCCCCGCCGTGGCCCCGACGTCGCCGGCACTGACCCGGCGCCGCCACATCGACATGATGCGGGTCTGCGCCACCTCCTGTCGCCCCGGCGACGCGCGCTAGCCGCGCCACCCTTCTTTCCAGGACCCATCCCAGCGGTACGCCCACCGGGCGCACCGCCGGCGACGCACGCCCGTGCCCGCCGCCGGAACATCTCGTTCGGAGACACCTGTGCGAATCCTTTCCTCCCTCACCCGGGCCGCCGCCCTCGGCGTGGCCGCCGTCCTCGCCGCCACCGCCCTGACCGCCTGCGGCGACGACGCGGCCGGCGCGGCCGACAACCCGTATGGCCTGCTCCAGCCGGGCGTGCTGCGCGCCGGCACGCTCACCGACGCCCCGCCGAACGTCTACCTCAAGGACGGCAGGTTCACCGGCTTCGACAACGACCTGCTCACCGCGGTCGCCGCGAAGGTCGGCCTGAAGGTGGAGTTCGTCGGCACGGACTTCTCCGCCCTGCTCTCCCAGGTCAACAACCGCAAGTTCGACGTCGGCAGCTCCTCGATCACGATCACCGAGGCGCGGAAGAAGACCGTCGACTTCGGCAACGGCTACGACTTCGGCCACTTCGGACTCGACGTGCCGGCCGGCTCGTCGATCACCGGATTCGACCAGCTCGCCGGCAAGCGGGTCGTGGTCGTGCAGGGCACCGTCCAGGACGACTACGCCACCGGCGAGGGGCTCGACCCGGTCCGGGTGCCCGACTACAACGGCGCGATCAACCAGCTCAAGGCCGGCACGGCCGACGCCTGGATCGCCCCGGCCGAGATCGGCGACAAGTCGGCCGCCGACAGCGGCGGCAAGATCACCGTGGCGGCCAAGCTGCTCAGCCCGGCCCCCACGGCGTACGCGTTCGCCAAGGGCAACGACAAGCTGCGCGAGGCGCTGGACAAGGGCCTCGACGAGGTGATCGCGGACGGCACGTGGAGCCGCCTGCAGGCCCAGTACTACCCGGGCCGCCCGATCCCGGCCGACTTCACGCCGGGCAGCGGCACGGTGCCGGTGCCGTCGGCGTCGGCCACCTCCTGAGACGTACGGACGACGAGCGAGCGGGGCGGTGGGAGCGACGATGGATCCGTTGAGCACCCTGTGGGAGACCTTCTTCGACGCGGACTCCATGCGCGAGGCGCTGCCCGAGATGCTGACGGTCGGGCTGCCCAACACGCTGATCCTGGCGATCTCCGCCGCCCTGCTCGGCTCGGTGCTCGGCATGGCGCTGGCCGTCGCGGGCATCTCGCGTACCCGATGGTTGCGGTGGCCGGCGCGGGTCTACACCGACGTGTTCCGCGGCCTGCCGGCCGCGGCGACGATCCTGCTCATCGGGGTCGGCCTGGCGCCGCTGGGCATGCAGGTGTGGGGGCCCAACCCGTATCCCCTGGGCATCCTGGCGCTGTCGCTGATCGCGGCGGCCTACATCGGCGAGATCTTCCGCTCCGGCATCCAGTCGGTGGAGGCCGCGCAGCTGGAGGGGGCCCGGGCGCTGGGCCTGTCCTGGGGCGAGGCGATGCGCCTGGTGATCGTCCCGCAGGGGATCCGGCGGGTGCTGCCGGCCTGGGTGAACCAGCTGATCGCGCTCATCAAGGACTCCAGCCTGGTCTACTTCCTCGGCCTGCTGGCCAGCCAGCGGGAGCTGTTCCGGATCGGGCAGGACTACGCGGCGAACACCGGCAACCAGTCCGCGCTGCTGCTCGCCGGGCTGTTCTACCTGACCCTGACGGTTCCGCTGACGCACGCCGTCAACTGGATCGACCGGCGGCTGCGGCACGGCCGGCAGGCCACCGCGCCGGGTGACGCCGACGACGACCTCGACCTGGCGCTGCCGGGTGCGGCGGGAGGGAACCAGCGATGAGCATCGACACCACGACCTCGGTGAGCCTGAGCGTCCGCGACGTGCACCTGGCCTTCGGGTCGCACCGGGTGCTGCGCGGGGTGGACCTGGACGTGGCACGCGGGGCGACGGCCTGCGTGATCGGCCCGTCCGGGTCGGGCAAGTCCACCCTGCTGCGCACGATCAACCGGCTCATCGAGCCGGACCGCGGCGACGTGTTGCTCGACGGACGCAGTGTGCTCGGCGACGACCCGGACGCCCTGCGGCAGCGCATCGGCATGGTCTTCCAGCAGTTCAACCTCTTCCCGCACATGAGCGTGCTGCGCAACGTCACCCTCGCGCTGCGCCGGATCCGCAGGCTCGGTGAGGACGAGGCGGTGGCCGTCGCCCGCGAGCACCTGGAGCTGGTGGGGCTCGCGGCCAAGGCCGACGCCCGCCCGGCGCACCTGTCCGGCGGGCAGCAGCAGCGGGTCGCGATCGCCCGCGCGCTGGCGTTGCGCCCGCAGGTGATGCTCTTCGACGAGGCGACCTCCGCCCTGGACCCGGAGCTGGTCAAGGGCGTGCTCGGACTGATGGCCGAGCTGTCCGCCGGCGGCATGACGATGGTGGTGGTCACCCACGAGATGGGTTTCGCCCGCGAGGTCTCCGACACCGTGGCGTTCATGGATCGCGGGGTGGTGCTGGAGGCCGGCGAGCCGGCCGCGATCTTCGAGCGGGCCGAGCACCCCCGGCTGCGCCGCTTCCTCTCCCAGGTGCTCTAGCGCCGAGCCGGTCACGTCGGTGGACCGACCCGCCGTAGGTCTCGTCCTCAAGGCGTGGGCAGGCTCCGCAGTTCCGCGGTGAGCTGTTCGAGGTACTCGGGCGGCCCGGCCTCGGCGAACCACAGCCAGAGTTCGGCGGCGTGGATCGGCAACCAGGCCCGGACCATGGCCGGGTCGGCTCCGTAGCCCTCGACGAGGACGTCGAACGACCGCGGGTCCTTCCGCGCGGCGCCCCAGGCCGCACGCGACAGTTCTCTCAGCGGGTCGCCGAGGTGGGCCGCCTCCCAGTCGATGACCGCCGTGATGTCGCCGTTCGTGGCGAGGAGGTTTCCGTCGGTCCAGTCGCCGTGACAGAACACCGGGCGACCGGCCGGTGGAACGGCGAGCGGAAGCGGGGGGCCGCCGGCGTCGCGGTAGCGGCGGACGATCAGCGCATCGTCCGGCGCGGCCGGCAGCCCGTCAGGTGGCGGCAGCCCGTGGAGCCGACGGAGCAGTGTCGCCGAGGCACGGAGCCCGTCGAGTCGCACGTCGGCGTTCTCGCTGTCCAGTCGTTCACCCGGCATGAGCGTCATGAGGATCGAGCCCGGCCCGACCTCGACGAGCTCGGGAACCGGCATGCCCGTGTCGGCGAGCGCCCGCAGGGCGAGCACCTCCGTGTCGTGGCGGGAGGGTTGCGTCATCCGCTTCTCGACCAGGCGGCGCCCCTCGCGCTCCACCAGCCGGACGTGACCGACCGCTCCCTGCCGCATCCCGCCATCCTGCCAGGCGCGGAAGGCTGGCGTACCGCCGAGTCTTGGCAATATCCTCCACTGCACACGCGATGCCTGGAGTTCCTTTTCATGGGGCCGCCCCGCCCCCACCTCCGGCCGCAGAGGAGATGCCATGCACGTCGAGAATTCCGCAGTGGACCGTCGAACCCTGCTGCGGGCCGGCCTCGGCGCCGCCACGGTCGCGGTCGTCGGCAGCCAACTCGCCCTCCCGTCCGCCGCGCACGCGGACCCCGGCACCGATCTGGACTGGATCTACAGCTGCGACGAGTGGGGCGCGCGCCCACCGGCGGACCCGCTGGCGGTCAGCGCCATCCCCACCAACAAGATCATCGTGCACCACATGGCGTTCCCGAACGTCACCGACTACTCCGAGGCGCAGGCGGTCAAGCTGGCCCGCGACTGCCAGAACCTGCACATGGACGGCAACGGCTGGTCCGACACCGGCCAGCACTTCACCATCAGCCGCGGCGGGTACGTCATGGAGGGACGCCGGGGCAGCCTGGAGCGGCTGCGGGCCGGCGACCGGCAGATGATCTCGGCGCACTGCCCGGGCGAGAACGGCCGGGCCATCGGCATCGAGAACGAGGGCACGTACGTCACCGAGACGCCGCCGGAGGCCCTGCTGGACTCGCTGGTCACGCTCTGCGCGACCATCTGCCGGCGGTACGGGCTGCACGCCCACGACATCTTCGGCCACTGGGACTTCCGCACCACGCTGTGTCCCGGGGCCGCCTTCTACGGGCAGTTCCCCGCCCTGCGCCGCCGGGTCTTCGAGGAGCTCGGCACCGACCTCGCCGACGTGCCGGCCCGCCGCTGGCCGGACCTGTGGCGCTTCGTCGGCTCCCCCTCCGTCCGGGTGGTGCAGTACCTGCTGGCCCACCGCGGCTACACCGTGCCGGTCAACAGCGTCTTCGACGCCGCCACCGTCGCCGCGGTGCAGGACTGGCAGTACCGCAACGGCATCCCGGTCGACGTCGACGCCACCCTCACCGCGCCCACCTGGGAGACCCTGGTGCCGGAGCTGGGCAAGGACGCCACCGGCCTCCCGGTCACCGCCGTGCAGTTCCTGCTGAACTTCCGGGGCCACCCGGGGGTCACCGTCACCGGCGAGTACGACCACCCGACCAAGACGGCCGTCAAGGACGTCCAGCGCAGCCACGGCCTGCCGGCCCACGGCAAGCTGGACGTCGACACCTGGTGCGCGCTCGTCGGCGGCGTCGTACGCCGGTCGTTCCGCCACTGACCACCGCCGCCGGCCCGTGGGGGCGCACCGCCCCGGCGGGCCGGCGAAACGCGGCCACCTCACCCCCGCCAGGCTCCTGATCTGCGACGATGAGTCCGTCACGACCGGAGGAGGGTGCTGTGGCGTCTCGACTCAACCCGTACTTCAGCTTCCCGGGCAACGCACGGGAGGCGATGGAGTTCTACCACCGCGTGTTCGGCGGTTCGCTGTCGATGGACACCTTCGGCTCAATGGGCACCGAGGATCCCGCGCTGGCCGACAAGATCATGCACGCGATGCTGGAGACCGACCGGGGCTTCACCCTGATGGGCTCGGACACCGCGCCCGGCATGGAGCACGACCCCGGCACCAACGTCTCCGTCAGCCTCAGCGGTGACGACGCCGACGACCTGCGCGGCTACTGGGAGAAGCTCACCGAGGGCGGCACGGTGACCGTGCCCCTGGAGAAGCAGATGTGGGGCGACGAGTTCGGCATGTGCGTCGACCGCTTCGGCATCGGCTGGATGGTGAACATCGGCCAGCCGCGGGACTGACGAGGTGTAGCGGCGGCGCGAGCGGGTAGGGACCGCTGTCCGACGGGCCCGGGCGGCACCTGACCGGTGCCCCCGACCCGCAGCCGCCGGCCAAAGGGGTGCACCCGATGCTGTCGACGCTTGCGCAGCCGCACCCCGCCCGGCCCGCCCGGGGCGCCCGCCCCCGCCCGAGCGCGCCCCGGCCGAGATGACCCGGGTCCGGAACCTGCGCGTCCGCCCGGACCTGCTCTACGTGGCGAGCGGCTGGAGCACCCTGGTGACCGACGTCCGCGGCCGGATCACCGGCGCCGACCCGCAGGGCTTCTTCGCCCGCAACACCCGGGTGCTCAGCACCGAGCGCCTCAGCGTGGACGGCCGCGAGCCGGTCCCGTTCAGCACGGCCAACGTGGCGGGGCACGCCCAGCTCTCGTACGCCGCCCTCGGCGGCGGCGACACGCTGCCCTCCCGCGCGGCCTACCTGCTGGTGGAGCGCTTCGTCGGCGCGGGGCTGCGCACCCGGCTCACCGTGGTCAGCTACGCGGCCGTGCCGCTGGACCTGCGGCTGCGCATCCACCTCGCCGCCGACTTCGCCGACACCAGCGAGGCCGAGACCGGCCGCCGGGTGCAGTCCGGCACGGTCGACGCGAGCTGGGACGACCGGGTCCGGGAGCTTCGCCTGACCTACCGGTGCGACGGCCTCGACCGGGCGGTGGCGATCGGCGTACGGGCCGACACGCCCGTCCGGTACGCCGACGCCGCCCTGACGGTCGACCTCGCGGTGCCGCCCCGGGGGTCCCGCCGGGTGGAACTCCTCGTCGAACCCGTCTTCGACGGGCAGCGCCTCGCCGCGCCCCCGCCGACCTTCACCGAGCCGGACGACGCGGCCGCGCGCGCCCGCGGCACCCTGGCCCGCGAACTCGCGCGACTCGCCAGCAGCAACTTCGACGTCACCGCCGCCTGGCGGTGCGCGGTCGACGACCTGTCCGTGCTGCCGCTGGGGGAACCGGACGGGCCGACGGCGCCCATGGCCGGCCTGCCGATCTACCAGGAGATCTTCGGCCGCGACACGATGACCGCCTCCTGGCAGTCCCTGCTCGCCGGGCCGACGATGCTGGCGGACAGCCTGCGCCTCAACGCCCACCATCTCGGGCGGCGCATCGACGACTGGCGCGACGAGGAACCGGGCAAGCCGTTGCACGAGGCCCGGCGGGGCCCGGTGTCCGCGCTCGGGCTCGACCCGTTCGCCGGCTACTACGGCGACTGGTCGACCGCGCCGGACTTCCTGGTCTTCCTCGGCCAGTACCTGGCCTGGACCGGGGACCTCGACACGGTGCGGGACCTGCTGCCGACCGCGCGGCGGGTGCTGGGCTGGATCGACCGGTTCGGCGACCTCGACCGCGACGGCTTCCTCGAATACCACCGCCGGTCCCCCGCCGGGCTGAAGAACCAGGGGTGGAAGGACTCGGACACCGCCATCGTCGACGAGCACGGCGAGGTGGTGCCGAACCCGATCGCGACCAGCGAGTTGCAGGCGTACTGGTACGCCGCGCTGCGGCACGCCGGGGTGGTGTTCGCCGCGGCCGGCCATCCCGCGTACGGCGCCGGGCTGGTCCGCCGGGCCGCCGCCCTGCGGCGCCGCTTCCACCGCGCCTACTGGATGCCGGACCGGGGCTGCCACGCGTTGGCGCTGGGGCCGGACAAGCGGCAGGTGCGCTCGGTCAACTCCAACGACGGCCACCTGCTGGCCACCGGGATCGTGCCCGCCCGCATCGCGTCCCTGGTCGCCGACCGGCTGCTCGCCCCCGACATGTTCAGCGGCTGGGGGGTCCGCACCCTGTCCTCGGCGCACCCGGCGTACGACCCGTTCAGCTACCACCGGGGCAGCGTCTGGCCCGTCGAGGCGGGCACGATCGGCCTGGGGCTGGCCCGGTACGGCTGCTGGGAGCACCTGCACCGGCTCGCGGAGGGGATGTTCTCCGCGGCGGCGCTCTTCACGGAACACCGCCTGCCGGAGGTGCTCAGCGGACTGCCCCGCGACGACGCCCACCCGCATCCCGGCGTCTACCCGGACTCCTGCTCCCCGCAGGCCTGGTCCGCCAGCGCGGTCGTCGCGCTGGTCCAGGCGCTGCTGGCGCTGCGCCCGGCCGCGCCGCTGCGGACGATCTTCGTCGACCCGCACCTGCCGGAGTGGCTGCCGGACCTCGCGCTGGAGGGCGTGCGGGTCGGCGGCCGCACCGTCGACCTGACCGTCCGACGTGGACGCGGCGGGCGCACGTCGCTGCGCGCCCGGGGCGACCGGATCGCCGTGATCCGCCGGCCCACGCTCCAGGCCTCGGCGACCCGCCGCCGGTCCTGACCGCCCGGGCCCGGTCGGCGCAGCGCGGAAGGCGGCGGACGCGGCCGTCAGGGCTAGGATCCGGTGGTGGCCGATCAGGGGCTCATCCAGGACGACGAACGGTTGCGCCGCATCGAGGCCGTGACCGACGCGACGCTGTCCCGCCTCGACGCGGCCGACCTCTTCGACGAGCTCCTCGACCGCGTCCGGGACCTGCTCGACGTCGACACGGCGGCCATCCTCATGCTGGACACGCACTCCCAGCAGCTCGTGGCCACCGCGGCCAAGGGGCTGGAGGAGGAGGTCCGGCAGGGCTTCCGCGTCTCCGTGGGCCGCGGGTTCGCCGGCCGGATCGCCCTGACCCGACGTCCGGTGCTCATCGAGGAGGTCACCCCCGACGTCGTGGTCAACCCGGTCCTGCTGGCGATGGGGCTGCGGTCGCTGCTCGGCGTGCCGATGTTCGCCCGGGGCGAGCTGATCGGCGTGCTGCACGTCGGCACCCTGGGCCGACGCCGGTTCACCGCCGACGACATACGCCTGCTGGAGCTGGTCGCCGACCGGGCCAGCCTGGCCAGCCTCGCCCGATCCCACAACCTCGACCACAACGCCGCCCTCGCCCTGCAACGCAGCCTGCTGCCCACCCAGCTGCCCAGCCTGCCGGGCCTGGACATGGCCGCCCGGTACGTGCCCGGGCACGTCGCCGGAATCGGCGGCGACTGGTACGACGTGTTCGTCCTGCCCTCGGGCTGGCTGGGCCTGGTCATCGGCGACGTGTCGGGCCACGGCCTGCAGTCGGCCGTGATCATGGGACGCATCCGCAGCGCGCTGCGCGCCTACGCGCTGGTCTGCGACGACCCGGCGGAGGCGTTGACGCTCCTCGACCGCAAGGTCGGCCACTTCGAGGCCGGGAACCTCACCACGGCCCTCTACGCCATGGTCTCCCCCGACCGGACCCGCATCCGGCTCTCCTCCGCCGGGCACCTGCTCCCCGTCCTCGCCGCACCGGGCCAGCCGGGCGCACCCGTCCCGGTCCACGCCGACCCCCCGCTCGGTACGGGCCGCCGGCCGCCGCCCCGGCAACAGGCGGAGGTGGGCTTCCCGCCGGGCGCGGTGCTCGTCTGCTTCACCGACGGCCTCGTCGAACGCCGCGACGAGGTCATCGACGTCGGTCTCGAGCAGCTCGTCGGCGTGGTCCGCCCGGCTCCGGCCGAGGAGGTGTGCGCCACGGTCATGGACGCCCTCGGCGCCGAGCGGCCGACCGACGACATCGCCATGCTGGTCGTCCACCGCCTCCTGACGCCGGGCTGATCCGGCAGGGCCGTCGGGGCCGCCGTCCGCCGCTCCCGGGAGCGCCGTCCGGGTCGGCGACGCCGGCCGCGTGACCGCCGGCCCGTTTGGCGGGAGGCGATCGCGGAAAGAGTGGCGGGCATGAAGTGGGCAAGCCGAGCCGTACCCGCCGCCGTCGCCGCCGTCGCGGCCCTGGCCGCGCGCGACCTGATCCAGCGCGAGCACGCGTTGCTGCGTACCTTCCCGGTCCTCGGCCGGGCCCGGTACCTGCTGGAGTCCATCGGGCCGGAGTTGCGCCAGTACATCGTCGCGGGCAACAACGAGGAGCGGCCGTTCACCCGCGACCAGCGCCGCTGGGTGTACGCGTCGGCGAAGCAGCAGAACAACTACTTCGGCTTCGGCACCGACAACGACATCGAGTTCACGCCCGGATACCCGATCATCAAGCACCGCACCTTCGGTCGGGCCGTCCCGCCGTCGACGCCCGGCGCCGGACACGACGTGCAGCTGCCGTGCGCCAAGGTGCTCGGCGCCGCGCGGGGACGTGCCCACGCGTTCCGGCCCGAGTCGGTGGTGAACATCTCCGGGATGAGCTTCGGCTCGTTGTCCGGCAACGCCGTCGAGGCGCTCAACCGGGGCGCCGCCCTGGCCGGCTGCCTGCAGAACACCGGCGAGGGCGGGCTGTCGCCGTACCACCGCAAGGGCGGTGACCTGGTCTTCCAGATCGGCACCGCATACTTCGGCTGCCGTGACGACCGCGGCCGGTTCAGCCTCGACCGGCTCAAGGACCTGGTCGCCGGCGCGCCGGTACGGGCGCTGGAGATCAAGCTCAGCCAGGGTGCCAAGCCCAGCCTCGGCGGCCTGCTGCCGGCGGCCAAGGTCTCCGCGGAGATCGCGGCGACCCGGGGCATCCCGCAGGGACGCGACTGCGTCAGCCCGTCGCGGCACGCCGAGTTCTCCGACTGCGACAGCCTGCTCGACTGGGTGGAGCTGCTCGCCGCCGAGACCGGCCTGCCGATCGGCATCAAGTCCGCGGTGGGCGACCTCGGCTTCTGGGAGGAGCTGACCACCCTGATGCGCGACACCGGGCGTGGGGTCGACTTCGTCACCGTCGACGGTGGCGAGGGCGGCACCGGCGCCGCGCCGCTGATCTTCACGGACTCGGTGTCGCTGCCGTTCCAGCAGGGCTTCGCCCGGGTCTACAAGGTCTTCGCCGAGCACGACCTGCACGAGCAGGTGGTGTTCGTCGGCGCCGGCAAGCTCGGCCTGCCCGACAACGCGGTGGTGGCGTTCGCGCTCGGCTGCGACATGGTCAACGTCGGCCGGGAGGCGATGCTGGCGATCGGCTGCATCCAGGCCCAGAAGTGCCACACCGACACCTGCCCCACCGGCGTCGCCACCCAGAACCCGTGGCTCGCCCGGGGCGTGGACCCGGGCTCGAAGTCCGTCCGCGCGGCCAACTACGTCCGGACGCTGCGCCGCGACCTGATCAAGGTCGCCGAGGCCTGCGGCGTCGAGCACCCGGGCCTCATCGGCACCGACTCGATCGAGGTCCTCGACGGCCGGACCGCCTCGCACCCCCTGCACGAGGTGTACGGCTACCGTCCCGAGTGGGGGCTGCCCTCCGCCGCCGACCGGGCGCAGATCATCCGGCTGATGACGGCGGAGGCCCCCCAGGGCGGCACCGCCCCACCCTCGCCGACCGCGATGTCCTGATCTCCGGCCGACGCCGAGCGACGCTTCGGCACCCCCGCCCACCGCGTCGAACGCCTCGACGACGGCTTCGCCGCACGGGTGGGTGCCGGGCGGCGCGCCGACCGGTCGCGGTGGACGTCTAGCGGCGCGCCTCGGCGCCGTCGTGCAGGAGCCGCAGCTTGGCGCTCACGTCGTCGGCACCGGGGTGCCCGAGGTCGAGAAGGATCTTCAGCGCCGCCCGCCAGGCCGTACGAGCGGCGGTGGCCGCACCGCCGGCGAGGCGGCTGTCGCCCAGGTGGACGAGCACCTCGGCCTCGTGGTGCCGGTCGCCGGCCTCCCTCAGCAGGTTGACGGCCGCCTGGTAGCAGTCCGCGGCCCGGGCGAAGCACCCGAGATGGTGGTGGGCGTAGCCGAGGCTGTCCAGGGTCGCCGCCTGGCTGTACCGGTCGTCAAGTTCGCGAAGCAGCGCGAGGGCCTTGCCGCAACAGCTCAAGGTGCCCTGGTGGTCGCCGAGCAGCCCCCGGTACCAGCCGACGGCGTTGAGGCTGTCCGCCTGCCCGGCCCGGTGGTCGGCGTCCCGGAACAGTTCCAGCGCGCGCTCGGAGTTGCGCAACGCGTCGGAGAGTCGTCCCGCTCCCTCGGCCGCCCAGCTCAGCCCGCGGTGGGTGTGGGCCTGGCCCACCGCGTCGCCGAGGTCCGCGTACACGCTGAGGGCGCCTCGGAGGTGACGTTCCGCCTGGCCGTAGTCACCGAGTCGGGTGAACGCCCGGCCCAGGTAGCGGTGCGCATACGCCTCCTGCCGAGACCCGTCGGGCAGGCGACGTGCGGCTTGCAGGGCGGCGCGCTGGGTCGCGACCAGGTCGTGCCAGTGGCCTTGGCGGTCGAAGAACGTCGCCAGGGCCCACGCCATCGACCAGGTCCGGGCGTGCGCCCCGGCCTCCACGGCGTGCCGGAGGGCGGCGAGTATCGCGGGTCGCTCCGCCTCGAACCAGGCACGTGCGCGGGCAGAGTCTGCGGGGGCGTCGATCGTCACCCCTGGCCGGCAGGGGTCGAGGACCAGGGTGTCCCGGTGCGGATCCAGCGCCTGATCCATGGCATGGGCGGCGTACAGGTAGTGATCGAGCATCCGGTGCTCCGCCGCGCTTCGCTCGGTGTCCGACTCCTCAGCGTGCGCCTGTTCGGACGCGTAGACGCGCAGCAGGTCGTGCAGGGCGTACCGGCCCGGGGAGTGTTCGGTGACCATGTGCGCACGGGTCAGGTCGGCCAGCAGGATCCGCGCCCGCGGTGCGGGGATGGCGGCGAGGCTGGCTGCGGCCGACGCGGAGACGTCTGGACCGGGGTGCACCCCGAGCAGCCGGAAGAGTCGGGCCGCCGACGACGGAAGTGCCTTGTACGACCAGGAGAAGACGGCTCGGACACGGCTCGCCGGGTCACCCGTGTCGAGGACGTCCAGCCGTTGGTCGGCCTGCTCGAGTTCGTCCGCGATGGCCCCGAGTGGGAAACCGGTCTCGTCAGCGCGGGCGGCGGCGACGGCCAGGGCGAGCGGCAGCCGCGCGCAGGCGCCGATGACGCGCTGGGCGGCTGCGGGCTCGGCCGCGATCCGGTCCGGCCCGAGTCGTCGGGTCAGCAACCGGGTGGCATCCCTTGTGGACAACAAGTCAACGGTGAGTGGGTGGGCTCCGTCGGTGGCGATCAGGCCGGTGAGCTGCCTACGGCTGGTGACCACGGCCATGGCGGTCGCGGTGCCGGGCAACAGGGGCCGTACGTGGTCGGCGTCGCGGGCGTTGTCCAGCACGACCAGGACCCGTTTCTGCGCCAGCAGAGTGCGGTAGAGAGCGGCCTGGGCGTGGAGGTCCGGCGGAATCCGGTCGGGCAGCACGCCGAGGGCGTCGAGAAACCCACGGACCGCCTCGGCAGGCCCCAACAGCCCGCCCGAAGCGAATCCCCGCAGGTTCACGAAGAGCTGGCCGTCGGGGAACCGGTCGGCGACGCGGTGCGCCCACCGTACGGCTAGCGCGGTCTTGCCGACCCCCGCGGTGCCAGAGACGGCGACGACGACGGAGGTCACCTGCTGCTCGGCCGTGTCCAAGATCCGGTCGAGCTGGTCGATCTCGTCGTCCCGGCCGCTGAAGCCGCGCACGTCGGCCGGCAGTTGGGCGGGCACCGCTCGTTCCCGCGGTGCGGCCGCGAGCGCCGCCAGGTCGGGGGCGCCGGGCGGAGTCGCCTCGTCGAGGTCGCGGTGCGGGATCGCCTCGTCGAGGTCGCCTCGCAGGGCCGCCTGGTACAGCTGCTGCAGTTCGGGGCCGGGGTCGACGCCGAACTGTTCGGCCAGCCGCTGCCGCAGGGTCGCGTAGCAGTCGAACACCTCGGACAGGCGGCCGGCCCGCGCGAGTGCCTGCATCAGCACCGCCGCCAACGGCTCGGCGACCGGGTAGTCGTCCAGCAGGGCACGCACCCGGCTGATCGTCGAAGCGTGGTCGCCCAGTCTGAGGGCGGTCCGGGCCCAATCCACGGCGGCGTCCAGTCGTTCCAGCCCCCAACCGTCCCGCATCCGTGCCGGCCACTCGCCGGCGAGGTCCGCCAGGGCAGGGCCCCGCCACAGCTCCAGGGCCTCCCCGAGCAGCGCCGACCGCTCGACGTCCGGGCGACGCCGGGCCGCGCCGACCAGAGAACGGAATCGCAGCAGGTCCACCTGTTCGAGGTCGGCCCGCAATACGTAGCCGTTGCCGCGGTGCACCAGGGTCACCGGCGGTTGTTCCGCATCGGCGGCGTGGGCGGCCTCGAGCAGGCGACGGATCGTGGCGATGTGGGCGTGGATCGCCGCGCGCGGCTGGGCGGGCGGCCGCTCTCCCCAGATGCGCTCGATGAGGGTCTCGGTCAACACCAGACGGCCCGCGTCCAGCGCCAGGGCAGCGAGGGTGACGCGTCGCTGCGGTGGTCCGGTGTCCAGCCCGTGCGTGCCGGCCCAGACCTCCACCTGCCCGAGCAGCCGAATGTCCATCAACGCCCCCGTCGACAACGCATCCACCGGCCTCTATGACAACACAGGCTGCGCCAAGAACGCACCAAGCCCGACGCCCAGGACCCAGCCACATCATCGAGTGGCCAGTAGCCAGCACCGACGCCGACCAGGGCAGGAAGCACCGCGCGGGCGCACCCGCGCCCGATCGGAAGGCGGCCTCGGTGCAAGTCCGAAAGGGAGCGAACCATGCCACAAAGGACCGAAGGACCGGCACGACGAGCCGTACGCGTCGGCTCCTCGCTCGCCGTGCTCGCGACCGCCGCCGTGTTCGGCACTACGCTCACGGCCACGCCCGCCAGCGCGGACCCCTGCCCCAGCGGCGCGCTGTGCGCGTACACCCAGTACGACTGGGGCGGCGCGCCCGGCACGGTCTACGGCGACAACACCAACCTGCTGCAGTACTCGAAGTTCGCCAACGCCGCCTCGCTCTACAACAACGGCACATCCTGCAACGTCACCGTCTACTACAACACCGGGTACCGGGCGCCCTCCTACAACTTGAACCGGGGAACCGGGTGGCGGCGTCTGGGCAGCAACCTGTACCACCACGTCGGCTCGAACAGGTGGTGCCTCTACTGAGGGCCGTGCGATGAATCCGCAGCGGTGGGCGCAGGTGGTCCTGCTTCCCGTCCTGCTGGGGGTGGTCGGGTGCGCTGCCGCACCCGGCCACACCACCACCACGGTGGAGTTGCCCCGGCCACTGGACGGTACGACGTACTTCACCAGCGCCGAAAGCTCAGCCCTGCACGACGCGCACGAACAACTCGTCACCCGATGCATGAGGGAAAAGGGATTCGCGTACCAGCGCGTCCCCCTCTCCCCGGCGGCGCGGCTGCGCGACATCAATCCCTACGGGCTGCTCAGCAGGAAACAGGCCGGCACGGACGGATACCGGATCACCAGTTCCCTGGCGGAGGAGGCGAAGGCCCGGAGCCGGCCGGCCCCGACGTCGACGTCGACGCCCGCCTGGAATGAGGCGCTGCTCGGCACCGAATCGCACCGGGTGACCATCCGACTGCCGGAGGGCCACGAGGTGTTCTACAACAGCGACGGGTGCACCCATCAGGCCACCGCCGCGCTCTACGGCGCCGACTGGCAACGGTTGTACGACACGTTCCAGGTGCTGGCCAACCGGGTGGTCGAGGCGGTGAACCAGGATGCGGAGTTCCTCGGCGCCCAGTCCGCCTGGTCGCAATGCATGACACGGGCAGGGCAACCGTCCCGGACGTTCGACGAGGCGCGCGGCCGGATCGAGGCCGCTTTCAACCAGGCGGCCGAGGACCGCGCCGACCTGATGCCGGTCGTCAGGCAGGAACTCGCCACGGCTGCGGCCGACGCCGGCTGCCAGGACGAGGTCGGCATCGCCGACGTCGTCCGCGCGGCCCAGGGGCGCGCGGAGGCCGCGATCCTGGACGCGTCCCGACAGGGACAACTCGGTGAACTCCGGTGGCTGCGGGCGGACGTGCTCCGACGCGTCACGACGTCACCGGGAGCAACCTCGCGGTGAGACCGGCAGGCACGATCGCACCTGCCGCAGGCGGCCCCGACGGGCGGCGGTCCCGCCCGTCGCGGTCGCTTCGGCGGTACGACGGGCGGTCCTCGTGCCCGACGCGGCGCACGAGTACGCACGGACACGGCGCAACCACGGCGAAGCCGATAATGGCGCGCACCGGGAACCCGCCGCGCCTATCGTGGCCCGGTGCTGATCAGACGCGAGACCCCCGCCGACGTCGACGCGATCCGGGCGGTGCACCTGGCCGCCTTCGCCGACCCGCAGAAGCCGGACGCCGTACCCGTCGAGGCGGGGTTGGTGGACGCGCTGCGGGCCGACGACGGGTGGCTGCCGGCCCTCTCCCTCGTCGCGGCGGACGACGCCGGGCGGGTGGTCGGGCACGTGGTGTGCACCCGGGGCCGGGTCGCCGGCGAGCCGGTCGCGCTGGGGTTGGGTCCGCTCGGTGTGCTGCCGGCCTGGCAGCGGCGCGGGGTCGGCTCCGCGCTGATGCACGCGGTGCTCGGCGCCGCCGACGCGCGCGAGGAAGCCCTGGTGGTGCTGCTCGGCCATCCCGACTACTACCCGCGCTTCGGGTTCCGCCCGGCGGTCGACCTCGGCGTCACCCCGCCTCAGCCGTGGGGGCCGCGCCACTTCATGGCCCGGCCGCTGAGCGCCTGGCGGTCGTCGATCCGGGGCGCGTTCGCCTACGCCCGCCCGTTCGACGAGCTGTAGGCGCTGGCCGCCCTCGCCGTCGCTGCCACCCCCCGCCGCGCCGGTCGGTCGCGCGGCCCCGGCGCCTCCGGGGATGCCCGTCCGGCCGTGTTCGGGCAGGTCAACGCCGCCGTCGCGAGTTTCTGTGCGAACATGTGTTCGTGTCGCGAGAGGCCAGCATCCTGCACGCCGACCTGGACGCGTTCTACGCGTCGGTCGAGCAGCGGGACGATCCGCGCCTGCGCGGCCGGCCGGTGATCGTCGGCGGGGGCGTGGTCCTCGCGTGCAGCTACGAGGCGAAGGCCCGGGGCGTCCACAGCGCGATGGGCGGCCGGCAGGCCCGGCGGCTCTGCCCAGAGGCGATCGTCGTGCCGCCGAGGATGGCGGCCTACACGGCGGCGAGCCGCGCGGTGTTCGAGATCTTCCGGCAGACCACCCCGATCGTCGAGGGGCTCTCCATCGACGAGGCGTTCCTCGACGTGGGCGGCCTGCGCCGGCTGGTCGGCCCGCCCGCCGACGTCGCCGCCCGGTTGCGCCGGGCGGTACGCGAGGGCGTCGGCCTGCCGATCACGGTGGGCGTGGCCCGCACGAAGTTCCTCGCCAAGGTGGCCAGCGGCGTCGCCAAGCCCGACGGCCTGCTGGTCGTCCCGCCGGACGGGGAGCTGGCGTTCCTGCACCCGTTGCCGGTGGAGCGGCTGTGGGGCGTCGGGCCGGTGACCGCGACGAAGCTGCGCGAGCGACGCATCCGTACGGTCGGGCAGGTCGCCCGCCTCGGCGAGGCGACGCTGGTCTCGCTGCTCGGCGCGGGCGCCGGTCGGCACCTGCACGCCCTGGCGCACAACCGCGACCCCCGGCCGGTGCAGGTCGGCCGCCGGCGCGGGTCGATGGGCGCGCAGCACGCCCTCGCCCCCGTCCCGCACTCCCCCGCCGAGCTGGAGGCGGTCCTCGCCGGCCTGGTCGACCGGGTGACCCGGCGGATGCGGGCGGCGACGCGGGCCGGCCGGACGGTGACGCTGCGCCTGCGGTTCGGCGACTACACCCGCGCGACCCGCTCCCGCACGGTGGCCAAGGCGACCGCCGACACGGCCCCGCTGCTCGCCGCAGCGCGGGCGCTGCTGCGGGCCGCGCTGCCCGAGATCGAACGGCGGGGCGTGACCCTGCTCGGCGTGTCGGTCGGGAACCTGGACGACTCCCCCGTCCAGCCGCCGCTGCCGTTCGACCGCGATCCGGGGGCGGACCTGGACGCGGCCGTGGACGCGGTGCGCGACCGGTTCGGGTCCGGGGCGCTCACCCGGGCGGTGCTGCTCGGCCGGGACCCCGGCCTGGAGATGCCGCTGCTGCCGGACTGAACCGTCGTGCCGGCGCGGGACGCCCCACGCCGACGGCAGGACGGCGCGCGACGCAGCAGCGACCGTCACGGCGGCGGGAACAGGTCAGGACGGGGGCAGCGACGGCAGGACGCTCTCCTCGTGGTCCAGCTCCCGCTCCAGGATGCGCATGTCGGCGTCGGCGAGACGACCCGCGTCCCGCCAGGCGAGCAGCTCGTCCCGCTCGGCGGCGATCATCTCCCGGCGGGCCAGCAGGGCCGCGCGGTAGCGGTCGTCCACCGGCAGCACCTGGTCCTCGACGTGGGAGAGCAGTGCCACCCGTTCGGTGTAGCGCTTGTGGCGGCCCTCGGCGGCCCGGCGCAGCGGGGCCGCGACGTCACGTACGCCCGGGTCGGCCTCGGCGAGGGCGGTCAGCCGGTCGAGGGCGGCCTGCACCGCCGCGGCGCGGGCCTCGTTGCGGGTCAACGCCCGGCTGACGGCGGTGCCCGGCAGCCGCAGCCGGCGCAGCAGCGGGGCGAAGGTCAGGCCCTGACCGACGAGGGTGACCAGCACCACCAGGTACGCGCAGAACAGCAGCAGGTCCCGGGCGGGCGTGCTCGCGGGCAGCGTGAACGCCGCCGCGAGGGTGATGACGCCCCGGGTTCCCGCCCAGCTCAGCGCGAGCAGCTCCCGACCCGACAGCGGTGGGTTGTCGGGACGGGGGTCGCCGCCGAGGCGGGCGTGCATCCGGGCGGGCAGGTGCGCGGCGGCCAGCAGCCACAGCGGACGCACCAGCAGCACGATGCCGACGGTGACGGCCCCCGCCGCGACGACGGTGCCGAGGTCGTAGGCGGCCAGCCCGCGTACGACGGCGGGCAACTGCTGGCCGATGAGCAGGAACACGTAGCCCTCGAGGAGGTACTCCACCAGGTGCCAGACCGAACGGGTCTGCAGCCGTGCGCCGCTGGACTGCAGGGACGCGCTGCGGTGGCCCAACCAGAGGCCGGCCACGACGACCGCCAGGACGCCGGAGACGTGCAGGCTCTCGGCCGCCACGTAGGCGGCGAACGGGGTGCCCAGGGACAGGGCGTTGTCGGTCAGTGGATCGGAGGCCATCTTCCGCAGGTACGCGATGACCCACGCCACGGCCATGCCGACGGCCAGCCCGCCGGCGGCGACGAACAGGAAGTCGCCCACGGCGTGCCCGACGGAGAACCTGCCGCCGATCGCCGTCGCCACGGCCACCTGGAGGATCGTCAGGGCGGTCGCGTCGTTGAGCAGCCCCTCCCCCTCGACCAGCGTGGTCAGCCGGGGCGACATCCCGGCACGCCGGCCGATCGACAGCGCCGCCACCGGGTCCGGCGGGGAGACCGCCGCGCCCACCGCGATGGCGAAGCTCAGCGGGACGGCGGCCACCACCGCGTTGAGCCCGAAACCCACGGCGAGCGCCGTGACCAGGACGAGCGCCACCGACAGGCCGATCACGGTCCGGGCGTTGCGGCGCAGCGCCGTCAGGCTCGACTGCAGGGCGGCGCCGTAGAGCAGCGGGGGGATGACGAGGTAGAGCACGACCTCGGGGTCGAGTTCCAGGTTCGGGCCGGGCAGGTAGCCGTAGCCGATCCCGGCGAGCACCAGCAGCACCGACGCCGGCAGGTGGGTGCGGCGGGCCAGGGCGTTGGCCAGGACGACCACGACCAGGCCACCGAGGGCCAGAGCCACCAGCTCGCCCATCCCGCCGGTCCCTCCCGCTGTCGGCATCCGCCCCCGGCCACCACCGTAACCGATCATGCGGGTTGCGGGCGGGGTGCGCCTCCCGTCGCCCGGGGTGGGGCGACACGCGGCGGGATGCGCCTGCCACCCCGGGCGGAACCGGCACGCGGCGGGCGTGCGCCGGGTGGGACCCCGACGCACCCCCGTGTGCGACCCGGCCGTCAGCGCCTCGGCGGCACGAGTGATATGTCGATCTCCGTCGATGTCCCGTCCGCGCCGCCGGTGGACCCGCGAGCCGCACTGCGGCCGGCGGTGAGTAGGTGTGCTCACGCCCTGCCTGAAGGTCGCCCACATACTTACCCGAGCAGCGTGGACCGGCCCGCGGGAAGAAGGCGACACACATGACCAAGCCGCACCGACTGACGTTGCCGATCACCGCGCTCGCCCTGGTGCTCGGCACACCGGTGGCTTCCTGGTGGCTCATCGGCGACCTGACCAACGACGAGGCCCGACGACTCGCCGCAGAGGGCGTCGAGTTGGACTACGCGATCCGGCCGGTGAGCCTCGGCCCGGCGGGCGACCGGATCGTCGGCGTCCTGGCGTGCGTCGGCGTCGTCGTCGCGCTCGCCTGGTTGCTCCGGGCCACCGCACGACGCCGTCTCGACCCCCGGTGGTGGTGGGTGCTGGTGCCGCTCGTCGGAGCCGGCGTCCTCGTCGGCCTCGGCTGGCGGGTGCTGACCGCCGGAGGAATCGGCGCCAACATCGGCGCGGGCCTCATGGTCATCGCCGGTGGCCCGGCGCTGGCGGTCCTGCTGATCGTCGCCGCCGTCGCTGCGGTGCGGATGCGCCGGCCGCGGCGGGGCCCGGACGCCTCCGGGTGACGACCGGGCCCCGCTGTCCTCGCCCGTCCCGCTGCCGGCCGAGGGGCTCCGCGGTCCTACTCCGCAGCATGGAAGGGGCGTCGAGGTTTCGCCGGTGTGGAAACTGGAGAAGGTGAAGATCGCACCTGCGCTCAAGGGGGATCAAACTCGTGTCCGACACCACCGACCGGTCCGACCGTCAGGCAGACCGTCCCGCCGAGGTGACCGACCCGTTGCTGTGGAAGCTCGCCCTGGACGTGGCCGACGCCCACGAACCGGACGGGGACGGCGGGTGCCGCAACCTGCTCTGCGCCGGCCAGGCCTGGCCCTGCCCGGCCTGGAACAACGCCCAGCGCGCCCTGCGCATGGCCCGGTCCGACTCCGGGCAGTCGTCGCCGCACGCGGTGCGGCCGGCTGGCGGCCAGGGCCGCTCGGACAGGTCCGCCGCCGGGTTGGCGCAGCGCACCCGACCGAGCGACCCCCGGGCCGCGTCGGCGGCCTAGTGCTTCGGTCGTGGATCGGGGCTACGTAGGTCGCGGACGGAGCCGCGCGCCCGTCCTCGACACGAACAGCGACCGGCCGGAGTGGGCGACCGGACGGGCCCCTACTGTCGACCGGTGAAGTCCTCGGCGTGGTCGCGGGCCCACTGCGCGTACGTCAGGGCGGGCCGGCCCAGCAGATGGCGGACGGTGTCGGTGACCGGCTCGGGTTGCGCGACCATCGCCGCGTGGCCGGCGATGATGCCGGCGGCCACGCCCGCCGGCATCGAAGGGAAGAGCTCGGCGGCGGCCTGGGCGGAGTCCATCTCCTCGAAACGCAGCGTCCGGCCGAGCGCGGCACCGATCGCCGCGAGCTGCTCGACCTGCGTCAGCTGCTCGGGGCCGGTCAGGTGGTAGCCCCCACGGTGGGGCCGGCCGTCCGTCAGCAACCGCGCTGCCACCGCCCCGAGGTCCGCCTCGTGCACCAGGGCCCGGCTGGCCTGGGGCACGAACCACCGCAGTACGTCCGACTGCCGGATCTGTGGCGCCCACGCCAGGGTGTTCGCGGCGAAACCGCTGGAGCGCAGGAAGGCGTACTCGGCGGCCGACCCTGCGATCAGGGCCTCCACATGGGCGTGGGAGCCCATGATGGTCCCGTCCGGCTCAGCGGCACCGTCCGGGTCGTCCGGTACGCCGTGGGCGGACAGATAGACGATGCGCCCGACCCGCTCGGCCAGCGTCGTCACCAACCGACCGGCCGCCCGGTCGGCGGTGACCGACGGGAAGACGAGGAACAGCGCATCCACACCGTCCAGCGCGGCGCTCAGGCCGTCGGGCACGGCGAGATCACCGCCGACCACCTCCACCTGCGGCCCCAGGACCACCGATGCCCTCGCCGGATCGCGGGACAACACGCGCACGCGCGCGTCCCCGGCCCCGACGAGCCGGGCGACGACCTGCCCACCCACTCGCCCGGTCCCCCCGGTCACCAGTACCGTCCGCCGCACCCTCATACCGACCACGTCCTGTCCGCTCGATCAGCTCTGACGTGTCGACGGTAGAAGTTGAAGTGGGCTTGAGAGCAAGCCCCGGCGAGGCCGTGCCCGGCGGATCCACCCGCCGGTGACATGGACCACCTGGTGTGGGGCGCCGTCAGTCGTCGATTCCGGCACCGCGATCGGGTGCGCTCATGTCCCCCGTTTCGGGCGTGCCATCGGCAAGCCCGTAGCGCAGATACACGGTGCCCCTCGGATTGGCTACCGGCGGTTCGAGGAGGGTGAGGTTCGTGGGCACCGCGCCACCGTCGAACACCTTCTTGCCGACGCCGAGCACGATCGGGTGCACCCAGAGGTCGAGCCGGTCGAAGAGCTTCTCGCGCAGGAGGGTCTGCACCAGGTTCAGGCTCCCGACGACCTTCACGTGCTCGTGCCGGTCACGGATCTCGCGCACCGCGCCGGCCAGGTCCGGACCGAGCTGGGTGGACCCGGCCCACGAGAGGTCGGGCCTGCCGCGGGAGGCCACGTACTTCGGGACCCTGTTGAAGAGCGTGGCGATCTCGTCGTCCTCGCCGCCCTCCTGGTGCGGCCAGTGGGCGGCGAAGATGTCGTACGTCCGGCGGCCGAGCAGGAGGGCGTCCGTGCCCTCGTACGCGGCACCGACCTGCGCCCCGGCCACCTCGTCCAGCAGGGGCGCCTGCCAGCCGCCGAACGGGAACCCCGCCGGGTCCTCGTCGGGGCCGCCGGGCGCCTGCCCGACGAGGTCGAGGGTCGCGAACAGTTCGATGTGGATGAGGCCCATGCCTTGCTCCCGGTGAGTTGGTCGGCTCGGTCGGGAGGTGGACCCGTGGGCGCCGGCACGGTGCCCTGCTCACGCCACCAGGCCGGGGCGCCGCACCGGCACTCCCCGCTCACGATAGATCACAGTACGCGCCCAGACCGGGTGGCTGTCCCGCGTCGCCGTAGCGCGCGAAGATCTCCTGGACGGCGGTCAACTCGTCGCCCTCGTCAGCGTCGATGTACCAGCCGTGCTCCGTGTCCGCGACGACGGCCTCCGGGGTGACGAAGTCCTGGCCGAAACGGTAGACGTCCAGGCAGTAGACGAACTCGGACCCGATCATCGGGTCGATGCCGGTCCGGTCGCAGTGGTCCAGCAGGCCTTCGGCGACCCGCCACTGCTCGCCGTCGAACCAGAACACGCCGCAGGCCCAGTGGATCGTCCGGCCGGTCGGCACATCCGTGACGTTGCCGGCCGCGTTGCTCGCGGGACGGTCGCGCACCAGGCGGACCAGGTCCTCGGGGACGTCGCCGTAGAGCGCCTCCTGCGCGGCGTACTGGTCCCAACCCACGCTCAGATCCGCCTCGGGACCGAACGTCAGCAGCAGGGCCCGCCCGTCGGCGAGGAAGTGCCAGAGGGTCGACTGCCCGCCGTTGTCGTCCCAGGCGAAGCGCTCCGCCGCGTCGACCACCGTCGGCTTGTGGAAGGTGAGCTCGCTGACGATCGCGGCGCGCCGGCGCACTTCACGGATCGGAGTGACGCGGAGCGCGTGCCAGGTCTCGTCCACGGGCAGCATGGTAGCCACCGCAGGGGCGACGGCCACGCAACGGCCGGGTGGCCGGCCCGGGCGGGGGCCGGCCACCGTTGCGTCAACGCCAGGTGTCGGTGCGGGTGTGGGTGCCGCCCGCCGGGGTGGTGAAGCTCCGGTTGCCGCCGGCCTCCCAGGTGACGGAGCCGTCGGGGTTCTTCTTCAGGTACTTGTACTCGACGGCGGTGTTCGGCGGCAGGCTGACGGTGGCCCGCCAGACCGGGTAGTCGGCCGGGGACAGCGCGACGGCGTTCGCAGGGTTCCAGCCGCCGAGGGCGGGGAGGTTGCCGACGACGTACACGTTCTGGCCGAAGGAGGTGGTGGCGGTGGCGTGGAAGGCGGTGGCGACCGGCCCGGCGGTGTCGCCGCGGAAGGTCTCGGTGACGGTGTGGCTGCCGCCCGCCGGGGTGGTGAGGCTCCGGTTCGCGCCGGACTCCCAGGTCACGGCCCCGGCCGCGGTCTTCTTGATGAACTTGTACTCCACGGTGGCGGAGCGGGGCAGGTCGACCACGCCGCGGAACACCCCGCCGGCGGCGGGCAGCCGTACCGCGTTCGCCGGCGCCCAGTTGCCCAGCGCCGGGACGCTGCCGACGACGTAGACCTCCTGGCCGGCGGCCACGGTCGCGGTGACGGTGAAGGTCGTGGCGACGGTGTCGCCGACGGGCCCCGGCAGGTAGGTGTCGGTCCGGGTCGTCGTCCCGCCGGCCGGCGTGGTGAAGGTGCGGCTGGTGGCCTCCTGCTCGACCACCGTGGTGCCGCTCTTGACCACGTACCGGTAGGAGACGGCGGTGGCCGCCGGCAGGTCCACCGTCGCGGTCCACGCGCCGGTGCCGGTACGGGTCAGCGGCACGGAGGCGGCCGGGTCGCCGTTGCCGAGCGCCGGGGTGTCGCCCACGAGGTGCAGCGTCCGGTCGGCGGGCAGCGTGGCGGCGGCGGTGAACGTGGTGGCCACCTTGGCGGCGGGGCCGCCGCGGGCGTTGGCGTGGATGGCGACCGCGCCGTTGGCGGGAATGGTGACGGTGGCCCGGCCGCCGGTCACGGTGACCGTGGCGCCGGTGCATCCGGCGGCGGTGGCGGCGCCGGAGATGACGTCGCAGTACGCGCCGTCGGCGAGGCCGGTGACGAACTGGGCGGTGCTGGCGGCGGCGGAGTCGTTGATGCCGATCCATCCGCGATCGCCCCGGTGGAAGCCGATGACGTTGCTGTTGACGACCGTGAAGTCCGAGATGGTCTTGACGGCCCGGGCGGTGTTGGCCCAGCCGACCATGCCCTTGATGCCGGTGGACCGGGTCAGGCAGGTCCAGCTGTCGCCGCAGACGGTGTCGGTCACGTGGCCGCTGCCGGCGGCCGGCGGCGACTGGTTGCGGTTCGACCAGGTGAAGCTGTCGTAGACCGAGGGCTTGCCGTGCGGGTACGCCAGCGCGAAGTAGTTGGCCAGGGTGTAGTCGCTGCCGTTCTTGTAGGACAGCACCACCCCGTCGCGCTCCAGGTCGTGGTTGGTGACCATGGCGAAGACGTTGGCGCCGGGCGCGTCGAGGTTCCAGCTCGGGATGTTCGCGAGGTTCGCGATCGAGCCCTGGAAGCTGGAGCGCAGGCCCTTGGCGTAGGCGAAGTCGAGCACGTCGCCGTTGCCGATGAAGGCGCGGGCCTTGAGCGCGTCGTTCGAGGCGCCGTCGAAGATCTCCTGGGCGACGTACGGGCGCCTGTTCTCCGCGACCGTGTTGTTGAGTCTGCCGAGGATGGCCGCGAAGTCGGCCTTCTTGACGTGCTTGACCGCGTCGACGCGGAACCCGTCCACGCCCAGCCCGATCAGGTCGTTGAGGTAGGCGGCGATCTTGTCGCGGACCTGTTCCTTCTCGGTGTACAGGTCCGACAGGGAGAGCAGTTCGCAGCTGGTCACCTGCGACTCGTTGTTCCAGTCGGTGATGCCGCCGGAGGTCGGGCAGTTGTCGCCGGGGTGGTGGAAGTCGCCGTGGCCGTACGGCACCGCCGGGTAGCCGTAGCCGGTGAAGGTGGTGCCGGCGTAGCCGACGGTGCCGGCGGGGTTGTTGACGCCGGCCATGTGGTTGACGACCGCGTCGACGTAGACGCGTACGCCGGCGGCGTGGCACGCGGTGACCATGGCGGCGAACTGCTGGCGGTTGCCGAACCGGCTCTCCAGCTTGTAGGACACCGGCTGGTACACCTCGTACCAGGGGTGCACCCCGTCGGCGCTGGCGGGCAGGCTGACCGACTCCTGGGGCGGCGCGACCTGGACCGCCCCGTAGCCCGCCGGGCCGAGGTGGTCGGCGCAGGCGGCGGCGACGGAGTTCCAGTTCCACTCCCACAGGTTGGCCGTCACCTCGCTGTCGTTGAGCGCGACGGCGGCGCGGGCGGGGGCGGCGGCGGTCGCCACGACGGGGGTGGCGCCGGCCGCGACGACGGCGGCGGCGAGGAGCAGTCGGGGGATGCGGGCGCGCAGGGGCGGTGTCGATCGTGCCATGACAGGAGGACCTTCTTCCGGGGACGAAGAGGCACTGACGAGAGGGGACGGCCGTCCGCGTAGCAAAGACAATGCTCGATAGACGGCAGGCACTGCAATACCTTGCAGCAAACTTCTCGAAATTTCATGGCAACACTGTCGACACCCCCCGGCAGGGCCCGTTCATAACCCTCATAAGCCGCGAAGCCGACGATCCATGGTGGATCGTCGGCTTCGCGTCTGCAAATACTTGCAAGGGTCGGCGCGCCCGGCGGCGGCGCCGGCCGGGCCGGTCAGCGGGGTGTCGGCACCGCCTCGCGGGCGAGGATGACCGCGCCGAGCAACGCGGCGTCGTCGGCGAAGCGCGACAGCACCACCTCCGGCGGGTACGGCAGGACCGCCGCCATCCGCTCCCCCAGCAGGCCGCGGATCAACGCGTTGCCGGCCACCCCGCCGACCAGCACCACCCGCTGCGGGTCCAGCAGCAGGCAGCAGGTGACCAGGTGCCGGGCCAGCTCGTCCGCCCGGGCGGTCAGCGCGTCGCGGGCCGGGCCGGGCCGCTCGGCGGCGGCGGCCAGCCCCCGCGCCCCGCCCGGCACGCCGAGCGACTCGGCGAGCCGGTCCAGCGCCCGGCCGGAGAAGCCCAGCTCCAGCATCGTGCCCGGCCACGGGCCACCGGCCACGGCGTACCCGATCTCGCCGGCCGCCCCGTGATGACCGGCCAGCACCGACCCGCGGACCGTGACCGCCGCCGCCACGCCGGTGCCCAGGCCCACCACCAGGCCGGGGTCGGCGTCGCGCAGCGCGCCGAGCCGCAGCTCGGCCAGGGCGGCGGCGTTGAGGTCGTTGTCGACCGCCACCGCCGGCACCGCCAACCGGTCCCGGACCGCGTCGGCCAGGCGCAGCCCGTCCCAGCCGGGCACGTTCGGGGCCAGGTCGATGCCGTCGGAGCGGACCACGCCGGGCGAGGCGATGCCGGCCGCCGCGACCGGCACGCCGACCTCCCCCACCAGCTTCGCAGCCAACTCCAGCGCCCGGTCCAGGGCCTGCGGGGCGCCCCGCTCGGCGTACGTCGGCACCCGCTCGCGGGCCAGCAGCCGGCCCTCGCCGTCGGCCACCCCGACCGCCATCTTGGTCCCGCCGAAGTCGATGCCGAGCAGCACGCCCGCGTCGCCGGCCGGCAGCGCGGACTGGGCGGCCCGGCCGGCCAGTCGCACGCTCACCGAACCACCTCCACGCCCCTGGCCGCCGCGTCCCGCGCGCTCATCGGGCCGCCCCCTGCGCGGCGACCGCGTCCAGCGCCTCGTCGGCGGCGGCGAGGCGGTCGCGGACGGCGGCCAGCCGGCCGGCGACGGTGTCGAACGTGCCGCGCAGCACCGCCACCTGGGCGCGCACCGCGCCCGCGCCGGGGCCGTCGACCTGGGCGCGGTCGAGCACCAGCTCCGGGCGTACGGCGGCGGCGATCAGGTCGGCGACGGCGGCGTCGTCGAGCCCGTCGGCGATCTGATCCGCCGCCGCCCGGACGGTCTGCGCGGTCCAGGTGGCCGGGGCCCCGCCCCGGACCAGCCGGCCGACCACCGAGTGGGCGGCCCGGAACGGCACCCCGTGCCGGGTCAGCGCGTCGGCCGCGGCGGTGGTGGTGGCGCCGGAGGCGACGATCTCCTCGGCCGACGGCGGCTCCAGCGGCTCGATCTCGGCGAGGAAGCCGCCGAGCAGGGCGAAGAACCGGTCGGTGCGGTCGTTGCTCTCCCAGAGCCGCACCTGCACGTCGGTGGTGGCGTTGTTGGAGTCCTCCCACCAGGCGGCGCCGACGTTGTTGAGCACGCTGGCGGCGTCGGCGGCGGTGGCCCCGGCCATCGAGACGAGGTGCTCCAGCACCACCGGGTTGCGCTTCTGCGGCATGATGCTGCTGCCCTGGGTGAAGTCGCCGGGCGTGGTCACCCAGCGCCAGCTCAGCCAGTCCATCAGGGTGCGGGCCAGCCGGGCGCCGGTCGCGAGGGCCTGGGCGTTGAGGGTGCCGACCCGCACGAGGTGGTCGGCGCCGGCCACCGCCTCGTACGAGTTGGTGACCAGGCCGTCGAAGCCGAGCAGCTCGGCCACCCGGGCGGGGGCGATGTCCAGGTCGGTGCCCGCGAAGGCGCAGGAGCCCAGCGGCGAGGTGTTGAGCTGGTCGATCAGGTCGGCGTAGGCGACGGCCTCACCGGCGAGGGCCTCGGCGTAGCCGGCGAGGGCGTGCCCGATGGTGGTGGGCTGCGCCGGCCGGCGATGGGTGTAGCCGGTGATCACCACGTCGGCGTAGCGGTGCGCGGAGTCCAGGGCCGTCGCGCCGGCGGCGAGCACCCGGTCGAGGACCCCGAGGAGCTGGTCGCGCAGCAGCATCCGGAACACCCCGGCGTCGAGGTCGTTGCGGCTGCGGGCCATCTGCACGTCGAGCTCGGAGGTGGGGATGCCGCACGCCTGCGCCAGCCGCTTCTCCATCAGGTAGTAGGTGTCCTCGAACGTGCCGTCGAACTCCGGCGCGCCGGCGGTGTCGGCGCGCAGTTCGGCCAGCCCGCGCAGCAGCCGGGCGCCCCGATCGGCGGGGACGAGCCCCTGCTCGGTCAGCATCACCACGTGGGCCTGACTCGCCCGCACCATCGCCGGGAAGAGGTACCCGACGTGGTGGTCGTAGGTCGGCCGGAGGTGGTGCCGCTGATAGGTGGTCAGCGCGGGTGTGCTCATGACGGTCTCTACTTCCTTCCGTGCCGGGCGGGGCGTCGTGCGCCGCGCCCGGGCGTCAGCCGGTCAGTCGTCCAGGCCGAGCAGGCGCTCGGCGTTCCCGGCGAAGATCGCGCGTAGGTGGTCGTCGGGCAGCCCCAGCTCGCGGCAGATCCGCAGCTGGTCGTCGAGGTAGCGGGTGACGTACCCGCGCGGGAACCACGACGAGTCGCTGCCGAACACGATGCGGTGCGGGCCGATGGTCTCGTAGCAACGCCGGAACAGCTCGTCCAGCGTCAGCTTGTACGGCATCCAGCGCACCCACTGGTTCGAGCCGGAGGTGTCGACGTGGATGTTCGGGCAGCCCCACGCGGCGAAGAGCAGGTCCTGCACGTGCTGGACGCCGAAGTGCGGCACCACCACGGCCAGCTCGGGAAAGCGGCGGGCCATCCGGGCCAGCTCGTCCGGGCCGCCGTACCGGCCGTGGGACAGGCCGCCGGCGCTGCCGTAGTGACCGATGTGGATCAGCACCGGCACGCCGAGGCGCTGGGCGGTGCCCCAGAGCGGGTCGAGGGCCTCATCGTCGAGCGGGCCGCGCAGCAGCGGGGCGAAGAGCTTCAGCCCGCGCAGGCCGCGCTCGGTGACGGCGCGTTCCAGCTCGGCGGCGGCGTCCGCGCCGTACGGGTCGTGGTGGGCGAAGCCGAGCAGCAGGTCGGGGTGGCGGTCCACCACGTCGGCGACGGTGTCGTTGCCGCCGCCGGTGACGAAGACCGCCCGGCGCACGTTCACCGCGCGCAGTTCCTCGGCCCAGCGGTCCGCCTCGTCCTGCCAGCGCGCGGCGGGCGGCTCCGGGTCGGGGAAGCCCCACGCCTGCCGCCACTGCCGCGCGTACGGGGCGGAGCCGGCGGCCCGTACGGCCCGCTCGTGCTCGCCGCCGGGGTGCATGTCGGCGGCGTGCTCGCAGGCCCGGATGGTCTCGTCGGCGCCGATGCGGAAGTGCAGGTGGAAGTCGACGACGTCCAGTCCGCGGTCGACGGTCACGGCGCCTCCTCGGGCTCGGGCCCACCGGCGGTCGCGTGGGTGGGCAGCGGGGCGTCGGTGGGCGGGGCGGGCGGCGGGGCGGCCACCCAGGCGGCGACGACCTCGCGCAGCCGGGTGCCGGCCAGCTGCCGGACCCGTCGACCGGCCTCCTCGCCGGCCAGCGAGATGTGCCCGGACCAGCCCTGCCACGGGTCGGGCCGGGACTCCACCAGGACGTACGGGTGGGTCACCGGCAGCTTCGGCTTCGGCGGCAGGTCGGCGACCGCGTCCAGGCGGACCGCGTCGGGGTCGAAGCCGAGCACGCCGGAGGTCTCGTACGCCCCGCCGTGCCCGCGCGCCGGCAGCGGCCCGTACAGCTCGGCGGTCTCGGCCGGGGTGACCAGCTGGAACCAGTTGACCAGCAGCAGGCTCGCCGTGCGCCGCCCGGAGACCCACTCCATGGCGGCCCGGACCGTCGACATGTTCGCGTCGTGTCCGTTGACGATCAGCAGCCGGGGGAACCCGGCGGCCACGATCCCCTCGATCACGTCGGCGAGGTAGCCGACCGCGATCTCCGGCCGGATCGCCACGGTGCCGGGCCACGGCCGGGTCTGGCCCGGGCAGGCGGCGTACGGCACGGCGGGGAAGAGCACCCCGCGCGGGCCCGCCGCCGTCGCGCGATCGCCGGCCGGGGTGGTCGCGGTGCCGTCCGGGGTGCCGCCGCCGGACGGCACCGCGCCGTCGCCGGGGATCGCGCTCTCGGCGGCGAAGCCCTCGGCGAGGATCAGGTCGGTGCCCAGCGGCAGGTGCGGGCCGTGCCACTCGACCGCGCCGACCGGGAGCACCGCGAAGTCCGCCGCCTCGGCGACCGCCGCGAGTTCCCCGCCGGGGATCCGGGCGGCGGGGACCAGCCCGCCGCCCGCAGGCCAGGCCGCGCTCACGCCGTCCACCGGGCCGCCTCCCGACTGGAGCGCCGGCCGCCTTCCAGCCGGCCGGAGACCACCATCACCACGAAGATCAGGACAACCTGGAGCATGCCGTACGCGGCGGCGGTGCCGACCTCGAACGAGTACATCCGGTTGTTGATCTCCACGGAGATCGGCGCGGTCTCGGAGGTGTAGATCAGCACCGAGGCGACGAACTCGCCGACGCCGTGCACGAAGGCGAGCAGCGCGCCGGCCACCACGCCGGGCAGCATCAGCCGCAGGGTGACCGTGCCGAACGCCCGCCACCAGGACGCGCCCAGGTTACGCGCGGCCTCCTCCAGCGACGGGTCGATCTGCGCCAGGGTGGCTGAGCTGGACCGGAACACCAGCGGCAGGAACCGCACGAAGTACGCCAGCGGCATGATCCAGAAGGTCCCGATCAGCACCTGCCCGAAGCTGAACGCGTTGCCCGTGCTGAACGCCGAGATCAGGTTGATCGCCACCACCGTGCCGGGCAGCGCCCAGGCCAGCATGACCGCCACGTCCAGCAGGCCCCGGCCGCGGAAGTCCAGCCGCCGCACCGCGTACGCGATGAGCACGCCGACGACGACGCAGGCGACGGTGGCGATGAGGCTCATCTGCAGCGAGTTGAGGATCGGCTGGAACGCCGCCGGGTCCGAGAAGATCGTGACGAAGTTCTGCGTGGTGTACGCCGCCGGGATGACCTCGGTGGTCCAGGAGCCGTCCTGGGAGAACGCGACCAGGGCGATGGTCGCCACCGGCGCGAGCAGGACCGCGGTGGCCAGGACCGAGGCGGCCAGGGCCAGCCACTTGCCCAGCGGGTTGGTGATCTCGCGGCGGTGCGCGGCGACGCCCTTGGACTGCGAGCGGTAGCTGCGCCGCCCCTCGTACCAGCGCATGCCGAGCAGGAACAGCACCGAGACCACGCCGAGCACCGAGGCGTACGTGGAGGCCATCGGCAGGTCGCCGTTGGTGCGGTTGATGTAGATCTGCATGGTCATCGTCTGGTCCACCCCGAACAGCAGCGGGGCGGTGTACGACGCCAGCGAGGTCATGAACACCAGCAGCGAGGCGGAGACCAACGCCGGGGTGAGCATCGGCAGCAGCACCGTGCGCCACACGCGGACCCGGCCGGCGCCCAGGTTGTACGCCGCCTCCTCCACCGACGGGTCCATCCCCGACAGCGCGGCCGAGGCGGAGAGGTAGAAGTACGGGTACATGGTGAAGGTGTGCACGACCAGCACCCCGGCGATGCCGCTGAACGGCAGCACGGGGTTCTCGGCGCCGAAGAGCTGCTGGAGGCCGCGCGGCAGGATGCCGGTCTCGCTGTAGAGCAGCTGGAACGAGATCGCCCCGATCAGCGGCGGCAGCGCCGCCGGCACCAGGATGATCGCCTCGATCAGCTTGCGGCCGGGAAACGAGAAGCGCTTGAGCAGGAAGGCCATCGCCACGCCGACGACGCCGCAGAGCAGCACGCTGGCCGCGGAGATGATCAGCGAGGTGACCAGGGAGGACCGGGCCACGCCCCCGCCGGTGACGAAGCTGCCGTAGTTCTCCACGCCGTCCACGCCGACGCTCTCGGCGAAGGTGGCGAACATCGGCTGCACCACGTACCCGAAGAGGATCAGGGCGAGCGGGAAGACCAGGACGTACGGGAACCAGCGCGAGCCGGTGCCGCCGGCGAACCGGTCGGCGAGGCGGCGGCGTGGGCCGCGCGGCGGCGTCGGCTCGCCGGTGATCGGGGCGACGGTGGCCGGGCTGGGGGTGGCGGGGATGGTGCTCACGGGCGCACCACCCACATCCGCTCCCGGTTCAGCCGCAGGCCGACCTGGTCGCCGGCGGCGATTCCGGCCGGCACGTCGATCGCGGCGACCTGCACCGGCTCGCCGGCCACGTCGACCACGAGGTTGGTGGCCATGCCGGTGAACTCCACCTCGGTGATCCGGCCGGGCAGCGCGCCCGCCTCGGTGGCCGAGGTCAGCCCGATGTGCTCGGGACGGACGGAGACCAGCGCGGTGTCGCCCTGGCGCAGGCCGTGGTCCGTCGGGGCGGGCGCGGTGATCTCGCCGCCGGCGGGCAGCCCCACGGTGACGGTCTGCGCGGCGGCGGCGACGACCGGGAGGCTGAGCACGTTGCTGCGGCCGATGAAGCGGGCCACGAAGCTGGTCGCCGGGCGGTGGTAGATCTCCTGCGGGGCGCCGATCTGCTGCACCCGGCCGGACTGCATGACCGCGATCCGGTCCGACATGGCCATCGCCTCGGCCTGGTCGTGGGTGACGTAGATGGAGGTGGTGCCGGCCTCGCGCTGGATGCGGCGGATCTCGACCCGGGTCTCCTCGCGCAGCTTGGCGTCGAGGTTCGACAGCGGCTCGTCGAGCAGCAGGGTGCGGGGCCGGATCACCAGCGCCCGGGCCAGGGCGACGCGCTGCTGCTGGCCGCCGGAGAGCTCGTCGATGCGCCGGTCGCCGTAGCCGGCGAGGTGCACCTGGCCGAGCGCCTCCTCGACCCGCCGCCGCGCCTCGACCCGGCCGACCTTGCGGATCTTCAGTCCGTACGCGACGTTCTGCGCGACGCTCATGTGCGGGAAGAGCGCGTAGTTCTGGAACACCATGCCGGTGTCGCGCTTGTTCGGCGGCCGGCGGGTGACGTCCTCGGTGCCGAACCGGATCCGGCCGGAGGTGGGGAAGTAGAACCCCGCCACCATGCGCAGGGTGGTGGTCTTGCCGCAGCCGCTCGGGCCGAGCAGCGTGAAGAACTCCCCGGCGGCGATGGTGATGTCGACGTCGTCCACGGCCGCGGTGTCGCCGCCGCGCGCGAAGCGCTTGCTCACCGACTCGAGCGTGACATCGATCATGAGGTCCTCTCCTTCGTGCGGTACCGGACCTGGACGGTCGTCAGGTGGGGGCGCGGGGGCGGGACCGGCCCGCCCCCGAGACGCCCGGGCGGTCAGCCCTTGTTCTTGATCTGGCCGTTCCAGTGGTTGATCCACTCGGTCTCGTTCTTGCCGATCACGTCCCAGTTGACGTCCAACGGCTTGAGGTTGAGCTGGGCCAGCCACTCCGGCTTCTCGGCGATGTCCACGGCCGGGATCTGGTAGTAGTCCTTGGCCAGGTCGGCGCGGAGCTTGTCGTCGAAGAGGAACTCCATGAACTTCTGAGCGCCGGTGGTGTTGCCGCCCTTGACCGCGGCGATGCCGTCGACCAGCACCGGGGCGCCGGAGGCGGGCATCACGTAGCCGAACGGCATGTTCGACTGGTTGGCCTGGAGCAGGACGTCCTGGAGGTTCCAGGCGCTGACCACGCCCTGCTGCCGGGAGAGCTTCAGGTAGAGGTCGGTGGGGTTGGCCGCGTACGCGCCGGTGTTGGCGTCGAGCTTCTTGAGCCAGTCGTAGCCGGGCTGCGGGTTGCTGCCGTCCGGGGACTGCCGCATGATCATCGCGGCGTAGATCGACCGCATCGTGCCGGACGCGGCAACGTCCCGGATGATGATCTTGTCCTTCCACTCCGGCTTCAGCAGGTCGTCCCAGTCCTTCGGGGCCTGCTCCGGGGTGAGCGCCTTGTTGTTGTACATGATGACCTCGGGGAGCAGGATCTCCCCGAACCAGCGGCCCTCGGCGTCCTTGTACTTCGGGTCCATCTTGCCGGCGAACGCCGGCTGCCAGGAGGTCAGCAGGTCCTCGCCGGCGCCGGCGGAGAGCCCCTGCTGGGTGCCACCCCACCAGACGTCGGCCTGCGGGTTGGCCTTCTCGGCTCGGACCCGCTCCAGGATCTCCTGGGCGCCCAGGTTGAGGATCTCGACCTTGCCCTTGTACTCGGGGTACTTGGCGGTGAACTGGTCCACGACGTAGGTGGAGACCTTCTTGTCGCGGGCCGTGTAGATGGTCAGCTTCTCGGCGCTCGCGCCGCCGGCCGCGTCGTCGCCACCACCGCCGCCGCCGCCACAGGCGGTGCCGGCGGCGAGCACGGTGGCGAGCGCACCGGCGAGGAGAAGTCGACGTCTCATGGGGTACCTCCGAGGGGTGTGGGGGGAACTGCGGTGTGCGTGGTGTGTGGTCAAGGGGTCGGCAGCAGGGTGGGCATGCCGGCGGCAGCCGCGGAGAGGGCGTAGCTGACCGCCCCGTGCAGCACCGCCCGGTCGCCGAGCACGGCCCGGCGCACCTCGGTGGTGCTCGGTGCGGCGGCGGCGACCAGCGCCTGGAGCCGGTCGACGGCGGCGTCGTCGAGGTGGGCGGCCGCCCCGCTGAGCAGCACCCGCCCGGGGTCGACGACGCAGACGCACGAGACGATGAGCCGCGACCAGGCCGCGAGCACGTCGTCCAGGTAGGCGGCGGCCCGGTCGTCGATGGCCGCCAGCGCGACCAGGTCGGCCACGGGCGAGTCCGGCCGCCGCCCGGGAGCCAGTGCCACCATCCGCTCGGCGATGGCGTTCTCCGACCAGCGGGCCTCGAACGGGCCGATCCCGTCGTGGCCCCGGTCGGTCGGGTCCAGCGGCAGGAAACCGACCTCGCCGGCGGCCCCGCCGGCGCCCCGGCGGACCTGCCCGTCGAGCACCAGGCCGGCGCCGATGCCGTCGGCCACGTGCAGCAGCAGCAGGTCGGCGACGTCGCTGCCCGCGCCGACCGCGTGCTCGCCGGCCGCCATCAGGTTCACGTCGTTGTCCACCACCACCGGCACCCCGAGCCGCCGTTGCACCGACTCCCCCACCGGCCGCCCCTCGACGAGGCCGACCGAGGGGGCCAGGCGCACGGCGCCGCCGGTGGAGACGCCGGGCGCGGCGATGGCCACCCCGCGCAGCGCCGGCAGCCCGTCGCCGGCCAGCTCGGGCACCGAGCGGCAGATGGTGTCGACGATGTCGCCGGCGAGCCGGACCGCGCGGTGGGCGATGACGGCGCCGTCGCTGTCGGCGATCTCGCAGCTGATCCGGGACGGCTCCAGGGAGACGGCGGCGACCAGTTCGGCCCGGGGGTTGAACTCCAGCATCGCCCGCGGGCGGCCGGTGCGGGAGGTCCCGGGGCCGCGCTCGATGAGGTACCCCTCGGCGATCAGCTCGCGCACGAGCGGGGTGAGCGTGGCGGGGCTCAGCCCGGTGAGCTCGGTCAGCTCGGCGCGGGAGAGCACCCGCACCTGGCGGGCGGTGGAGATCACGGACAACCGCTTGATCTCCTTCGACCGCTCCCGGCTCACCGGGCTCGTTGGTGGCGTCACCACGTCTGTCACACTTCCTTCCTACGGCGAACGAACTATGGAGTCAAGTAACGAAACCGTCTCGTTACCTTGCGGCCTCCTCCGTGAGCAGCAGAAACGCCCTTCCTGCGGGCCTCGCCGAGGCCGCCGGACGGGCGGGCTCACCGCCAGCGACACCTCGCCTGGCGGGGAGTTAGTTTCTTTCGCAAATGAAGAAAGACCTTGCAAAGCATTGACGGCCACCCCGCCGGTCCCTAGCGTCACCGGGCGAAGGCCTTCCAGTGTGTACGGATCCCCGTGCCGCTGCGTACCCCGGTGACGCCGGCGCTTCCTCTGCCCGGCGCCCCTGCCCCGCCCTCTCACCGTCCGACCGCGACCCCACGTCGACGCCCCGCGTCCGACGTCGCCGGCCGCTGCGCGGACCTCGCGTCACGCGAAAGGATCTGCATGCGTCTCAAGGCGTTCCTGCTACCCACGGCGCTCGCCCTGGCCCTGTCCGGGACACCGGCCGTGGCCCTCGCCGCCCCCTCCGACGCCCGGCCGACCGACGCCGTCGACCTGGACGTCCTCTTCGTCAGCGCACACCCCGACGACGAGGCCGGCAGCCTCGCCACCCTCGGCCAGTGGAAGGAGAAGCACGGCGCGAAGGCCGGCGTCGTCACCATCACCCGCGGCGAGGGCGGCGGCAACGCCGTCGGCTTGGAGGAGGGCCCGCCGCTGGGCATCATCCGCGAGCGCGAGGAGCGCACCGCGATCGGCCGCGCCGGGGTGGAGAACCTGTACAACCTCGACCGCGTCGACTTCTGGTACACCGCGTCCGCGCCCCTGTCGGAGCAGATCTGGGGGCACGACGACACCCTGGCCCAGATCGTCCGGGTGATCCGGCAGACCCGGCCCGAGATCGTCATGACGATGAACCCGTCGCCCACGCCCGGCAACCACGGCAACCACCAGCAGGCCGCCCGCTTCGCCGCCGAGGCGTTCCACGCCGCCGCCGACCCGAAGGCCTTCCCCGAGCAGGTCACCAAGGAGGGGCTCAAGCCGTTCCGGGCGGCGAAGTTCCTGCGTAGCGGCGGCACCGGCAGCTCGTCGACCGGGCCGCAGTGCGCCACCGGCTTCGTGCCGGCCGTCCCGACCGACCAGGTGTTCGGCGTCTGGGAGGGCGCCCGCAGCGCCGGCGGCAAGACCTGGGCCGAGGTCGAGGTCGACGCCCGCCGGGACTACGTGACCCAGGGCTGGGCCAACACCGCAGCCGCCCCCACGGACCCCGCGAAGATCCGCTGCGACTTCTACACCCTGGTCGACAGCCGCGTCCCGTACGACCCGGCGGACACCTCCCCCGAGGCGATCCTGCGCGGCTCGGTGCTGCCCCCGGCAGCCGGCGGGCTGCCCGGCGGCACCGAGCTCTACCTGACCGCCGACCGGTTCGACCTCGCCCCCGGGCAGAGCGTCGAGGTCACCGCGCACGTGCGGGCGCCGGGCAACCGGGCACTCACCTCGCCCCGGGTCTCCCTGCGGCTGCCGCAGGGCTGGACCGCCAGCGGTTCCGGTGCGGTGCGCGGCGCCGTACCGGCCGGCAAGGAGCGGACCGTCACCTTCACCGTGACCGTTCCCGCCGGCGCCGACACCAACGAGCAGCACCTCATCGGCGCGTCCCTGACCACCGGGCAGGGCACCGGCCGTACGGACCGCGCGGTCCGGGTGGTCGCCGACGTGCGCGGCACCCTGGAGCCGCTGCCCGAGGTGGGGCTGTTCCGCAGCTGGGCCGGCGACAGCGGCTACCCGCAGCTGGACACCCTGATCAAGCCGGTGCTGACCATCGGCTCCGGCAAGAGCCGGACGGTCCGGGTCGACCTGCGCAACCACGGCGAGACCGCCCAGAGCGGCACGGTCGCCCTCGGCCTGCCGACCGGCTTCACCGCCGACGCGGCGACGAAGAACTACGCCGCCCTGGCGCCGGGCGCGACCGGGGCGGTCACCTTCACCGTCACCAACAGCGACGCCAGCCTGCCGACCGCCAACGAAGGTGGCGACGGCGGCGACTACGGGATCACCATCACCACCACCAGCGCCGCCGGCAGCACCGTGGAGACCGGCGCCCTGGAGATCGTGCCGACCAGCGAGGTGCCGCACGCCGGGCACGACCACGCCGTCGACGGGGTGGCCTCCCCCGGCGAGTACCCCGGCGAGGAGCTGGACCTGTCCCGCATCTGGGAGGGGCAGGCCACCACCGGGCAGGACGCCTCGGCCACCGGCCGGATCGCCTTCACCGAGGACGCGCTCGTCGTGTTCGTGCGGGTCACCGACGACGTGCTCGGCAAGAAGGTGGTGCCGCAGGACTGCAAGCGGCAGCGGCGCACCGACAGCGTGGAGATCATCGTCGACCCGAAGGGGAACTCGACGGACACCTCCACCGTGTTCAAGGCGGGCATCTTCCCGGTCACCGACGACCCCGCCAACGGCGACCCGCCGTGCTGGCAGCGCGACGCCGACAACCGGCAGGGACCGGGCGCCACGACCGCCCCGGGGATGACCGTCGTCAGCAAGGTCACCGCGCCGTACGCCGGCTACACCATCGAGGCGCGCATCCCGTTCGCGGTGCTGCCCGACGCGATCGACCCGGCGCGGATGGGCTTCAACGTGCTGGTGTACGACTCGGACACCCAGGACCTCAGCTCCCAGTCGCGGCTGGGCTGGTCCACCTTCACCGGCGTCCGGGCCGACCCGTACCGGTACGGCCTGGTCACCCTGCCCGGCCTGACCCCGGCCCAGCGGCAGCCCAGCGCCCCGGTCTTCCCGGACACCGCCGCCCGCAGCGTGCACAGCCCGCAGACCATCGCGCAGTCGGCGGTGGACGGCGTGGCTCCGGCCGCCGTCGCCCGCCTGCCCGAGCGGGCGCTGCGGCTGACCGGCCAGCGGCAGGTGGCCGGCGGCGTGCAGGTGACCGTCCGGGCCGACCGCGCCGGCACGGTGTACCTGTACACCGCCGACGGCGACCGGTCGCTCGGTGAGCGTTCGGTGCAGGTGCGCTCCGGCCGCCCGGTGACCGTCCTGGTGCCGGCGACCGGTGGCACGCCCACCTCGGTCCTGGCCGCCTTCGAGGCCGGCGGTGCCGCGCTCGCCCGCCAGGTCCCGCTGACCTGACCGGTGCGGAGACGGGCCCCTGTCATCCGCGCGGATGGCGGGGGCCCGTCCCGTCGTCGGGGCCGAGTGTCGGTCGGGCGCGCGGCGGCGCGGCCTACAGGACGTTGCGCCACAGCAGGAACAGCCCGAAGGCCACCCCGAACGCGACGACCACCGCCCTGAGCGGGCCGCCGGGGAGTCTGCGGAGCAGCCGGGCACCGACGTAGCCGCCGACGACGGTGGCCGGGGCGAGGATCGCCACCCCCGCCCAGTTGACGGTGCCGAAGAGGACGAAGAGCACCACCGCCGTCAACGAGATGACGGCCGACAGCAGGTTCTTGAAGGCGACCGTCCGGGTGAGCGGTTCGCGCTGCAGGAGCGCCAGGCCGGCGATCAGGACGATGCCGAACCCCGCGCCGATGTAGCCGCCGTAGACGCCGCTCAGGGCGACGGACACCTGAAGGGCCGCCGGGTGTTCCCGCCCGTGCCGCAGGACGGAGCGCCGGGCCAGGCCGTCCAGCCGGCCCCGCAGACCGAGGACGGCCGACGCGGCGAGCACCAGGAACGGCACGATCGCGTCGAAGACGTGGCTGGGCGTCACCAGCAGCAACACCGACCCGACGACGCCGCCGACGACCGCCGCAGGCAGGATGCGCCGGATCTCCCTGCGGGGCGGCAGGTCCCGGTATCCTCCCGCGACGCTCGCCACGTTGCCGGGGAAGACGGCGACGGTGCTGGTCAGCTTGGCGGTGAGCGGCGGTATGCCGGCGGCGATCAGCGCCGAGAAGGCGATCAGGGAACCGCCGCCCGCGACCGCGTTGAAGGCGCCCGTGGCGACACCGGCGGCGACGAGCAGCGTTGCCTGGATGGGATCCATCGAGTCCCAGGCTAGTGGCGATGCCGGGCGGCCGGGTCAGTGTCCGCCGGGGCCGCCCGGCACGGCACGGCGAGGGCCGATCCGGACCGGCCCGGCGGTCGGGACGGCCCCCGACGGTCGGCGGAGTCGGCGAAGTTCACCTCTTCGGGGTGAGGCGACGGCGGCCGTTCGGGGGAATGGTGGCCGGTGAGGAGGGGTCGCGATGGCGGATGCCACCCAGGATTTCTTCCACGGCCTGGCGCGCCGTGGGCACGACCGCCGGCTGAGGGCGATCGACGAGGGCAGCGTGCGCTTCGACATCAGCCGCGAAGGCCGGACCGACCACTGGCTGGTCTCCATCGACAAGGGCGACATCAGGGTCACCGAGGAGGCGACCGGCGGGGACGCGGTCGTCGAGGCGGACCGGGCGGTGTTCGACCGGATCGCCAGCGGGGAGGCGTACTTCTTGACCACCGTGCTGCGCGGCGAGGCGTCCGTGGCGGGCAGCCCCCGGCTTTTCGCGACGGTCCGGAGGCTGTTTCCGCCGCCGCCCTCGTCCGAGGGGACACGACGCCGGGGAGGCGATCATGGGTGACGACCAGGTGGGCATCCTGGACGGCACGACCTTCATGGTCTGTGACCGGGCCGGCGACATCCTGCCGTCGCCCGACACCCCGCTCGGCCTGTTCGCCCACGACACGCGCCTGCTGTCGAAGTGGGTGCTGACTATCGGCGGGGAGCGGTTGAGCACCCTCGCCATCGACGACATCCACTACTTCGAGAACCGCTTCTACCTGGTCCCCGGCCACCAGGACGTCTACGTCAACAGCACGCTCTCGGTGCGGCGGGTGCACACGCTCGACGCCGGCCTGCACGAGGAGCTGAGCATCATCAACCACGACGGCCGGCCGGTCGACCTGACCGTCCGGGTCGAGGTGGACGCCGACTTCGCGGACGTCTTCGAGGTCAAAGACGCGACGGCGCGCAAGAAGGGCCGGCACTACCGGCGCGTCGACGACGGACGCCTCGTCCTCGGCTACGAGCGGGAGCGGTTCAGGCGGGAGACGATCGTCTCCGCGACGACGCCGGTGGAACTGGACGAGGACGGGCTGACGTTCACGGTCCACCTCGAACCGCACGGCACGTGGCGGACCAGGCTGACCGCCGAGCCGGACCTCCCGATGCCGCGAGGGCTGGAGCGGCTCACGATCCCGGGACGGGCGCGCGGCCGGGACAAGGAGCGTCGGCTCAAGGACTGGCTGGCGGAGGCGCCCCGGCTGGAATCCGGATTCGAGCCCCTGCGCGGCGCGTACCGGCGCAGCCTCATCGACCTGGCCGCGCTGCGGTTCAGCCCCTTCCTCGCCGAGGACCGGAGCGTGCCGGCCGCCGGCCTGCCCTGGTTCATGAGCCTGTTCGGCCGGGACAGCATCCTCACCAGCCTCCAGGCGCTGCCGTTCGCGCCCGATCTCGCCGCCACCACCCTCAGGGTGCTCGCCTTCCGGCAGGGCAGCCGGGTCGACGACTTCCGGGAGGAGGAGCCCGGCCGGATCCTGCACGAGATGCGGTACGGGGAGATGAGCGTGTTCGAGGAGACCCCGCACACGCCCTACTTCGGCAGCGCCGACGCCACCCCCCTGTTCCTGGTGCTGCTCGACGAGTACGAACGCTGGACCGGCGACGCCGCGCTCGTCCGCTCGGTCGAGCAGGAGGCGCGGGCGGCGATCGACTGGATCGACGACTACGCCGACCTGACGGGCAGCGGCTACATCTCCTACGAGCGGCGCAACACCCGCAACGGCCTGGAGAACCAGTGCTGGAAGGACTCCTGGGACGGCATCTCGTACCAGAACGGGCGGCTGCCCGGCTTCCCCCGGGCGACCTGTGAGTTGCAGGGGTACGCGTACGACGCCAAGATGCGCACCGCCCGGCTCGCCCGCGCGATCTGGAACGACCCGGAGTACGCGGACCGGCTGGAACGGCAGGCCGCCGACCTCAAGCAACGCTTCAACCGCGACTTCTGGGTCGCCGACGGCGAGTACATGGCCCTCGCGCTCGACGGTGACGGCCGCCAGGTGGACGCCCTGTCGTCCAACATCGGCCACCTGCTGTGGAGCGGCATCGTCGACGAGTCGAAGGCGGCCGCCCTGGCGCGGCACCTGATGTCGCCCCCGCTGTTCAGCGGCTGGGGGGTGCGCACGCTGGCCGAGACCGCGGGCCGCTACAACCCGATCGGGTACCACGTCGGGACGATCTGGCCGTTCGACAACTCGTTCATCGCCTGGGGCCTGCGCCGTTACGGGTACGGCGACGAGGCGGCCCGGATCGCCGCCGGGATCCTGGACGCGGCGGTCTTCTACGACGGCCGGCTGCCCGAGGCGTTCGCCGGCTACAGCCGGGCCGAGACCAAGTATCCGGTCAACTATCCCACCGCGTGCAGCCCGCAGGCGTGGTCCGCCGGGGCCACCCTGTTGCTGTTGCGCACGATGCTCGGGCTGCAACCGGTCGGCGAAGACCTCGTGATCAGGCCCGCTCTGCCCGCTAGTCTCGACTTCGTGGCGCTGCTCGACATTCCGGGGCGGTGGGGGCGCCTCGACGCGTACGGCAGAGGGCCGGCAAGCGCGGGCGGCCAGGGCTACCAGCCGGCGCCACAGCAACTCTCCGCCCCGTGATGGGAGGGACGATGCGAGAACTCGACCCGATGCGGACCGCCGTCGTCGGCGTCCACTGGCAGCACGAGGTCGTCAGTCCCGACGGGGTGTTCGGTCCGTTCTTCGCCGAGCAGGTCCTGCGGCACCGCGTCGCCTCGTACGCGGCGCAGGTCGCCGCGGCGGTGCGCGCCAGTGGCGGCCTCGTCGTCTACACGCGGGTCGCGTACCGGCCCGGATATCCGGACCTCATCCCCAACACGCCCAGCTTCGCCATGGTCCGGGAGCGGCAGGCCTTCCTCGAAGGCGCCCCGAAGGCCCGGATCGTCGACGAGCTCGCGCCGGAGGCCGGCGACGTCGTCATCACCCACGTCCGGCTCACCGGCTTCTTCGGCACCGAACTCGACACGGTGCTGCGTCGCCGGGGCGTGGACACCGTCCTGTTCACCGGCGTCGCCACCAACCTCTCCGTCACCGGCACCGCGTTCGAGGCGGTCAACCACGGCTACCGGCCGGTGGTGGTATCCGACGCGTGCACCGCCGCGACCGACGAGGCGCACCGGGCGAGCCTGGAGACGCTGGGGCAGCTCGGCGAGGTCGTCACCACCGCCGAGGCCGTCGACCGCCTGTCGAGGTGAGCCACCGGGCCGGGCGAACCGCCGCCCGACCGTCGCCCCGCGACCGGGCCGCTCCGGGCGCCGGCCCGGCGGGCGGCCGGCCAGCCCCGACAACCGGCCCGGAGAGCCCCTAGCCCGGCCCGTTTCCATTGACGACGGGCGTGCCGCGCTGGCAGCATCCGGCGCATCATGATCAAGGAAAGCGGTTGGTCAGCGCACCCCGTCCCCGCCCGGTCGCCCGGCGAGCCCGCCGGGGGCGAACCACACCACGCGGACCTCGTCCATGAGGCGGTCGTCCGGCATCCCGCCGACGCGTTGGCGTTGGGTACGGACGACGCCCTCGTCACCTACGGGGAGCTGCGCGCACGCAGCAACCGGCTGGCCCGGCACCTGCGGGCCACCGGGGTACGCCGAGGTAACCTCGTCGCCGTCCTGCTGCCGCGCGGTGTCGACGGGATCGTCAGCGTGCTGGCGGCGCTCACCGCCGGCGCCGCGTACCTGCCCATCGACGCCGGTTACCCTCCGCAGCGGGTCCGGCACATGCTCACCGACTCCCGGGCGCGGGTGCTCGTCACCGTACGGTCGCTGGTCCGGGCCGACCTGGTGCCGCCCGGCACCCCGGTCGTCCTGCTCGACGACGACCGGGCCGCGATCGCCGCGTACCCCGACCGCCCGCCGGCCGTGCCGATCGGCCCGGGCGACCTCGCCTACGTGATCTACACCTCCGGGTCCACCGGCCTCCCGAAGGGGGTCATGGTCGAGCACGGCTCGCTGCGCGGGCTGGCCCGGTGGCGCGCCGACGCGGAGCGTCTCGGTCCCGACGACCGCTGCCTGCACCTGTTCTCCCCCGGCTTCGACGCGTCCGTGTGGGACATCTGGGCGCCGCTGGTGGCCGGCGCCAGCCTCTGGATGCCCGACGACGAGACCCGGGTCGACCCCGACCGGCTGGTGGACTGGCTCGCCGCGCACGCGATCACCTCGGCGACGCTGCCCACCCCGCTCGCCGAGGCCGTGCTGACCCGGCCGACGCCGCCCGCCGGGGCACTGCGCATCCTCGGCGCGGGGGGTCAGCAGCTGCTGGCCCGACCCCGCCCCGAGCACACGTTCACCACCGTCAACCTGTACGGGCCCACGGAGGCCACCGTGCTGGCCATGAGCGGGGAGGTGGCGGTCGAGGGCGACGGCCCGCCGTCGCTCGGGCATCCGGCCGCGGGCGCCGCCATCCGGCTGCTCACCGACGACCTGCGCCCGGTGCCCGCCGGCAGCCTCGGCGAGGTGTTCATCGGCGGGCCGGGCGTGGCCCGGGGGTACCACGACCGTCCCGCCCTGACCGCCGAGCGCTTCCCGCCCGACCCGTACGGGCCGCCCGGCAGCCGCCTCTACCGCACCGGCGACTTGGCGCGCCAGCTACCCGACGGCACCTACCACTTCGCCGGCCGGGTCGACGACCAGGTGAAGCTGCACGGCCACCGGATCGAGCTGGGCGAGATCGAGAGCGTGCTGCTGCGTCATCCGGGCGTGCGGGCCGCCGCGGTCCGTCTGCACGAGGGCACGGCCGGTCCCCGGCTCGTCGGGTACGTCGTGCCCGAGATCGGTCCGGACGACGCGACGCTGGCCGAGCACGCGGCGCGGTACCTGCCCGCGACCATGGTTCCCGCCGCGTGGGTCCGTCTCGCCGGCCTACCGCTCACCCCGCACGGCAAGCTGGACCGGGCCGCGCTGCCCGCACCGGCGGAGCGGGTCAGCGAGCCGCCCCGCGACGACCTGGAGCGGCAGGTGGCGCAGGTGTGGGCGGAGGTGCTCGGCCAGTCGCCGGGCCGGGACGACAACTTCTTCTCCCTGGGCGGGCACTCGCTGCGGGCCACGATGGTCGCCGTGCGGTTGCGCGACCGCTTCGGGCTGCCGCTCTCCGCCGCGATCGTGTTCGAGGCGCAGACCGTGGCCGCGATGGCCGACCGGCTCCGGGCCGAGATGGCGGCCGGGCAGGAGCGCGTCCGGGCCGAGCCGGATCCGGTCCCGGCCCTACCGGCCGGTGTGGCGTCGTCGGGTCGGGTGTTGTCGTTCGCCCAACAACGCC